>NZ_JAAVUQ010000005.1 GCF_018449515.1 Caballeronia sp. dw_19 | reverse complement strand
CAGCGCGCCAGATGGATGCGGGCGAAC
The DNA here is from genome assembly GCF_018449515.1 of Caballeronia sp. dw_19. GTDB lineage: Bacteria > Pseudomonadota > Gammaproteobacteria > Burkholderiales > Burkholderiaceae > Caballeronia. The sequence goes on along the minus strand of NZ_JAAVUQ010000005.1, from coordinate 388,187 downwards.
CGGTCGATGTCACGAGCGTGATGCCGCCTGAGTTCGCGCGTGGTGATGTGCTCGGCGACTATGCCCGGCAGATTGGTGCGACGCGCGTCGCGGATCAGGCCGAAAGTGTTCCAGCCAGAGCACCGTCTGATGCGGTTTCGCGCCCGGTTGGAACAGATCAACCCGTCGATGTTCCATACCGTGCACCATCTGAACCTGAAGCCGTTGCTGCCGCACCTACTCAGGCTGCGGGCGCGAAACCGGAAACCGCACCGTCACCGGTCGAACAGAACGTCCGCCAAGCCGCTATCGAGAAGCCCGACATAGTTGCACACCTCGACGCCAACGCAGGCCCGCAGGAAGGCAAGATAAGCGACCTGCTGAAGACCATCGACGACGAGCACCAAGCCACATTGCAGGACGCCAGCCTGTTGCAGGTCGCGGCTAACTGTTTCATTTCTGCAGGGGATTGAGATGCGAGATAAGTGCGTCAATGCAGTACAGCAAGCCGCCGGCCGCCAGCTCACGAAAGCCGAGATTGACGGTATCGAGAACCGCGTGCGCGCCGGTATGCGCTCGGTTGCCGCGCAGGACATCGACGCCTGGCGCGGCATGTCGACGGCAGACCGCACCGCCAAGGGCGCGGAGTTCGCCAAGCAGCAGCTTGAGCAGGAAGCCGAACTTGCCAAGCAGCGCAAGCTTCTGCAGATCAGCAAGCAGATCGAAACCACGGACCGGATTCAGGAGCGCTTGTTTTCCGATCCCGAAAAAGCTCACGCTAAAAAAGCTCGAGAAAAGGCGGTCAAGGGAGACATCGAGGAAACGTACGCGCAGATCGGCGGCATCAAAGCGGATTACATGCGCGGCACGATGGGCGCGATCGACGCCATGAAGCACGGGCAGAATTTCGTTGCTCGCGCTTTCGACGTCGACAATCCTGCGATGGAACGCGACATCATTCGCGAAATCTACCGTGGTGCCGATGGGTCAACCGGGAACGAAGTCGCCAAGGGTGCGGCGGAACAGATCAGCAAGACCACGAACGCCATGCGCGAGCGCTTCAATTCGGCGGGTGGCAACGTCGGCCAGCTCGACTATGGCTACGTGCCGATCCGTCATTCTCAGTCGAAGGTGCTCGGCAACGGCTCGGACGCGCAGCGCTCGGCGTGGGCCGACAAGGTGATGCCGCTGCTCGATCGCAAGCAGTATCTTGACGACTCGGGCAACCCCATGACGGATGCCGCGCTGCGCAAGGTGCTCACTGGAGACGATCGCGAGACGTGGGAGAAAGCGAACATCGCAGCCAAGGGCGTCGGCGTGGCGCCGCGCGAGACTGGCGTATGGGACACCATCGCGTACGGCGGCGTCAGCAAGATCGTGCCGGGCGAGACAACCGGCGGCGCTGCACGGGCGAATCAGGGTTCCGCGCACCGGGTGCTGCACTTCGCTGATGCTGACGCGCACATGGCCTATAACAATGAATTCGGTGAAGGCTCGCTGCTCGACGCGCTGAATCAGCATATCAGCGGCATGGCGAAGAACATCAGCCTTGTCGAGCGCTACGGCCCGAATCCGACGCGCAACATGCAGACGCAAATCCAACTCACCGCCGTGCACGACAACACGCAGTTGCGCACGCTCGAAGGCGGTATGACATCTGTTGGCGCCTACTGGAACTATGTCTCAGGCGCGACGAATACGCCGGTCAATCCAGCGATGGCTAATCGGTTTCAGTATGCTCGAACAGCAGTTAGCGCCATCAAGCTTCAGAGCACGCTACTCGCAGCGCTGGGCGACGTCGGTACGCTGTTCGTGACAGCCGGATATAACAAGGTTCCGTTCTTCAAGACGCTCGGCACGGCGGCCCGCCTCGCGCTTCCCGGCAGCAAGGACTTCCGCTCGTACCTGTCGTCGCAAGGGCTGATCGCCGAGCAGCTTGAGCACGGACTGAACCGGTGGGGAACGGACAACCTATCGACCACCTGGGCGAGCAACCTGTCCGCCGCCACCATGAAGCTCGGCGGCGTTACTGGATGGACTGATGCGCTGCGCACCGGCTTTCAGACGCAGATGATGAAAGGCTTGGGCGAGATCGCAAGCAAGCCGTGGGGCGATCTGACCGAATGGGATCGCCGCTCGCTTGGCCGTTCGGGTATCACCCCGGAAGACTGGGGTGTCATCAATACCGCGAAGCTCGGCGAGTACGGCGGCAATCACTTCCTCACTCCCGACGCTATCTACGGCACCGGCCACGAGCAGGCCGCCAACATCGTGCCGAAGATCCTTGGCATGATCCGCGAGGAAGGCGAGTATGCCGTGCTGAACCCTGACCTCGCCGCGAAGGTGATCACGTCGGCCACGCCGGGCACGTGGAGCGGCGAACTGCAGAAGACGTTCATGCAGTTCAAGGCGTTCCCGATCGCCATGATGACGCGGCATTGGGGGCGCTTGGCAGACATGTATCGAACGCAGGATTACAAAGCTGAAGGCGCCCCATTGTTGGCAAGCCCGATGGCCTATGGCGCCGCGCTCGTGTTGAGTACAACCCTCATGGGCGCGGTTTCAAATCAAGTAAAGGATCTACTCGCCGGAAAGGACCCTGAGGCAATGTGGGGTGATCCTAAGCAATCGGGGATGTTTTGGGTAAGGGCTTTATTGAAGGGCGGGGGCGCAGGCTTTGCAGGTGACATGCTTAATTCGGCGCTTACGAGCCGAGACTATGGCTCCGCAATTGGCTCAGTAGTCGGCGGTCCGCTCGGATCTATGATATTCGACCCAGTGCACATCGCCTATCAAAACAGCACGGATGCGGCAGAAGGAAAGGACACTCACATTGGTGCCGACGCAACAAAATTCGTCACTGGAAATCTTCCTCTCGTGAATTTATGGTTTTGGCGCACCGTCTGGAATCGACTTTTGTTCGACAATCTCGCAGAGAGCTTGTCACCGGGCGTCACACAGCGGAATATCAACCGCTCGAAGAAAACCTATGGCAACGACTTTTATTGGGCTCCTGGCACTTCGTCAATAGTTGATCCAAGCACGTGGCAACCGCAGCGCGCGCCTAACTTATCGAACGCCTTCGGGGGGCAGTAATGCGGGACGATCAATATTTGCGCCTACAGGCGTTGTCGGAAAAATTAACAGACGTGTTCCTCGATGAAGCCGATTCGGACAAGTGGCCGGGCGCGGGTGCGGCACTGCAATCGATGGACAAGGCCACGCGGGGTGATCGTTATTGGTCAAAGAAGAACGCGGCCGCGACCGTGATGCTGATCGGGCGTGTTGAGAACCTTGTGGGCTCGATCCAGGGCGACAGTAACAAAGGCCACGGCGCGGCCGCAGTAAGCGACGCGGACAGCGAACTCGATCAGGAGATCGCCAGCGCCGAGAAGGAAGCCGCAAAGCTGCTGGATAAGGTAGGCGCCGGCGCACGCAAGGCGGCGTTCGACAAACGGGCAATCGGCAATGGCAAAACCTGACGTCGGGTTCGTCGCCTTCTTTCTGATGTGGGCGCGGGTGATGGGGTGGAAAGTCCCGCTCCTCCACATCCGCATCTGCCATTGGTTAGAAACATGCGATGACCCGGTTCGCGTGCTTCAGGTCTTCCGGGGCGCGTCCAAGTCCACTACCTACGCCGTCTACAAGGCGTGGAAGCTTTATCGTAACCGCAGCAATCGCGCGCTCATCTGGGCGGCGGATGATCCGCTCGCAACCAAACTCACCCGCGACACATTGAACGTCATGCGCCGGCATCCGCTATGTGCTGGCATGTTGCCGCGCAAACCGGGCGCGCAGTCCTTCTGGGTCAATGGTGCGACCGACGCGCGCAACCCGAGCATGCAGGCCGTGGGCGTCAATTCGAACGTCACGGGTGCACGCGCGGATGACATCGACTATGACGATATCGAAGTCCCAAAGAACATTAAGACGCCGGAGGCGCGCGCGAACCTCCGAATGAAGACCGAAGAATCAACCTTTATTGCGGTACCGGGCGCGCAGGAAACCTACATCGGCACGCCGCACACGCACGACTCAATCTATCCAGAACTGATCGCGGCCGGCGCTGCATCGCTGAAGATCCCGCTGTTCGAGAATGCGGTCCGCTACGAGGACACGACGCAGGCGACCCGGTACCGCTTCGACTTCGCGATCGGCGACGATGGCTTGTATGTGATGACGGGCGTCTACAAGCACGCGCGGCTGCTAGTCGAGGGCCGTGATTACCGTGTCGATGGTCGCTTCGTCGTCTTCGATGCGCCGCCGGGCGTCGTGCTTGATATCTACGCAAACTGCGCATGGCCAGAGCGCTTCACCCGTGACGACATCGAGAAGCGCCGGAAGAAAACGCGCACGCTGAACTATTGGGATTCGCAATACCAGCTCGAAGCCAAGCCGATCAACGAATGCCGCCTCGATCCCGCGAAGATGAAGCCGTATGCCACCCATCCGACTGTCGAGCGAGCGAACGGCGAGATGCGCATGATGCTCGGCGGTGCTCGGATCATCGGTGCGCGCTGCTATTGGGATTGCTCACTCGGCAAGGTCGGCGGTGATGACTCGGCGTTGTCCCTGATCCTTGACGATTCTGCGGGCAATTACTATTGGCATGTGGCCCAGGCCATGATTGGTGAATATGCCGTGTTCTCCGATGACGAGAATTCCCAGATCGTGACAGGGCAAGTATTGCAAGCCTGCGACGTAATCGAGCGCTTCCAGATCCCACAGGTGTACGTCGAGACAAACGGCGTCGGCACCTTCGTTTCCAAGCTGCTTCGCAAGGCACTCAAGCAACGCCGCTTGCAGTGCGCTGTGCTGGAAATCAATGCCAAGGGAAATAAGAACGAGCGCATCCTCGCGGGCCTTGAACCGCCGTTGCGATCAGGCGTTATGTGGGCGCATGTCGATGTTCTCGACGGCCCGACGTGGGATCAAATGAAGGATTGGAATCCGGCGGTCGCTCAGCAGCCAGACGACTATATCGACAGCGCGGCCGGCGCAATCCTTCAGGCACCGGTTCGCATCGGCAAGATAGTCGGTAACCCCGGCTCCGATCTGCGAGAAGACTGGCGCCCCGGCACAGGCGTCTACGATGTCACTGTAGATATGGCGTAGGCAAGATTCCGACCTATGCCCTGACGAAGAATGCAGCAACCTTCGATCAGGACGCGACAATGACCGTACCCATTCAAGACCCGATCGTTTCCTACACCGGAAACGGTATCGCGACCGCCTTCACTATTCCCTTTCGCATCCTGCTCGCTGAAGACCTGATTGTGAATCTCAGCGGAGTGCTCACGAGCGCCTACACGCTGTCCGGGCTGGGCGACGATGAGTCCACCCTGACATTCACGACAGCACCGGCCAGCGGCGTCCCAATCCTTGCGTATCGACAAGTTGCCCTGGAGCGCCAGACCGATTACCAATTCAACGGCGACTTGCGTGCGGTAACGGTCAACGCTGATTTTGATCGGATCTGGATGGCGTTGCAGGACCAAGGCAGTGATATCGGCCGAGCCATCGTAGCGCCGACTGCCGATATAAACCCGCAGATGACTCTCCCGGGCGCTGTCGCGCGCGCCAACAAGGCGCTCGGCTTCGACAATAACGGCAATCCGTTCGTGATCGATTTGATTATCGGGTCTGTAGCTTCCCCTGTCGTCAACGACATCGATATGCTGCGGCTCGTCGACAAGAACGCCGCGCTCGATGCCTTCGTATTAGGCCTTAATGCCGCCTATGACGGGAACGGTGGCGGCAAGTACTTTCAAGATACGACCGACACGACCACCGACGAAAGTGTTCCCGTCATCATTGTCGCTGCCGATGGCGCGCGATGGAAGCTGATTGGAGCGCTCGCAACCGGGATGAATGTAACGGGTGGTCAGCAACTTTCTAACACTCCGTTCGGCAGTCCCCTGCAAACCGACTCAAGTTTTCTGTGCCTCGCATCGACCCAAAGCGCTAATCAACAGTTCATGGCGCAATTCGAGTTTGTCTCTAACCGGGGCACGAATCCACTCGGCGGGAATGTCACGCTGTACAGTGCTATTAAAGGCCAGGCGAACAGCGGCCCGGTATGGGCGTTCAACACGGTCACTGCACTCGATAGTGGCTTTCCGTTTGCGAGCACATCGGCTTTTGGATATGAGCTGGACATCAATAACCTTGCCGGCGCGTATGGTGACTTTGGGGTATCGAATTCAGTCGGCCTGATGTTCAACGGCTTGGGCTTTTTGAACACGGCCGCGATGTACGTCAACACCGGAACGGGCACGCCGATCTGGTATTACGGCATGCGCTTCGCCGCAGGGTCCGTCCAGCAATCAACGCTTCAGGATTTCTCGGACTCCGTGGTCAGCCTCGACATTCGCGGGGTTCACCAATACGGCCTTGACTTTGGGAACGCATCGCCCTTCACGGGCGGCGCACTTCGCATCGGTTATGACGTAACAAAGGGCACCGTAACACAGGGCATTGTGTGCTCGCAGGGTAACGATTCACCGTTCCCGGTGATCGGGTGCGATACCAACGGGCATGTGACGCTCGGCGGGTCAGCTATCGGCAACCACTTCGTAGCCGGTCACTTTCAGCCGATCACCGACAACACCTATTTCTGTGGAACCGGTAGCTTTCGGTGGGCGTCGCTCTGGTCAGCCAACGGCACTATCCAGACATCCGATCCGAAGCTCAAGACCGATATCGCACCGCTTCCTGCATCGCTGCCCATCGTCAAATCGCTCAATCCGTCGACGTGGAAATGGATAGACGGTGGCTCATCGGTGGAGATGGTCGACACCCAAGAGTCGTATCAGGTCACCGAACCGGTCACTGCGACGGAACTGTCCATCGAGATGCGCGACGGCGTGCCGGTGCAGGTAAGCAGCCAGATCACGCGCGATGTCCCGGTCTTCGACACGCTGCCGGTGGTGGACGAATCTGGCGCTCCAGTCATGCAGACGATCCCCGCTCGGCCGGAAAAGCGTGACAGCGTAACGGGTGAGGTGATTTCGCCGGCGCGCGCCGCGACGACGATGCCGCTGACGCACTCCGTTCCGCGTATGGCGACTCGCACCGTGCAGACAGCCAGCCTGGTGCCGCACGCCGGCACGCGCACGCATTGGGGCTTTCTCGCGCCCGATGTAAAGGCGGCATTCGAGACGACGGGGATGGACTTCGCCGGCTACGTCGTCGATGAGGAAGGCACGCAGCATTTGCGTCCGGACCAGCTTATTCCCGTGCTCTGGAAGGCCGTGCAGGAGCTGACAGCGCAGGTCGAAGCACTGCAAAACCCGCCGGCCGCAACGGGGGGGTGATGGAAGGCACCAGAGAAATTGTCGCGGCGCTGGATCAACTCAAAGAGGATCTGGACCAGCGCCACCTGGAAAATGTCGGCGCTCAAGCGGTGACCGATGCCAAGGTGGGGGAAGCAATCCGTGGCATCGATGAACTGCGCAAAGCGTTTCCTGACAACGATCCAGACGGACACCGCCGATACCACGAAGCGATCATCAAAAGCATCGAGGACAGGGGGGCTTTCTATCGGACTCTCCGCGATGAACTGGCTAAGAAAGGTTTATGGGCGCTGGTCATTGTTGTGGGCTTGGCGCTGTGGCAGTACTTCAAACTGAAGGTGACATCGTGAATCTCGTCTCCTACTGGCGAACCGCTCACAAGCGCAACAGCGTGCGTGCGCTCATTGTCGGCGTCGCCGTGCCGTTCGCGGGTGCAGTCTGGTCCTATCTGCCCGGGGCGTTCGTGAACCGCTTGCCGGTCGGTGTGATCTTCGGCGTGCCGTGCGTCATATCGGCGCTCGGGCTGCTCGGCGCTTACACGAAGCAACCCACGATCGAGGAAAACAATGTCGACGCCGAATAAGCCGCCTGTCGCAGGCAAAAGGACCATCCAGGCGACGGTGGGCGCGGCGTGCGCGGCGGCTCTCATTACGTGCGTGCCGAAGTTCGAGGGAACGGTGCTGCGCGGGTACAAAGACCCGATCGGCATCGTGACCGCGTGCACTGGTCACACGCAAAGCGCGGTACTCGGGCGACCGTACACCCAGGCGCAGTGCGCGCAGTTCCTGAACGACGATCTTGTGCAGCATGCCGACGGCGTTGCCGCGTGCGTCAAAGCGCCGATGGCCTATTACCAGCGGGCCGCGTTTATCAGCTTCGCGTTCAACGTTGGAGATGCGAAGTTCTGCGGGTCGAGTATGGCCCGACTGGCGAACGTAGGCGATATGCCAGCAGCCTGCGCGCAGCTATCCCGATGGGTTTATGCCGGAAAGCCGCCCGAGCCGCTCCAGGGCCTTGTAACGCGTCGCGCCTACGAACGCCAACTCTGCGAAGGAAAAATGCAATGAACGGATATTTCATCACCGGTATCGCCGCGGCCCTTCTGGGTGCTGCCATCGGCGCCGGCACAGTGCACAAGCTCGACGGCGTAGCGCTCGCGCAAGAGCGGGGCGCCCACGCCAAAGACAACGCCACACACGCAAATGAGATCGCCCAGATCAACGCCGATTCGGCGAAAGCGCTATCAGCCGCACTCGCCAAGCAGCAAGCCGCCGAAGGCCAGGTAGCATCCATCGAAACGCAGTTCAACACTGAGGTTGCCAATCATGCGAAAGATTCTCTCGATTACCGCGCTCAGCTCATTGCTGGCACTCAACGCGTGCGTGTCCGCGTCGCCTCCTGTGGTCCTGCAACCGCCGGCAGTGAAAGCGCCGCCACCACCGGCAGCGCTGATGCAGCCACCTCCGTCGGATACCTCGATGGTCAGACTGCAAGCAGCGTTTTCAAAGTAGCGGCCGACGATCAGGCCGAGATCGATAAGCTGAGCGCGTTGCAGGCGTATGTGAAGTCGTTGCAGGATCAGGGTTTCATTGGAAAGTAGGTGCGGTGTAGGATTGGTGCGAGAGCGAATGCGCAACTGATGCGCAGGTCTGGACCGTGAGACTCGGGAGGGCTTTCATGCCGAGGCATGCAGCCGGAGATCAGCGGCTACTACTCCCCATCCCTCTTACAGCCACTGCTAAAGGATCGCGAGAACCCGGGCGCCGTCCTCCAGCTTGAGCGCTGATAGTCTACTTTGCCTGGTGCCAAGTTTGCACATCGGCAATACCGCTGTGCTGTTGTACATAGAGCACCCCCACTTCATCAAGCGAATAGTGTTTGTTCTGGCCGGTGAAGACGAGTTGAACTTTATTGTCAAGCGTCACCGTGAAACCATCCGGCGTTTCAACGTATGCTCCTTTCTGCTTAAAAGACTGCCGAGCATGCGTAGTAAAAGTAGCATCTCCTTTCGATGAATCATTTGTGCTGGGAAGTAGTTGAACGTGCACGCTAAAGTTAGTGCCTGTTTCGCCTACGAGATCAATTTCGCGCGATGCGCCGAACGCTGAACTGAGGGCAAGCGTCGATGCGATGAGTACGATTAATTTTTGCATTGTGGTTGTCGGTTTGACTTAATTAACGAGGTCTATCAGCGAGTTACCAGCGAAGCAACCGTTTTGTTCCACCGGCTGCGTGACTTAACGTTGCAACGGCAATGATCAACAGCAGCGGTCCGCAGAACAAAAGAAATGATGCGAGCCACGACCACTGAAAGCCGTAATGTGCTCCGACGATGCCCAGTGGAACTGTGATGAGTGTGATCCGAAGGCCGAAGGTAAGAATGCCACCAATGATTGCGCACCCCCCAGCTTGGCCAGCCAAGCCAATACTCAATGCCCGCGATTATTGCAGCGGCCTGCAATAGGCTGTAGACGATCTGCAGCACGAAAAACAGTATGGCCATATTGATCCCCAATTTCTCGGACACTGCTGGCAGGTGGCTCGTGCGCCTTAGTTCGATCCTGCTTTCGTTCGGAGTACGCCGGGTTCTCCCGCCTGAACGAACATACCGTCCATTAGGTCTTGAACCACGCCGTCGGCATTCGGAAACTGATGCATCACTGAGTTTTTCCAATGCCCTGAAGCGATCAGGCCACCGCTCGGAGCCTTGTAAAAGCGAATATCCATCGATCGCATGTACATGACGATGTCCCAGAACCAGCTGTCGGTGTAGGAGACGTTCATGTCGGCCTTGTCGCATGCCGGTGCGATCGAAACGGATACGCCGTGGTTTTCGAGATTTCGTTGAACTGCGGCATCCATGTCTGCCGACCTGCCCCCATGCGCCGTGAAACAAGCTGTTGTCATCGGTGATAACTTCGCTTGAGGCCCGGGGACAATGCTCTGTGTGGTCGAACAACCGGACAGCACGGCCAAAGCTGCGCTCGCGACCAGCAGGGAAAGACCTCTCATGATTTTCCTTTTTATTCTTTTCGGTGGTTTACGTGTTATCGGCAGCGCATCGGATACCTTGAGCGAACGGTAGCGAAAGCCGCTTCGCGATCGGAATCATCGCGGCGATTTTCGCGATTTCCTCGGCTGGTTTAGGAGTCGGTCGAGTTCTTCTTGAATTTGACGCTGGGTCATCTCGGTAAAGTAGGGTGGAATAATTTCCTGCGTCTCGACAGTTTTCGCGGGCGCCTTCTTCACCGCTTTGTTCTCAAGCACGCGCGGATCTGCCGTTCCCAACGCCATCAGCCGTGATCGCCATACACGCCAGATCGAGCCGACTTGAAAGAAGCCGAGATCTTCCCGATGTGAGTAGACCGTGCTGTACGAGACGCGAAGTAGGGCGGCTGCTTCCTTCAGCGTGAGCGTACTGTCTTCCGAAGAATCGGTCATTTCAGCTGTCCGCATAGCCGATCATGTTCGTCTCTCGCGCGGGCTCGCGCTGAGTCGAGATACTCGGCGACGTCCCGGATATCTGTCACCCACTTGCCCGCACGTTTCTGCATAGGTATGGGGAACGCTCTGGTACCGATCTCATTTTAAGCAGTCTGTTTTCGCGTAGCCGATCGCCTCGCAGACCTCGCCAATGGAGAGAGTCAGCTTGCAATCGAACTGCCCCATCAAAAAGAAGATAGCGTTCATGCTGATCCCTCGTCTGGTCGACGCATCGCGGCGGCTGCGTCGAGATAGTCCGCCCAACGCTGCATCATCAGGCGCCGCTCTGGCAGATACTCCGCATGAACGTATGCCGCCGTGACCTGATTGCGTTCGGCGTGCGCAAGCTGGACATCGACGACTTCGCGGCTATACCCCAGTTCGCGCAGGACGGTCGCTGCTAACCCGCGGAATCCATGCCCCGTCATCCGAGATTTGTAACCCATGCGGTAGAGCGCGTAGAGCATCGTATTGTTTGAAATCGGTCCTCGGGTTCTGCCTTCGACGCTCTGGAACACGTAACGCTCGGCACCGTTGAAATCTCGGAGTTGCGCGACGATGGCCAGCGCCTGGCGGGACAGGGGAACGATATGCGGATCGCGCATCTTCATTCGCTCAGCCGGGATACGCCACTCGGCCGCGCGCTCGTCGACCTCGGGCCACTCCATGCGGATCATTTCGGTGGTGCGCGTGAAGGTGAGGGCCATAAACTGCAGGGCCAAACGGGTGACCATCTCGCCTTGATATCCTGCGATGTCGCGCATCAGCGACGGAATTTCAAGAATTTTGACCCGCGCCATATGCTGGACGCCCGGGCCTTTTTTCAGGATGGTTTCCGCATCGATGTCTGCCGCGGGGTTTCGCGAGCATCGGCCCGTCATGATCCCGTACTGAAACACCGCCCGCGAGCGTTGTAGGATCCGCTTCGCTGTCTCGCGAACGCCTCGTGCCTCGACCAAGCGGACGATCTCAAGCATCTGCGGTGCTTCAATATCAGCGATCGGTTTCGATCCAATCCGCGGAAACACGTCGACCTCCAAGGAACCGATCACTTTGCCAGCGTAAATCTCGCTCCATCCGTCTTTCTGATTGTCAAACCACTCGCGTGCGACTGCCTCGAAGGATGATGCCGCCGCCAAAACGCGCGTTCTTTTTATCGCGCGCTTTTGCTCGCTAGGGTCGAGCCCATCCGCGAGCAGCCGGCGTGCCGCTAGGCATTTTTCCCGGGCCTCAGCAAGCGAGACCTCGGGGTACACGCCGAACGATGCCAGCCGCTCCTTTTCGTCAAACCGATATTTCATTCGCCAATATCGAGCGCCGGTCGGCATCACTTGGAGGTACAGCCCTTTGCCGTCCGCGAGTCGATAGGGCGACTCGCTAGGCTTGGCCTTGCGGACTTGCATGTCGGTGAGAGGATCAGCGCGCTTCGGCATGGTGTTTTGGGGTATCGAAAATTACCGCGCGGGGCATATCCTCACTGATACCCCCAAACAATTGATCTACATTGATTCAATGTGAGGCAACCATGATAGCAAAAAGCCCCGCAGCACGAGGCTTGACGGGGCTTCTGATTCAATCTGACACAACGTGATGGGGGTATCTGGTCCCCCCGGCAGGAATCGAACCTGCATCTAGCGCTTAGGAGGCACTTGTTCTATCCATTGAACTACGGGGAGATGGATAATTCAGCGGGTGGACCCAAACCCTGTGCATATCGGCTTTGTCCCTTCCCAGCGTGCGTTTCCGGCCGATTCGCTTCTTCCTAAATGAAGCGCCGTGACGCACTGTGAAACCTGATTTCTTAACTTGGCTGCTACGCTTTTGCTACGGAACGGCGCTTTTGGCGACTTATACCAAGAGGTAGCAGTCCCAGACCGCTCGACCTTGCTGTTCAACGGTTTCGGGCAAAGAAAATGGCTTCAATCTTACCCGTCGGCGAACGCTGGTGAGCATAGATCCGGCGCAGCGGGCAGAGTATATCAAAGACATTTAAAACGAAAGGCGCCAGACACGGCGGCGCGAGCAGGACAGCGCAATCGACCGCAACCGTTATGCCGCCGATACCCACACCGCCGCAATAGCTGCGCTGATAACCAGGTATAGATTGACGTGCTTCCGTAAAAAACCGTCAGGTCGGTTTCGGTGCGTCCTTCGTGACTCCGACTGCTTCGTCGCCCGTAGAAACCGCCAACACGACGCGATTTCGTCCCATGGCCTTGGCCGAGTAGAGCGCTGCGTCGGCTCGTGCCATCAGGTTTGCCAGCATTTCACTAGCTTGATATTCATCCACGCCAGCACTGAACGTGCACGTCACTTCTCCGCAAGTCACGTTTAACGTGGACGCGGCCAGATGCAAGCGCAAACTGTTCACCAACGTGAGCGCGTCCGCCCTGGTTGTTTCAGGGAACAGAATTGCAAACTCTTCCCCGCCAAGCCGCCCAAAAATGTCTCCTCGCCGGATGCCCTGCGACACAATCGACGAAAAGTGAGCGAGCGCCCGGTCGCCGGCCGCGTGGCCGTGAGCGTCATTGACCGCTTTGAAGTTGTCGATGTCGAGGATCGCAATCGCGAAGCGGGATTTTGCGCGGTTGGTACGCTCCAGCTGCAACTCGGCCTGAGCCATAAACTCGCGTCGCACAAGAGCACCGGTCAGTTCATCGATAGCTGCCAACCGCTCCATCCTCTCCGCCATGCGGTCATACGCAAGCATGAGCGCGCCGATCGAGAGGCATGGCAGGGTGACGATGCCGACCGCGAGAAACGCAATGGTCATGGGCGTTGGCTCGAGGAACCGTGTGTGATGTTCCCAGCCGAGGCCAGCGGCAAGCCCGCGAACAATATGAACGAGGCCGCCGAGCGCGGCGATAATCGCGACGAACTGGTAGCTGTACCCAGGTCGATGCAGCGGCCTCCTGGTGTAGGTTATCCAACCCACCGACAGACGAACGTAGGCGAGAAAGGCCGACATCAAGGCAACCCGGGCCGCTTCGTTCGGCGAAAGACAGGTCCAGTAGATAACGCCAATCACCAGCATCGTGAACGCAGCGACCTCGTAAAGGCGCGAAGGTCGAAGGCCGAAGAATAGTCGGCAACCTTGTAGGACAAGGAATGCGGCGCTAGCGAATAACAAACTCGCGACCACAATGGTCAGCGGTGTCGGTGAACTGTCATCTAAAGCTAATGCGACAAGTGCGACCACCATCAGGACGTTTGCACTGATCCAGCGAAACAATCCGGGTATCCCGGACCGCACCAGCGAGCCAAATACGACCACGCTGATCGCGCCGGACATAATTCCGACAACGTAAAGTGCGACGGGACTGAACATAGGTTTTCAGTGGGAAGTGTGACTGAAAAGTGACTGAAACGATTCGTGCGAGCCGAATAGGCTGAGCGCCTGACGCTCTCGTTTCCACGTTGCACGAAGCTGCTGAACAACAACGCCCGCGGCTCAGATAATACGCTCTGGCACCCAATATTCGTAAAAATGCGCGGGGATGCCGCATTCTCGCGCACTGGCATAGTGACAAGTTGCTCGCAAGGCTGGAAGCAGCCGGGATTGGCCGACGTGCTGCGCTCGAATTCTGCCGGGTGAGGTGCTTAGCCGAGGGCTGCTGGCTGTTTTTATAGCTTTGGCGCAGCGTCAGGCAGGGACGGGGGGTTGTGCGACCGAGTTGTGCGATTGCCCGAATCAGAAGTGCTTGAGCAAGGCGGCGGAGATCCGCGGAGATGACGGGCTCGGGAGCGGGGAACCGTGAAGCAATAACCTAAAGCGGCGACCGGTCTCCGCACACGCCAGTCGCAGCCCCGCGATTGCTGCCCCCCGCCAAACCCGAGATCAAGGTCAATGCCGTTCGCAACATATCGTCCGACAGTGTGCTGTCTTTTGGCCGCGCGAATGGTTTGATCGACTTGTCCGTGCACTCGTTGCCCACGACGCGGTCGTTCGCAGGCGCTGCGCTGCGGATGACGTTATCGGCGGCGACGTTGGCGAACGCGCACCCGCTGGCTGCCAACGCAAACGCAGCAACCCAGTATTTCGTCTGTTTCATGCCCTTTCTCACGGTCGATTAACAAGTAGAACTGCCGATTATCGTTGCCGCTTCATAACAGGGTCAACTTAATCGCGCCAGACCGCCACAATAATCCTCTCGTCTGGAATAAACCGCTACTTCATCCGATAATACAAACGTCGCCCGGGCCTCGCCATGACCGAACTCGAAACCTCTGCCGTCGTGTTCTTGTGCCTGCTCGCGGCCACGGGGCTTGGTGTATTCGTGCGTCCGCTACTCCCTGAGGAACACAAGGCGCATGAAACCGTACAATTGCTGAAACTTGTGGTCGGCATGCTGGTTACGTTCGCGGCGCTTGTGCTGGGTTTGCTGACGGCATCGTCGAAAACTCTATTCGATACCACCACTGCCGACATCCGTGCCTATGCTGCTGCACTGATCCAGCTCGACGACAGCTTGCGCGAGTACGGCCCGGATGCCGACGCTCCCCGCCGGATCCTGCGCGCCTACACGGCGGCCGCGATCGCATCTACGTGGGTGCGGGAACCGCCGCCGCCCGGCAACGATTATCAAAAAACGCTGGTGCCGGGCTCCGGCACCGGTAAACTCGATAGCAGCGCACTGGGCGCGATGCTTGAACGGGCACAACGATACACACGCGAGTTGCAACCGCCTGATCCGTTCCACCAGAAGCTCGCCGAAGAAGCCCTTGATCGGTTCGACCAACTGATCCAGCAACGCTGGAAAATTGTGGAGGAAGCGCGCGGTTCGGCTTCTTCGCCGTTCGACCGGATTCTCGTCTTCTGGCTGCTCATCATCTTCCTTTGCTTTGGCCTGATCGCACCACGTAACGCATTGGCGCTTGTTACGATCACGCTCGGGGCGTTATCGATAGCGTCCACGGTGCTCGTGATCCTCGATCTCAACACGCCGTTCGCGGGCTCCATCCTCGTGCCAAGCCAGTCCATGCGCGATGCGCTTGCTCACCTAAGCCGATGAAACGCTGCCAACTTTTCCGATGCCATCCACGCTCTACACTGACTCGCGCCTCGTCGCGCTCTACGACACCCTGAACCCCTTCGCCACCGATACAACCTTCTACCTGGCGCTGGCCACAGGCATGCAGCGCGTAATCGATCTCGGTTGCGGAACGGGTCTGCTCGCGTGTGAACTGGCGTCGCGGGGGCATCGGGTCATTGCCGTCGATCCCGCGCCCGAGATGCTGCACGTGGCGCGGCATAGACCGAACGGGGACCGCGTTCAGTGGATTGAAGGCGATGCCGGCGCGCTCGCCTTGCTGCCGCCCGCCGACCTGCTGGTGATGACGAGCCACGTCGCGCAGGTTTTCCTCGACGACACCACGTTCCTCAATACGCTCAAAGCTGCACGCTACGCGCTGCGCGACGGCGGCACCCTGGCGTTCGAGAGCCGCAATCCGGCCGCGCGCGCGTGGGAATCCTGGACGCCTGCACAGTCGGGCAGGCTGATCGAGGTGAACGGAGTCGGCGAGGTGGAGGTGTGGCAGGACGACGTGAGCGCAAGCCCGGAGTCGGGCATTCGCTTCAACACGTATTATCGATTCAAGGCGACAGACGAAACGCTGACGTCCGCGAGCGAACTGCGCTTTCGTACTCAGGACGAACTCACCGCCCAGCTTGAGACGGCAGGGTTCCGCCACCTCGCGTGGCAGGGCGATTGGGACGGGGCGGCGGTATCGACCGCGAGCCGGGAACTGATTGTGGTCGCGCGCTGAACCGGCGCGAAATCAGGCTGAAACGACCGAATGCAACGGCTAAGCCCGCAGCCGGATCAGAACTCGACCGCAACGAAATCTTCTTTGCCGACGTCGCATAACGGACAACGCCACGTGTCCGGGATCTCGGCGAAACGGGTTCCGGCCGCAATGCCTTCTTCCGGCAAACCGTCTTCTTCGTTGTATATCCAACCACAAATCAGACAAACCCAGCTTTTATATTCTAAAACTTCACTCACGACAGACTCTTTCTTCTCGTTCGACAAAACATCGTTAAATATTCCACGCGGCGGCGTTGTGCCGGCAAATTCGTATTCCGGGTTATGCCGCGCGTGGCTGCCGAAACGTCCGGCGACCCGCATAGTACCGGAATGTCAGAATCGGTTCATCGAAGTGACGTAGCCCGGGCGGGGCAGAAGCACGGATCCGCGTGATTTCTTATGCTCGGTGTATCCTCTCCCCGGCGGTTTTTGAGTCCCTTGTGTGTCGTCCGGCGGGTCGCGCCGCGTCGATTACGCCACGCGTGTTATACGAAACCGTTTTGGCCTGTCTGGATGGATAGTTGATCCGGCAGCCGCATTCTTCTGGGAGCGAAAAAAATGATGTTCAAGAAAATGTTGTCGGGAGCGGTGTTGTCGAGCGTTTTCCTTGTGGCTGCTGCGGTGCACGCGCAACAGGCCCGGGTGTTTTTCGTCGAACCGAAAGACGGTGCAACCGTCACAAGCCCGGTGCATATGGTCTTCGGCCTGGAAGGCATGGAGCTCGCGCCGGCCGGCGATATGGATCCGCAAAAAGGCCACCACCATGTGCTGATCGACGCAGGCCCGATGCAAAAGGGTCTCGTGATTCCAATGAACGATAAATCGCTGCATTTCGGCAAGATGCAGACGGAAGCGGACGTGAAACTGCCCCCGGGCGATCACACGCTGACCTTGCAATTCGGCGACGGCGCACACCAGTCGTTTGGACCGGAAATGAGCCAGACGATCAAGATCCATGTGAAGTAACGGCCTCGCGCTGCGTGACATCGATCGGCGCCGGGCCGCTCTGATCCTGGCGCTCATCTCAAAAAACGCGGCGCGGCCGCGTTTTTTTGCGGCTTATCGGGCAGCTTTGCCTTGTCCTGATGGCATAGGGCCTGCAAGCGGCCGCCAGGCGCGCCGGTCAAGACCGGTACAATGGCCCCTTCCAGTATTTGCACTTTTCCGGCTGCCTCCCATGTCGCTTTATTCCATTTCGAACGCGCAACTCGCGTTCGGCCACGTTGCGTTGCTCGATCACGCTGACTTTTCACTCGAAGCGGGCGAACGCGTCGGCCTGATCGGCCGCAATGGCGCGGGCAAGTCGTCGCTGCTGAAGATCATCGCCGGGCTCACCAAGCCGGACGACGGCCTCATCACGCGGCAAAACGAGCTCACGACCGTTTACGTGCCGCAGGAACCCGAGTTCGACCTGGAGGCGTCGGTGTTCGACGTCGTCGCGTCCGGCTTGTCCCATGCGCGGGAACTGCTCGACGAATATGACGTCGTGGCGCACAAACTCGCCGATACCCCCGAAGGTCCCGAGCACGACGACCTGCTGACACGCATGAACGCGCTGCAATCCTCGCTCGACCTGCACGATGCCTGGAGCTGGCAAACCCGCGTGGCGACCACGCTGCAGCAGATCGGGCTGGACGGCGACGTTCGTTCGGGCGCGCTTTCGGGCGGCATGAAAAAGCGCGTGGCGCTGGCTCGTGCGCTGGTCGTGCAACCGGACGTGCTGCTTCTGGACGAACCGACCAATCACCTCGACTTCGACGGCATCCGCTGGCTGGAAGAGATGCTGGTCACGCTGCGCACGGGTTTGCTGTTCATCACCCATGACCGGGCTTTCCTCGACAAGGTTGCTACCCGCATCGTGGATCTGGATCGTGGACGCTTGCTGTCGTATCCGGGCAATTACAGCGCGTACCAGACGCGCAAGGCGCAACAGCTTGAGATCGAACAGGTCGAAGCGGCCAAGTTCGACAAGCTGCTGGCGCAGGAAGAGGTGTGGATCCGCAAGGGCGTGGAGGCGCGGCGTACGCGCAGCGTCGGGCGTATCGCGCGGCTGGTGGAAATGCGCAACGAGCGCGCCGAACGCCGCAACGTGCAGGGCAATGTGAAGCTGGATGTGGGCCAAGGCGAGCGCTCGGGCAAGATCGTCTCGGAACTGACCGACGTGACGAAGAAATACGGCGATCGAACGATTGTCGACAACTTCAGCGCGACCGTCATGCGTGGCGACAAGTTTGGATTCATCGGTCCGAACGGTGCGGGCAAGACCACGCTGCTCAAGATGATCCTGGGCGAACTCGCGCCGGACGAAGGCACGGTGCGCACCGGCACCAATACGCAGGTAGCGTATTTCGACCAGATGCGCGCGCAGCTCGACCTCGACAAAACGCTCGCCGACACCATCAGCCCGGGCAGTGAATGGGTCGAGGTGAACGGCGTGAAGAAGCACGTCATGAGTTATCTCGGCGACTTCCTGTTCGCACCGGAGCGCGCGCGTTCGCCTGTGCGCTCGCTGTCGGGCGGGGAACGCAACCGGCTGCTGCTCGCGCGTCTGTTTGCGCGGCCCGCTAACGTGCTGGTGCTGGACGAGCCAACCAACGACCTGGACATCCAGACGCTCGAACTGCTGGAAGAACTGCTCACCGACTACGACGGCACCGTGCTGCTGGTGAGTCATGATCGCCAGTTCCTGGATAACGTCGTGACCTCGGTCTTTGCGTCGGAAGGCGGCGGCATGTGGCGCGAATATGTGGGCGGCTTCACCGACTGGCAGATCCAGCGTGAACGTTCGGAGAGAATCGCTCTGGACGCCGCCCGCGACACGGCCAAGCAAGCGAAGAAGGAAGACGGGCCCAAAGACAGCGGCGCCGGTCGCAATTCGCAGCGCTCGACCAAATTGCCGTACAAGGAAGTGCGCGAGCTGGAGGCGCTGCCGGCGCAGATCGCCGCACTCGAAGCGGAGCAAAAGTCGATTGCGGCCAAGCTCGAAGACGGGTCGGTGTTCGCGAAAGATCCGAAAGAAGGCACGCGGCTGAGCGAACGGCATGCGGCTATCGACGAAGAATTGCTGGTCGCGCTCGAACGCTGGGAAGAACTGGAAGCAAAGCGCAAGTAAGCCGGCCTTTGGGACCTGTGTCTTCCCCATATCGAAAAAATTGTCGAAAACAGTAAAATACGTCGCGTTTTCGGGCGCACGGCCTTGAGGAAAGGGTCACCGAAGGATCTCCGCGGTTACACCGTGGTGACACCTTGCAGTGAAACGCTGTAGTCCAGGCGAGAGGCCGTCGCGGTTTCGAGTTAATAACGCGCAATCCGGCGCGGCCGGCTCAGGCGCGGTTGGCCGGGTTGGCCCGCTATGTTCACGCATTCGCCGGTTGTCCGGCGTGGCCGCTCTCTGAATTCTGCTATCGAATTCGAGTCGCGGCCACCCGGACTGCCGGACCCACGTCCAGACATGTCCACGAAAAAACCCAGCGCCGCCGACAGCGGCAAGAACAGCGGATACAGCGAAGCATCGATCAAGGTGCTCAAGGGTCTCGAGCCGGTCAAGCAACGGCCCGGCATGTACACCCGCACTGAAAATCCGCTGCACATCATTCAGGAAGTCATCGACAACGCCTCCGACGAGGCGCTCGGCGGCTACGGCAAGCAGATCACGGTCACGCTGCACGCCGATCATTCGGTATCTGTCGAAGACGATGGACGCGGCATTCCGTTCGGCATGCATCCGGAAGAAGGCGTGCCCGTCGTCGAGATCGTGTTCACGCGCCTGCACGCGGGCGGCAAGTTCGACAAGGCCGCCGGCGGTGCGTATACCTTTTCGGGCGGCCTGCACGGCGTGGGTGTATCGGTGACGAACGCGTTGTCCACGCGGATGGATGTGACCGTGTGGCGCGACGGCAAGGTCGCGGATCTCGGCTTTTCGAATGGCGACGTGGTGAAGCAGCTTGAAACCCGTGCCATGAATCGCGGCGAGAAGAAGTCCGGGACCCGTGTCACTGCCTGGGCCAATCCCAAATATTTCGATTCGCCGAATCTGCCGGTTGGTGAATTGCAGCGGCTCTTGCGCTCGAAGGCGGTGTTGTTGCCGGGCGTGGAAGTCGTGCTCATCAATGAAAAAACCGGCGAGCGCCAAAGCTGGAAATATGAGGACGGGTTACGCGGTTACCTGCTCGAAGGCATGGGCGGCAGCGACCTGCTTATTCCGTTGTTCGAAGGCGAGCGGTTCGCAGGCAATGCGAAATCGACCGAGGAAACCTTCGCCGAAGGCGAGGGCGCAACGTGGGTCGTGGCGTGGAGCGAAGAAGGCCCGTTGTTGCGCGAGTCGTACGTCAACCTGATCCCGACGCCCGCCGGCGGCACGCATGAATCGGGCTTGCGCGACGGACTGTTCCAGGCGGTCAAGAGCTTCGTCGAACTGCATAACCTTCAGCCCAAGGGCGTAAAGCTGCTGGCGGAAGACGTGTTCGCCCGGGTGTCGTTCGTGTTGTCGGCGAAGGTGCTGGATCCGCAGTTTCAAGGGCAGATCAAGGAGCGTCTCAATAGCCGCGACGCGGTGAAACTCGTGTCGTCGTTTACGCGGCCCGCGCTCGAACTGTGGCTGAACCAGCACGTGGAGTACGGCAAGAAACTCGCTGAACTGGTGATCCGCCAGGCCCAGGCGCGTACGCGTGCCGGGCAGAAGATCGAAAAGCGCAAGAGCTCGGGCGTGGCGGTGCTGCCCGGCAAGCTGACCGATTGCGAATCGACGGATATCTCGCGCAACGAACTCTTCCTGGTCGAGGGCGATTCGGCTGGCGGCTCGGCAAAGATGGGTCGCGACAAGGAATTCCAGGCCATCCTGCCGTTGCGCGGCAAAGTGCTGAACACGTGGGAAACCGAGCGCGACCGGCTGTTCGCAAACAATGAAGTGCATGACATCGCGGTGGCTATCGGCGTGGACCCGCACGGTCCGGACAGCCTGGACCAGAAAGCCGATCTCTCGAATCTGCGTTACGGCAAGATCTGCATCCTGTCGGACGCGGACGTGGACGGCTCGCACATCCAGGTCCTGCTGCTCACGCTGTTCTTCAAGCACTTCCCGCAACTGATCGAGCAGGGCAATGTATGCATCGCGCGGCCGCCGCTGTTTCGCGTCGATGCCCCCGCGCGCGGCAAGAAGCCGGCGCAAAAGCTCTACGCGCTCGACGAAGGTGAGCTCGAGGCGATTCTGGACAAGCTGAGGAAGGACGGCGTGCGCGAGACGCAATGGTCGATCAGCCGCTTCAAGGGGCTGGGCGAGATGAGCGCAGAGCAGTTGTGGGACACCACGATGAACCCGGACACGCGCCGTCTGCTGCCGGTTCAGGTGGGCGATCTTGGGTTTGACGACACGGTCACACGCATGACGATGCTGATGGGCAAAGGCGAAGCGGCGTCGCGGCGCAGTTGGCTTGAGGAGAAGGGCAACGAAGTTGAAGCCGACATTTGACGCGTTCATGCTTCGGCTTAGGCGACGCCCGATCTGACGCTGTACGTACACCCTGAACTTCGTCAACGCATAACACTGGAAATCTGATGGACGATCTCTTCGCGGACCAAGAAGCCGCGCCGGAAGGCGAAAAACTGACGCTTGGCGATTACGCCGAGCGCGCGTATCTCGACTATGCGGTGAGCGTGGTCAAAGGCCGGGCGCTGCCCGACGTTTCCGACGGCCAGAAGCCCGTGCAGCGCCGCATCCTGTTCGCGATGAACGAGATGGGCCTCGCCAACACCGCCAAGCCGGTGAAGTCGGCTCGGGTGGTGGGCGACGTGCTGGGTAAATACCATCCGCACGGCGACCAGTCGGCCTACGACGCGCTCGTGCGTCTCGCGCAGGCGTTTTCGATGCGCTATCCGTTGATCGACGGGCAGGGTAATTTCGGCTCGCGCGACGGCGATGGCGCGGCCGCCATGCGTTACACGGAAGCGCGTCTCACCCCGATCGCGAAATTGCTGCTGGATGAAATCGACATGGGTACCGTCGATTTCATGCCGAACTACGATGGTTCATTCCAGGAGCCGAAGCTTTTACCCGCGCGCCTGCCGTTCGTGCTGCTGAACGGCGCGTCGGGCATTGCCGTGGGGATGGCGACCGAGGTTCCTTCGCACAATCTGCGTGAAGTCGCGGCGGCCGCGGTTGCGATGATCCGCGATCCGAAGATCGATCACGCGCGGCTGGTCGAGCTGATTCCCGGTCCGGATTTTCCGGGCGGCGGCCAGATTATTTCGACTCAGGCTGAGATCGCGGCGGCTTATGAAACCGGCCGTGGCAGCCTGAAGGTGCGGGCGCGCTGGAAGATCGAGGACATGGCGCGCGGTCAGTGGCAACTGGTCATCACGGAATTGCCGCCGAGCACGTCCGGCCAGAAGGTGCTCGAGGAGATCGAGGAACTGACGAACCCGAAGATCAAGCTCGGCAAGAAGGCGCTGAGTCCTGATCAGTTGCAGACCAAGCAGACGTTGCTCGCCTTGCTCGACACGGTCCGCGACGAATCCGGCCGCGACGCGCCGGTGCGGCTTGTATTCGAGCCGAAGTCGAGCCGTATCGACCAGACCGAGTTCGTGAATTCGCTGCTCGCGCACACGAGCCTGGAGTCGAACGCATCGATCAACCTGGTGATGATCGGCGCGGACGGCCGGCCGCGCCAGAAAAGCATCGGCGAGATCCTGCACGAATGGGTCGGCTTCCGCTTCACGACGGTCACGCGCCGCACGCAGCATCGGCTGGGGAAGGTGAACGACCGGATTCATATTCTTGAAGGGCGGATGATCGTCTTTCTGAATATCGATGAAGTGATCCGTGTCATCCGCGAAGCCGATGACCCGAAGCAGGCGTTGATGGACAGGTTCAGTCTCAGCGAGCGTCAGGCCGACGACATTCTTGAAATCCGTTTGCGGCAACTGGCGCGGCTCGAAGCAATCAAGATCGAGCAGGAACTGAAGGAATTGCGCAGCGAAAAGGAAAAGCTCGAAGAGTTGCTGAACAGCGACGCCGCCATGAAGCGGCTGCTGATCAAGGAGATTGAAGCGGACGCCAAGCAATATGGCGACGATCGCCGCACGTTGATCCAGCCTGAAAAGCGGGCAACGTTCGAGGTGCGGGTGGTCGACGAGCCGGTGACGGTGGTGGTATCCCAGAAGGGCTGGGTGCGGGCGTTGAAGGGGCATGGCCTCGATCCGGCCAGCTTCCAGTTCAAGGCCGGCGACGGCATTTACGCTGCGTTCCAGGCGCGTACGCCCGACATGCTGATCGCGTGGGGCAGCAACGGGCGCGTGTACTCCGTGCCGGTTGCAATCCTGCCGGGCGGGCGCGGCGATGGTGTGCCGGTCACGTCGCTGATCGAACTCGAGTCGGGGTCTCACCTGCTGCATTACTTCGCCGCTCCGGTTGAGCAGCCGCTGCTGCTGGCATCGAGTAACGGCTTTGGCTTCATGGCCAAGCTCGGCGACATGGTGAGCCGGGTGAAGGCGGGCAAGTCGTTCATGACCATCGACGAAGGCGCGACGCCGCTTACGCCCATGCCGGTGCTGCCAGGCGCCACGAAGGTCGCGTGCTTGTCGAGTAATGGACGCCTGCTGGTATTCGATATAGACGAGATGAAGACCTTGTCAGGCGGTGGCCGTGGTGTCATTTTGATGGCGCTCGATCCGAAGGAGACGTTGCGGCAGGCGCTGGCTATCGACGCACGCGGTTTGGTGCTGATCGGTACAGGCCGGGGCGGCAAGGCGCGTGACGAGAAACTTGGCGGTGCGGCTCTGGAAACACACGTAGGCAAACGGGCGCGCAAGGGCCGTGCGCCCGAGTCCACTATCAAGGTGACGGAGTTGCGGCCGGTGTTCGAAGGCTGATTACTGACGCGCAATGATGGGTAATGACGCGCCCCGGGTTGGCTAAGCCGGCCCGGGGCGTTTGTTTATCTTGAAAATACTTGAACTGGCTCCGTCTGGCTGAGTCGAACGCCCGAACCTTATGAAAAAGGTGGGAGCCGAAGTGGCGGATAAGTGCTTGCGTGATCAAGCGCTTGGCCCGGCAGTGGGAACCGGTGATTCACCTGCATTTAGGAACGTTAATGAACAAGGCGATTGAAGTGGCGCTGTTCCTGCATTTGTTGGGAGTGGCGGTCTGGATTGGCGGGATGATTTTTGCTCACTTCTGTCTGCGGCCGGCAATAGCGGATTTATCGCCGCAATTGAGGTTGCCGTTATGGGAGTCGGTATTCGCTCGATTCTTTAACTGGGTGGCGGCATCGGTGTTGGTGATATTGCTGACGGGCGGGTTTTTGCTGACGCAATTCGGCGGCGCCCAGGCGGCGTTGCCGTTACACGCCATGGCAGGTCTCGGCATTGTGATGATGCTGATTTTCGGCCATATCCGCTTTGGTGTATTCCCGAAAATCCGCCGCGCAGTGCAATCGCAAAACTGGCCGGATGGCGCGAGGGCGGTGGGTACCATCAGAAGGCTGGTGCTGGTTAATATTGTGCTGGGTGTGGTGACAGTGGGTACGGCGGTTTTATCGCGGGGAATGTAGCGCGTTGTTGCACAAACCGTAGCAGAAACGAATGACGGATTGCAGCGGTCAGTCTCAGCATTTCATTCCATGTTTGAAGGTATTCCGGCTCATGGTCAATACCTTCGCGACGGTCTAGAGTGCTGGGATTTAATCGTCCGGGACATGGGCAATGCGTGCTTCGAACAGGTCAGAAAGGGAATGTTCCGGTCGTTTGGTACGTCAGTCGAAAACGGGGCGTCGTTGGCGGGACGCGTCTATAACCATCCTGATCCTGATCAATTGCATGGTGGGGAAAGCAAATGCAACTGATCTCGGCAGCTCCGCGACCGGTTATGTATTGACTCCGGCGGGCAATCCCTACAACGTGATTGCCGGCGCGTATATTGATACGAGCACGCAGAGTAGTGACGCCATATACGGGGACATCGATCACGACGGCCCCTGGACGCTAACTAACAACGGGTCCGTTATTGGCGGTCATTTCCCTATTCAGTTTGACAGCCCGGCGGTGATCGTCAATAACGGATCGGTAATCACCCAGAGCAGCACGGCCATCGCTTTGTACGACGGCGGTAACGTGACCAATTCCGCCGGTGCCTCGATCGTGGGCCACCTGGATGGTGTCTTTGCCAATAACTCAGATAGCTCGGTCACTAATGGAGGCGACATTGGCGGCTCTGCATTGGACATAACGAAAGCTCAGTCGGGAGTTCACTTGCCGAGCGGCGGAACGGTCATTAATCTCGCGACCGGAAGAATTGCAGGCTATGGCCCCGCCATTCTCGCCAACTCCGCGACTACCGTTCAGAACGCTGGCGTTATTCTTTCGGCGAACGGCACGGGAATCGATCTGACTGAAGGCACGGCCGGAGTTGGCAGCGTGGTCTACAACAGCGGCAGTATCACTGGCGCGGACGGCACGGCGATCCTGTTCGGCCCGGAGAACAATACCTTGATTCTTGCGGGCACCTCGGCGATTACCGGAATCGTCGATGCCAGTGCGCATGGCGTATCCACCACCAATACGCTGATTCTTGGCGGAACCGGTTCGGGAAGATTCGATATTTCAAGCCTTGGTGCGACCGAACAATATCGCGGCTTCGACATTCTGCAAAAAAACGATTCGGGCATCTGGACTTTCACTGGCACTAATGGCGCCGCGCAGACATGGCTCGTGAGCGGCGGCGGCGTGGAGATGGCAGGACGGTTGACCGGTAGCGTCATAGCAACGCCAGGGGCAACGGGGATCGATATCGAGGTGGTGTCCGGCGGCATGATTATCGCTTCGTCGGGAAACGCGGTGTCGGTTAATGATTCGAGCCGTGTAATCAATAGCGGATTAATAAGTAGTAGTGCCGATGGTGCTGCCGCTGTCATCGCGAACGGCGCGGGAACGAGTGTTGTCAATGCGGGTTCCATCGCAGCGATGGGTAGCGCAGCCGGGATTGCGATCAATGCGTCAACTGGCGCGGCGAGCTTGACCAACGAGCAGGGCGGATCGATTACAAGTGCAGCGGGCAATGCTGTACAGGCCGGCTCGAACGTTTCGATTCTCAACTCGGGTTCCATTGCAGCGACGGGCGGAAGCGGAGCGGGGATTACGATCGATGCGTCAACGGGTCCTACGACGCTTCTGAACAAACAAGGTGGATCGATTAACAGCGCGGCGGGTGTTGCAGTGCAGGCCGGGTCGAATGTCTCGATCACCAATGCGGGATCTATCGCAGCGGAAGGTGCAAACGGAACGGGCGTCATGATCGATGCACTAACAGGTTCATCGAGCTTGACGAATGAGCTGGGAGGATCGATTGCAAGTGCAGCGGGCAATGCCGTACAGGCTGGCTCGAACGTCTCGATCGTCAACGCAGGGTCTATTGTAGCGACAGGAGGGAGCGGAGCGGGCATGACGATCGATGCGTCAACCGGTCCTACGACGCTTCTGAACAAGCAAGGTGGATCGATCAAAAGTGCAGCGGGTGTTGCTGTCCAGGCTGGTTCGAATGTCTCGATCACCAATGCGGGGACCATCGCAACAGAAGGGCAAAACGGAACCGGCGTCATGATCGATGCATTAACCGGCGCAGCGAGCTTGACGAATGAGCCGGGCGGATCGATTACAAGTGCGGGAGGCGCTGCCGTACAGGCCAGTTCGAACGTCTCGGTTTATAACGCCGGAACCTTGGCCGGAAATAGCGCCGCGGTGAGTTTTACAGGGTCGAATAACCGCTTGACGCTCGATAGTGGCAGTCAGGTATCAGGCGATCTCGATGGCGGAAACGGTTCGGCAAATGCGCTGGTCCTGCAGGGTTCGGGAACACTGTCCAGCCGCACCTACGGTTTTTCCACGCTCGCGATGCAAGGCGCTGACTGGACCGTGTCCAGTTCTGTTCAGGTAGGTAGCTCAAGCGTTATTGAAAGTGGCACCTTGCGGCTGAAAGGCACCTTGACCAGCCCGGCGATAACCGTCGCTCCGGGCGCCACCTTGACTGGAACAGGAACCTTGAATGGCGCGCTCATGGTGCAAGGCGTCATTGCACCGGGCGTGACGGGCACCGCAGCAACAACAACCGTTCTTCAGCCTTTGGCGATCGGCACGCTGTCAGTCATTGGCTCATACGTCCAGACTGCTGGCAGCCGCTACGAAGCCAATGTCTCGCCGCAAGGAATCGATCTCATCAGCGTCGATGGCACCGCAACGCTACAGGGTGGCACCGTACAAGCGCGGTTGCGCGCTGGATTATTCACGCCAAGTGACACGTACAAGATAATTAGTACAACTTCTGGCCTGAATGGCACTTACTCGGGCATCACAGTATCTAACCCATTCGTCTTGCCGACGTTAGTCTACGACGCGAACAATGCATACATTCACGTACAACGCGGCTTCCAGTTCGCCGGTGGCACGCCAAACCAGATAGCGGTCGAGGCGGCGCTCGATCACGGCGTAGCGGGCATCGGCGCGGGTGCTTTGCCGACTCGCGATTTTCTGTCCGTCACGGGTGACCTGCTGAACCTCGAAGGTTCATCGGCTTACGCGGCACTCGACCAACTGGGCGCGGAAGCCTATACGGCGTTCCCCAACGCGCACTTCGAAGCCGCGCGGCTGGGCATGGACGCAATCGATTCAAGATTGACCGCGGCACGCACCACAGGTGCTTGTGCGGCAGGCGAGGCGACTGCGTTGCCTGCCAATGGAACACGGGCATGTTCGTGGATCAGCGTGCTCGGCAGCACGGGCAGCACAGGCGGGTATGACACGTGGCTTGGCCAGCAAACAAGTCTGGCCGGCGTGATATCCGGTGTCGATTATCGCGTTGCGCCGCAGTTCACGCTGGGCGCCGCGTTGGTTGCTATCCATGGCAATACGTCGACGGATACGCTGCCTGTTCACGGCCAATTTGATACCTATCAGGCTGCGCTTTACGGCAGCTATGTGCCGGGAGCGTATTGGCTCCAGGCCACGATTGGCTATGCACGCAATGACGATGAAATGAAACGTTCCCTCCTTTTCACCGATACCCCGCGCACAGCGCTGGGAAACGTCGATGGAAACCAGTACTTCGCATCGCTACGTAACGGCGTGGATCTGCCAATGGCGAAATTCGGTGTATTCACGCCATTCGTGGCGCTTGAAATGCAGAGTGTGGAGAGTCCGGCATTCACTGAAACCGGAGCAGATTCGGCGAATCTGGCCGTCTCCGGGAATACGGCGAATTCAATGCGGTCGCTACTGGGTGCGCAATGGCGTAAAGACGTCGACTGGATCGGCCGCGCCTGGAGCCTGAACGCGCAACTGGCCTGGGCTCATCAATATGGCGTGCAGACACAAGCGATTAACGCGAGCTTCGAAGGCGCAGCCGATAGTGATTTTACGGTTCACGGCAGCGGACCGGCGCGAGATATGGCACAAGTCGGTCTTGGTGCGCGAGTGGAATTGGGCCGGCAAATCCACGCTTTTTTACGCTATGACGGTGAATTTGGCGGTGGTGGTCACACGCATGCAGGAAGTGCAGGTGTCGATTACCGGTGGTGACGCCAGGAAACCTGAGCTAATCGACCCACACAATCAATCGACGGTATTAGACGGAGTTTCCCCCCACGGCAGGGCCGCCGCTACGTCGGCCATGAGCCCGAGGCCGCAGACCCCAAACCGGTCGAGCAGCGCTTGCACACCGTCCGCCGGAACCGCGCGAGAAAAGAGAAAACCTTGTGCTTCGATGGGCCCAAGCCGCGACAACCACGCAACCTGCTCCTCGGTTTCGGTCCCTTCAACCACAACTGTCAATCCCAGCGACCGGGCGAGATTAACGATGGCTGACACCATCACACAGACGCTGCGATCATGCGGAATCGCCTGAATAAACGAGCGATCGACCTTGAGCGTATCGACGGCAAACCGGTTCAGATAAGACAGCGACGAATATCCGGTGCCGAAATCATCCAGTGCAATCCTGACACCCAGCCGCTTCAACGCAGAAATCTTTTCCGCGACGATATCCGGAAACTCCATCATCACGGTTTCAGTAATCTCGAGTTCGAGTTTCCCCGGCGCTATACCGCTTTCGCGAATGGCAGCCGCTACTGTCTCAAGCAAATCCCCGCGCCAGAACTGCACAGCCGAGATATTCACCGCAAGCGACAACCCGTCATACCCTTGACGCTGCCAGACGGCTAATTGCCGGCAAGCTGTATGAATCACAAAGTCGCCGATAGGCACGATCAGTCCCGTCGATTCCGCGACCGGAATGAACTCGTTAGCCGGAATCAGACCGTGCTGGGGATGATTCCATCGCGCCAGCGCTTCGAAACCGGTGATACATCGCCGGGTCAGATCGATCTTTGGCTGATAAGCGAGGAACAATTGATCCTGGGTCAGGGCGACCCGTAATTGCTGTTCCCACTTCATCAAATGATCGGCGCGATGTGATAACTGCGGCGAATAGAACTGGTAACAGTTCTTGCCCGCATCTTTCGCGCTGTACATGGCCAGATCGGCCTTCTTCAACAAGTCGATTTCGCTTTCGCTCGACACGGAATACAACGCAATGCCAATGCTCGCGTGCAACACGAAGGCGCTGCCGCGCACGTCGAAAGGCGTCGCGAACATATGCGAAACCGCTTCGGCCAGTTCAACCGCTTGCCGCTCGACGTCGGCGCCCTTCACCACGACGACGAATTCATCGCCGCCAATACGCGAGAGCATGCCGTTGTCGCTGACCGTTTGCGCCAGCCGCGACGCGGTCATCTGCAGGACGATGTCGCCGGCGTTATGGCCGAGGGTGTCGTTGACCGTCTTGAAGTTGTCGAGATCGATGAAAAGCAGCGCAAGATGGCCGACGTTCTCCGGCTTGGCCACGTCGTGACGCAGCATTTGCAGCGTGGAATAGCGGTTTCGCAGACCGGTCAGCAAATCGTATTCAACCAGATGCGTCATCTCGCGCTCACGTCCGAGCAGCTTGCCGATCAGCCCGGTCGCGACCGCGAAGAAGCCAAGCATGGCGAGCGAGATGAAAGTCGCCATCAGCAGATAAACGCGCCGCGTGTGATGGAAGTCGGTAAATTCCTCCGCCTGTGACAACCCGACAAGCACACCGAGCGGATAGCCATCTATGTGCCGGTACGAAACGATGCGCGTGACGTTGTCGATCGGATCGACATAGATGCCGGATGCGTGGTCGGAGGTCGGGTACACGCCGCTTGCTGTGAACGCGGCGGGCGGGTTGCCATTGCCGTCGACCTTTTTGATCGGGTGGCCGTCCGGTCGGGCGGACGTCGCGGCTGCACCCATACCGGTGCTGCGCGCGAGCACCGAGCCGTTGTCCGAAATCACGGCGACCACGCCGTCGCGTCCGATTGACGCCACGTTGTAGAAGTCGCTCGTGAAGTAGCTGGGGTCCTCCGACACCACCACGACGCCCGCGAATGAGCCGTCGGGATGATTCAGGCGGCGCGTGATCTGCAGCGTCCATTGCCGGGAGACGCGGCCGAGGACGGGCTTGCTGATGTAGAGCAGGTCGTCGTTGGAAAGCTGGTGGATCCGGAAATGTTCCCGATCGGAGAGATCGACGGGTTTCGGCGTGACGCCCGAGGTCGAGGCGATCAGCATGCCGCGTTCGTCGATCAACGAAACCTGCACGAGCGTGTCGCTTTGCACCACGCCTTTTTCAACCGTGCTTGCGAGGTTGAACTGTCCAGGGGTCTTTTCGAACTCGTATTTGACGAAACGCGTGATCTGGTCGACCTGGTGAATGGCCTTGATCGTGTGCTGCTCGAGCGCGGACGAGAGAATGGCTGCTGAGGCCATCGACGCGTGAGTGGCGGCGTCGCGCTCCACCGACAGGCGCGCAAAGATCACCGTCCACAGCAGGACGAGCACGAGCGCGCCCAACGCCGGAATGGCGAACAATGCGCGGCGCCGTCGCGGAAAATCCGCTTGCTTCATGTCGCGTGGCGCTTTGGGCCGTGATCGATTCATGGGTTTGGTCAGTCCATGGACCCTGTGACGGGTTGCGCCGATGGTGCATCCGGAACAACAGAAATGGGTGTCGGCATTGCTGCAGCGCGTCCAATGCCGGTGAGGCGGGCGTTATTGCCGTTTTTCCGGTGAATCCGGGCCATCGTTCGAGTTTGTTTGCAGACCCTCTTTGCAGGCAGGGGCCTACGTGCGCATCAAGTACGCTTGCATTTCGCTTGCGATGGTTTTGGTAATACTGCTGTCAGAACTCCGTCCAGCGTTGACCCCGCTACCCGCCGGTTATGCAGTCTCTCCCGCGTGAGGCTGATTTCCATAATGGCTGAGTCAGATAATACCAATGACAACCGGCTTAGATATTACTGAAGCCGACTCATTTAAGGAAGCGCGGCGGCGCGGCGAAGTATCGAGGTATACACGGATAGGCTGAAACGCTTGTCTGGAGGGCCTTCGGCCCGGGGCGGCACTCATTTCGCCAATGTGAATTTAAGCGAACGAAATGCGGTAATTTGTATCCCGATTTGTATCCCGATGCCGGCCGGCATCGGGATTAAGAACAAGACCAAAATTCGTTGCTGCTATTTACGATTCTTAAGCGTTTAAAGCAAGGGTTTCAGCTCACTTCGGCAATCAATTCGATTTCAACGCAAGCGCCCAGCGGAATCTGCGCTACGCCAAATGCCGAGCGCGCATGCTTGCCACGCTCATCGAAAATATCGGCGATCAACTCGGACGCGCCGTTGGTCACCAGATGCTGCTCGGTGAACTCGAACGTGGAGTTGACGAGGCTCATCACCTTCACGATCCGCGTCACCCGGTTCAGGTCGCCGACGTGCGCGTGCAGCGTCGCGATCAGGTCGACGGCGATCGAGCGTGCGGCGGTGCGGCCTTCTTCGGTCGTCAGCGTAGCGCCCAGTTTGCCCACCCAAACCTTGCCGTCCTTCTTCGCGATGTGGCCGGACAGATAAACCGTGTTGCCGCTTTGTGCGCTCATCACGTAGGCGGCGGCGGGGGCGCCGGCCGTCGGCAATTCAATGCCGAGTTCCTTCAGCTTGTCGTAGACGTTCAGTTGGGCCATGGGGTATTCCCTAAAAATGGAAAGGATGACGCGAGAGCACGCCGAGGCGGTCGTCCGCCGCAGCGCGCTTGCAATGCAACAAGATCAGACCAGCGCGCGGATCAGCGCGCCGAGCTTGGCGACACCTTCGTCGATCTTCGCCGGCGGCACGGTCACGAACGATAGGCGCAGCGTGTTGTGTTCCGCTTCATTGGCGAAGAACGGGCCGCCGGGCACGAACGCGACGTGCTGCTCGATTGACTGCTCGAGCAGCTTCATTGTATCGATCTGCTTATTGACGTGGTTTGGCAGCTTCACCCACACGAACATGCCGCCTTCCGGACGGTTCCATTCGACGCCCGCCGGCATGTGCTGCTCGAGCGACGCGAGCATGGCCGCGCACTGATCACGATACAGCGCGCGGATCTTCGGGATATGCGTCTCGAGAAAGCCGTCCTTGACGACCTCGTACACGATGCGCTGCGTGAGGCTCGGTGTATGCAGGTCGGTCGCCTGCTTCGCCTGCACCAGCTTGAAGTGCAATTCCTCCGGCGCAATGATGTAACCCACGCGCATGCCGGGCGACAGGACCTTCGAGAACGAACCCAAATGCACGATGTGATCGGGCGCCATCGACAGCATGGTTGGCAGCGGTGCGCCCGCGTAGTCGAGCGCGCCGTACGGATCGTCCTCGATCACCGGGAAGCCGGCGCGTTGCGCAAACGCGGCCAGCGCGGTACGGCGTTCCAGCGACAGGCGACGGCCCGTCGGATTCTGGAAATTCGGCTGCGCGTACAAGAGGCGCGCACCGGCCGTCAGCGTGGCGTCGAGCGAGGACGGGATCAAGCCGTGTTCGTCGGTAGGGACTTGCACGTAGGTCGGCTCGTACATGGAAAACGATTGCAGCGCGCCGAGATACGTAGGCGTTTCGACCAGTACGCGGCTGGCGGGGTCGATCAGCACCTTGCCGAGCAGGTCGAGCGCTTGCTGCGAGCCCGTTGTGATCAGCACTTGCGACGGCCGGATCGACGCGCCGTTGACCGAGTAGCGTTGCGCGACCCATTCGCGCAGCGGCAGGTAACCTTCGGTGGCGCTGTACTGCAGCGCGGCGGCGGCGCTGTCACGCAGAATGCGGTCACACGCCACGCGCATTTCCTCGACAGGAAACGTAGCCGGTGACGGTAATCCGCCCGCGAATGAAATGACCTCGGGCCGCTCGGTGACCTTCAGGATTTCGCGAATGGCCGAACTGGTGAGCTTTCTCGCACGTTCGGAAAGCTGCCACGGCTTGGCTTGAAGGTCGGCTTGATTCATGGGGTCCTCGGTTGGTCTCGGTAAGCGGTTCTAATGCGTATGCGGGTTGATAAAATGTTGCAGGGTGCTTCGAATAAGGTCCTGCGCACTGCATGCAATCCGGCGCAATTGGTGAACGGCGGCGGACGCTTATTATGGCGTGCCCGGTGCTCCGGTGGTCGGGTCGGTTGTCAAACCCGGTACAAGTACGAAGCACGCCGGATGTTCTAGCGCTCGTCTTCCTGCATTGTTTCGTCTTGCGTCGGCTCGGCCGTGTCTTCAGGCGTGTCCGCGTCATGGGCGGCGGTCGCTTCCTCGGTCTTCTTGCTCTTGGCGCGCTTGCGGGCCGGCTTGGCCGGTGCGACCTCTGCCTGGTTGGCCGCTTCGATCGATTCCGCCGATTCCCCCAGCGTAACAATGGAACCATCCGCCAACTCAAATTCCGCGACGAGTACTGGCGTGCCCGCGGTCACCTCGACCTGCATCAGATGCGATACCCCGAGCCATGCCAGCTGCTCGGAGATCAGGTGCGCCCGCGGATGAAAACCCGTCAGCGACTTCAGCGCGATACCCGTTTCCGGCAACGATTCGCTCGGATGCTGCGGCGTGTCCCACTGGATCAGCGACGGCAGGAGCCCGTGGCCGGCACCCTGCCACGCTGGAAAAGTGCCATCCGCGGGAATGGTGAGATCCCACGCGTTCCCGCCGCGCGTCATGGGAACCACGGCCGGGATGCGCTCCGGGTATTGCGCCTGCCAGCGTGTCAGCAGCTTCGGCCGGTTCACCCGCACGACCCAGTGCACGAGTTGCGGACCGGCTTCGAGACGCAAGCGCCGCGCCGGGTCGTCGAGTCCAAAAAGGCGTGGACGCGGTGTTTTCGAGGTTTCGATTAGCTCCGCGTTCGGGTCGATCGCGATCACCTCAAGATACGCGCCGCCCCATAGGTTCAGCAGGCGGTTATGCGTGCGCATCAGCGGATGCGCACCGCCTCCGGTCATGTCCACTCCCAGCTTCGCGGCGATAAAGTCCGCGCCTTCTTCCAGCGTGCGGGCGGCGATAACGAGGTGGTCGAATTGCAGCGGATGAGCGGTCATAGTGCACGAATAGCTTGAAGGAAAATTGCCCGGACAACACCGGCTGAGCTCGTCAGCATACCCGTTCCGTCCGTCCGTGCCGCTACGTTGGCTCTGCGTTAGCCATTCGGACGGGTGAATCGGCCGGGTAATCGTCGTTTGGCTCGAAGCGGCCGAAAATCGGTCCCGAAACCTCGTCTGTGGCAGGGAAAACGCATAAATCGCGTACAAAAACCGCCAAGTTTACCTATCGTCCCGGTCTTAAATGTATCGTCAACGACCGTAACAGTAACGGTACAATCGATCCGATACCCTGCGGTACAGTCATCGAACGCATTCAATCCCGATGGAACCTGACATGTCAGTCCCGCTCGACCAGATTCCCGCGCCGCACGGCGCGCCGCAACTGACGCTCGTCGACCAGCTGGTCCAATGGGGCCGGCGCCGTATTGACGAACGCGTGTTCCGTCCGGGCATGCGCATGCCGTCGATCCGCAAACTCGCGGTGGACAAGGGCGTGTCGCGCTTCACGGTGGTCGAGGCGTACGAACGGCTGGTCGCGCACGGGTATCTCGACTCGCGGCGCGGCTCCGGGTTTTTCGTGCGCGATCGGACCAGTTCCAACGATTCCCACGTTCACCCCACATTGGCCAGTGAGCGCGCACCGGTGCCGAGCAGCATCGACGTGGTCTGGTTGCTGCGCAACATGCTGCATACATCGAGTCCGGCGAAGGGGCCGGGCATAGGTTATCTGCCGGCTAGCTGGCTGAACGGCGAATTGCTGACCAGCGCGCTGCGCTCCATGAGCCGGCAAAGCGGTGCACAAATGCTGGGTTTTGGCACGCCGCAGGGGTTTCTGCCGCTGCGCCAGCAAATTCAGACGCGGCTGGAGGAGCTGGAGATAGGCGCGTCGACGGAGCAAATCGTGATGGTGTCCGGCGTGACGCAGGCTATCGACCTGATCGCGCGAATCTTCGTGAAACCCGGCGATACGGTCATAGTCGGGGATCCCGCCTGGTTCCAGATGTTCGGCCGCTTCGTGGCGCAGGGCGCGCGGCTTGTCGGCATGCCTTACACGCCGGATGGCCCCGATCTCGACGCGCTCGAAGCCATGGTCCAGACCTGGCGCCCGAAGATGCTCGTGATCAATTCCGTGCTGCAGAATCCGACCGGTACGTCGCTGAGCGCGGCGCAGGCGTTTCGCATCCTGCAACTGGCCGAGACCTATGATTTCATCGTGGTGGAAGACGATATCTACGGCGATCTCTGCCCGACCAATTTCCCCGCGACGCGCCTCGCGAGCCTCGACCAACTGAAGCGGGTGATTTTTCTCAACAGTTATTCGAAGACGCTCGCGCCGAACTTGCGCGTGGGTTATGTCGCCGCGGCGCCTGAAGTCGCGAACGCTATCGCCGATCAGAAAATGCTGGTCGGCATGACGAGCCCTGAACTCAACGAGCGCGTGCTGTACAAAGTGCTCACCGACGGCCACTATCGGCGTCACGTCGAACGGCTGCGTGCAAAACTGGACGGAGTCCGGGAGAAAACCGTCCGGATGTTCGAAAAAGTCGGCTACAAGCCGTATCTGGTGCCATCGGCGGGCATGTTTTTATGGGCCGATACCGGCGTGGACTCCGAGGGGCTCGCCGCCGCCGGACACGAAGCCGGCTTTTTACTGACGCCCGGCAGCCTGTTTTCCCCGCATCAACTGCCCAGCACGTGGATGCGCTTCAACATCGCGAATTGCGGCGATCCAGGCCTGCCCGCGATGCTCTCCGGTTACGCGGATCGCGTGGGATAAGGGGCCCGCAGCATCGGCTTGAGCAACGTCACGCTCCCACGGCGCGCCTCTTGAAATTATCGTGGGGCGACCTCATTTGTCGCAGAATTCGCGCGATGCTTTTCCGGCAATGGCCGCCAGGGCATTTACTGTGCCGGCCAGTACCGTCCGGTCATAAAATGCCGGCCGCTTCGCTACCGCTTAAAAACCCGTCAACACTAGACACAACCAGAGGAACCGACCATGGCACAAGAAACCATGAGCTTTCAGGCAGAAGTGAAACAACTTCTGCATCTGATGATCCATTCGCTTTACAGCAACAAGGAAATTTTCCTGCGCGAGCTGATTTCGAACGCATCGGACGCGGCGGACAAGCTGCGCTTTGAAGGTATCGAAAATAGTGCGCTGTACGAGAATGATCCGGATCTGCGCATCCGCATCTCGTACGACAAGGCGGCGCGCACCGTGACCATCGACGATAACGGCATTGGCATGAGCCGCGACGAAGCGATCTCGCATCTCGGCACGATCGCGCGCTCGGGCACGAAGGAATTCTTCTCGAAACTCTCCGGCGATCAGCAGAAAGACGCTGCGTTGATCGGCCAGTTTGGCGTGGGCTTTTACTCGGGTTTTATCGTCGCCGACAAGATCACGGTTGAAACGCGTCGCGCCGGTTTGCCGGCAAGCGAAGGCGTGCGCTGGGAAAGCGCGGGCGAGGGCGATTTCGTCGTCGAACAGATTGAACGCGCGCAACGCGGTTCGAGCATCACGCTGCATCTGCGTCCGGAAGAAGACGAATTCCTCTCCACGCACAAGCTGAAATCGATCATCCAGAAGTATTCGGATCACGTCGCACTGCCCATCCTGATGAAGAAGGAAGAGTGGGATGCCGAGAAGTCCGAGATGGTCACGAAGGACGAAGACGAGACAGTGAATCAGGCGAGTGCGCTCTGGACGCGTCCGAAGAGCGACATCACCGACGAGCAGTACAAGCTGTTCTATCAGCATCTTTCCCACGATCACGACGATCCGCTCGCGTGGACCCACAACCGCGTGGAAGGCCGTAGCGAATACACGCAGTTGCTGTACGTGCCGAAGCACGCACCGTTCGATATGTGGAACCGCGACCATAAAGGCGGCCTGAAGCTCTACGTGAAGCGCGTGTTCATCATGGACGACGCGGAACAACTGGTGCCGGCGTACTTGCGATTCGTGAAGGGCGTGGTCGATTCTGCTGATTTGCCGCTGAATGTATCGCGTGAAATCCTGCAGGAAAGCCGCGATGTGAAGGCCATTCGTGAAGGCGTGACCAAGCGCGTTTTATCGATGCTGGAAGAAGTGGCATCGTCGTCGGCAGAAGCCACCGATGACGCCGAGAAAGCCAAGTACGCCACGTTCTGGAAGGAATTCGGCCAGGTGTTCAAGGAAGGTATCGGCGAGGATTACGGCAATCGCGAACGGATTGCCAAGCTCGTGCGATTTGCTTCCACGAATACGGATTCGTCGGAGCAGACCGTGGCGCTCGCCGACTATGTCTCGCGCATGAAGCCCGAGCAAACGAAGATCTATTACGTCACGGCTGACAGCTGGGCGGCCGCGAAGAACAGCCCGCACCTTGAAGTGTTCCGCAAGAAGGGCGTGGAAGTGCTGCTGCTGACGGATCGTGTCGATGAATGGATGCTGTCGTTCCTCAACGAATTCGATGGCAAGCCGCTGCAAAGCGTGGCGCGCGGCGATCTGGATCTCGGTGCGCTGAACGACGAAGAAAAGCAGGCGCAGGAGAAGGTCGGCGAAGAGTTGAAGCCGCTGGTGGAAAGCATGAAGGCCGCGCTGGAAGGCAAGGCTAAAGATGTGCGCCTGACGTTCCGCCTGACCGATTCGCCGACGTGTCTCGTTGCCGATGACGGCGACATGAGTGGCTACTTGCAACGCATGCTGAAGCAAGCAGGTCAGGCAGCGCCGCAGATGCAGCCGATTCTGGAAGTGAATCCGGATCATCCGCTGGTCAAGCAGCTTCACGCCGATGACGCCAACTTTAGCGACTGGTGCCATCTGCTCTTCGATCAGGCGATGCTCGCCGAAGGCGGCACGCTGGAAGATCCGGCGAGTTTCGTGAAGCGGACTAACGCGTTGTTGCTGGCGCGGTAAGTCAGCGTTCGGAAGAAGTAAAAAAACGCGCTGCCAGGAAACTGGCAGCGCGTTTTTTATTGCAGCTGCAGCGCAGGATACGCGGCGTTACGATTTACTTCGCCTTGCGTTCCTTGTTGGCCTGCGCGACGACCGACGCCGCCAGCGTCTTGGTGTCCTTTGAATATTTATCGCTGTGAAGAACCTGCCCGGCCTTATGTTCCATCTCGGCGCCCGTTTGATTCTTCGTATGCGTTTGTGATAACGCCGATGCAGCGAGGCTCTTGGCAATCACCGACGTCTTCGGATCATGCAACGTGTGCGATGCCAGCGTAGCGACGACCTTCGATGTTTGTTTAGTATTGACCGACATGCGTTTCCTCTCATGCTTTATAGATGGCTCGCAACAAGATTGCCGCGAGCGCCGGTCATATCCTGTCCGGTTCGTCAGTCTCCCGTGAGCGCACGCCGACATCTATACGAATCCTCCTATATACGTGTCTGGTTTTATAATCTCGCGCATGCCAAAAGCTCCTCTTGCCGGTACTCATGCCTGGCGCGACCGTCCGCTTCCCACTTTCACCGCCGACCAGAAAGATTGGCTCACGCGCGGCGGTTCGCTCACCGCCCATTTGCGTGAACTAGGCGATGTCACCGTCGATGTCACCCGCGAGACGGTCGGTCAGCCGTGGCGGGACGAAGCCGCGGCGCTGGATATCACGCCGCGCACGCCGGTATGGATCCGCGAAGTCGTGCTGAATGTGAACCGCGTGCCGTTCGTCGCAGCGCACAGCATCGTGCCGCTTGACGCCAGTTCGGGCGTCTGGCAGGCCATGCGTCGATTGCGCACGCGCCCGCTCGCCGAGTTGCTCTATAGCGATAGCAGCGTGTGGCGCTCGCCGCTCACTAGCCGAAGAATCGACGCGCGCGATCCGCTCTATAGACTGGCCGCCAGGCAAACGCCGCTTCAAACGCCGCACGCGTTTGTCGCGCGCCGCTCGGTGTTCATCAGGCAAGACGCGCCGCTGATGGTCACCGAATGCTTCCTGCCGGCGCTATGGTCTTTCCTCGCGCATCGTGAAAAATGCTGAAAGGCTTCCCACCCATCGCCGATGAAAACACGCACACGCTGATTCTCGGCAGCTTTCCCGGCGTGGCGTCGCTCGATGCCGCGCAGTATTACGCGCATCCACGTAACCAGTTCTGGCGGCTGGTGGGTACTGTGATCGGTGAGTCTTTAAACGAACTTCCCTACGATGAACGCGTGCTCAAGCTACTCACGCACGGCATTGGTCTATGGGACGTACTCGCCGCCTGCGAGCGGGAAGGCAGTCTCGACACCGCGATCCGCCACGCCAACCCCAACGATTTCGCCTCATTCCGCCTGCATGCGCCGCGACTGAAAAAGCTCTGCTTCAATGGCAAGACCTCCGGCCGTTTCGAGCCTGTGATCCGCGCGGCAGGCTATGAAACCCTGGTCCTGCCGTCGTCGAGTCCGGCGAATGCTATCCTCTCGTTCGATCAAAAATTGCGCTTCTGGCGCGACATCCTCAAATGACCCAATTAATCAAACGCGCGTCGGCGGAAGCTCGCGCGTTCGGCAGCAAGCGTCAAGACA
Organism: Caballeronia sp. dw_19; assembly: GCF_018449515.1. GTDB lineage: Bacteria > Pseudomonadota > Gammaproteobacteria > Burkholderiales > Burkholderiaceae > Caballeronia. Next base: position 347,675 of record NZ_JAAVUQ010000005.1, on the reverse strand, counting down.
AGCTCGACAAGCAAGACCAGAGGCGCGGCAAGCGCTCGAAGCGCGACCACGATCTCGACGACGCACCGCGCATCGATGTCCCGCGCAAACCGCGTTTCTCGCCGGTGACGTTCTCGGAAGAGGACGGTGTGCGATTCCTGCATTTCGGCACTGAATGGGTGCAGGGCGCGATGCGCCTGAAAAAGCCGAATCACCTCGAACTTGAATACGCTCAGCAGATGATGGCGTGGCTGTTGTTCATCGAAACGCCGAAGCGCATCGTGCAACTCGGACTCGGCTCGGCCGCGCTGACCAAGTTCGCCCATGCATTCCTGAAGCGCGCGAAGGTCGAAGCAGTCGAGCTGAACCCCTCCGTCGTGATAGCAGCGCGCACGATGTTCGAGCTGCCGAACGACGACGCCCGCCTCACCGTCCATGAGCAGGACGCGTGGGACTTCGTCAATGACCGTGCGAATCACGGCACCATCGGCGCATTGCAGATCGATGTCTACGACGCCACCGCGCGCGGCCCCGTGCTGGATAGCACCTCGTTCTATCGTGCGTGCCGGGCTTGCCTGACGGCTCCGGCGGGCGTGGTGACGGTCAACCTGTTCGGCGATCATCCCAGCTTCGTGCGCAACATGAAGCGCCTGAACGAAGCCTTCGACGGCCGCGTGATCGCGCTGCCCGAAGTCCACGACGGCAATCGCATTGCCATCGCGTTTGCCGGTCCCGAACTCGACGTGCCGTACGCGCAACTCGAAAAGCGCGCCAAGCTGATCGAGAAGGAATTGAAACTGCCCGCCCGTCAATGGGTGAAGGGGCTGGCAATCAGCGCCGGCGCGGACGACGCAACCCGCTTCTCCATCTGATCGCCAAGGGTCCAGGCTAAAGCCCCCACGGCGAGATACGACCGCGAACCCGCTGCCCGAATGTAATGTCTTCGACCGAAGCAGGGCAAGACAGCACGACAGCAAGACATTACATAGGGCTGTTTTCCGTCATTACGGTTCGGGTTCGCCCTGCTTGACCCGCTTTTCAGCGTCCATATACTCCACGTGTTATTTCGGGGCGCTATTAGACCGAGAGACTGAGCTTTGCCGCGAGACCCGCTCAGAGCCTTGGTCGAGCAGCACATTTCAAAAAAAGAGGAGAGCGTCATGGCTCAAGAGGCGGTGACCGCCAGTGGTCAAGTTCGCAACAAGCAGTGGCTCTGGCTGCTGGTTCTTCCGTGGATCGGCGTGGTCTGGGTGCCGTTCTACAACAAGATCGAGCCCGTGCTCATGGGCTTTCCATTTTTCTACTGGTACCAGTTGCTCTGGGTGCTGATCAGCGCGGTGATTACGGCCCTGGTCTATGTCAAGACCAAGCCCATCCACGATGTTCCCAAGCTCACGCCCGGGAGCCCGCGATGATGAATTCCACGGCAACCTTCGTCTTCGTCCTGTTTTTTGTCGGCGTGACGATCCTGGGTTTTGTTGCTGCCCACTGGCGCAAGGCCGATCTCGGACAACTCGATGAATGGGGCCTGGGCGGCCGTCGCTTCGGCACGATCGTCACGTGGTTCCTGCTCGGCGGCGATCTTTATACGGCCTACACGTTCGTCGCGGTTCCCGCGCTCGTGTTCGGCGCGGGCGCTACCGGCTTCTTCGCGTTGCCGTACACCATCCTGATCTATCCGTTCGCGTTCGTGGTGTTCCCCAAGCTCTGGGCGATCTCGAAGAAATTCGGCTACGTCACCGCTGCCGACTTCGTGCACGCTCGCTACAACAGCCGCATGCTGGCGCTGGCCATTGCCGTGACGGGCATTGTCGCGACGATGCCGTATATCGCGCTGCAGCTTGTCGGTATTGAAGTGGTGATCGGCGCGCTCGGCTTCGATACAACCGGCTTCGTTGGCGATCTGCCGCTGATCATCGCGTTCGCGATTCTCGCGGCCTACACGTACACGTCAGGCCTGCGCGCGCCGGCCATGATCGCGGTCGTGAAGGACGTGCTGATCTACATCGTGATCATCGCTGCCATGATCATCATCCCGGCACAGCTCGGCGGTTTCGGCGCGATCTTCAGTCATGTCGATCCGGCGAAGATCCTGCTGAAGGCACCGGATGCGTCGAGCCTGAACGGTTACAGCGCGTACGCCACGTTGGCGGTCGGGTCAGCGCTTGCGCTGTTCCTGTATCCGCACTCGGTGACGGCGGTGCTGTCGTCGAAGTCGGGTAACACGATCCGCCGCAACATGGCGCTTCTGCCGGCGTATTCGCTGGTGCTCGGTTTGCTCGCGTTGCTGGGTTACATGGCGCTGGCATCGGGCGTGAAGGACATGCCGGAATTCGCCCCGTACTTCAAGGCGTATGGTGCGAACTTCGCCGTCCCGGCACTGTTCCTGCACTTCTTCCCGTCGTGGTTCGTGGGCGTGGCGTTCGCAGCAATCGGTATTGGCGCGCTGGTTCCGGCGGCCATCATGTCGATCGCAGCGGCCAACCTGTACACGCGCAACGTGCATAAGGAGTTCGTGAACACGAACATGACGCCGGAGCAGGAAACCAATGTTGCCAAGCTGGTGTCGCTGCTGGTGAAGGTGGGCGCTGTCGTGTTTATTCTTGCGCTGCCGCTGACCTACGCTATCCAGTTGCAACTGCTCGGCGGGATCTGGATTATCCAGACGCTGCCGGCGCTGGTGCTCGGTCTGTACACGCGGGTTCTTGATCACCGTGGCTTGCTGCTCGGCTGGGCCGCCGGCATTGCGACGGGTACATGGATGGCGGTGTCGCTGAAACTGGCTGGCTCGATCTTCACGATCCACCTGTTCGGCTATGCGATTCCCGGTTACGCCGCGGTGTGGGCACTGGTCGTGAATCTGGTGGTATCGATCGTGGTGAGCATTCTGGTGCGTGTGATCGGTCTGAAGCGCTCGGACGACCGTACGAGCCCCGAGGATTATCTCGACGTCGCGGAAACCTGATCCTGATCTTGATCCGGGAAAAACGGGCGATCCAACCCCGTTCTGACCCGAAAGCTGGTAAAACGCCCGTAACGGATGTTGCGGGCGTTTTGTTTTGTGCGCCCGCTTTCATCAGCCTCTTGCCCCGCTTTTGCCCGTCAATACACTGGAACCGCATGTCCTCGACCGATACGAGCAGGCCTCACCGCAGCCAGGCACGGCGCTTACTGCATGTGCTCGGCTCGCCGTATTTTCGCTATCGCTACGCTAAATACCTGCATGCGGCGCGCGTGGCGCTGGCCATGCTTGCGTCGATTGCGTTGACCTCGGGTATCGATATTCCGCACGGCGAATGGTCGTCGGTGACATTGCTGGTGGTGATCGGTGGCTTGCAGCATCACGGCAATATCCGCAAGAAGGCTGCGGAGCGCGCGCTGGGCACGCTGCTTGGCGCGTCGCTAGGGTTGGGGCTGATCCTGCTGCAATCGGCTACCCATTCGACGATGATCACGTACGCGCTGCTGGCGGTGATTGCCGGCGTTTGCGCGTATCACGCCATCGGCAAACCGGGATATATCGCGTTGCTGACGGCCATCACGACGATTATCGTCGCGGGACACGGCGATCTGTCCATCGAAGTCGGCTTGTGGCGCACCTTGACGGTGCTGATCGGAATTGTGATCGCGCTCGCGTTTTCGTTCGTGCTGCCGCAATACGCCACCTATTCATGGCGCTACCGCCTCGCCGACAACATGCGCGACTGCGCGCGGATTTACGGCGCGGTCGCGGAAGGGCTGCCAATGCCCGCCGACACCCTGACCAAGCGCTTTCTCACGATGAACGCGCGGCTGGTGAGCTCGCGTTCATTGCTGGCGTCGGTGGCAAAAGAGATCGACGTGCCGGCCGCGGTGCTCGACGACATCCAGCGCCAGCACCGGTCAATTCTGAGCGCGCTCGAAATGATGGCGTCGGCCATGCCGGCGGACGGGCTCGGACTCATCGCGAGTGCTCACGCAGACGAGCGGGCGATCAGGCACACGTTGCTGCTGATCGCCCGTGCGTTGCGGTTCGGGCGGGTAGGCTTGCTGCACGCCGCGACCGGGTCTCCCGCAGCGGCGGCGCGACTGGAGCGCAACGTCCGGGTTGCCGCGGAGCTCGCGCCCGAATTGCAGGGACCATACTGGCCCGCGCAACGGCTGGCGGAACAGGTCGACAGATTGCGTTTGCGGCTGATCGAGATCGAGCGGCAATGGAACATCGAGGGCGCGCAGCCGTTTCATCGGTGAATGGGAGACGGGGTTGAGCACCCCTGCGCTCCGAGGGGGCGCTATCCGCCGAGGTCGTCCATGACGGTCACCATCCACGGGATGCCGAATCGATCGCAAACCATGCCGAACCCGCTGGTCCAGAACGTCCGTTGCCACGCCATCCGGACGTCGCCGCCGTCGCTGAGTGCCGTGAACATTTTCTCGCCGGATGCGAGGTCGTCGGCGGAGATCGAAATACTGAAACCCGAGAAAACCTGAGGCGCGGCGTTCACGCCATCGGACGCCATGATCAGGCTTGCCCCTATCCTGAACGTCGCGTGCATGACCTTGTCCAGCCATTCCGGTGTGGCTTTCACGCCTTCGGGAGAATCCTTGAAATGCAGGACGGACAAGGTTTCCGCGCCGAGCGCTTTTTGGTAGAACGCGAGCGCTTCTTCGGTGCGGCCGTTGAAGAACAAATAGGGTTCGAGACGCATTGGCAACTCCTGGTGAGTCGGGCAGCTTAGCCACCCGTGCCAAAAGTCTAGCCCACGCCGGAGGGCTAAAAACGCACCCCGCAGCCTCCATCCGCATAAAAAAAGGCGTCGGCGCAATAGCGCCGACGCCCGTTTTCAGACGCGAAATACAGGTGTTGCAGCCGCGAAATTATTTCAGCGCTTCGATCAGTTTTTCGAGCTTGACGGCGTCGGCGGCGAACGCGCGGATGCCTTCTGCCAGCTTTTCGGTTGCCATGGCGTCGTCGTTGACGAGGAAGCGGAAGCTCGATTCATCGACTTCGATCTTGCTCACGGGATCATTCGCGACCGCTTCCGGCGACAGCTTGCGTTCAACCTTTTCAGTGCTCTCGGCGAGCTTTTGCAGCAGATCCGGGCTGATGGTCAGCAGGTCACAGCCGGCCAGTTCGGTGATCTGGCTGACGGTGCGAAAACTCGCGCCCATCACTTCCGTCTTGTAGCCGAACTTCTTGTAGTACGCGTAGATCTTGCGCACCGATTGCACGCCCGGATCGTTCGCGCCGCCCATCTTGACTGCGTCCCAATCCGCGCCTGCCGACTTCTTGTACCAGTCGTAGATGCGGCCGACGAACGGCGAGATCAATTGCGCGCCGGCGTCCGCTGCGGCCGCGGCTTGCGCGGTCGAGAACAGCAGCGTCATGTTGCAGTGGATGCCTTCTTTCTGCAGCGTTTCCATGGCGCGGATGCCTTCCCACGTCGACGCGAGCTTGACCAGGATGCGCTTGCGGTCAATGCCCGAGTCTTCGTACAGCTTGATGATGTCGCGGCCCTTGGCGATCGAACCTTTGATGTCGAACGACAGGCGGGCGTCGACTTCAGTCGATACACGGCCCGGAACGATCTTCAGGATTTCCTTGCCGAAAGCGATCAGCAACTGGTCGATGATCTGGCCCATCGGCTTGCTCGCGTGGTCCTTGACGGTCTTCTCGAGCAGCGGCTTGTAGGCATCGTTCTGGACGGCCTTGAGGATCAGCGACGGGTTCGTGGTCGCGTCTTGCGGCTTGAACTCGCCGAGTTGCTGGAAGTTGCCGGTATCGGCGACGACGGTGGTGTATTGCTTGAGCTGGTCGAGAGCGGTGGTCATATCTGGTCTTCGGCGCGTTATGCCGTTGTCAAAGATGCGGAATGCCCGCGGGTGAAAGGGTTGTGCGAGGCCGCCGGTGCTGGTGCTGCGCCAAAGCTGCTGGCGAGCGGCTCGCCCAAGATTGCCATTCTATTCCTGCCGCGCCATTTGGCGCAGAGAACGCCGTGGTTCGCGGTTGTGCTTCTTGCCTTCGGCCGCTGATCTGCCGCGTTGCATACGATGCTCAACTCGTTTCGACGGCAGGTGGCTTCGAGAGTTCACCCGCTGCGCCGGTCGCCGCGATCGCAGACCTGCGGGTACAAGGGTGGCGGATGTTGCGCATGGGCCATGCCTCATGCCCCATGTCTCTTACGCAATTCCGATGCCCAGAGCCCGGCATCAACCCACGCCCCATTACACGTTGTTCGCGTGAACATTTCGCGTCGATACAATCAATCTACGCCCGCCGCGCGTTGAGCACAATCTGCGTGACGACGCCCGCGACCAGGCCCCAGAACGCGGAGCCTATCGACAGCAGCGTCAGTCCCGACGCGGTCACCATGAACGTGACGAGCGCTGCTTCGCGCTGGCGCGGGTCGCTCATCGCGTTGGTGAGGCCGCTCATGATCGAGCCGAACAAGGCCAGCGCGGCGACTGACACGACCAGCGCTTTTGGCATCGATGCGAACAAGGCGGCGATGGTCGCACCGAACACGCCGGCCAGGAGATAGAAAATCCCGCACCAGACGGCGGCCATGTAGCGCTTCGAGCGGTCTTCGCTGGCTTCGGGGCCAGTGCAGATCGCGGCGGTGATGGCCGCCAGGTTGATGCCGTGAGAGCCGAACGGCGCGAGCACAAGCGACGCGAGGCCGGTTGTCGCGATCAGCGGCGCTGACGGGGTGTCATAGCCGTCCGCGCGCAGCACGGCGATGCCGGGCACGTTCTGCGAGGCCACCGCGACCACGAACAGCGGTATGCCGATACTGATGACCGCCGCGAGCGAGAAGTGCGGCAGGGTGAAAACGGGGTGGGCGAGCGCGACGTGGAACTGGCTGAAGTCGAGCAAACCGAGCGACCCCGCAGCCACGATGCCGACCACGAGCGTCATCAGGACGGCATAACGGGGCGCGAGGCGTTTCACGACCAGATAGGTGAAGAACATCGCCAGGACGAGGGCGGTCTGGAACTGGGCGGCCTTGAAGATCTCGATGCCGATCTCGAACAGGATGCCGGCCAGCAGCGCGGCGGCAATGCTGGCCGGAATTTTCCGCATCAGCGTATCGAACCAGCCGGTGAGGCCCACGATGGTGAGCAAAACCGCGCACACGACGAAAGCGCCGATGGCGTCCGGGTACGCCACGTTCGGGAGCGAGGTCACGAGGAGAGCGGCGCCGGGCGTCGACCAGGCGGCGACTATCGGCGCGCGAAACTTGAGCGACAGGCCGATCGTGCACAGCGCCATGCCAATGGAGAGGGCCCAGATCCAGGAGGAAATCTGGGCATCGGAGAGATGGGCGGCACGCCCGGCCTGGAACATGAGGACGAGCGAACTCGTATAGCCCGTCATCATGGCGACGAATCCCGCGACAAGCGCGGAGACGGAGGAATCGGCGAGGGGGCGGAAGGTCGTGGCGGGCGGATTCATGCGAAACCTTGGAGGACGAGTCGCAGATCGTACTGGCCGGAAGGGATTAAGGGCAGTGACAGTCTGGAAAAAAATTGCCGTGCCACTTTAAATCGATGTGAATAAAAGGGGTAAAGGGGCCGGTATAAGCCCTTCAATTTGTATTGAACGGCGCGCGGCAGGAGAGCTGCGAACAACCGACGGTTATTTGGAAAGCGCCCGCATCGCGCTTTCAAGCCCGCCAAGCGTCAACCCAAACATTCGGCCGCCCAGTACTTGCCGAATAATCGATACCGATTGCCGATATTCCCAAAGCCTTTCAGGCTCAGGATTGAGCCACGCGAAATGGGGGAACTGATCGGCGAGTCGCCTTAGCCAGACCGCGCCAGCTTCGGCATTGTTATATTCAACCGATCCGCCGGGTTGAACGACCTCGTACGGACTCATGGTTGCATCGCCGACAAAAATCAGCTTGGTATCAGGTGAAAATTTGTGCAGCACATCGAACGTGGCGGTGCGTTCGCCATGTCGTCTTCGGTTGTTTTTCCAGAGATAGTCATACACGCAGTTATGGAAGTAATAAAACTCCAGATGCTTGAACTCCGATTTCGCTGCGGAAAACAGTTCTTCAACGCGCTTGATATGGTCGTCCATCGACCCGCCTACATCCAGCAGCATCAGGACCTTCACATTATTGTGGCGCTCCGGCACCATCTTGATATCTAGCCAGCCGGCATTGGCGGCGGTGCTGCGAATGGTGTCGGGGAGATCGAGTTCATCGGCGGCGCCTTCGCGCGCGAAACGCCGCAAGCGCCGCAACGCCACTTTGATATTACGTGTCCCTATCTCGACCTGATCGTCGTAATCCTGATAGGCGCGCTCATCCCAGACCTTGACCGCCGTCCGGTTGTCAGCGGAATCCCCGCCAATTCGAATCCCCTCCGGATTAAACCCGCCATTGCCGAACGGCGATGTCCCGCCTGAACCAATCCACTTGCTGCCGCCTTCGTGCCGTTCATTCTGCTCATCGAGAAGTTGCTTCAGGCGTTCCATCAATTTATCGATACCGCCAAGCGCTTCTATCTGGCGTTTTTCCTCGGGCGTGAAATCCCGCTCCAGCCGTTTCTTGAGCCATTCGAGCGGCACATTGAACGCGTCTTCATCGAGTGTCGCGATACCCTTGAAATAGGCGCCGAACGCCTGATCGAATTTATCGAAGTATTTCTCGTCCTTGATCAGCGTCATGCGCGCGAGAAAATAGAACTCGTCGATAGAAGGCCCGATTACCTGGGCCTTGAGTGCTTCAAGCAGCGTCAGGTATTCCTTGACCGAAACCGGTAGCTTGGCGCCGCGCAGAGAATAGAAAAAATCGATCAGCATGCCGGGCTCCTTGCCCAATCTGTCGCAGTACGAGTCGCGCTACGAGTCGAGCGGCAAGTCGAACCGCGTTTCGAGTTTGGCGCGCAGATTCGCGCGTACGGCCGGCCACTCGGACTCGATAATCGAAAATACCACCGTATCGCGGTAAATGCCGTCCCGGCCGATCTGGTGATTGCGCAGAATCCCGTCTTCCTTCGCCCCCAGCCGCGCAATAGCCGCGCGCGATTGCCGGTTCATGAAGTGAGTCCGGAACTCGACGGCGATGGTCTTCAGCGTATCGAACGCGTGCGAGAGCAGGAGCAGCTTGGCCTCGGTGTTGATCGCCGTGCGCTGCACGCGTTTGGCATACCACGTACTGCCGATCTCCAGCCGCCGATGTGCCGCCTCGACATTCATATAACGCGTGCTGCCGATTACGTCGCCCGTCTGCGCGTCGATGATCGCGAAGGGTTGCGCGCCGTCTGAATCGCGCATGGCGAGCGCCGCGTCCATCCATGCGGTGATCGTTTCGGGCGAGGGGACGCTCGTGTACCAGAGCTTCCACAACTCGCCGTCCGCTGCGGCGTTGGCGAGCGCATCCTGGTGTTCGCGTTCGAGCGGCACGAGTCTCACGTACCTGCCTTCCAGCGTAACCGGATCGATCCAGCGGCTCATGCTTGCAGCCCTTTCAACGGTTGTTGCGGTTCATGAACAGCAGGCGCTCGAACAGGCTCAGGTCCTGTTCGTTCTTGAGCAACGCGCCATGCAACGGCGGGATGACCTGTTTCTGATCGGTGGAGCGCAGCGCTTCGGGGCCAATATCTTCGGCCAGCAGCAGCTTCAGCCAGTCGAGCAATTCCGATGTCGATGGTTTCTTCTTCAGGCCCGACACGTTGCGCAACTCGAAGAAACTTTGCATCGCGGCGGCGAGCAGTTCCTGCTTGATGCCGGGGAAATGCACCTCGACGATCTGTTTCATCGTCGTGGGTTCGGGGAATTTGATGTAGTGGAAAAAGCAGCGGCGCAGAAACGCGTCGGGCAGTTCTTTTTCGTTGTTTGACGTGATGATCACCAGCGGCCGGTGTTTCGCTTTCACCAGTTCGTGGGTCTCGTAGACGTAGAACTCCATCCGGTCGAGTTCGCGCAGCAGGTCGTTCGGGAATTCGATGTCCGCTTTATCGATTTCGTCGATCAGCAGCACGCCGGGTTCATCGGCGTCGAAAGCCTGCCACAGCACACCTTTGACGATGTAATTGCGGATGTCCTTCACGCGTTCGTCGCCGAGCTGGGAATCGCGCAGGCGCGACACCGCGTCGTACTCGTAGAGGCCCTGCTGGGCTTTGGTGGTCGACTTGATGTGCCATTGCAGGAGCGGCATGCCGAGCGCGGCGGCGACTTCCTCGGCCAGCATCGTCTTGCCGGTGCCGGGCTCGCCCTTGATCAGGAGCGGGCGCTGCAGGGTGATGGCGGCGTTGACGGCGAGCTTGAGATCGTCGGTGGCGACATATTGCGATGAACCTTCAAAACGCATGACGCGTCCCTCGGAGAAGGAAAAATTGCAGTATAAGTCAGAAGGGTTTTGGCCGAGCCGCCCCCGAAACGCCCAATCGTGCTCAACCGGGTCATTTGCTGCCGAAGGAGAATCAAATGTCCATCGGACAGATTGTCGCAGTCTGCCGGAACCCAGGCGCTGCGGCCTTGAGCGATGGGGCTGGCCCTGCTGCGGCCGGTGGACGCAGGGTAGGTCGCGCGGTACAATTAGCGCGATTTTTTTGGCCCGCGTGGCTGGAAAACGGAAATGCGCGAAAACGCGCGGATTTGCGCTCCAGGGGACTAATTAGTGCCCTCGTTCAGCGCGCGTCCGTTTGACCAGTCCCGAGAAAGTCCCGGAACGCCAAGCGTCCAAGGTGCCGGATTTCCCCTCATGCCAGGTTAGAAGCTATGAATAAATTCGTCGGCAAATGTGCCGTGATCGCAGCGCTGTCGGGGCTTGCCGGCTTCGCGACACAGGCATCCGCCGATGTCGTGGGCAACGCGAAAGCAGCCCAGGGCAAAGTTGCGATGTGTATCGGGTGCCACGGCATTCCCGGTTACCGGACCGCGTATCCCGAGGTGTACCGGGTTCCCATGCTCGGTGGCCAGAGCGCCCGCTATATTGAGAACGCGCTGCATGCCTACAAGAAGGGCGATCGCCATTTCGAGACGATGCATGGCATAGCGACCACGCTGTCCGATCAGGATATCGCCGACATCGCTGCGTATTACGCCGCGCAAACCCCCTCTTCGAAGAACAATCCCGACAAGTGATCCGCGTTGCGCCCATATCTGATTGTCAGGTCAGCGGCGCCCGTCACCCGGTAATCACTAATCGCGGATAGGAGAATTCATGAAGGCACTCGACACAGTGTTGAAGACAGCATGCACGGCAGCCGCGCTGATCGGCGCGATCGGCGTTCTGGCCATGCAGCCGGCGCATGCAGCCGATGCAAGCAATGGCAAGGTGCTCACCGAGGCCCACAATTGCGCGGCCTGCCACGGCCCGAACCTGAACAAGCCGGTGAGCGCGGAGTATCCGAAGCTCGCAGGCCAGCACGCCGACTATCTGTACTGGGCGTTGCGCCAGTATCAGATGGGCAACGGCAATCCGAACTTCGGGCGCAACAACCCGATCATGGCCGCACAGGTGCAAAGCTTGTCGCAAAGTGACCTGAAGGACATCTCGGCGTATATCGAATCATTGGATGGCGATTTGATCGTGAAGAAGTAAGCATCGCCGGATCGTCTTTGTCGGTTTGATGGACGCATAAAAAAACACCCCGCCGGTCAATGACTCGCGGGGTGTTTTCGTTTTTGGTTCGGCCCTCGGCTCTCGGGCCTTGTTCTTCAGTCTCGCGACGCCCGTTGTTCGATCAGCGCAAGATACGCGTCGGTGTCCGGCGGCGTGTTGTTGCGCTGTGATTCCCAGATGATCTGCCCAAGGCATTCCATGATGGCGTGCTGAGCGTCATGCGTCGAACCCATCCGGCCGACCAGTCGCTCATGCGCGCGCCGGATGCCGGGCGGTTGATCGATGGACAATTGCTCGGTAATGGCGAGATGCATCGACAAATGCAGGAACGGGTTGCTCTTGCCCTGATCCGGCGAGTAGTCGGCGTGGGCCACGTCGGGATCGGCGAGTTCTTGCTGGTATTCAGGATGCTCGCCGATCCAATCCGCGGCAATGCTCTCAAGCGGTGTCAGGACGCCGCCCTCGCGCTGCTTGCGCCAGGTGTCGGTGAAAAATTGGCGAACTTCGTCGCGGCTGGGGTTGAACATGGGTGTGGAGTGGCTTGCAGGGGTCGTTTTCAGAGGCTCATTTTAAGCTGCATCGCTGCCTTTCGCCCGTTTCGGCGCGTGTCGACCTTCCCGGTGCTTATTTTACTTATTCCTCTTATTCGATAGGCGCCGGCGTCTTCGGCCGGAACTCGCACAGCGGTTCGATCGCGCAATGCCAGCATTCGGGCACGCGTGCCCGGCAGACATAGCGGCCGTGCAGGATCAGCCAGTGATGAGCGTCCTGTTTGAATTCATCGGGGACGAATTTCTCCAACGCTATTTCGACCGCGCGCACGTCTTTCCCGGGCGCGAGCCCGGTACGATTCGATACCCGAAAGATATGCGTATCCACGGCGATGGTCGGATGCCCGAACGCCGTGTTCAGGATCACGTTTGCCGTCTTTCGTCCAACGCCGGGAAGCGATTCAAGCGCCTCGCGATCGTCCGGGACCTCCCCTCCGTATTGCTCCACCAGGATCTTGCACGTGGCGATCACGTTCTTCGCTTTCGTCCGAAACAATCCGATGGTCTTGATGTACTCCCTCACGCCTTCTTCGCCCAGCGCCAGCACCTTGGCCGGCGTGTTGGCGACCGGGTACATGCGCCGCATGGCTTTGTTCACGGAGACATCGGTGGCTTGTGCCGACAACAGCACCGAGATCAGCAATTCGAACGGCGATTCATGCTCGAGTTCGGTGGTCGGATGTGGATTCAGGCTTTGCAGCGTTTCAAAGATCGCACGGCGTTTTTGGGCGTTCATCGTGTTCAGGTCTTGTTATCGTTACCAGGTTCACGGTCGGGGTCGATGGCAGGTGTCGAACTTTTGTCGTTATCAGGGCGCGTTATACCGAGCCGATGCCGCCGCGCTTCCGCTGCATCGATCTGCGCCTGAACCTCCGGGCTGACCGCGTCGGTATTTTTCGGCCCCACGCCAAGTTTGGCCATCTCTTCTTTCTTCTGGCGTGCACGGTCCATCGCGGCCTGGATGATGGCGCGCTTTTTTGCCTGCGCGTCGTCGTCGGCCGTGGTGACGGGCTGCGCCGTTTTTGATTCAACCGATCCGTCTGGCTCGGTATTCAGTCGACCGCGTGGCTCAGTACCCGACGCACCCGCCATGCGTGCCGCCTTGCGCGCTTCTGCCGCGTCGCGTTCACGTGCGAGGCGTGCCTGGCGAAAGTCGTGCCGCTTGCGTGCCGCGTCGGCTTCCTGCTGGCTCCATGCGTCCCAGCCGGTTTTCTCGCCCGTGACCGGGACCATGGCGATGCAATCGACCGGGCAGGGCGGCACGCACAGGTCGCAGCCGGTGCAGAGCTCGGGGATGATCGTGTGCATCTGCTTCGCCGCACCGACGATCGCATCGACCGGACACGCCTGCAGACACAGCGTGCAGCCGATGCAAAGATTTTCATCGATGATCGCAAGCGGCCGGGGCCGTTCCACGCCGTTATCGGGATTCAGCGCAATGACAGGCTTGCCGAGCAGGCTGGCCAGGCGGACCACACCCTCCTGGCCCCCCGGCGGGCACTGGTTGTAGTTTGCCTCGCCCGCGGCAATGGCCTCGGCGTACGGCCGGCAAGCGGGATAGCCGCATTTGGTGCATTGCGTCTGGGGCAGCCGGTCTTCGATCTGGTCGGCGAGGGTTTTGGCAGAAGTTGCAGTCACTACAGTCACATTAACGGCTTGGGGAGGATGGCGCGGACGGGCTCGTGACCTTGGCGCGAAGGCGTTGCAACACGAACGGTCCATTCATCTGGCGTTGGCCAGGCTTGTGGATCCGACAAAACAGACGATTGGCCCTTGGCACGATCCGTATAATCCGCGTTCGGCGAGATTCGACGACATTCGGCGACAGCACGTGGGGACATGTCGAGCGCTCTGGTTCGCGCTCATTTTTGACGTCCTGTTCGAGCGTTTCCGGCCGTTGCACGGGATGCGGCATTATCGCTGAATTTCAAGCTGTTCCCAACCATTCCCAATTGCCAACCTGCCAACGATGTGCACATAATCAAATTGCTTTCGATTGACTGCAGGACGGTATTCCCCAATCACGTTGGCGTAACCGATCCATCGCATGCGTCCTGAGGACACGGGAACGCGTGACGCTATTTCGATAACGCGGTTTGTCGATCACAAAGCCACCATGAACCAGCCAAAAATCAAAAGAGATCCCGAGGGTACACGCCGTCGCATCCTGCTCGCCGCCGCAGAGGAATTTGCTGCGGGCGGCTTGTTCGGCGCACGTGTCGACCAGATTGCACGCCGTGCCGAAACCAACGAGCGAATGCTCTACTATTATTTCGGCAGCAAGGAGCAGTTGTTCACGGCTGTGCTCGAACATGCATTCGCCGCACTCACCGAGGCTGAAAAGACGCTCGACCTTGATGGGATCGCACCCGTCGAAGCGATCACGCAACTGGCGCATTTCATCTGGAATTATTATCGTGAGCATCCCGAACTCTTGCGGCTCATCAATAACGAAAACCTGCACGAAGCCCGCTATATAAAGGGTTCCACGCGTATTCGGGAGTTGATATCGCCGGTGGTCGCCACGCTTGCGAAGATTCTCGAACGTGGTCAGCATGCCGGACTATTTCGCAATAACGTCGACCCGCTGCGTTTTTACGTGACTTTGTCGGGGCTCGGGTATTACATCGTATCGAATCGTTTCACGCTCGAAGCCACGTTCGGACTCGACTTCAGCCGCGATGCCGAACGCGATGAAATTATCAAGATGAACACGGAATTGCTGCTCGCGTATTTGTTGCGGCGCTGATGCATCGGGCCTGCTCGTCGCAGAGGGGCCCTTCAATGAAACACGCCGCGTAAAACGCGGCGTGCTGTGTCATGCCAATCAATTCCAGGCGGCTATTCCGTCAGACCGCGATCAGGCCGGGACAGCTTCCTTTTTCGGCGCCTTGTCGTGCGCGAGAATGAATTCGCGCAGTTGCGGATACACCATCGTGCGCCAGCGGCGTCCCGAGAAAATGCCGTAGTGGCCGGCCTTCTCCGCCATGTAGTGGCGTTTGTTCTTCGCCGCAATGCCGGTGCACAAGTCATGCGCAGCACGCGTCTGGCCGCTGCCTGAAATGTCGTCGAGTTCGCCTTCGATGGTCAGCAGTGCCGTGTTCTTGATGTCCTGCGGACGCACGAGCTCACCATTGACGTTCCACGTGCCTTCGGCCAGGCGGAACTCCTGGAACACAATGCGAATGGTGTCGAGGTAGTAGTCGGCGTCCATGTCGAGCACGGCGTTGTATTCGTCGTAGAAGCGGCGATGCTGCTCCGCATCTTCGTCGTCACCACGCATCAGGTTCTGATAGAAGTCCCAATGCGCCGTCACGTGCCGCTCCGGGTTCATGGCGACAAAACCGGCATGCTGCAGAAAGCCCGGATACACCTTGCGGCCTACACCCGGATAGTTCGCCGGCACCGTGTAGATCACGTTGTTCTCGAACCATTCGTATGAATGTTCACTCGCGAGCGAGTTGACCGACGTGGGGCTGCGACGCGCATCAATAGGGCCGCCCATCATGGTCATGGTGCGCGGCGTGTCTTCACCGCGGCTGGCCATCAGCGCGATTGCGGCGAGCACCGGCACGGTCGGCTGGCACACCGAGATCACGTGCAGGTCTTTCGCGCCAATATGGCGGATGAATTCCTGGATGTATTCCACGTAGTCGTCGAGATGGAACGACCCGTCTTCAAGCGGCACCATGCGGGCGTCGAGCCAGTCCGTCAGATAGACCTTGTGGTTGTGCAGCAGCGTCTTCACCGTGTCGCGCAACAGCGTGGAGTGGTGACCCGACAGCGGGGCGCAGACCAGCACGATAGGTTCGGTCTTGAGTTCGGTGACGGTTGCGCTGTCGTCGGAGAAACGCTTGAAGCGGATCAGCCTGCAGAAGGGTTTTTCCAGCACGATCTGCTCGACGATAGGAATGGCATGGCCGTTCTTCTCGATCTGATGCAGTTCGAACTCGGGCTTCTCGTAATCCTTGCCCAGGCGATACAGCAATTCGTAGCCGGCCGCGAGCCGCGTGGAACCGGGCACGTACGCGAGCGGGCTGGAAGGATTGGTGAACGACTTCGATGCCGCTTCCGCCCATGCCGTAAGGGGGCTCAACATGGCCCGCTGAAATTCGTGGAATTGATAGAGCATGTCTGACCTGTATAAATCCGGCTGCGCCCGTCTCCGGGAGCGTGTCCGGCGGTTGGCCTCTATCGGCGGTGGCGTCATGCCGGGTCAGGCTTTCGCTGGTTCCCGGCTCGGCGTGCAGTTCGTCGATTGCACCGCATTGCTGGTGCTGGCAGTTATTCGTTGTTGCTTGCGTTGTTGCTTGTTCGCTTCATGAGGGGTCGCAGGGAAGAGGGGCGGGACTGGGCATCAAGCCGGCGTTGCCTTCCGGGCTCAACACAAAACACATACCGGCTAAGCCGTGATCCAGACCCCATTCAAAATTTCAATTCACCGAACGACCGGTCGGAAAGCCTCTTCGATCATAGCCAAGAACACGCTTTTGTGCAACGCAACATACGTGCTCTTTACCGCTATTCAGCATGAATTTAGCGTTGAAATCGTCAATTTCCGTTAATTATTCGAACAACATTACGTTTTGCTTTCTTTTGCGAGCGTTGCGTCCGAGGGTTTGTCCTGACGCGACGTGGGCTGGCCGGTAGCCTTCGCCATGCCTTGTTCGTGGCGCATCAGGTTCATGCCGGTATGCACGAGCGCGACATGCGAGAACGCTTGCGGAAAGTTACCAACCAGACGTTTCGCGACCGTGTCATATTCCTCGGCCAGCAGGCCGACGTCGTTGGCGAGACCGAGCAAACGCTCGAACATCGCGTACGCTTCCTCGTGGCGCCCCTGCAGCGCGAGATTGTCGACCAGCCAGAAGCTGCACGCCAGAAACGTGCCTTCCCCGGGCGGCAGTCCGTCCTGTACCTCCGTCGTGTGGTATCGCTTGACCAGTCCGTCATGGGTGAGATCACGCTCGATGGCGTGGACCGTGGAGATCACGCGCGGATCTTCCGGAGGCAGAAAGCCGAGCAGTGGAATCAGCAGCAAACTGGCATCGAGAGCGTCGCCGCCGTAAGTTTGCGCGAACGAGTTCATCGACGGATTCCAGCTTTTCTCGCATACGTCCGCGTGAATGGTGTCGCGCACCGCGCGCCAGTGGTCGATCGGGCCTTCCAGGCTGAACTGTTCCGCCGATTTGATCGCGCGGTCGTAGGCGACCCACGCCATGACCTTCGAGAACGTGAATTGTTGACGGCCGCCGCGCGTTTCCCAGATGCCTTCGTCTGCTTCCTGCCAGATGGTGTCGAGATGATCGAGCATGGCGCGCTGGATCGACCATACGGTTTCATCGCTTTGGAGGCCGCCCACGCGCGCGAGATGCAGCGCGTTCATGACCTCGCCGTAGACATCGAGTTGCAACTGGTTGACCGCGCCGTTGCCAATGCGCACAGGTTTCGAGTTCTCGTAACCCGGCAGCCAGTCGACTTCCCATTCGGGCAAGCGCCGCTCGCCCGCAATGCCGTACATGATCTGCACCTGATCCGGCGACCCGGCCATCACGCGGCCAAGCCATGCCCGCCAGGCGCGCGCTTCGTCGTAGTAACCGCTGCGCATCATTGCGAGGAGGGTGATGGTGGCGTCGCGTAACCAGCAGTATCGATAATCCCAGTTGCGCGTGCCGCCCAGTTGCTCAGGCAACGACGTGGTCGGCGCCGCGACAATACCGCCGGTCGGTTCGTAAGCGAGCGCCTTGAGCGTAATCAGCGAGCGGCGGATGGCCGGACCCCAGCGGCCGTCAAGATTGCTGCGTCCCGACCACTCCAGCCAGAAGTTCTCGGTGCGCGCGAACTGCGTATGGGGATCGAGTGCGCGAGGCAGGTGCAAGTGCGATTGCGAATACACGAGCGAGAAGGGGACGCGCTCACCCTCGCTTACGGTGAATTCGCCGACGGTGCGCATGTTCTCGCCGGTGAGCTCGATGGGCGTACGCAACACGCATAGATCGGGACCGGCGATCGCGCGAATACCGCTTTCGTCGGGGAGCCGGCTGACCCACGGAATGGAGGAGCCGTAATCGAAGCGCAGCACCAGTTCCATTTTCATCTTCACCGTGCCGCGCCGGCCCACCACGATGCGCACAAGGTCGGATGCGCCATCACGGACCGGCATGAAGTCGATGAGCGAAACCTTTCCGTCGGGCGTTTCGAAATCGGTTTCCAGGATCAGCGTATCGCCGCGATACCGGCGGGTGATGACCGGCGGCGGGGCGCCCTCGGGCAGGTCGGGTGTAATCAGCCAGCGGCCGTTTTCCGGCGTGCCCAAGAGGGCCGCAAAACACGCGCCGGAGTCGAAGCGCGGCCAGCACAGCCAGTCTATCGAGCCCTCTTTTGAAATCAGGGCAGCGGTGTGACCATCGCCGACCAGGGCGTAGTCCTCAATCAGTGCGGGCATAGGCTAGGGGAGTGAGGTCGATGCGGCCGCAGTACAGGTGCCGCGTGGTTGGGGGAGGCCAGGCTGTTCCAGTCCTTCGAGTGTTCGATTATGAAGCGCATTCGCATTTCGCGTTTTCATGCGTACCGGTTGCAAGCTTCGGTCGCAAGCTCCAGTCCCTTACTCCCGGTGTAAGTGACCTTGCAGACGGCCGCGCAAAAGGCCTTGCAAAACCGCAAGCGCAGGAAGGTTGAAAAAACTTGTGACAAATGCCTAGAATGAATCTTCGCGCCTGACGGTTTTGCCGAAAGCAGTCACGTGGGTCCGTCGTACCGTGGTATCGGACCTGTTGATGCACGTCACGCGCTCCCTGCTTGCCTAACGTTTTCGAGGACATCGAAAGTGAAAGCCATGCTGAATCCGTCGAGAGCCGATTGCATCGCCATCCTGTCGGCCGCGAGCCACATCGTCGATCAAACCGCGCTCCTGGATCTCAATTACAAGAATCTCGGCCTGTCCCGCAACGGGATGGAGACCGCCGCGTCGTTCCTGATCGAACGCGCCTGTTTCACGCGGCATCGCGAGGTCGACGGGCGCACCGCCGTGGGCGGTTTGTCGCTGCAGGGCCGGATGCGGCTCGACCAGCTTGCCAATAACTGATACCGATTGCGCTGCAGCGCGCAACGGCTTAGTTCAACTTCAGAACATTCTTAGCGCGGGATCGCGGATTGCGACCCCGCGTTCAGCGTTTGCTCGTCGTTCGGAACGTTCGGAACCTCGCTCCAATAACAGCGTCTTAAGGAGCGCGTGACGGCCAGGAGCGCGATGGCGGTGTTCGTGCCGAGGCCGTCAGAAATGTGTCGTGCTAAGTCCGAATACGCCGATCAGCCCGATGATGATCAGGTAAATCGCAACGATGAAGTTGAGCAGGCGCGGCACGATCAGGATCAGAATGCCCGCTATCAGCGCAACCAGCGGTCCAAGGCTCAGATGGATATTCATGGCGACTCCTTGTTGATTTTTTGATGGGAATTGGTTTGCATCATGCGGTTTGCATCATGCGCCGAAGCAGTGACCGGTGACAATTGGGACAATCGGGCGCTTGTCCACGGCTCATATAACCTGAAACAAGCCGTAATAACGAACGATCAGGAGGCTGTATGTATTTGGCGGATCTCACCCATTTCTCTCGTTTGACGCGTTTGACATGTCGTTTTCCTCATTTTCCTTCCACGCTCCGTGTCCGGGGCTTCGCTTCCACGCAAACATCGTGCCGCGCCGCCGGGTCGGCGCGTTTAAATCAGTCCGGGCGGTCGCGATTGATGTCGAAAGGTGTGGCGGCGGGTGTTGCCGCGGGTGTTGCCGCTGTGTTGTCGCTGGCTGCCGCCCAAGCCTTCGCACAAGGGGCGGGTACGGCCGCCGGCACCGGCACGTCAGCGACTTCCGGCGCTGCCGATAACGGCGTATTCGACTTGCTCGTGGGCACGTACACCGGCAGCGGCAAGAGCGAGGGTCTCTATGTGTACCGGTTCGACACGGGCACCGGTGCGATCACGCGCCTTTCATCCGCGCAAGCGGTGAATCCGTCGTATCTCGTGGTGAGCCACGATCGGCAGCATGTGTACGCGGTCAACGAGCTTCCCGGCGATAACGGTCCCGCTTCGCAACGCGGTGGCATCAGCGCATTCCGCTTCGATCCGCCGAGCGGGCAACTCACCTTCGTGAACCGCGTCTCTTCCGATGGCAACGATCCCGCGTATCTCGCTTTATCGCCGGATGGCCGTTATTTGCTGACCGCCAACTACTCGGTGGCATCGAATCCGGGCGGCAGCTTTGCCGTGTTTCCACTGGAAGGTGACCGGGTTGATCCGTCGGTACTCACCGTGCATCACGACGGCAGCGGTCCCGTGAAAGGGCGCCAGGACAATTCGCATGTGCACTCCACGGTGTTTTCGCCCGACGGCCGTTACCTGTTCGCGCAGGACCTGGGTGCGGACAAGATCTATTCATATAGATACACGCCCGACGGCAGCCGGGGTTTGTTCGGGCCGACCGAGTCGCGTTATACGCTCGTGAAACCGGGTTCCGGGCCGCGCCACCTGATCTTCGATCAAGCCGGCAAACATGCCTACCTGACAACCGAAATGAGTGCGTCGGTGTCGGTGTACGACTATGACGACGGCAAGCTCACGCTAAGGCAAACCCTGCCGATGACCGCGCCCGGTTTCAAGGGCAAGGTGGGCGGCAGCGCGATCCATCTGTCGCCGGACGGCCGTTTCCTCTATGCGACCAATCGCGGCGATGCGAACGAACTCCTGACCTTCGCCGTGAATCCGTCCGATGGTCATCTCAAGCTGCTCAACCGGCGTTCGACGCTCGGCAAGTCGCCGCGCGAATTTGCTATCGATCCGACCGGACGCTGGCTGATCGTCGGCAACCAGGACAGCGACAGCGTCTACTTTTTCCGGCGCAATCCGGACACGGGCGAACTTGCGTCCGATCCCAAGCGCCTGGAGATTGGTTCACCGGTCGATTTCAAGTTTGTTTCGCCATCCTGAGGATTTTTTATTCAACTGTGCGGGTCGTTGGGGGTTCGCGGCTTGCAGAGGTTTCCTGGCTTTTTCCTGGTTCTTTCTTGGTTTTTAAGTAACGTGGTTTTTGTTTAACTGGTAAGGCCGGGGTTGTCCCGGTATCGAAGGAATTCAACGTTGAACATTACGTCAGTAGTTGGTAGCGAGTCGGGTCCCACCGCTCGCAGTACGGAGCAGGACGCACCCACACCACCGGGTTTTATCTGTGCGTTCCGGTTTGCCGGCGCGGAGGCGTTACGGCTGTCCTGGGATGAAGCGCGCCGCGAGATTGCAGGCGACGGCCCGACGTGGCTGCATTTGAGCGCAAACGACGACACCGTCGAAAGCTGGCTGACCGGCGTGACCGCCATGCCCGACGTCGCCCGCGAATTCCTGAACGGTGAGGACAAGCGCCCGCGCGTGCACATGGGCGGGACGTTCATGTACGGCGTGGTGGCGGATCTGGAGCGCGTCGCGGAGACCCCGGACGCCGATCCGAACGCGCAGGCCACGCGCCGCGCGACGGGCGCGCTGCGCTTTTACGTCGATAAGAACCGCATGATCACGGTGCGCGCGCAGCCGCTTCAATCCACCGACCGGCTGCGTCATGCCGTGCTCGAAGGCGCCGTGTTTCGCGACACCGTCGATCTTTTCGCCGGCCTGATTCGCGCGTTGAACGAGACGTTCGCGGATCGTATCGATGAAATCGGCGATCGGCTCGATGACGTCGAGGAGGGCGTGCTCGACGGTCGTCATTCGAACTGGCGCGCGGAGCTGGGGTCGGTGCGCAGGCGGCTGGTGGAAGTGAAGCGGTTTGTGGATCCTGAGCGCAACGCGCTGACGCAACTGGTTCTGCGGCGGCTGGAGTGGGCAGAGCCCCGGTCGATGGAAACGCTGATCCAGGCAATTCAGGTGCTCAACGGGCTGGCTGCCGGACTCGAGGCGCAATACGAACGCTCGAAGTTGCTGCAGGACGAGATTGCCGCGTTGCTCTCGGAGGACATCAACCGCAAGCTGCTGTGGCTCGCGGTCATGTCCGCGTTGCTGATGCCCGCAACGCTTGTGTCCGGTATCTTTGGCATGAACGTGGCCGGGCTGCCCGGCACGCACGATACCTATTCGTTCTTGATCGTGATGGGCGTGATGGCCGTTTGCGCCGCCTTCACGCTGTATTTGTTGCGGCGCTTTCGGTTGTGGTGAGGTGACGTGAGGTGAGATGGCCGGGGCCCCCGCACCGGTCATCTTATAGCGGCTTATTCCGCCGGTCCCGGTGCGAGCACTTCGCGATTTCCATTTGTGCTCATCGGTGAAACCAGGCCCGCTGTTTCCATCTGTTCGACCAGTCGCGCTGCGCGGTTGTAGCCAATGCGCAATTGCCGCTGCACCGACGAGATCGATGCCCGGCGCGTGCGCAACACGAACGATACGGCTTCGTCGTAGAGCGGATCGGCTTCGGCATCCGGCGTGTCGCCGAACAGGTCCGGCGTGCCACCTTCGGGCGTCGGTCCCGACAAGATCCCTTCCTCGTACTCCGGTTCGCCGAACTGCTTCAGATACTCCACCACGCTATGCACTTCCTCATCCGCGACAAACGCGCCATGCACGCGTTGCGGGTAACCCGTGCCGGGAGGCAGGAACAACATATCGCCGGCGCCGAGCAATGACTCCGCGCCCATCTGGTCGAGGATCGTGCGCGAATCAATCTTCGATGACACCTGAAACGCCACCCGCGTCGGAATGTTCGCCTTGATCAGCCCGGTGATCACGTCCACCGATGGACGCTGCGTCGCGAGAATCAGGTGAATGCCGGCGGCGCGCGCCTTCTGCGCCAGCCGCGCGATCAACTGCTCGATCTGCTTGCCAGCGACCATCATCAAGTCGGCCAGCTCGTCGATCACGACCACGATCATCGGCAGCTTGGCGAGCGGTTCGGGTGCGTCGGGCGTGAGCGAAAACGGGTTCGTCAGCTTCTTGCCAGCAGCTTCAGCATTGCGGATTTTCTGGTTGAAACCCTGCAGATTGCGCACGCCTACCGCCGACATCAGCTTGTAGCGCTTCTCCATTTCGCCGACACACCAGTTCAGCGCGTTCGCGGCCAGCTTCATGTCGGTGACCACCGGCGCGAGCAGATGCGGAATGCCTTCGTACACGGACAGTTCCAGCATCTTCGGGTCGATCATGATCAGGCGCACGTCTTCCGGTTTCGCCTTGTAGAGCAGCGACAGGATCATCGCGTTGATCGCCACCGATTTGCCCGAACCCGTCGTGCCCGCGACCAGCATATGCGGCGCGCGCGCGAGGTCGGTCACGACCGGATTGCCGACGATATCCTTGCCCATCGCGATCGTGAGGAACGACTTCGAGTCGCGATAAACATCGGCTTCCAGGATTTCGGAGAGCCGGATCATCTGCCGTTTGGCGTTCGGCAATTCGAGCCCCATGCAGGTCTTGCCGGGAATCGTCTCGACCACGCGGATGGATGTCAGCCCGAGTCCGCGCGACAGGTCCTTCATCAGGCCGACGATCTGGCTGCCGCGCACGCCTAGCGCCGGTTCGACTTCGAAGCGCGTGATGACCGGTCCCGCCGATGCACCGACCACGGTCACCGGTACCTTGAATTCCTGCAGACGCTGCTCGATCAACTGGCCCGTTTCGGCGAGATGTTGTTCGGAGACTGGTTCGACTTCGTCGGATGCGGGTTCGAGGAGATCGAGGCCGGGGAGATCGACGGCCGACGCCGCGGGCGCGTGGAACTCGAATTCGGTCGCGATGAAACCACGCACCGGCGGGCGGGAATCGGATTGCTGCGGGGTTGTTTCAGGCGCGGGAGCCGGGGTCGCGTCCGCATTGGCACTCGCGTCCGCGTTCGCAATGGCGCGCGGAAAATGGACAATGTTCGAAGCGTGGTTGTAGTTCGGGCCTGCTTGTGCTTCGGTCGCGGTTTTCCATTCCGTTTGCGCCGTTCGGTCGGTCGGCGTTTGCGTTTGTGCCGCGTATTCGTTCGGAGCGAGAGAGGCGGGCGGGGTATCGATGCTGGTTTCGACGTTTGCGTTCGTTTCGTCGGGCGCGGCATGTGGCGTATCGACGTCGCTCAACGGCGCACGTGCGGCGCCCAAATCTGCTTGCCACGGCGGCGTGTGGGCCTGACCCGTGGACGCGGTTGCGGGGCTTCCCGATAACGACGATGCCGGTGTCGCCGGGACGATGTCACGCGTCGTCTGTACAGGGTGCGTTTGCCCGGCGCGGACGGCCCACGGCGGGAGATCGGCGAGGTGAACTGGCGTTTGCGTGGATGGTGACGTATTGGGCGACGTCGTCGTGCTCGGCGTTGCCGGTTCCAGGGGTGTGGATGAACCGTTCAGGCCGCGGGTTTCGATCGACCCAGAACCGGTCGATGGGTTGAGCGCGGCATTGCCTGCAATGGCGGAAGAGGCCAGGTGCGCGGTTCCGTCGATATCGGCCGGCCATATCGGATCCGACGTCTGATTCTTGGTCTCGTCGCTATCGGTGGGCTGCACGGGCAGGTTCGACAACGGGTTCGAGCGTACATCGACGGATTGCGTCGTGACCGGGGTGGTTGCCGGTGTTTGTTCGATACCGTTATCGTGCGCTGTCGGTGATACGGGATAGGGCAGGGCGCCGTTGTTGTGGATGTCTGCGTTGCTCGTGCTTGCATCCGTGCCGGTCTCCGGCTGCGTTGGCTCGCGCACGATAGTCTGGGCGGCAGAGGCGAAGGTGTAGCCATCGCGTAACGAAGCGCTGGACGAATACGTGCCCGCAACACTCGATGCCGCCAGCGACGCAACGCCTTCCGCCGTTCCCGGCTGGTCGGCCTGGTTCGCGGACGGGTTGGTTATCGACGACGGAGTAGTCGTGCCCGACGTCGGGGACGAATCGGAGATGATTGTGGTCTTCTCAAGATCCGTCGCGTTCGGTGTTGGTGTGTTGGGGGTTGCATGACTCGCGAGACCCGCACTTACCAACGATGCAGAAACAGCCGGGGGCGCAAATGCCGATGCCGGAGAAGCTAGGGGTGTGGTGATAGCTGAGGACGCTGGAGGAGCGGAACCCACGGGGCTAGCCGAAGCGGCCAGCGCGTCGGAAGCACCCGAAGCACCCGAAGCACCCGAAGTACCCGAAGTACCCGAAGTACCCGAAGTACCCGAAGTACCCGAAGTACCCGAAGTACCCGAAGTACCCGAAGTACCCGAAGTACCCGAAGTACCCGAAGCGTTCAACGCCGATGCATCGTGTCTCTTATCCGTGCCACTCGCCTCTGGCAACCCTCCCGCTTCCCGCGCTGTATCAACGCCACCTGCGCGCGTGGTCCATTGCGCCGTGCTTTGCTCGATGGAGCGCAGCGTCTCCTTTATCCGTTCAGGTGCAGGCGGTGGACCGGCAGGTTTGGCGGGAACAGCCGCGAATGCCGTTGTCGCAGCAAAAAAAGAGTCGCTCGACACGCCCGGAGGAACCGATTTGCCGCCGGTAGGGTTCATCGATGTATTGCGCGAAGCGGCGTGGGAAACACCGGAGGAACCCGACGCACGAATAGCGCCCGGTGCGCTCCGGTTCAGCAACGGACGCGATACATCTGGAAGCCGCGACGCGGCAGTATCCACGGAACGGTCCGTTCCCCGCGTTGCCGATGTCCGGGCCGCATTCGGCGGCACGGCACCTGTCGTTCCCCCCGCCGTTCCCCCGGTACCCGCCGCACTCGCGATCCGCGTGACGCCACCCGATCCGGCGCTCGTCCCCACCTCGGGCACGTTCACGCTTGCCGTCCTTTCCCGCGTTCCCGACGACGATCCCGACTCCGGGCTGCTCTTCAGCCAGCCCGCCGGTGCGATCGGTTCGAGCGGCTCCCGAGGTCCTGTTCCACGACCGCTGTGCGAAGCGGCAGGGCGTGCATCGGGGAAGCGGTCCGAATAGCTGTCTTTGCCGGTACCCGGTTCACGATGTGTCGACGACAAGGGTTCGATCGGCCGCGCAGCCTCGGGCCCGCGCATCGGCCGCTCGGCGTCGCTGCGCCGTGCAGGCTGCGGACGCCAGACGGTCGGCCGCTGATAACGACCGCTTGGGCGTTGCGTTGCAGTCGGCAAGCCGAGTGCCGGAGCATCGTGCGAGGTTCTACCAGAAGTCGTGACACCGCTCCCAACCGTGCTCCCCGCCTTGAAGCTGCCGAGACCCGCGCTCGCTCCCCGCGTTTGCGCGTTGTCGCGCGATGCCCGGGCACGCGATGGTTTCTCTCGGACCGACCGTTCCCGTGGCGTGAACCACTCGGGTTTGAGGCCCAGGCCGAATGCGCCGTTTGCCCAGCCAAGGGTCTCGCGCCATTGGAACCCGCAGAGCCACGGCAAGCTGATGAGAAACACAATGGCCGCACCGGCACCCACGCTCAGCGCAGCCCGCGTGCTCACGACGCCGGCCTGTCCGCCCAGGCCGAGCAACAGCGCGTGGCCGAGATGGTCGACGTCGGCTGCGAATGCGAACGAATGAAACAGGGCGGCTTCTAGCGCGCAGCTCGCGAGGAGCACGCAGAAGAAACCGAGCCAGAGCCGGATCGTGCCCGGACCGCGCAGGCCGCCGCCGTTGGGGAGAACGGACTTGACGATGCGCCAGAGAAGGGGGATGAACCAGACGGCCGAAGCACCGAACCAGCCGAAAACTACCGTGTGCATGCAAGGAACCAGGAATGATGTAAGCGATGTGAGCAGCGAACCCAGGCTCAGACAAATATGAATCAGTACCGCCGAGTTTAACCGCCATGAACGCGGCGAGGGCGGGCGGTGGTCAAGCGATCAAGCATTCGGCCGCAGGTGACGATTGATGCATCGAGACGGTGTTGGCCGGGTCAGGCGAGCGTTCATATTCCGTTTCAAAGACGAACAGCCAAAGCCGAACAGCCAAACGAAAAACCAACGCGTTTTTAATGGCGTCAAACGACGTCAAGCGCCAGGATGCCAAATGCCCTGACTCGACCGGGCGCCAACGTCCAACAGACTCCGTGACGACCGCCTGAAACGCAACCGCCTTTTCCTCAACCTCCACCCTCAAAAACCTCAACCCTCCAAACCGGCCTTCATCGATCTCAAGGTTGCGCGCCTCGTGTGAACGTCATCACGTCGCCGTTCTTGAGCGTGATCTGCAATTGTTGCGGCGGCTGCATTTGCACGCCGGTTTTTTCGATATCCGTCAGGCCCTGGAGGAACGGTTGTTCGAGCGCGCTGCCCGGTCCCGGCGCGCAAGCCATCCGCGTGCTGGCAAGGGGGCCGAAGGACAGCTCGCCGCCAGCCAGATCATAGGTGCCGGTGAAACGGTTGCAGCCGGAAAAGCCGTTCGCCTTGCGTTGGCCGCCTAGCGTCGAAAAGTTCAGGGTGATCGGCGCTCCGCCCACGCTACCGCCAGCGGCGCCAGCCGGACTGGCCGGAACCGGGCGCGACTTGCCGTCGGCATTGGTCCAACTGGTGAGTTGCCATTGGGTATCGTCGAGAAGCTGGGTCGCGGCCGGGTTGTAAGGATCGGTCGGCGGCGCGGCGCTGTCCGGATGTGTCGGCATCGTGCAACCTGCTAACGCTGCACCGAAAGCGAGAGTCACGATCGACACCACGGTTGCCAATGAGGGCTTGGAACGCGGGAACGCAGCATGGACCCGGCTGCGCGCCGAAACACGCGCAGGTTGCGAACGGGAGGGCTGCATCGACATGGAATTTCCTTGGAGCTGGCAAAACCGTAAGGGTATCGCACTCGTCCCAAGATTGACCAAGGCAGATTGCGGCAAAGTCATTGCAACATGTAAAGAAAGGTTAGCGCGACCGCTTGTTCGATCGCACCAAAGCCGCCGTGCAGGCGGCCGCCGCGCAACGCCGCTACCATCGCTGATCCGCCAGCCCGCGCCCGAAAACACAACACCGATCGCGTCCGGAAAAGGGTCCGCGTGTTAACATCACGGGCTTGACAGGCCTCTTTTTCTGGAGCACCCATGCAGAGCGCGAAGTCCGCTGCGTCCGCCGTTTCTTCCCCTCAATCCGGCGTGCAGCCGATGCAGCAGCCCGCGAAAATCGGCACGCCGCTCACGCCCGGCGCGACGCGCGTGATGCTGCTCGGCGCGGGCGAGCTCGGCAAGGAAGTGATCATCGCGTTGCAGCGGCTCGGCGTGGAGACGATCGCGGTCGACCGTTACGCCGATGCCCCGGGTCATCAGGTCGCGCATCGCTCGTATGTGATCGACATGACCGACGGCTCGGCACTGCGCGCGTTGATCGAAGCTGAACGGCCACATTTGATCGTGCCGGAGATCGAGGCCATCGCAACCGATACTCTCGCCGAAATCGAAGCCGAGCGGCTTGCCGTCGTGATCCCGACCGCGCGCGCGACGCAACTCACGATGAACCGCGAAGGCATTCGCCGTCTCGCCGCCGAAACGCTTGGGCTTCCGACGTCGCCCTATGCGTTCGCCGAGTCGCTGGACGAGATGACGGCGGCCATCGGCAAGATCGGTTTTCCGTGCGTGGTGAAGCCGGTGATGTCGTCGTCGGGCAAGGGGCAGTCGGTGCTCAAAAGCGCCGCGGATATCGAACCGGCGTGGCAGCACGCCATGGCCGGCGGCCGCGTCAATCATGGGCGCGTGATCGTGGAAGGGTTTATCGACTTCGAGTACGAGATCACGCAGCTCACCGTGCGCGCGGTCAGCCCGGAAACGGGCGCTCTGCAGACGTATTTCTGCGAGCCGATCGGCCATGTCCAGGTGGCGGGCGACTATGTGGAATCGTGGCAACCGCAGGCAATGAGCGCCGTGGCGCTTGCTAAATCGCGCGATGTTGCCGCGAAAGTCACCACGGCGCTGGGCGGCCGCGGATTGTTCGGCGTCGAATTGTTTGTGCGCGGCGACGACGTCTGGTTTTCCGAAGTCAGTCCGCGACCGCATGACACGGGTCTGGTCACGCTTGCCACGCAGCGCTTCTCTGAGTTCGACCTGCACGCGCGCGCGATCCTCGGTCTTCCCGTCGATACAACCTTGCGCGCGCCGGGTGCATCGGCGGTGATTTATGGCGGGCTGGACGAAGCGGGCGTCGCGTTCGAAGGTGTCGCTGACGCGCTCGCCGTGCCCGATTCGGACCTGCGCCTGTTCGGCAAACCGGAAAGCTTCGCGAAGCGCCGCATGGGCGTTGCGCTTGCAACTGGACGCGATACCGACGAAGCGCGGGAACGCGCGAAGCTGGCCGCGTCTAAGGTAAGACCCGTCTCCACGCGATGACGGCAACACGCCGCTCGCGGCGAGCTTTTCGCGGGCGGCACGGAGGTTTCAAGTGAAATGGTGTGCAATGGTCGCGCTGTGCGCGACGTTGGTTGGTTTAGCCGGATGCGGTGTGGCGGCGGCGCCGTGCCGGGTGGCATCGGCGGGATTGAAGATGGTGCCGCTGGTCGGCCATGTGGCAGCCGCGCCGACCGATGCGTGCGCGGGCGTCATTGATCCTTGATGATGTTGGGTGAGTCGTTTGAAGGCGTCGGCTATTCCAGCAGACCGGGTTCGACGCCGCTCCGTGCATCCGACGCTTGGCGGTTGCACGGCGGGTTCACCAGGAAAGAGGTAACGAAAGGATAGAACGATGAAGGATGGAAAGAGGCAAGCGCGGTTCCAATGGACGGAACGAATGGTCAGATCGATCGCTTTGACAGCCGGTACGCTGGTTTTGATGTCCGTGACCCATTCGGCGGTCGCGATGCCGCTGACCGTGCCGCAGATTCAGACGGCGACGACCAACACGCTGCGTTACGAATGCCGCGGCGGCGGCACGCTGACCGTGCAGTACATGAACACGAAGAACAAGCAGAGTTTTGCGCTGCTGACCGTCGATGGCCGGAAGATGTTGTTTGTGAATGTTCTGGCGGCATCGGGGGCGAAATACGTTGGCGACCACTACACGTGGTGGACCAAAGGCCCTGAAGGTTCGCTCACCGACGACACCGCCGATCCGAAGGCCCCGCCGATACTTGCCGACTGCAAGACGGAAAGCTAGAGAGCCGTTTGACCGCACGATGAAAAAGAGTCCGTTCCGATTCACGTTGGAACGGGCTCTTTGTATTCGACGTCCGATTTTTCGACGTCCGATTCATCCAGAACCTTGAACCCGGACGCCTGTAAGGTTTGAAGGCTGACGCTTCCGCTGACTTAAACCCGCGCCGTCGTCCGCGACATCGAATGGCTATCCGGAGTAAGGTTGTATCCGCACGCGCAAACCGCGTGCAGGTCAACTGACCATAAACGGACGGGCGGGTGCCGCGCGGCCTTCGTGTGGCTTTCTTGTGGCCTTCGTGTGGCCTCATTCAGCGGCACCCGGTCCATTTCATTTCCGTCTTTTGCACGACATTTACCGTGCACGCCGTCCCCAAGCGAGACTCTCCATGAAAGCATCGGATCTGTTCGTCAAAGCGCTGGAAGCAGAAAAAGTCGAATACGTGTTTGGCATTCCCGGCGAGGAAAATCTCGATCTCCTCGAGTCGCTGCGCCGCTCCAAAATCAAGCTCGTCCTGACTCGCCACGAACAAGCTGCGGGTTTCATGGCCGCAACCTACGGCCGCCTGACGGGCAAGACCGGCGTGTGCCTGGCCACGCTCGGGCCCGGCGCGACCAATTTCGTGACCGCCGCCGCGTACGCGCAACTCGGCGGCATGCCCATGCTGATGGTCACTGGCCAGAAGCCGATCAAATCGAGCAAGCAAGGCAGTTTCCAGATCGTCGATGTCGTGCGGATGATGGAGCCGCTCACCAAATACACGCGCTCGATGGTGTCGATCGGCAATATTCCGGCGTCGGTGCGCGAGGCGTTCCGGCGCGCGGAAGAAGAGCGTCCGGGCGCCGTGCACCTTGAACTGCCGGAAGACGTGGCGCACGAAGAGGGCGACGGCGCGCCGATCCCGAAGAGTTTCAGCCGTCGTCCGATCGCGGAGGAAAAGGCGGTGGAGCATGCCGTCGCGGCGATCCGCGAGGCGAAATATCCGCTGCTGATGATCGGCGCGGGCGCCAATCGCAAGACCACGACGAAGATGTTGCGCGAATTTGTCGACCAGATCGGCATTCCGTTCTTCACCACGCAGATGGGCAAGGGCGTGATCGATGAGTCGCATCCCATGTGGCTTGGCAACGCCACGCTTTCCGATGGCGACTTCGTGCATCGCGCGATCGATCACGCCGATTGCATCATCAATATCGGCCATGACGTGATCGAAAAGCCGCCGTTTTTCATGCGTAGCGGCGACGGCGATGAAAAGACCGTGATCCACGTGAATTTCCTCGGCGCACAGGTCGATCCGGTGTATTTCCCGCAGATCGAAGTGGTGGGGGATATCGCAAACGCGGTGTGGCAGATGAAGGAATTGCTGAAAAAGAGCGAGCAAAACTGGGATTTTTCGCGCTTCAAGATGATCAAGGAACATTTCGACGCGCAACTGGCAAAGGGCCAGCACGACGACCGGTTCCCGCTTTATCCGGTGCGCATTGTCAAGGACGTGTACGACACCATGCCGAAGGACGGCATCATTTGCCTCGATAACGGCATGTACAAGATATGGTTCGCGCGTTATTACCGGGCGCACGAACCGAATTCCATTCTGCTAGACAACGCGCTTGCATCGATGGGAGCGGGCCTGCCGTCTGCTATTGCAAGCAAGATCGTGCACCCCGACCGCAACGTAATGGCCGTTTGCGGCGACGGCGGTTTCATGATGAATTCGCAGGAAGTGGAAACGGCCGTGCGGCTGAAGCTCGATCTGGTGATTCTCCTGCTGCGCGACGATGCGTTCGGCATGATCCGCTGGAAGCAGGAAAACATGAATTTTCCGGATTTTGGAATGACGCTGCGGAACCCCGATTTCGTCTTATATGCGCAAAGTTATGGGGCGCTCGGGCATAGAGTGAATTCGGCGGACGAGCTCGCGCCCTTGCTGCGGGAATGTTTCACGACGCCGGGCGTTCATCTGATCGATGTGCCTATCGACTATTCGGACAACGAGCGCGTGTTGAACCGCGAAATCAAACGGCTCAGCGCGCAACTTTAGACCTACTAGCGGCTAAGCAGAGGCTGACATGCTAAAGAAAACCTATCCGTATTACCTGGCAAACGTCGCCGTCGCGGCGAACACGGACCTGGAAGTCACCGATAAATTCAGCGGCGAAGTGGCGACCCGCGTGGCAATGGCGGACGCGAAGGCGATCGATGCGGCCATCGGCCACGCCGTTGCGGCCCAGCGCGCGATGCGGGAATTCAAGCCGTATCAGCGGCAAGCGGTGCTCGATCATTGCGTGAAGCGCTTTCGCGAGCGTTTCGATGAACTCGCCGAGGCGCTGTGCATTGAAGCGGGCAAGCCGATCAACGATTCGAAAGGCGAGGTCACGCGGCTGATCGATACCTTCCGGGTCGCGGCCGAGGAGTCGGTGCGTATTGACGGCGGCATGATCAACTTGGAGATCGCGCCGCGCGCGGCCGGTTACCACGGCTATTACAAACGCGTGCCCATTGGCCCGTGCTCGTTCATCTCGCCGTTCAATTTTCCGCTGAATCTCACGGCGCACAAGGTCGCGCCGGCCATCGCGGCGGGTTGCCCGTTTGTGCTTAAACCGGCGAGCCGCACGCCCGTCGGCGCGCTCATCATGGGCGAAATTCTCGCCGAAACCGATCTGCCGAAAGGTGCGTTCTCGATTCTTCCGGCTCATCGCGACGGCGCTGATCTTTTCACCACCGATGATCGGTTCCGTCTCCTGTCGTTCACGGGATCGCCGGCGGTCGGCTGGGAGCTGAAGAAGAAAGCGGGCAAGAAGAAGGTGATTTTGGAACTCGGCGGCAATGCGGCGGCGATTGTCGATCGCGATCAGGCTGACCGGCTGGATTACGTTGTGGACCGGCTGGCGTTCGGCGCGTTTTATCAGTCGGGGCAGAGTTGCATCGGCGTGCAGCGGATCCTGATTCACGCCGATATCTACGACGCCTTGCGTGAAAAGCTCATCGCGAAAACGAAGTCGCTGAAAATGGGCGATCCGAAGGACGAGAAGACCTTCGTCGGCCCGATGATCTCGGAATCCGAGTCGAAGCGGCTGGCCGGCTGGATGGAAAGCGCCGTGGCGAGCGGCGCGAAAATCATCGCGGGCGGCAAGGTCGAAGGCGCAATGTTCGAAGCGACGTTGCTGGAAGGCGTGCAACGCGACCAGGATCTGTATCGGAAGGAAGCGTTCGGGCCGGTCGCGATCCTGGAAAAGTTCACGGACTTCAGCCAGGCGCTCGAAACGGTCAATGACAGCGATTTCGGTCTTCAGGCCGGCGTGTTCACGGACAGCCTCACGAACGTGAATCTTGCGTGGGACGAACTGGAAGTAGGCGGCGTGGTGGTCAACGATGTTCCGTCATTTCGCGTTGATAACATGCCATACGGTGGTGTCAAGGATTCCGGACTGGGCCGGGAAGGCGTGAAATACGCGATCGAGGACATGACGGAATTGCGTCTGATGGTCGTCAGGGATGCGCCGAAACCCGTGCAGAAACCGAAATAGGCTGTTATAGCAGCCGAGGCCGCGCCGTCGAGGTCCGTCTGGCCGGGCTTCCCGGCCGCGGCGCCGCCTTGAAGGCGCGTCGCGGATCAACGTGATGGCGGGCGGGGGAGTGCTACAATAGCGGGCTTTCCCGTAGTCCGAGCGCCTCACCCGGCGGGGATCGGGAACCGGACGGGAAGCCAGGTCCTTGGGCCGGCAGATCGGTGTTCTTTCATATCGATTGCCAAGCTTTTTCATGCCTGCGGCGGTTGCCGTCATGGTCATGCAGCACCAGCACTTGCCACCCGTACTTAGCCGTTTGCACCCGCTTTGTACCGCTTACGTACTACGCCATCCGGTTGCGTCAGACCGGGTCAAGCGAGGATTCGCAGCGAAACGAAACCCTGCGGATCTGAAGTCCGCGCGTTGATCGTTGTTTGCCGGTTGCATCGACGAAACACGCGGTTCTTCTTCATCCGATGTCCATGAGCGGTGGAATGACCGCTCGCGCGCCGCTCCGGCGCATTTTTAGCGAAAGCGAAAGCCACCAAAGTCACCATGTCCGATTCCGTCGCCACGAACCCGTCCGCCGCTTCATCCGACGCCGCACCCGGGGCTGATTCCAGCACTGAAGTTCAAGCGAGTCCTGCCGCGCCCGCTGCCACATTCGCCCCCGCGCTCGAGTTGGGCGCCACCGAATCCGCGGTGCCCGGTCCCGTGCCCACGTTCGACCAGTTCGGCCTGTCCGCCGACATCCTGCGAGCGGTGGTCGATTCCGGCTACACGATCCCCACGCCGATCCAGGCACAAGCTATCCCCGTGGTGCTGGCCGGCCGCGACATGATGGGCGCCGCGCAAACGGGCACGGGCAAGACGGCGAGTTTTTCCCTGCCGATCATCCAGCGTCTGCT
The DNA here is from genome assembly GCF_018449515.1 of Caballeronia sp. dw_19. Lineage (GTDB taxonomy): Bacteria > Pseudomonadota > Gammaproteobacteria > Burkholderiales > Burkholderiaceae > Caballeronia. The sequence goes on along the minus strand of NZ_JAAVUQ010000005.1, from coordinate 313,159 downwards.
GCCCATGGCCAGCACGAGCGCATCGCCCGCCCGCCATCCGGTGCGCGCGCTGATTCTCACGCCAACGCGTGAGCTCGCCGACCAGGTCGCGGCCAACGTACAGGCGTATTCCAAGCACACGCCGTTGCGCAGCACGGTGGTGTTCGGCGGTGTCGACATGAACCCGCAATCGGAAGCGTTGCGTCGCGGTGTTGAAATTCTGATCGCCACGCCCGGACGTTTGCTCGATCACGTTCAGCAAAAGACGCTGAATCTTGGCCAGGTGCAGATTCTCGTTCTCGACGAAGCCGACCGGATGCTCGACATGGGCTTCCTGCCGGATCTGCAGCGCATCCTGAATTTGTTGCCGAAGGAACGTCAGACGCTGCTGTTTTCGGCCACCTTCTCGGGTGAAATCAAGAAGCTTGCAGCAACCTATCTGCGTAATCCGCAAACCATTGAAGTCGCGCGCAGCAATTCCACGAACGCGAACGTTCGGCAGATCGTGTTCGAAGTCGCGGAAAGCGATAAATCCGGCGCAGTGACGCAACTGATTCGTGAGCGCGGCCTGAAACAGGTGCTGGTGTTTTGTAACAGCAAGATCGGCGCGAGCCGGTTGGCGCGCGTGCTGGAGAAGGACGGGATTATTGCGACGGCGATTCACGGCGACCGTACGCAGGGCGAGCGCATGCAGGCGCTCGACGCATTCAAGAAGGGCGAGATCGAAGCGCTGGTCGCAACCGATGTGGCCGCCCGGGGTCTCGACATCACCGATCTACCGGCTGTGATCAACTTCGACCTGCCGTTCAGCGCGGAAGATTACGTTCACCGGATTGGCCGTACGGGTCGTGCGGGTGCGTCGGGTGACGCTTTGTCGTTGTGCAGCCCGAACGAGCGCAAGCAACTCGCCGATATCGAAAAGCTGATCAAGCGGCCGCTGGAAGTCATGGTGCTGAAGGTCGACGTGCCGGTGCGGCGCGAATCGTCTTCTGCTCCTCGCCGCGAAGAGCGCTCGGCGCGGCCGGAGCGCGGTGAGCATCGGCATGCGCGTAGCGAGGAGCCGCGTCGTCGTTCGACATCGTTCGAGCGTTCGCATACGCGTCAGCAACCTATCGACGATTTCTTCCTGAAGCCGTACGAGCCGTCGGCGGCATCGACGAGAAAAACTCAGGATGACGCCGCTGCGGAAGCCGAACGCAAGAACACGCCGCGTCAGCCGCTGGCTGCGCTGCTCGGTGGACTGGGGATGCCGCGGAGAACACCGTCGGGGTCTTGAGTTACCGGCTGGTGGTAGGGTGAGTGAAAAAAACGATGGAGCGGCAGAGATGCCGCTTTTTGTTTTTCAACGCTCTATTTTCAACGTCCTGCAATAACGATCCTAAATCGCGAACCGCTTCGCCCATTGCGCCGTTACATCGGAGAAAAACGCTTCGAGCGAACCGGCCGGGGAGGGATACAGACCGAGATGCTTTGCCGCTTGCGTCAACTCGATCAGCGGGGCTCTGGTATCAAGCGCCGTTGCACCCGTTTGCTTGCTAAGTTTCTCACCTTGTTCGTTCACTATGACCGGCACGTGCAGATAAGCGGGCGTTGAAACGCCCAGGCAGCGTTGCAAATAAATCTGGCGCGCGGTCGAGTCCAGCAGATCGGCGCCGCGCACGATATGCGTAATGCCAGCCGCTGCGTCGTCCACGACTACCGCCAGTTGATACGCCCACTCTCCATCCGCACGCTTGAGGACGAAATCACCGACCTCTGTTGCCAAGTCTTGCGTTTGCATTCCTTGCCAGCGATCCTTGAAGTTCAAAACGGCGGCGTCGCCATCTGGAACGCGCATCCGCCACGCACGCGGTGGTTTTCCATGCAGCCCGTTGCGACATGTACCCGGATAAGCCAGCGTGGCGTGTCGAGCGTGGGTGTGGCGGGTGCGGCTGTGTGCGAGCGAATCAGCTATTTCACGACGCGTGCAAGCGCACGGAAACACGAAGCCGGCGGCCAGTAATTGCTCGAAGGCCTGCTGGTATGCAACTTCACGCTGACTTTGCCAGACCGGTTGTTCGGCGGAAACCATGCCGAACCTGCCCAACGTGTCCAGGATTTCCTCGGCCGCGCCCGGCACGGTGCGCGGTCCGTCGACGTCTTCGATCCTGACCAGCCACGTTCCTCGATGAGCCCGGGCATCGAGAAAACTCGCCAACGCGCTCACCAGCGAGCCGAAATGCAGCGGACCGGTGGGGGAGGGTGCAAAGCGGCCGCGATAGCCCGGTTCAGCGTTCATCTCGCCCGCCGACCCGTGAGTTTGGGATGCACAACGCGGCCATCAGATCAGCGCGGGGCGCGCGACGAAAGGTCGTGCGCCGCTGGCGTGCCGGAAGCCTCTGCGTGCGATTCGTGCGGGCCGTGGTTCGGGCTAGGGAACGACGCCTGGCCGTCTGCTGTTATCGCGGCGTGTGCCTCGTCGGTATCGGTGGCGTCGTCTTCCGTGGTTGCCGTGGCCCCCACACCTTGGGCTTCACCGTTCTGCGTAATCGCCGCCGGTTCGAGCGCGGCATTCAACGCCGTCCGGTGATCGAATACAAAACACTCACCGTGGTAATGCGCGCCGCCCACTTCCTCGAAGTATTTAAGAATGCCGCCCTCGAGTTGATAGACGTGGTCAATGCCCACTTCCTTCATGTGGATGGCCGCTTTCTCACAGCGAATCCCGCCCGTACAGAACGACACCACTGTCTTGCCGTCGAGATCCGCGCGATGTTCCTCGATTACACCCGGAAATTCACTGAATTTCGGGATGCGGTAATCGAGCGCCTGATCGAAGGTGCCGACGTCGACTTCAAACGCATTGCGCGTGTCGAGCATGACGACGGGACGGCCCTCGTCGTCATGTCCCCGATCCAGCCACGACTTCAGCGTGGCCGCGCCGACGGACGGCGCCCGGCCCAGTTCAGGCCGGATTGCCGGCTTTTTCATGGTGATGATTTCGCGCTTGAGCTTGACGAGCATCTTGCCGAAAGGCTGCGTGGCCGACACGCTTTCCTTGAACTCGATATCGGCGAATTTCCCCTCGAAGAGCGAGTCAGTACGCAGGTAGTCCATGAACGTGCCAATTTGCTCCGGCTCGCCTGCGACAAACAGGTTGATGCCCTCCGGCGCGAGCAGGATCGTGCCGCGCAGGCCGAGTGCGGTGCACCGGTCAACAATCTGCGGACGCCAGTCGGCGCCGTTCTCGATGGTCACGAACTTATAGGAGGAAAGGTTGACGATGCTCATGACGCGAATGCTCTTAAAGTGCTGGAAAACGGGCGTTGCCGGAGGAAAAAGCGGATTCGACGAGCGCCAGGGGCGTTCACCGAATCCGTATTATCCCGCAAACGGCGCGCGCTTCCGACTCGACCGATCGGCCGATGAGCCCACGTCGATGCGGCACTTTTTTCATCCGGCTTGATTAGCCCTGGCCGAACGGCTAACGCAGCCGTCGGGGCGAATTTCGCGAATAGGCGCATGTACAATATCGTTCATGTCAGATCCCCGCTTTGTCCATCTTCGTGTTCACTCCGAATTCTCGATTGCCGACGGCATCGTGCGCCTTGACGACGTCGTTAAAGCCGCTGCCAAGGACGGTCAGGGCGCGCTCGCGCTGACCGATCTCGGCAACGCTTTCGGCCTCGTCCGTTTCTACAAGGAAGCGCGCGGCAAGGGTGTCAAACCCATTGCCGGCTGCGACGTCTGGATCACCAATCCCGCAGATCGCGACAAACCCTCGCGTTTGCTGTTGCTGGTGAAGAACCAGCGCGGTTATCTCAACCTGTGCGAACTGCTGTCGAAAGCCTGGTTGACGAATCAATATCGCGGCCGCGCTGAAGTCGAATACGAGTGGCTGGAAAGCGGATTGTCGGAAGGTTTGCTGGCGCTGTCGGGCGCGCAGTATGGCGATATTGGCATGGCATTCGCCGCCGGTAACGATCAAGCCGCGGAACGTCACGCGGAGCGCTGGGCCAAGCTTTTTCCGGGTGCGTTTTACATCGAGTTGCAGCGCGCGGCGCTACCGGGCGGCGAGACGTACATCCAGCAGGCCGTCGCGCTGGCCGCGAAGCTCAAGCTGCCGGTAGTCGCTACGCACCCGATGCAGTTCATGACCCCGGATGACTTCACGGCGCACGAAGCGCGCGTGTGTATTTCCGAAGGCGATATGCTCGCGAATCCGCGTCGTCAGAAGCGCTTCACGACCGAGCAATATTTCCGTACGCAAGAGGAAATGTGCGCAATGTTTGCGGACATTCCATCGGCGCTCGCGAACACGGTCGAAATTGCGAAGCGCTGTAACCTGACGCTCGAACTCGGCAAGCCGAAACTGCCTCTGTTCCCGACACCCGATGGCATGTCGCTCGACGACTACCTCGTGCATTTGTCGAAGGAAGGTCTCGAGAAACGGCTGATCCAGCTTTATCCCGATGAAGCCGCGCGCGAAGCGCAGCGCGAGACGTATTACGCGCGCCTGGAATTCGAGTGCAAGACCATCATTGGCATGGGCTTTCCGGGCTACTTCCTGATCGTCGCCGACTTCATCATGTGGGCGAAGAACAATGGCGTGCCGGTCGGTCCGGGCCGTGGTTCGGGCGCCGGTTCGCTGGTCGCGTACGCGCTGTTCATTACCGACCTCGACCCGCTCAAATACAACCTGCTGTTCGAACGTTTCCTGAATCCGGACCGTGTGTCGATGCCTGACTTCGACATCGACTTCTGTCAGGAAGGGCGTGACCGCGTCATTCAGTACGTGAAGCAGAAATACGGCGCGGACGCCGTGTCACAGATCGCGACCTTCGGCACGATGGCGGCGAAGGCGGCTGTGCGCGATATCGGCCGGGTTCTCGACCTGGGTTACATGTTCACCGATGGCATCGCCAAGCTGATCCCGTTCAAGCCAGGCAAGCACGTGACCATCGCGGATGCGCTGAAGGAAGAGCCTACGCTGCAGGAACGCTTCGACAATGAAGACGAAGTGCATCAACTGATCGAACTTGCGCAGCGCGTGGAAGGGTTGACGCGTAACGTCGGCATGCACGCGGGCGGTGTGCTGATCGCGCCGGGCAAGCTCACGGACTTTTGCCCGCTTTATACGCAGGGTGAAGACGGCGGTGTCGTCAGCCAATACGACAAGGACGACGTGGAAGCGGTCGGGCTGGTGAAGTTCGACTTCTTGGGTTTGACTACGCTTACGATCTTGGACTGGGCGGAGCGGTATATCCGCAGGTTGGACCCATCGAAGGAAAACTGGAGTCTGTCGCAGGTTCCGCTCGACGATCCCGCTTCGTTCCAAATCCTCAAGAAAGCCAATACGGTTGCTGTGTTCCAGCTGGAAAGCCGCGGCATGCAGGGCATGCTGAAGGATGCGCAGCCTGACCGGTTCGAGGACATCATCGCGCTGGTGGCGTTGTATCGGCCGGGTCCAATGGACCTGATCCCAAGCTTCTGCGCGCGTAAGCACGGTCGCGAAATCGTGGAGTATCCGGACCCGCGTGTTGAGTCCGTCCTGAAAGAGACCTACGGCATCATGGTCTATCAGGAGCAGGTGATGCAGATGGCGCAGATCATCGGCGGATATTCGCTCGGTGGCGCCGACTTGCTGCGTCGCGCGATGGGTAAGAAGAAGGCCGAGGAAATGGCCGAGCATCGCGAACTGTTCCGGCAGGGCGCGGCGAAGAATGGACTGACCGCCACCAAAGCCGACGAAATCTTCGACTTGATGGAGAAGTTCGCCGGCTACGGTTTCAACAAGTCGCACGCGGCCGCTTATGCGTTGCTCGCGTATTTCACGGCGTGGCTCAAGGCACATCATCCCGCTGAATTCATGGCGGCGAATATGTCGCTCGCCATGGACGACACGGACAAGGTCAAGATCCTGTTCGAGGATTGCCTGGTCAACAAGATGGCCGTGTTGCCGCCGGACATCAACCAGTCGGCGTACCGCTTCGAACCGGTGGCCGAAGCGGACGGCACGCGTTCGAAGACCATTCGATACGGCCTCGGCGCGGTGAAGGGCAGCGGGCAGGGTGCTATCGAAGAAATCTTGCGCGCGCGGGAAGAAGCGCCGTTCACCGATCTCTTCGACTTCTGCATGCGGGTGGATCGGCGCATGGTGAACCGGCGCACGGTGGAAGCGCTGATCCGTGCGGGCGCATTCGACTCGTTGCATGAGAACCGGGCGCAATTGATCGCATCGGTATCTCTTGCAATGGAAGCGGCCGATCAAGCCGCGGCCAACGCCATGCAGTCCGGCCTCTTCGACATGGGCGACGAACCCCAGCAAGGCCACGAGCTTCTCGACGAACCCATGTGGTCGGACAAGAAGCGTTTGCAGGAGGAGAAGAGCGCGCTGGGTTTCTACCTGTCGGGCCATCTCTTCGACGCCTACAAGACCGAAGTGCGGCGTTTCGTGCGCCAGAAGATCGGCGAATTGAAGGAAGGGCGCGACAAGCTTGTCGCGGGTGTGATCACGACCATGCGCACGCAGATGACCCAGCGCGGCAAGATGCTGATCGTGAATCTGGACGACGGCACCGGCCAGTGTGAAGTCACCGTGTACAACGAGCAGTTCGAAGCGAACAAGGCGCTCTACAAGGAAGACGAGTTGCTGGTCGTGCAGGGTCAGGCGCGTAATGACGCGTTCACTGGCGGCATTCGCTTCACGGTGGATGCGGCAATGGATCTCGAACGTTCACGCAGCCGCTATGCGCAGGCGGTGAAGGTGGAAATGAACGGCAACGCCGACGCACTGCGGCTTAAGAAGGTGCTGGAAGCGCATAGCGCGCCGCCTGAACAGGCCGCTGCGCCGGTATCGGCAGCAGTGCAGGCACCGTCGCGCGGAGGTTCGCGAGGCGGTGATCGCGACGGCGGCCGTGGCCAGCGGCAGCCGGTGCATATCCCGAATGGCCTGAACGTGAGTATCGTGTATCGCAGCGAGCATGCGGAGGGTGAAGTACGGCTCGGCGACGCGTGGCGCGTAAAACCGACCGATGATCTCATCACGGCATTGCGCGGCGAATTCGCGGGAAGCTCGATCGAAATCGTGTATTGATGCGCGCCGGGATGAAAGTCGCCATCTCCGCCAACGCGCTGAAACTCAGCGGTGGACTTGAACGTTACGCGCTGGACCTGATTCGAGGGCTCAACGCGGCCGGATTCACCGGCGAGCGCAAGCCGGTGTTTTTCGCGCGCAAGATCGATGCGTCGCAGCCGGAAAGCCAGATGGTCGATGCGCGCCGGATCAACGTGTCGTTCCTGCCTTCCAGGTTGCGCGACACGTATTACAACTGGGCGCTCAAACGAGCGCGCAAGAAAGCGCGGGTGGATCTGCTGATTGGCTGCAATCGTGTGGAGTCCTCCGAGATAGCGATTTGCGGCGGTACGCATATCGGCTTTCTCGCTGCGACCGGCCGGCGGGAGCGCCGTTCGGACAGCCGCCAGATAACGCTGGAGCGTTTGCAATATCAGCAAGCCAGCGTGATCGTCGCGCACTCGGAAATGATGCGCGACGAATTGCGCTCATTCTACGATGTGGCCGACTCAAAGATCCGCGTGTTGTATCCGCCGGTGGACGGCACACGGTTTTCCCCTGTGCCGGACGAGAAGCGCAGCGAGCTGCGCAAGCAGTTTGGTTTCGCCGATCACGAAATCGTGCTGCTGTTTCCGTCGAGCAGCCATGAGCGCAAGGGGTTGCCGCTGATCGAGACGGCGCTGCGTGACAGCGGTCTGCCGGTGGTTGTCGCGGTCGCCGGGCGGCCGCCCGCGCAGACCTCGGCGCAAGTGCGCTATATCGGTTACGCGAGGAATATCGAAGACGCTTATCGGGCTGCGGATTTCACCGTGCTTGCCTCGAAGTACGAGCCGTTCGGGCTGGTCGGTATCGAATCCGTCATGTGCGGGACGCCGGTGATTTTCCCAACCAGCGTAGGCTGTTGCAGCGCGATTGCGGACGACGCGAAATTTACCTTCCAGCCGGGCGATGCAGATGGCCTGCGGCACGCCGTCCGGCGCGCACTGGATGCAAAAAATACCAACGTGACGTCGGCATCCATTCTCTACGACACCAGCATTGCCGCGCACATCAAGTTGTTGCTGACGCTTGCCGAGGGCGTCGCTGCCAACATGCCGGTCAGCGCATCCGGTTCAGTTCAGCGAGCTTGAGAAACCGGTAATACACGGTCTGCGCATTGAACACGGCAATCATGAAACCCGCGCGGCCGTCGAGAAAACCGCGTCGCAGAAAGTAGGTACGAACAAAGGCCCATGCCCCGCGCAGCACCGCAGTGCCCAAACTGCCGCGTTTGCCCGCCGCATGGCGTTGACGCGCGCCGGCCGTGGAGTAGTTATCCAGTTTGCGCAGGACGGTCTCGAAGTCCTCGTAGGAATAGTGCATCAGCTTGCCCTGCAGACGCGCGACCTTCGTTGCATCCGGGTTCGTCAGCACTAGCCGCTCGTGCACGAGGTCATCGGAGAAACGAGCCGTGCCTCGTTTGAACAAACGCGGAATCCAGTCCGGATACCAGCCGCTGTGCCGCACCCATTGCCCGCAAAAATTCGACAGCCGGTCGATCGCGTAGACCTCGGCTTGCGGCTTCGAGAGCACCGCACGGATCGCGGCGCCCAATTCCGCCGATACCACTTCGTCTGCGTCGATGGACAACACCCAGTCGGTTGTGAGCGCATCGAGCGCGCGATTTTTCTGCGGCCCGAACCCCGGCCAGTTGGGCGCCTCAATCACGCGCGCGCGATGCGCCTCCGCTATGCCGACCGTTGCGTCGGTGCTGCCGCCGTCGATCACGACGATTTCATCGGCGAAGGAAACCGCTTCGAGACACTGCGCGAGGCGTGCGGCTGCATTGAAGGTAATGAGGGCAATACCGAGCGTTGGACGAGTCATGGGGCTTAAGCGTGGGGTATGCGAATTGCTATAATTTGATGCAAAAAGTTTCAACGGTGAATGCTGCGTTTATAGTCGCTGTCTCGATGCGTTGTCTCGTCCCTAGCAGGGCGTGCGAGGGCTTGCGAGGGCGTGCGGGGCTTGGCAAGGCTGGGTGGATTCACGCCATACGCGTTGCGCATCGATCTTGGCCGCCCGGCCACCGTTATACCAGACCAGTAGGCGCATGCTCCGGTCGGCAGGGCCACGGGCCTGAAAACCGCAGCCCGGGGTGAGCCCGAATGCGCTGAAAAGACGCCAACGCGCGCGGCCCGGCGCACGAAATTCAGCGCACTGACACAGCGCCAGAAACGCATGAAACACACGAAACGCAGGGTCCGCAGCCCGGCGCCCAGCGCTCGTCGTCGTTCACCTTGAAACCATCAAGATTCACCCGGAGTTCGCCATAGCAATGAAACCGCTGAGAATTCTGCACAGCGAATCGTCCAACGGATGGGGCGGTCAGGAACATCGGACGTTCAAGGAAATGCTCGCGCTGCGCGAACGCGGTCATACGCTCGAACTCGTATGCGTGCCGGGCGCGCGGCTCGGCGAGCGTCTTCGCGCGGAAGGTTTTACGGTCCACACCACGACCATGCGTTCGGGCGCCGATGTCAGCGCGGTTGCGCACATGCGGCATATTCTCAAGCAAGGCCGCTTCGATGTGCTAAATACCCACAGTGGTCGCGACAGCCTGCTCGGCGGCGCCGCCGCGCGGCTCTCGGGCACGCCGCTGATCGTGCGGACGCGCCATCTGGCGCTCGCCATCACGTCGCGGGCGACCTACACGTGGCTGCCGCACAAGGTGGTGGCGGTGAGCCAGTCGGTGATGCGTTACCTGGTGTCCGCGGGTGTGCCGCAGAAGGATATCGTCACGATCTATACGGGCATCGTCAAATCGCAGCCGGTGAGCCGCGTGGGCTCCACGTTGCGCGCGGAACTGGGTCTTCGCGAGGACGCGGTGATCGCAGGCACGGTGGCGATCATGCGCGACAAGAAGGGGCATCCCGACCTGATCCGTGTCGCGAAACCGTTGATCGAGCAGCGGCCGAACCTGCATTTTGTCTTCGCCGGCGACGGTCCTCTCTTCGACGAAATCAGCGCGAACGTGCAGGCGCAAGGCCTTGGCCGTCACATTCATTTACTCGGCCTGCGCCGCGATATCCCGAACGTATTGGCGGGCTTCGACCTGTTTGTGCTGCCGACCTATCAGGAGGCGCTGGGCACGTCGTTCATCGAGGCAATGGCAGCAGGCCTTCCGGTGATCGGGACGGCGGTGGACGGCGTGCCGGAAGTGATCGATGACGGTGTGAACGGCCTGCTCGTGCCAGCGCACGACGACCGCGCGCTGGCCGCCGCGCTGCTACGTCTGGTCGATGCTCCCGACGAACGCCGCTGCATGGGCGCGGCCGGTTTGCGGACCACGCAGACGCGCTTTTCCGTCGATACCATGGCTAGCGAGATGGCCGCGTTTTACCGAAGCAGCCTGAGCGAGCGGGGCGCCGCATGAATACGGGGCTGAACACGGCGCTGAACACGGCGCGTGCAGTGCCCGTGCTGATGTATCACCACGTGAGTCCGGCGGCCGGCGCGGTGACGGTGTCGCCCGTGCATTTCGCGGATCAAATGGCCATGCTCGCGCGCGAGGGTTACACCACGCTCGGCGCGCGGGCGTTCAGCGAGTTTCTGGCGGGCAAGCCGGTGCCGGCGAAGTCGGTCGTGCTCACCTTCGACGACGGTTATCTCGACAATTGGGTTCACGCGCATCCGGTGCTTGCAGAACACGGTTTTACCGCGCTCGGATTCCTTGTGTCTGGCTGGGTGAACAGTGGTCCCGTGCGCCCGAACGCGGTGGACCCGGCGTCCCCCCTTTATTTGCTGGGCCACTCGGCAGCGAAGGCGGCGATCGAGGCCGGTGAGACCGACAGGGCCATCATGCGCTGGTCAGAAATCGACGCAATGCGTCAAGCCGGGACCTTCGAGTTTCACAGCCACACGCACACGCATACGCGCTGGGACCGCGTGAGCGCCAATCCAGCTAGCAAACGTGCGAGCCTGCGCGAGGACCTGTTGCAAACGCGGGCGACGCTCGCCCAGCACCTTGGAGAGGTATCGGATCATCTCTGCTGGCCGCAAGGCTATTTCGATACCGACTACGTGGAAGAAGCGCACGCGGCGGGTTTCCGTCATCTATACACCGTTGAACCCGGCACCAACCAGCATCACGGCAATCCGGGGCGCATCTTGCGGCTGGACGTGCGCGACAAGCCGGCCGCGTGGCTGAAAACCCGTCTGTGGGTGCATAGCCGGCCGCTTCTCAGCGGTCTTTACCTGAAAATCAAATGACGGTTTGCCTGCGGTTTTCCCGTCCCTTGCTGACCCGCGGGGAGCTGCCTTCGGGCTTGCCCGTTTCGATCATTCCGAGCACTTATTACCATGCATGATCGCCACGTTTCCGTCATTGGCCTGGGCTATGTGGGTTTGCCCGTCGCCATTGCATTCGGCTTGCAACGCCGCACGATCGGTTTCGATACAAGCCCGGCGCGGCTAGCCGATCTGCGTGCGGGCCTCGATCGCAATGGCGAAACCAGCCGTGAGGAACTGGCCGCTACTCGCCTGGAACTGACCGATAGCATCGAGGTCCTCCGGCAAGCTAATTTTCATATTGTCGCGGTACCCACGCCGATCAGCGCGGGCGCGCAGCCAGATCTGATGCCGGTGAAACAGGCGTCCGAGACGGTGGGTCGCGCGCTTAAACGCGGCGACGTGGTGGTGTACGAATCGACGGTCTATCCCGGCGTCACGGAGGAAATCTGCATCCCGATCCTAGAGCGTGAATCGGGCCTCAAGCTGGGCGTGGACTTCACGGTTGGCTACAGTCCGGAGCGCATTAATCCCGGCGACAAGCAGCACACGTTTTGCAATATCGTGAAGATCGTGTCCGGGTCGGATTCCGCAACGCTTGACCTCGTGGCGCGGGTCTATGGCTCGGTGGTGACGGCCGGTGTGTACCGTGCCGGTTCGATCAAGGTGGCCGAGGCCGCGAAGGTTATCGAGAATACGCAGCGCGACCTGAATATTGCGCTGATGAACGAGGCGGCCATCATCTTCGATTACCTCGACATCGACACGCGCGAAGTCCTGGACGCCGCCGGCACCAAGTGGAACTTCCTGGATTTCACGCCGGGACTGGTGGGCGGACATTGCATCGGCGTGGACCCGTATTACCTGACGCACAGGGCACAGGTTTCCGGTTATACGCCTCAGGTGATCCTCGCCGGGCGGCGCGTGAATGACGGCATGGGCCGTTTCGTGGCCGATCGCGCAGTGAAGACGCTGATCCGGACCGGCCGCGCACCGCTGCATGCAAAGGCGACGGTGCTCGGGCTGACGTTCAAGGAGAATTGTCCGGATCTGCGCAATTCGAAAGTGATCGATATCGTGCATCACCTGCAAGACTACGGACTCGAGGTTCAGCTTCACGATCCGCTCGCGGATACGGTAGAAGCCTTCGATGAATACGGCGTGACGCTGACCAGTTTCGACGCGCTGGAACCCGCCGATCTGATCGTTCTGGCGGTTCCGCATCGTGATTTCCTGGCGAAGACGGACGCGTTGCTGGCGCTGGCGAAACCGGGCGCCGTGTTCGCCGACGTGAAGTCCAGCCTGCCGCTCGACGTCATCAGCGCGGCCGGTCTTGTAGTATGGCGGTTATGAAAACCCGGGCTCACCACGACCAACCGGCATAATCTCGATTTCACGTAGGAACGCCACCCGATGAGCCGACTTTCCGGACGCGTGCGCATTTTCGCCCGCGCGTTGCCCCGGCTGGCGTTGAAGCCATTGCGCCACAAGCCTCGAGTCTTGAAGCGCATCCTGATCGCGCATCATTTGCTGCTCGGCGACACGCTTTTGCTCACGCCGCTCGTCGCGAAACTTCGCGCACAAAATCCTGACGCGCAGATTGTGCTGACCTGTCCCAAGCCGATCGTGCCGCTTTATGCGGGCAGGCCGTTTGGCATCGACGTCATTCCCTTCGACCCGCGCGATTTCCGCTCGGTCAATGCGGTGCTGCGTTCGGGACCGTACGATCTTGGCATCGTGGCCGGGGATAATCGACACGCATGGCTTGCGTTGGCGGCGGGGTGCCGCTGGATCATCGGACATGCTGCGGACACGCCGGCCTGGAAAAACGCGCCGCTCGACGAAGCCGTGCCATATCCCGACGCGCCCGCGGCATGGGCGGATCTCGCGGCCGAACTGGTGGCCGGGCCGCCGCCGCGGCCGTATCGGCTGAGCGACTGGCCGGCGCCCGCGCCCGCCGCGTTCCCGGAGCCTGACGCGCTCGTGTTGCGACGTCCTTACGTGGTGTTACATCCGGGTGCGAGCACGGCGGTCAAACGCTGGCCCGATGAACGCTGGAAAGCACTGGCGGCGTTTGTCGAAGCGCGGGGTTTCACGCCTGTGTGGAGCGGCGGACCGAGCGAGACGGCGCTGATCGAGGTTATTGATCCCGATGCCCGCTATCCGAATTTCGCGGGCCGGATCGATCTGGGACAGGTATGGCACCTGTTCTCCGGCGCGCGGGCGATCGTCTGTCCGGACACGGGCGTGGCACACCTCGGGCGTCTGACCGGCGTGCCGACGGTTACCTTGTTCGGCCCCGGTAACGCGGTGATACATGGCGCGGGAAACTACTGGCGCGATGCGCCGTTCATGCCGGTTACTATCGCGGACATGCCGTGCCGCGATGAACCGGTTATTTTCAGACGGCACGTGGCCTGGGCTCGCCGTTGTGACCGCAATACGACGACTTGCGTCGCATGGCGCGGTGACCATGCGGACTGCATGGGATTTATTTCGCTTGAGGTCGTCTGCAACTGCTTGCAGGCGGTCCTTCCGGGAGTGCAATGACGAAGACGTGCAAGCAGGTGGAACGCGTGCTGTGGGTGGCGTGTCCAGTGATTATGTTTGTCGCGATGTTCGCCCACATGACTGCGTTCGAGAACATGGCGCTGGGGCTGGTGGGTATCGGCACGATCGCCGCGGCTTGTTCTTCGGAGCGGCCGTCGCCGCTGCACTGGCCGCTGCTGTGGCCTATCGTTGTCTGGAGTGCGTGGGCGCTGGCGTCGATCGCGTGGTCGCCGTATCCGCGCGACAGCATGCACGCGTGGCTCGACGAAGTGTTGTATCCGCTGGTGTCGTTCTTCGCGTTCTGGCTGATCGGCACGCGCACGGCCAGACCTGAGCGGATGGTGTTGATCAACTGGGTGGCCTGCGTGCTGCTGGCCGCCGGCAGCCTGTATTACTGGGGCCGTTTGCAGCCGCCCACGAATCCCTCCGACATCCTTCTCCACTATTACAACCGCGTCGGCCACACAAGCACACTCGCCATCTTTTCGATGACGCTCTTCACCGGCCTGATGCTGAACCGCCGCTGGTGGCCGATCGGCCTGAGCGGGCTGGTGCTTGCTTTTGTCATCGGGCTGGCGACGCTCAACCGTTTCTTTTGGCCGGCCGCAGCCGTGACGCTCGTGATTGCGTGTTACCCGTTGTACCGGAAACACTTGCTGGTCGCGGGCGTGTGCATTGCGGTGATCTGCGTGGCGGCGGTCGGCACGCTTGAATTGAGCGCACGGCTTCGTTACGGTCATGCCATGCCGACACCCGCTGCGCGGGAGTTGAAGATGGGCGGGGACCAGGTGTACGTACCCAAGGCGCTGGCGGGCATTGGCGACGTCATGTCTTCCGATACCCGTCCCAAACTGTGGGCATTCTACGGTCGTGAAGGCGAGTCGCATACGTGGACGGGCGTTGGTTTCGGCAAGCCGTTGCCGGGGCGGGTATTTCAAAGCGAAATACCCCCCGCGTTGCTGGAGACGGAACCGCAGGCGCTGACGCATGCGCACAACCTGTTTTTGAATACGTGGCTGGAGACGGGGATAGTGGGCGTGGTGCTGGAGGCTGCGCTGCTGATTGCGTTGATCCGGCGCTTCTGGCGGTTGCGGCATGTGGTGCCGTGGCTGAGCGCGGCGGGCATGGCGCTGGTTATCGGGATGATTGCAAAGAATTTCACCGACGACTTCATGTGGCAGACCACCGCGCTTGCCTTTTGGTGTTTTTCGGGGCTCCTGCTCGGTCGCGGCGAGCGCCTGGCGGGGAGGGTTGCGCCGGCGCGACGGGCTTTATCGCAGCAGTAGCGGCGGAAATTCAACTTGGCCGTGGCTCTCGCCCGGACGAGCCTCTGGGTGAGTCTCCTGGCGAGCCTCTTAATGAGACAAGAGGGTCCGGCGCATTACAATAGCGGTTTGCCGCATCGGCGGGATTCAGCGCGCTCAGCGCCGCCCGGGCGCAGGTTCAGTCCTGCTCCGCCCGCCGTCCGCCGTGCGATCCACGGATCCACGGGATCCACGACTAAGGACACCTTTTGAGTCAGAAGCCAACCTTGAGCAAGACGATCGGCAGCGGGCAGACCACGTCGCCGGCCGCCGTGATGAGCCGGCTCTGGCCGTACATCCGCCCCCTGATCTGGATTGTCGCGCTCGGCCTGATCGCCATGGGTTTCGTCGCCGCGAGCGAGGCAGGCATTCCCATGCTGCTCAAGCCGTTGCTCGATCACGGCTTTGGCGCGAAAGGCAGCGCCAGCGCCAAGTGGATCGTGCCGGCCGCCGTGGTCGGCCTCGCGGTCGTGCGGGGCGGCGCGCAATACGCGTCGGGCTACTTGCTCGCTTATGTCACCAACAAGATCCTGCTCGAACTGCGTCTCAAGATGTTCGACCGGATGATCCACACCAGCGCCGGTTTCTTCCAGCGGGAAACGGCCAGCACGATCATCAACGCCATCGTGTTCGAGGTGAACCAGATCCTCAACGTGCTCCAGAGCGTGGTCGTTACGCTCGTGCGCGACTCGCTGACCGTCGTGTTCCTGCTGGGTTACCTGTTCATCCTCAACTGGCGGCTGACGCTGGTGATCGCGGTGATCCTGCCGGCTATCGGCTGGCTGGTGAGCAAGATCAATCGCCGGTTGCGGCGGCTCAATCGCGAGTCGCAATTGCTGACGAACGAACTGTCGTACATCGTGGAAGAGACCGTTGGCGGTTATAAGGTCGTCAAGGTGCATAACGGCCAGCGCTACGAAAACGACCGTTTCACCGAAATGAGTAACCGCCTGCGCGGTTACTCCATGCGCATGACGGTGTCCGGCGGCCTCGCGCAGCCGCTTACGCAGTTTTTGGCATCGATTGCGCTGGCGATCGTGATCACCATTGCCGTGGTGCAGTCGGCGAATGACCAGACGACCGTCGGCGGTTTCGTGGCGTTCGTCACGTCCATGCTGCTGGTGATCTCGCCGCTCAAGCATTTGATCGATATCAACCAGCCGCTGCAGCGCGGCATGACGGCGGCGGAACTGATCTTCGGTCTTATCGATGAACCGGTCGAGCCCGAAGGCGGCGGCCGGCCACTCGTGCGCGCCAGCGGCGAGGTGGAGTTCCGCGAGGTGTCGTTCAGTTACGGATCGACCGGGACGCCCACGCTCGACGCCATCTCGTTCAAGATCGCGCCCGGCGAAATGGTGGCGCTCGCCGGTGCGTCGGGAAGCGGCAAGACTACGCTGGTCAACCTGTTGCCGCGTTTCTTCGATCCCGCAAGCGGTGCGGTGCTGGTCGATGGCGTGCCGCTGCCCGAGTACAGCCTGCACGATCTGCGCGGACAAATGGCGATGGTGAGCCAGGACGTGGTGCTCTTCAACGACACGATCGCCGCCAACGTCGCGTACGGCCGGACGCCGGATCGCGAGCGGGTGATGGCGGCGCTTGCCGCCGCGAATCTCGCCGATGTCGTCGCGGCCATGCCCGACGGCGTGGACACGCGCGTGGGCGGCAATGGCATGCGTCTGTCGGGCGGGCAGCGGCAGCGGCTGGCTATTGCGCGCGCGATCTACAAGGACGCGCCTATTCTTATCCTCGACGAAGCCACGTCCGCGCTCGATTCTGAGTCCGAACGGCACGTGCAGGAAGCCTTGGAAACGCTCATGAAGGGGCGCACGACGCTGGTGATTGCGCACCGCCTTTCGACTATTGAACGTGCCGACCGGATTCTAGTGATGGACGCCGGGAAAATCGCGGAGCAAGGCAGCCACGCCGAGTTGCTGCGCCACAACGGGCTGTACGCGAATCTTCACCGGATTCAGTATCAGCAACAGGCCGCCTGAAGCTTTTTCGTTTTGAATCGATGCGCGCCCCTGGTCGGAACGGCCAGAGGCGCGTTTTTGTTTTTGGGGAGCGTGTGGAGGGGCCGGTTGAGTCCTGTGCAGCGGATGGCGTTTCAGCGGAGCCCGGGGTAGACGGCTGTGCCTGACGAAGCGCTGAAACCTATGGTGCTCGCGAATTAACCGCCGCATTTGTACTGCCCAGCGGGTCGAGGCGCCCGCTCCGTTATGGACGAATGTGCTTGCGGATCAAGCGCCGCGTTTATTCCGCCCAGCAGGCCGAGGCCCCCATTGCACTATGACCGAACAGCCACGGTGGGCGCGGCCGTAGCGCGCCTCTGCAGCTTCTTACGATACATCAACGTCCATACCGTGAGCGCGCCATAGATCGCGTAACCGATGAACGGCGAAACGACCAGGAAACGCTCGATCGGCCAGTGCCACGCCAGCCAGCTTCGAAGCGCGTTCTCGCCCGTCAGGCCGAGACCCCACACGGCCGTCATCAGACGAACCGATCGACGCAGCGCAGGCCGTTCGTTCCAGAGCGCTTCGAAGCGCGCCGCGCCGCCTTCGCCTTCACGCGCGACGGTTGCCCGAGCGAGGTAAAAGGTGAGCGGACGCCGCATCGCAAGCGACAGCAGGAACACGATGCCGATAGCACCGGAAGCCATCGATTCACGCATCAGCAGCAACCGCGGACTGCCACCGAGCGCCATCAGCACAATGGACAGCACGATGCCGAGCAGGACCAGGATGCTGAGGGCATCGACGCGGCGGGTTCTCGCGAACTCCACGAGACTCCAGACGACAGGCGGCACCGCCGATGCGTACAGCGCGCCGAGTTCGCCCCAATGCGGCAACGCGAGCCGATACGCAACCCACGGCAGGACGAGATTGACTCCGAGTTCAACGACAAGACCTGCGCGTATCTTCATGACGAAATGGTGCCGGGGAAGAGAAGGGGAAGCACGGCGCGAGCGATCCTCATTGCGTGAACACGGACACGATGATCGCTATCCACAGCGCACCTACGCCGCCTAAAAACGCGTGCCGTGCTAGACGCAGGCGGGATTCATCGTCGGGGCGCTTTGTGGGTGACGTGGCGAGCCAAGGCACTGAACCCAGGCACGCGAAACCGACGAGCGCCAGCAGGGCGACACAGACATCGCCCGCGCGCCAATGCGAGCCCTCGTGAATACCCCAGTAACCGAGGAACACGATACCAATGGAAAACACCGTTGATGCGGCCGAACTGAGTGCCTGGACTGATCCCGCTGGAAATTGCATGACCTGTCTCCCGACACGCGTGAAAGCACGCGAGATGTCGCCATCATAGGTGAAACAGGCCGGGGGAAAGGAGATGCCGCAAGGATGAGCGCGAGCGCAGGCGCCTGGAAGCGGCGCATCGGGTCAGGTTCAGCCATCGTCTCCGCGTGGCGCGCTCCCGCTCGTGATTTTCGCTCGTGCCGCCACGGGCAGAAGCCACCCCCGAAGCGCGCGCCGAACCTATCCGCTAGTCCCTGACGTTACCCCTCTTGCGAGCCTTGAACGTCGCCACGCGGCGCCTCGGACTCGACGTTCGCCGTGACCTTCTCCCTTGCCATCGACTTCACGCGGTCTTGAATAAACCGCTGCCCCGACACGACGATATAAAACGCCAGCGGCGTGAACACCAGCCCCAGCACGGTCGCCGTGATAGCGCCGCCGAATACGCCGGTCCCGATCGATCGCCGGCTCTCCGCCCCGGCGCCGCTGGACACGAGCAAAGGCACGACGCCCAGCAAAAACGCCGCCGATGTCATCACGATCGGCCGGAAGCGCGCGCTCGCCGCCGCGATAATTGCCTCCGCCAACGGCGTGCCATCGGCGTACAAGGCGCGTGCGAACTGCACGATCAGGATCGCGTTTTTCGCCGATAACCCAATCACGGTGATCATCCCGACCTTGAAGTAGACGTCGTTCGGCATGCCGCGCACGAGCATCGCGATTACTGCGCCAATCACGCCCAGCGGCACGATCGTCAGCACCGCGAGCGGAATGGTCCAGCTCTCGTAAAGCGCCGCGAGCGCCATGAACACGGCCAGTAACGACAAGCCGATCAGTATCGGCGTCAGGCGGGCGGCACGCGTTTCTTCGAGCGCCGTGTCGGTCCAGTCGAAACCCACGCCCACCGGCAATGCTTGCGCAAGCCGCTCCATTTCGGCCATCGCCGCGCCGGAACTTGTGCCGTTGGCGGGACGGCCGCTGACATCGAGCGAAGGCGAACCGTTGTAGCGCGTCAGGACCGACGGCCCGGTCGTCCAGTGCAGCGACGCCACGGACGACAACGGCACCATCTGCCCTGCGGCGTTACGCACCGAGAGGCTCATGAGACTGTTTTCGGTCATGCGCGACGGCGCGTCGGCAGCGACCATCACGCGGCGCATGCGGCCGCCCGAAGGGAAGTCGTCGATATACGACGAGCCAAAGGTGTTCCCCAGCGCGTCGCCGATCTTGTCGAACGAAACACCCAGCGCATAAGCCTTCGCGCGGTCCACGTCCAGCTCGATGCGCGGCGCGTCCGGCAACGTTTCCGAATGCACATCGGCGAAAGCGGGATTGTTGCGAGCCTGCTCGAAGAGTTGTTCGCGTGCGGCGTTCAACGCTGCAACGCCAATGCCGCCGCGATCTTCCAGCCGCATCACAAACCCTTCCGAATGGCCGATGCCGGGCACCGACGGCGGCATCTGGGCAGCCACGTCGCCGTCCATGATCTTGGAGAACGAGCGGTTCAGCGTATCGCGCAGGGTGGCCGCGTCAGTGTCCCGCGCCGACCAGTCTTTCAAATCGACAAAACACATGGCCACGTTCTGGCCGCTGCCCTGGAAACTCCAGCCGACCACACTCGTTACGTTCGCCACCGCGGGTTCGCGTTTCAGGATCGCTTCCGCCTGCTCGACCACCGCGAGCGTGCGCGCCTGCGTGGCGCCCGCCGGTAACTGCACCGTTACCTGAAGCTGCGCCTGGTCTTCCTGGGGCAGGAAGCCACCCGGCATATGCAGATAAAGCACCGCGCACGCGCCGGCCAACACGAGATACACCGCGAGCATGGGACCTGCGCGGCGCAGCACGCGCGCAACGAGCCCGCGATATCCCCGCGAGGTCCAGTCGAATGCCGCCGTGAAGCCGAACGAACGGCCAGCGGCCGTATGCGAGTCGCTTGATCCATGCGAGCCGTGCGCACCATGCCGCAACGCGCTTCGCGGCGGCGCTTTTAGCAGGCTCGCGCACAGCGCCGGCGTCAGCGAAAGGGCCGTGAACGCAGACACGAGAATGGACGCGATCATCGCGACCGTGAACTGCCGGTAAATCCCGCCGACACTGCCGGGGAAAAACGCCATCGGCACGAACACGGCGGTCAGCACGGCCGTAATGCCGATGATCGCGCTGCCCATCTGCTGCATCGCCCGGCGCGTGGCCGCGCGTGGCGCGAGACCCTCTTCGCGCATCACGCGATCGACGTTTTCGACCACGACGATGGCATCGTCGACCAGGATCCCTATCGCCAGCACCATCGCGAACAGGGTGAACACATTGATCGACATGCCGAGCACGTAAAGCGCAAGCAGCGAGCCGGTCAACGCAACCGGAATGACCACGGTGGGGATCAGCGCATAACGCAGGTCGCGCAGGAACAGCCACATGACGAGGAACACCAGCAGCACCGCTTCGAGCAGCGTCAGCGCCACTTCGTGCAACGCGACGTGGACGAACCTGGAGCTGTCGAACGGGATTTCGACTGCCGTGCCCGGCGGCAGGCTGCGCGACAGCTCGGCAAGCTTCGCGCGGATCGCGGCGGAGGTTTCCATCGCGTTGCCCTGCGGCGAGAGCCGGATGCCGACCGTTGCCGCCGGCTTGCCGTTCAGCCGCGAAAACGACGCGTAGCTGTCGCGGCCCAGTTCGACCCGCGCGACATCCTTCAGCCGAACGGCCGATCCATCCGCGCGCGCTTTCAGCACGATCTCGCCGAATTCGGCCGGCGAGATCAATTGCCCCCTGACCGTGACCGACGCCGTCAATTGCTGACCGGTGACGAAAGGCACGTCGCCGAGCGTGCCGGCCGTGACCGTCGCGTTTTGCGCCGCGATGGCCTGGGTGACATCGGCGGCGGCCAGGTTGAATTCGCGCAGTTTCATCGGGTCGATCCAGACCCGCAACGCCTCTCCGGCATCCCACAATTCGGCTGAGCCAACGCCCGGCGCGCGCTTCAGATCGCGCAGCATGGTGCGGTTGACGTAGTCGCTCAGTGCCACGGAATCGCGCTGACCGTCAGTGGACGTGAGCGCGACGAGCATCAGGAACGTGCCGGTCGACTTGAAGACGCTGATGCCTTGCTGCACGACTTGCTGCGGCAGACGCGACTCGATCTGCTTCATCCGGTTCTGGACATCGACCATCGCGATGTCCGGGTTGGTACCCGCCGAAAACGTGGCCCCGATCTCGAGTTCGCCCAGGCTGTCGCTGGTGGTTTCGTAGTATTGCAAGCCTTCGGCGCCGTCCAGGCTTTCTTCGATCACGCTCGCGACGGTGTTGTCCACGCTTTCTGGCGACGCGCCCGGATACATCGCGTCAATGACGATGCGCGGCGGTGTCAGCCGTGGATATTGCGCGACAGGCAGAAAGGGCGTGACCAGTGCGCCCGCCACAAAAATGGCCAGGGCAACAATCCACGCAAAAACCGGACGATCGATGAAAAAAGACGGCACGCGGGTCCTGACGATTCAATGAGGTTTATTGAAGGCTACCGGGATTTGCCGATCTTCATCGGGAATGGTCGCGGCCGGGATGCCGCGCCATTCCCGCGGCGACCGCCAGTGACGACTTATCCGGGATTACGCCAATCTTGCGTGGCGACCGTTGTGGCGAGACGGTTGTGCCGGATAAGCGAGCTTCGAAACTTGGTGACAATGGGATCACGTCCTCACGTTCATCCAAGCGTCAGCGGAGTGATCTTAAAAACATAAAATAATCGTGTCCAGCATTATTAGAAAGAAGCTCTTTTAGCTCACGTTTTCAGCGTGAATTTCGCCGATCGCGGTAATTTTCATCATTATTTTATATTGAAAGACGATAAGGCTATGCGTTTAAAGCATGGGCTATTATTAGATGTGATATTTGATGGCGGTTGTTATGGCACGATCAGGTTCAAGATGAGTCGATCTGGATAACTCATTGTCGACAGGCCATTGGGGCGGCCCGTCGAACCTTGCTCAGCCATCAATCATCAACCAAACTGGGAGGTCTTGCCCGAGGCCGTTTTCTCCAGCATCGAGATGACGGCTTCTATATGGCCTATGCGCTTGCGTTGCGTCGGCATGAGGCTCATTGATAATACCGAATCAACACGGGTTCGCCAATATGATAAAGACAACCCGTGACTTGATGCAATCCGGTTGATTATCTGTTCCAGATGCGCAAGATCGGTTTCTATGAGTAGATGATTCATTATGTTCCCCGGTAGCGCCGTCATTTTTGCGGTCGCTGGTTATTGCCATCCGGTTCGACGCTTTTATATGCGTTGTAACAGGCGGCAAGACATGGTGCTTGATTAAAATCAGGCCCTGACAAATTGAATAAGAGCCGCTGCGCCCGTGCACTGGTCAATGCCCGGCTTATAAGGTCTCACGCATGACTCATGCCATACTTCGCCTCGTTCAGGGAAACGCTACCGGCCCTTCACTGGTAACGTTTGGCGGGCAACTGGAAATAGCCGGAAACCATTGAGTGGCGATCATGCGCATCACCGCCGTTACGACGTTACGGCATGCCACGTTACGTTTGTTCGCGGCATAAACGTGAGCGGATCTGACGCAAACGATAAACCGACCGTACGTGCTAATTGGCATTAAATCGGAATATGTCACTGTTGCCGATCTAAATCATTGCGGCATTTTTTCGATAAAATCTACCGATGAATCGCCATTGGCCATTGTCATAAATAATCATTTGGTACCGAATCGGGGCCTCGGCGTTTCGCAAAGTTCAACAAATACTTCGTAGAAGAAATAACGTGATTAATCAGAATCTTCTCTCCGGATTGTCCGATACGGGTTAGTATCGTTGAAATAAAGCTGACGGCAATAACGGTGTTATTAACCTGTTTCTATCTCGCGAGACGGATGGACGGCCGGCGCGGATGGCCCAGGAAGCGAGCTTGCAAATCACTTTTAACCCGGTGAACCGGGAGGTTTGCAAATGCTCGAAAGGAGCCTCCAATGACCATTAGAAAACAGCCCGGCGCCCGGATCATTTCGCCCTCGGAATCCTTGCCGAATCCCCATTCACTCGATTTCCCGATTGTCGGCATTGGCGCGTCGGCGGGCGGAATCCAGGCGTTGATTCGGCTGCTCCAGGGTATGCCGGCGGACGGCGGCATGGCATTCGTCGCCGTGCTGCATGTATCGCCGAATCACGCGAGCCATGTCGACGAAGTGCTGCAACGCTCGGTCTCCATGCCGGTCGTGCAGGTCTTCGGCACCACGCCGATCGAAAAGAACACGGTCTACCTGATTTCACCGTCGAACGATTTATCGCTCGCGGACGGTTGTCTTCATGTCGTCCCGAGCGACCCATCGCGACGCCGGCCAGTCGCGATCGACCTGTTCTTCCGGAGTCTGGCGGACGCGCACCGGGCACGCTCGATCAGCATCATCCTCTCGGGGATGGGCAGCGACGGCTCGATGGGCATTGCGCGGATCAAGGAGCAGAACGGCATAAACATCGTGCAGGACCCGATGGACGCGGAATACGACGAGATGCCGCGCAATGCGCTGGCAACCGGATTCGTCGATATCGTGCTGTCCGTCGAGCGGATGCCCGCCCGGCTGATCGAGTTGCGCGACAACGCCCGCGCGATGAAAGCCTTGCACGCCGCTGACGACTCGCCGCTAAACGAGCCTGGCATTGAACCCGGCGTTGAATCTGGCATTGAGCCAGCCGTCCCGAACGCCGATATCGACGTGCTTCAGGCATTGCTGAGCATCCTGCGCATCCGCACGGGCCACGACTTCCGGCACTACAAGCGCGGGACGGTAATGCGGCGCATCGAACGGCGGCTGCAAGTGAACGGCGTAGCCGATCTGGCCGGGTACAAGCGGTTTATCGAAATGCATCCTGAGGAAACGACGGCACTTCTGAAGGACATGCTGATCGGCGTGACGAATTTTTTCCGCGACCGCAAATCGTTCGATGCCCTGGAGCAGCGGGTGGTGGCGAACCTCTTCGCAGCGCGCCCGCTCGACGAGCCGGTGCGCGCGTGGTCGGCGGGGTGCTCGACGGGGGAGGAGGCTTATTCGCTGGCGATGCTGCTGAGTGAGCACGGGCCGGCCCACGGCAAATTTCCGCTGATCCAGGTGTTCGCTACGGATGTCGACGCGAGCGCGATCGAGACGGCGCGTGCGGGCGTTTATGCCGGATCGATCGTGGCGGACATATCAGCCGAGCGGCTGAGCCGGTTTTTTGTGAAGCCCGGCGGCCGTTACCAGGTGAGCAAGGAATTGCGCCAGAGAGTGGTGTTCGCTATCCACAACATCCTGAGCGATCCGCCGTTTTCGGGAATGGATCTGATCTCCTGCCGCAACCTGCTCATCTACCTCGATAGAACCGTTCAGCACCGGGTCCTGGAGACGTTTCACTTTGCGCTGCGGCCGGGCGGATTCTTGTTTCTCGGCGGCGCAGAATCCATCGAGATTGCGAGCGACCTGTTCGAGCAAGTGGACAAGCGCAACCGCATTTACCAGTCGAAACGCGTTGGTACGCGTGCTACGCCGCCGCTGCCGCTGATCCGCCCCGCGATTTTCGATATCCCCAGGCGGCCCGGTCTGGGGCATGGAACGCCCGCGTCGCTGGCGGCGCTGCGTCAGCGTGTATTCGAGCGTTATGCGCCACCTAACGTGACCGTGGATCGCGATGGCGTGATCCTGCATATGTCCGATCACGCCGGGCGCTTCCTGCAGTACGTCAGCGGAGAGCCCTCGCGGAATCTGCTCACGCTCGTCAACCCGGAGTTGCGCGCGGAGTTGCGGAGCGCGCTGCATCGCGTATTGCGCGACGGGGACAGCGTCGTGTCGCGGCGCGTGCGTTTTTCGCGCGGCGAGACGCTCTCGTTCGTCAATATATCGGCACGATTGTTCAAGGACGACGGCAGTGGCGAAGACGTGATTGTCGTGTTCTTCGACGAAATCGAGAACGAGGTTGCCGCGCAACAGGACGCCCCCGCGAACAAAGCCCAAGCCGATACCGATACCGACAAACTCATCGATCTCGAACATGACCTGCATCGTGCGCAGACGCAAATGGAGTCGTTGACGGAAGGCGCCAGCGTGTCCGCCGAGGAGTTGATGGCGTCGAATGAAGAATTGCAGGCGATCAACGAAGAACTGCGCTCGACCAGCGAGGAACTGGAAGCGGGCAAGGAAGCACTGCAGTCGGTTAATGACGAACTGGTCACGGTGAATCTCGAACTCTCGGACACCGTCGCCGAAACAGCCAAGGCCAACGACGATCTGCGCAACCTGATCTCGTCAACCGGCATTCCAACGGTGTTCGTCGACCGCGAGATGCGTATCAAGCGATATACGCCGCCGGCGGTCGAGCTCTTCAAGCTGATTGCGTCGGACATCGGGCGGCCGTTGCTGGATCTCACGCATCGGCTCGACTATCCACAAATGGCCGACGATGCACACGCGGCCTTCGACACCCTCACGCTCACCGAGCGCGAGATCCGCACGAATCGTGGCGAATGGTTTCTTGCGCGCGTGCTGCCGTATCGCACGGCGGACGATCAGATTGATGGAGCGGTCATCACGCTGATCGACATCACGGCGCGCCGGGCGGCCGAAGCGGCGGCGCGCAGCAGTGAAGAACGCTTGCGGCTGGCGGCGGTTACCACGAACGACTACGCGATCATCGTGCTCGACATGGACGGGTTGATCGTCACGTGGAACGGCGGCGCGCAACGCATTTTTGGCCATGCGGAGAGCGTAGTGCGAGGCCAGCCGCTTGATCTCATCTTTCTTCCCGGTGACCGTGAAGCGCGCGTGCCTTTGCGCGAGCGGCAACGCGCCACTCAGGCCGGACGTGCCGAAGACGAGCGCTGGCACGTGCGCTCCGACGGCACCGAAATCTATTGCAGCGGCGTCACCACGCCGATCGAGTCCGATCAGTTCCGCGGTTACGCGAAGATCGCTCGCGATGTCACCAACAAGACCGGCGTCGAGAGCCAGAAGCAACTTTCACTCACGCTGGAGCGCGCGATTCGTGCGCAGTCCGAAGCGGCGGACCGGTTAAAGGACGAGTTCTTTTCCGTGTTGTCGCATGAGCTCAAAAACCCGCTCAACCTGATTCACGTGAAGGCCGAATTGCTCACGCGCATGCCTGATGTGCGGGACATCTCAAGCGTGCAGGACGCCGCCGATGCCATCCAGCGCGCGGTGGCGGGCCAGGCCAGGATCATCGACGACTTGCTCGACCTGTCGCGTGTACGTACGGGCAAGCTTGCGCTCCGGTTCGCGCCGGTGGAGGTCGCGTCCGTGCTGCAAGCGGTGGTGGCTGCGAGCGCGGCGGATGCGCGGGCGGGGGATATCGAGTTGTCGGTAGCGGGCGCCGATGCGGCTGTGATGATTCGTGCCGATGCCGAGCGTGTCGAGCAGATGGTCTGGAATCTCGTGCGCAATGCGCTGAAGTTCACGCCGCATGGCGGGCGGGTGCGGATCGCGTTATCGCGGCAAGGCGGCTTTGTTTGTGTCGAGGTGGAGGATACGGGGCAGGGTATCGATCCCGGCTTCCTGCCCCGTATCTTCGAGATGTTCAGCCAGGCCGATGGCGGGGGCCGTCGTGATCGAGGTGGTCTTGGGATCGGGTTGTCGCTTGTGAAGCAACTCGCGGAGTTGCACGGCGGGCGTATTGAAGTGGAGTCGGCGGGGCAGGGACAAGGGGCGCGCTTCCGGCTATGGCTGCCGGAGAACGCGCCGTCGCCGCCGGTGGAAACACCGCGTGAAACCGTTGATCCGGGCATCTTGAAGGGCCTGCGCGTATTGCTTGTCGATGACTCCATCGAAGCGTTAGAGGCGTTTCGTACGCTGCTTGAAATGGAGGGGGCGCAGGTGCGTGCCGAGCCGAGCGCCGAGCAGGCGCTTGAAGCGGCGGCGCAGCAGGAGTTCGATGTGGTGCTGTCCGATATCGGCATGCCGGCCATGAACGGCTACCAGATGATTCGGCAAATGCGAAAGACACCGCGGACCGCGCGGCTGCCTGCGCTGGCGCTCACCGGGTTTGGCCGCGAACAGGATGTCGCCCGGGCGCTCGATGCCGGGTTTGACGGTCATTTGAGCAAGCCGGTGTCGTTGAAGGGACTGGTCGCGGCGATTGCCCGGAGTTTGCGGAAGTGAGGGGGGCTTGTGCCAATCCAGGACGGCTGGTGTTTGCAATTTGTTAGCATTATGCTAACATTGGTCATGTACACGATCGAATACACCAAAGACGCTGTCAAAGTACTCAAAACAATGCCGCGTAACGTCGCTGCCACGATCCAGGCGAAGATAAAGGTGCTTGCGAACGATCCGTACTCGGCTGCCAATGTGAAGAAGTTAACCGGACGCGATGGCTATCGGTTACGTGTTGGTGACTGGCGTGTTTTGTTTGAAATCAACGATGGCAAACTGGTGATCCTGGTGCTTGCCGTCAGACCTCGAGGAGGGGCTTACGAATGACTGCCATTCAATTTATCGAGCGCGACGGTCGCGCTGAATTCGCGATCGTGCCTATCGAAATCTGGAACCGCGTCGCGCCGTTGATCGAGGATCTCGATGACGAAGCGCTTTTTGATCAAGCGAAAGCAGCCGACGATGGTTTCCACGTGCCAGCCGCTGTGCTCGATGCTGAGTTGGCCGGCGCACACCCAATACGCGCCTGGCGCGAATATCGCAATCTCACTCAGGACGCGTTGAGCGAAGCATCCGGCATTAGCAAGCCGTATTTGAGCCAGATCGAAAGTGGGAAGCGAAACGGCACGTTCAAAAAACTTGCTGCTATAGCCAAGGCGCTCGCTGTGCCCGTGGATATCCTTGCGCAGCCGTAGTGTCTTGTCCGGTCGAGTTCCTACATCAACACAATATCGTATTGCTCCTGACTCAGATTCGACTCCACCTGAAGCGAAACCGGCTTGCCAATAAAGTCCATCAACATCGCCAGATGTTGCGACTCTTCTTCGAGAAACAAATCGATCACCTGCTGCGACGCCACCACGCGAAACTCGCGCGGATTGAACTGACGCGACTCACGCATGATCTCGCGCAGCACGTCGTAACACACGGTGCGCGGCGTTTTCACCTGGCCTTTGCCATCGCAGGTCGGACACGGCTCGCACAACACATGCGCGAGCGATTCACGTGTGCGCTTGCGGGTCATCTCAACCAGCCCCAACTGCGAAAACCCGTTCACCGTCACCCGCGTCCGATCTCGTGACAACGCCTTCTTCAATTCGCCAAGCACCTGATCGCGATGCTCGACGTTTTCCATGTCGATGAAATCGATAATGATGATCCCGCCCAGATTGCGCAACCGCAGTTGCCGTGCAATGGTGTGCGCTGCTTCGAGATTCGTTTTGAAGATCGTATCGTCAAAATTACGGGCACCTACATAACCGCCCGTATTCACGTCGATGGTGGTCATTGCTTCGGTCTGGTCGATCATCAGATAACCGCCCGACTTCAAGTCGACCCGGCGTGACAACGCGCGCTGAATCTCGGCTTCAATGTTGTACAGGTCATATAGCGGCCGCTCGCCCGCATAGTGATGCACACGGGAAGCCACAGCCGGCGTGAACTCGATCGCGAAGTCGGCCAGCATCTGGTACGTCTCGCGCGAATCGACCTGAATACGCGAAGTCTCGTCGTTGACGAAATCGCGTAACACGCGCTGTGCAAGATTGAGATCCTGATGCAGCAGCGAGGTCGGCGCTACCCGCGTCGATTGCGCGACAATCGTCGCCCATGTCTTGCGCAAATAAGCGACGTCGGCCGCAAGCTCTTCACTCGACGCATCTTCCGCAATCGTCCGGACGATGTAGCCGCCTTTTTCGTCAACGGGAAGAACAGCCGTGAGCCGTGCCCGGATGGCCTCGCGTTCAGCCTCGCTGGCAATCTTCTGCGAGATCCCGATATGCGGCTCCTGCGGCAGATAGACCAGTGTTCGCCCCGCGATACTCACCTGCGTGGAAAGCCGCGCGCCCTTGGTGCCGATAGGATCCTTGACCACCTGCACCATCAGCGCCTGGCCTTCGAACACGATCTTCTCGATCGGCGTATGCGGCGCGTTCGAATGCGTTTCGCCGGCAATACGCGGATGCCAGATATCCGCCACGTGCAGGAACGCCGCACGTTCGAGCCCGATATCGATAAAGGCCGACTGCATGCCAGGCAGCACGCGCACGACCTTGCCGAGATAGACATTGCCTACCCGTCCGCGCGACAACGTGCGCTCGACGTGCAGCTCTTGCACCGCGCCTTGCTGAACGAGGGCAACGCGGGTTTCCTGCGGTGTGACGTTGATCAGGATTTCTTCGTTCATGGACTGTTTAGAAGTCAACGCGCGCCACGCGCAGGAGTGCTGCTGTTTCGAAAAGAGGCAGGCCCATGATACCCGAATAGGACCCCTCGATCCGTTCGATAAACGCCGCGGCGCGTCCCTGAACGCCATATGCACCGGCCTTTCCGAGCGGTTCACCCGTGGCCGCGTAACGCTGCAGTGCAGCACGTTCGACAGCGGCGAACCGCACGAGCGAACGCGACAGAACAGGCGTGAGCAGAACGCCGTCGGCATCGACCACGGCAAGCGCTGTCAGCACCTCGTGATCGCGCCCGGATAGCCGTTCGAGCATTGCGACGGCATGGTCCGCGTTGTCGGGCTTGCCCATGATCGCGCCATCCAGGGTGACGGTTGTATCGGCCACCAGAATGGGTGCCGCACGATGTCCGTCCTTCTGGCGGCGAGCGTAGGCCGCTTGCGCCTTTGCTGCGCAAACACGCAGTACATAGACGTCGGCCGCCTCACCGGGCAACTCGGCTTCGAGCGCTTCGGCGTCTTCATCGGGACGCGGCAGCAACAACTCGAAGCGCACGCCGAGTTGCTGTAACAGTTCTTGCCGCCGGGGACTTTGCGACGCGAGATAAACAAAAGGGAAGCTGGACGATGGCATGTTCGCGGATATTGAAGGTCACGCGCCGTAGCCCCAAGCGTGGTTGTTCAACGCCCGATGCCACACCTCATACGTTACGCGCGATGATAGGGATGATTTTGCGTGATGCTCCACGCGCGATAAAGCTGTTCGGCCAGCAGCACGCGGACCATGCCGTGCGGCAGCGTGAGACTTGAAACACGCAGCAGGACTTCGGCACGCGCCTTGACCTGCGGGTCGAGACCGTCGGCGCCGCCGATCACGAACGCCACGTCACGGCCTTCCTGCTGCCAGTCCGGCAATGCGCCGGCGAGTTGCATGGTGGTCCAGTCACGGCCGCGTTCATCGAGCGCGACAAGCCGCGCATTCTTGGGCAGCGCCGCCTCGATTCGCAGGCGTTCGGCAGCCATCACGCTCTCGGCGTTACGTCCCGATGAACGCTGTTCGGGCTTGATCTCACGCAACTCGACGCGCAGCTCGGGCGGCATGCGTTTCGCATACTCGTCGAAGCCGGTCGCGATCCAGTCGGGCATCTTGTGGCCGACCGCGAGGATATGAAGTTTCATGGCGACATTGCAAAGCGCTTCACCCGCACTACGTCCGCGCTTTTACCTTGACGGGCAGCGCGACGTACGGGTGCGGCGAACGTCAGCGGCGCGTGGTCTTGCGAGCTGGCTTGGCCGCCGGCTCGTCGTCTTCTTCGTCGTCCGACACGCTCACCTGGGCGCCGCTGAAGCCACCCGAGCTTTGCAGTTTCACCCGCACGGGTTTGTCGCCCCAGACCTCTTCGAGGTTGTAGTACTGGCGCAGCGCCGGTTGCAGGATATGGACGACGGCGTCGCCGCAATCGACCAGCACCCACTCGCCGACTTCCTCGCCTTCGGTGCTGATGACGTCGCCGCCCAGCCCCTTGACCTTGTCGCGCACGCTGTTGGCGAGCGCCTTGGTCTGACGATTCGACGTGCCGCTCGCGACGATGACACGGTCGAAGAGGGCGGTCAGGTGGGTGGTGTTGAACACCTTGATGTCCTGCGCCTTGACGTCTTCGAGACCGTCGATGATCGCGCGTTGAAGCTTTGTGATTTCCATATTTTTACCGATGGTTTTTACCGATGATACAAGTGGTGTTGAACAATATAGTCCCATACGGCGGACGGTACATGACTCTCGGCGCCTTTCTCACCCGCCGCGTGCGCCCGCAGGCGTTCTCCCAACTGCTCGCGGATTTCCGTTGCCGACACTTCCAGCTCCAGCGCGGAATCAATCAGCAGATGGCCGTGCGGCGTGGCTTGCAGCACCTCAGCCGGGGCGCTGCGCGCGGTAATCTCCGCGGCTACGGCGGGAGAAACCGTTGAGACATTAAATCCGGCACGGGTTTCCACACACACGTGCGCAAACTCGAACAGGCGTTTCCAGTCGCGCCATGAATCCAGGTGCACGAGCTGGTCGGCGCCGATCAAAAGTGACAGCGACGCGTCCGCACCTTCTCGCGCGCGCCAGCGAGCCAGCGTCTCCACGGTATAGGTCGGGCCGTCGTGATCGATTTCATCGGTGGCGACGATGACTTGCAATCCTTCCGCATGCAGCGAATCCGCCGCCGCGCGGGTCATGGCAAGCCGGTGATGCGCCGCGGTGACATCCTTTTTCTGCCACGGCTGGCCGGCCGGCAACAGCACGAGTTCCGTCAGGTCGAGCAACTCGGCGAAACGGCGCGCAAGGGCCAGATGAGCGTCGTGAATCGGGTCGAATGTGCCGCCCAGTAAACCGACGCGTCGAGCGCAAGGGAGGTTCGATTTCAGTGGACGATCCTCTTCGGGGACAGATTGCAACACGTGCAGCGATCAGGTCTCATAGTCTGCAGCCTTCTTGCGGCTTCTTTCGCAGTTCTTTCGCAGTTCTTTTATAGCCACTCTCGTGGCACCAGGAAATCGGAGTAAAGCCGCGCTTCGGGCGTGCCCGGCTCCGGCTTCCAGTCGTAGCGCCACGTGACAGCCGGCGGCATCGACATCAGGATGGATTCTGTCCGGCCGCCACTTTGCAGCCCGAACAACGTGCCGCGGTCGAAGACGAGGTTGAATTCCACGTAACGGCCGCGCCGGTAGGTCTGGAATTCCCGTTGCCCTTCGCCGTAAGGCGTGTCACGCCGGCGTTCGATGATTGGCAGATACGCGGCCAGGAAGCTGTCGCCGACACTGCGCATCATGGCGAACGATTCGTCGAAACCGGGTTCCGAGACGTCGTCGAAGAAAATCCCGCCGACCCCACGCGCTTCATTGCGATGCTTGAGATAAAAATACTCGTCGCACCATTTCTTGAAACGCGGGTACAGATCTGTTCCGAAGGGTGCCAGCGCGTCCCGGCAGACGCCGTGAAAATGCCGCGCGTCTTCCTCGTAGCCGTAATAAGGCGTGAGATCCATGCCGCCGCCGAACCAGAACAGTGGGGGCTCACCCGCTTTCGTCGCTATCAGCAGGCGCACGTTCATGTGCACGGTAGGGCAGTGCGGATTGCGCGGATGCATGACAAGCGACACGCCCATGGCCTCGAAACCACGCCCGGCAAGTTGTGGACGCGCGGCGCTCGCCGAGGGCGGCAAAGCGTCACCGGCTACATCGGAGAAGCCGATGCCGCCGCGTTCGAAAAACTGGCCGCCTTCGAGAATCCGTGTGGCACCGCCCCCGCGCAATCGTTCTTCCGGGCCACGCTGCCAGGAATCGATGGAAAATTCAGTGCCGTCGAACGCGCCGAGCGCCTGCGCGATCTGCTTTTGCAAACCGGTCAGATAAGTGCGGACAGCTTGTACGTCGTAGGTTGGAGCGGTCATCGTGGACTGTTTTACGGCTTGCGGGGAAAGGGCCCGGAGTGGGTGAACCTTGGATTGGCCCAAAGTTGCCTGGTCCTGTGCGCGTTCCTTCTAAAACGCACTGCCGGACGCGAAGGTCCGGCAGTGCGTTGCTCAATGTGCTGCGTTTCCGGCGACGGTTTCTGATGACGGTTTCCGGTCACCTTGCTTCCGGCTACCTTAACACCGGTTCCGCTTCAGCTCTGGCGGTCTGCCGCTTTACGATTCAATGCGCGATAACCAATGTCTCGCCGATACTGCATGCCGTCGAACGCGATTTGATTGATCGTATCGTAGACGACGGACTGCGCGCCACGTACCGAGTCCGACAAACCCACGACGCACAACACGCGTCCGCCCGATGTACTGAGCTTGCCGTTTTCCAGCGTGGTGCCTGCGTGGAAAGTCACGGCTTCCGGCGTCTCTGGAGGAATGCCGTTGATCCGGTCGCCCTTGCGCGGCGTGTCCGGGTAGTTGTGCGCGGCCAGCACGACGCCGAGCGCTGTGCGCCGGTCCCATTCGATCTCCGCCGTCGCCAGCGTCCCGGCGATCGCCAGTTCCACTACCTTCGAGAAATCGCCCTTCAGGCGCGCCATGATCGGTTGCGTTTCCGGGTCACCCATCCGGCAATTGAATTCGAGCGTTTTCGGATTGCCGTGCGCGTCGATCATCAGGCCCGCGTACAGGAAACCGGTGTAGCGGATGCCTTCCTGCTCCATGCCACGCACCGTCGGCAGGATGATTTCGCGCATGACGCGGGCGTGCAGTTGCGGTGTGACGATAGGCGCGGGCGAATAGGCGCCCATGCCGCCGGTGTTCGGGCCCTTGTCGCCGTCGAGCAAGCGCTTGTGGTCCTGACTCGAGGCCAGTGCCAGCACATGCTTGCCGTCCACCATCACGATAAAGCTCGCTTCCTCGCCGTCCAGGAATTCTTCGATCACCACGCGCGCACCGGCGTCGCCCAGTTTGTTGTCGGCGAGCATGGAATCGACAGCCGCGTGCGCTTCTTCAAGCGTCGTTGCCACGACCACGCCTTTGCCGGCCGCGAGTCCGTCGGCCTTGATGACGATGGGCGCGCCCTTCGTGTCCAGATACGCGTGGGCAGCGGCTATGTCCGTGAACGTTTCGTATTCGGCCGTCGGAATAGCGTGGCGCTTCATGAACGCTTTCGCGAAGTCCTTCGAGCTTTCGAGTTGCGCGGCTTCCCTGGTCGGGCCGAAAATTTTCAGGCCACGTGAGCGGAACAGGTTGACGATACCCGCCGCGAGCGGACCTTCGGGGCCGACCACGGTCAGCGCAATCTGCTCTTTCTCCACGAAATCAGCGAGTGCGGCGGGATCGGTAATGTCGACATTGAGCAGACGCTCGTCCTGAGCCGTGCCGCCGTTACCCGGCGCGACATAAACCATTTGCACGCGCGGCGACTGCGCGAGCTTCCACGCGAGCGCGTGTTCGCGACCGCCGGAACCGACGACGAGTAACTTCATTTAAATCCTCGAAGATCTTAAGAAATTCATGGCGGCAGGAGGGTGGACCAGGGTCGAATCGATTTTTATCAATTCGAGCCGATTTAAATTGGTCCGCCGCGCCTGATCCGCGGATATCTGCTTTGTCATGCGCCGGATCTTGGCCGGTCGTCTGCCGAATCCTCGGCGGGTGCATTGACGGTGGAAGCGGTTCGCGCCATCACGCGGCTGCGTCACTCGACTTCCTGGCTGTCAAACGCGGCTTCCGGCCAGGTTCGGCCCACCTCAACGGCTATATCCAGCCTGCATTTCAGGGTCGGATTGCTGGAAACATGCCCGGCGTGGTCTGCCGGCTTGCCTTTCACATAACGCGCCAACCGGCGGGTTTATTTACCCATGGCCACCGTATTCGGCGCGCACGCGTCCGGGCTCCGCTGTTCAAACAAACGACTGAACCCACCGCCACATGCACCAATCGAGCCAGAAACGGACAGTGGCTTCGGACGTCCCACACCGGGCACATCCGCGCCGCACGGGTGTTCAGACAAACCGTCGCGGCGGCTTTGTGGCCAACCGGCTCATTTACCCGGCAGTCATTCCTGGTCGATGGCCGCGTTGGTGTACACCTCTTGCACGTCGTCCAGATTTTCCAGCGCGTCGAGCAATTTCTGCATTTTCGCCGCGTCCTCGCCGGTGAATTCGACTTCCGTCTGCGGCTTCATGATGATTTCCGCCACTTCCGCCTTGAACCCCGCAGCTTCCAGTGCATCTTTCACCTTCTGGAAGTCGTTGGCGGGGCAAACTACTTCAATGCTGCCGTCGTCATTCGTCACCACGTCGTCCGCACCTGCCTCGAGCGCCGCTTCCATCAGCTTGTCTTCGGACGTGCCGGGAGCGAACAGGAACTGGCCGACGTGATCGAACATGAACGCCACCGAGCCGTCCGTGCCCATGTTGCCGCCGAACTTCGAGAACGCGTGGCGGACTTCCGCAACGGTCCGGGTACGGTTGTCCGTCATGGTGTCCACGATGATCGCCGCACCGCCGATACCGTAGCCTTCGTAGCGAATTTCTTCATACGTCGCACCGTCGACACCACCCACACCGCGCTGGATAGCGCGGTTGATGTTGTCCTTGGGCATGTTGGCGTCGTAGGCCTTTTCGACGGAGAGCCGCAGGCGCGGGTTTGTATCCATTTCTCCGCCGCCCATGCGTGCGGCGACCTGAATTTCCTTGATAAGACGCGTCCAGACCTTGCCACGCTTGGCATCGGTCGCCGCTTTCTTATGCTTGATGTTGGCCCATTTTGAATGACCCGCCATACCTTTCTCCATCGCGCGCGAGCTTCTCTCGCACGCCTGTGTGTCAATGATGCCGCCCTATCCCGAAAAGGCGCTTTTCGCCAGCCGGCATTTTTATGTTCGCGCCGTACGGTTGCAGGGCTCAAATCGGAAGGCGCGGCAGGGCGCATGCCTTGGTTGGCGGTTCTACGAGGCCGGGCCGGTTGCCGACAATCTGCAAATTCACGATTCCGCGAACTCGAACCAACACATCCGCCCATAACCCGCTGCCGGCCGACTGATGTTAGCTAATCCGGTCAGCCAATCCTGCCTGCTAATCCCGCCAGCCAACCCAATGCGCGAACCGCTTATTTGGCGGACCCGAATTTTATCATGGCGCGCTGCTTCGGCAGGCGTTGGCCTTGCTCCAGCGGCGCGCACGTCCTTTCATGTTCCCATGCTGGAGCTTGGTTCTGTGCTAGTTCTTCGTACCAAACAGCCGGTCGCCTGCGTCGCCCAGGCCCGGCACGATATACGCGTGCTCGTTCAAATGCGAGTCGAGCGAAGCCACGTACAGCTTCACGTCCGGATGGGCGTCCGAGAAAACCTTCACGCCTTCGGGCGCCGCAACCAGCGCCACGAAGATGATGTTTTCACCGAGCACCTTGCGCCGTTTCATTACGTCCACGGCATGGACCGCCGAATAGCCGGTTGCGAGCATTGGGTCGCACAGGATGAACACGCGCTCTTCCAGGTCCGGTGGCAGGCGCACGAGATACTCGACCGGCCGGTGATCCTCCGCGCGATACACGCCGATATGGCCGACCCGCGCCGACGGAATCAGGTCCAGCAGCCCGTCCGACATGCCGATACCGGCTCGCAGCACCGGCACGATAGCCAGCTTCTTGCCGGCGATCACGGGCGAGTCTACGGTGACCAGCGGGGTTTCAACGCGCTTCGTGGTCAGCGGCAGGTTGCGCGTGATTTCATAACCCATCAGCAACGTGATCTCGCGCAGCAACTCGCGAAACGTTCGCGTGGACGTGTCCTTGTCCCGCATGTGCGTCAGCTTGTGCTGAATCAGCGGGTGGCTGAGGATGAAGAGATTGGGAAAGCGGCTGTCCTGTTTCATGGAATTCGCGCGGTTGCCGCGGCAT
This sequence comes from Caballeronia sp. dw_19, assembly GCF_018449515.1. Classification (GTDB taxonomy): domain Bacteria; phylum Pseudomonadota; class Gammaproteobacteria; order Burkholderiales; family Burkholderiaceae; genus Caballeronia. Next base: position 276,054 of record NZ_JAAVUQ010000005.1, on the reverse strand, counting down.
TAAGTGTGGATTCGGGTGAATCGGGTGATTCGTTCGGTCCTGAAGCCGCTTCGGTTTTGCATGGCTGGGCTCAAGTAATGACGCCAGTTTACCCAAATTAGGCGCGCCCAAAGTGGAGATTGGGGGTGATAGGCCATCCGGCTTATTGCGCGTCCGACGTCCGATCCCTCATTCTTCTAGAATTGCATCACGCGGTCCGCACGAACGGATGGCGGACCAGGATTCGGCACAAGACTTCATTACCCCGCTTTTAATCGAAATCGTTTCCCCCGGTTTCAACGCGGGCAACCAGAAAGGGACAGCAATGGACATGGGAATCAAGGGGCGCACGGCGCTCGTGTGCGCGGCCAGCAAGGGTTTGGGGCGCGGTTGTGCCGAGGCGCTGGCGGCCGAGGGCGTCAACCTCGTGATCGTTGCGCGCACGGCGGGTCCGCTTGAGGCCACGGCCGAGCATCTTCGTGCAAGCTTTGGCGTGAATGTGACGGCGGTGGCGTGTGACATCACCACGGCCGAAGGCCACGCCGCGGCGCTGGCCGCGTGTCCTGCGCCGGACATTCTCGTGAACAACGCCGGTGGGCCGCCGCCGGGGGATTTCCGGCAATTTTCGCGCGACGACTGGATCAAGGCGCTTGATTCGAACATGCTGACGCCGATCGAACTCATCAAACAGACGCTCGACGGCATGATCGAGCGTGGCTTTGGACGTATTGTGAATATCACGAGTTCGTCGGTGAAGGCGCCTATCGACGTGCTGGGTCTGTCGAACGGTGCGCGTTCAGGGTTGACGGGTTTTGTCGCGGGTTTGTCGCGCAAGGTCGCGGCGACCGGTGTCACCATCAACAACCTGCTGCCGGGTTCTTTCGATACCGACCGGCTCATCACCACGTTCGAGGCGGACGCGAAGGCGAACAACATTTCGTTTGAAGAGGCCAAGAAACGCCGCATGAGCCGGCTGCCGGCGGGCCGCTTCGGTACGCCGGAGGAGTTCGGCCGAGCGTGCGCGTATTTGTGCAGCGTCCACGCCGGCTATATCACGGGGCAAAACCTGCTGATCGACGGCGGGGCTTACCCGGGCACGTATTGATTGTCGAATCCTATAAAACATCACAATCCATCACAACCCGGAGACATTCGATGAACCCACGCGTCGCGCTGATCGCGCACGACATGAAGAAAGATGACATCGTGGCGCTGGCCGGCGAATTCGCGGCCACGCTGGCGCAGTGCCGGCTGGTGGCGACCGGCACGACCGGTGCGCGGATTGCGGCGGCCCATGGTCTGGAAGTCGAGCGCAAGCTCTCCGGACCGTTCGGCGGCGATCTGCAGATTGGCGCTGAACTGGCCGAGGGACGGGTCGACGTGGTGGTTTTCCTGCGCGACCCCATGACGCCGCAACCGCACGAGCCGGACATCAATGCGCTGGTGCGCGCGTGCGACGTCCACAACGTGGCGTGCGCGACGAATCTCGCGACCGCACGCATGATTCTCGATGATCTGAAGCTACGCCTGAACCGGGTTTAGGCCGGCTGAATAGTGACTAGTGGCCGGCTGACGCCGGCAAAAGGAGACAAGGGTGACAAAGGCAATTCGATTCGATAAAACCGGTGGCCCGGAAGTGATGAAATGGGTCGACGTCGAAGTGGGCGAGCCGGGCAAGGGCGAGATTCGCGTGAAACATCATGCGGTCGGTTTGAATTTCATCGACGTGTACTTTCGTACCGGGCTATATCCCATGCCGCTGCCCGGTGGACTTGGCATGGAAGCGGCAGGTCAGGTCACTGCGCTCGGCGAAGGCGTGACAGGGTTCAAGGTGGGCGACCGGGTGGCTTACGCGTCGCGGCCGCCGGGCGCTTATGCGCAGGAACGGGTCATGTCGGCGCAGTATGTCGTGCGCCTGCCCGATGCAATCGCGTACGAGGATGCGGCGTCGGTAATGTTGCAGGGCCTGACCGCGCAATATCTGCTCCGACGGACGTATCGCGTGAAAGCCGGCGATACCATCCTGATCCACGCGGCGGCGGGCGGCGTAGGCATGCTCGCGTGCCAGTGGGCGAAGGCGCTCGGCGCGACGGTGATCGGGACGGTCGGCTCGGACGAGAAGGCCGAACTCGCGAAGGCGCACGGCTGTGATTATCCGATCGTCTATACCCGCGAGGACTTCACAAAACGGGTGCGAGAGATCACGAACGGCGCGGGCGTGCCGGTAGTCTACGATTCTATCGGCAAGGACACCTACACGGCATCGCTCGACTGCCTCGCACCGTTGGGTTTGTTCGTGAGTTTCGGCAATACATCGGGGCCGTTGCCACCCATCGATTCGTCCGAGTTCGCCGGGCGTGGTTCGCTGTATTTCACGCGGCCCACGTTGTTCAGCTATGTCGCCAAACGCAGCGATCTCGAAGAGATGACGGGTGAACTGTTCAATGTGTTGAGTACAGGCCAGGTCAAGACGAGCGTACGGCAGCGGTATCCGCTGGCCGAAGCGGCAAAGGCGCACGAAGATCTGGAGGCGCGCCGAACCACAGGGTCGACAATTTTCCTGCCTTGATAAGAGCGTGAGGAAACGGACGGGGCGGACGCGGCGTTCTTTCGTGTCGCGCCGTCCATTGGGGGCACGGCGAAGAATGCGAATTAGCATAATTAATGGGTGACGCATCGGACGGGACCGTCTTGCGATCCGCGTTACTCAAATGCCCGCTGCAAGACCACCGCAACAAAGCCTCGCTGTGAAGGTCTTCCGCAGCCCCATTTACATAATTTTTACGTCCATATCCCGATCTTTGATCCGCCTTTTACGTCGGCGCGCTTAATGTTCGGGCCATCGTTCAATACTTGGGGAAAATACCCGGCAGCAAACCCAATATCGGACCCGACGCCGGAGATCCAAAACGTAGCGGTTCGTGATAGCGCGAAAGCCACGTGTGAATATGTTGATGTCGAACCAAAGAAACCGAACCTCGCCTCGGATGCGATTGCTCCGCAAAGCTAAAAAATGAACCGCCCAAACCCAGACGAGCTGCTCGGAAAGCTGCAAAGAGAAGAAGAGAAGCGTCGTCGCGGACGGCTGAAGATATTTTTCGGCGCATCGGCGGGAGTGGGCAAGACCTACGCCATGCTACTGGCGGCGCGGGGCAGGAAACAGCAGGGCGACGACGTAGTCGCCGGCATAGTGGAAACGCATGGCAGAAGCGAAACGGCCGCGTTGCTGGAAGACCTCGAACAACTGCCGTTGGCGAACATGCTGTATCGCGGCCATGCGCTCCAGGAGTTCGATCTCGACGCCGCGCTTCAGCGCCACCCGCAGCTTGTACTTGTCGATGAACTCGCTCATTCGAATGTTCCTGGCGCACGTCACCTGAAACGCTGGCAAGACGTGCATGAATTGCTGGACGCGGGTATTGACGTCTACACCACGGTCAATGTCCAGCATCTGGAAAGCCTGAACGACATCGTCGGGCAGATCACGCAGATCCGCGTGTTCGAGACGGTTCCGGATCGCGTGCTGGATCAGGCCGATGAAGTCACGCTGGTCGATCTTCCGCCCGAGGAGCTGCTGGAACGGCTGCGCCACGGCAAGGTCTACATGCCACAGCAGGCGGAACACGCGGTCCGCAATTTCTTTCGCAAGGGTAACCTGATCGCGCTGCGTGAACTGGCGCTGCGGCGCACGGCGGATCGCGTCGATGCCCAGATGCGCGAATACCGCGCGGATCGTTCTATCGACAGGATTTGGCAGGCGCGCGACCGGTTGGTGGTGTGCATTGGGCCAGGACCGGAAGCGCCTACGCTTGTGCGCGCCGCGGCAAGGCTCGCGGCAAGCCTGCGCTCGGACTGGATTGCGGTGTATGTTGAAACGCCACGGCTGCAAAAACTTTCCGATGCGCGTCGCGAACGCACGCTCGCCGCGCTCAAGCTCGCCGCCGAACTGGGTGCCGAGACGGTGACGCTGGCCGGCGAGGATGCGGTTGCGACGATGATTGGCTATGCGCAGGCGCGCAACGCGTCGAAGCTGGTGGCGGGTGCATCGAAGCATCGCGGTTTCGCACGATGGTTACAACGGTCGTTTGGCGAGCGGCTGGCGGAACACGCGGGCGACCTCGATCTCACGCTGATTCGAGCGAGGGAGAGCGACCAGAGCGAAGCAAACGGCTCGGATGACCGAAGCGGGTCGTCGTCGCAAGAAGAGGGGATTGCCCCTGACTGGCACGACGCGTTGAGTGCCGCGCGCGAGCAGCGCTCGGCGCCGCGGGGCTACGCGTACGCCATCGCGATCTGCGCGGTCATCACGCTGCTCGCGAGCCAGATCCGGAATCATTTCGATCTCACGAACCTCGTGATGTTTTATCTGATCGGCGTGATTTACGCAGCGGCGCGTATTGGCCGTGGTCCGGGCGTCCTGCTGTCGTTCCTGAGCGTCGCGGCCTTCGACTTCTTCTTCGTGCCGCCGCGCATGTCGCTGTCCGTCTCCGATACTCAATACCTGCTGACCTTCGCCGGCATGCTGCTGACGTCGCTGGTGATCAGCCACCTCACGTCGAGCTTGCGACGCGAGGCGCGCGTGGCGTCCAAGCGTGAGCGCCGTACGGGCGCGATGTATGCAATGGCTGGCGAACTCGGCGCGGCGCTTGGTGTCGAGCAGATCGTGGGTATCGGTATGCGGCATGTGAGCGAAGTATTTCGCGCGAAAGTCGCGATGCTCCTGCCCGATTCCAGCGACAAAGTCCGCCAGAAACTCGATTCATCGGATACGTCAGTGGCCGCGTTGCTGCTCGATGCAAGCGCGCTTGACCTTGATGTTGGCCAATGGGTCTACGACCAGCAGAAGCCGGCCGGCCGTGGCACGGATACGCTGCCGGCTGCGACCGCGCTTTATCTGCCGCTCAAGGCGCCGATGCGCACGCGCGGCGTGCTTGCGGTCGTCACGCGCAACGCCGGCGAACTCGATGTCCCCGAACAAAAGCGCATGCTCGACGCATTCGCCGCGCAGATCGCGCTGGCGCTTGAACGGGTGCATTACGTCGAGATTGCACGCGACGCGCTGGTGAGCATGGAGTCCGAGCGCCTGCGCAATTCGCTGCTGTCCGCCATCTCGCACGATTTGCGCACGCCGCTCACGACCATCGTTGGTTTTGCATCCATGCTCGCGGAAGCGCGCGGCGATGCCCGTTCGCCGGCCAATGCCGAATTGATCGCGGCGATCCATGATGAATCGCTGCGCATGACCAGCATTGTCACGAACTTGCTGGACATGGCGCGTTTGCAGGCGGGCGGTCTGCGGCTGAACCGGCAATGGTCGTTGCTGGAAGAGACGGTCGGTGCGGCGTTGCGGGCGTGTCGGCGCGTCTTGAACGGCCACCCGGTCGAGGTGCGTCTGCCCGCCGATCTGCCGTTCCTGCAACTCGATGCTGTGCTGATGGAACGGCTCTTCTCGAACCTGCTCGAGAACGCTGCGAAATATACGCCGCCGGGCTCGAAGCTCGTGATTGGCGCAGATAGCCTGGATGTGAATGGCAAGCCGTTCGTGCGTGTTTATATTGACGATAACGGTCCGGGTTTGCCCGCGAATATGGAAGACCGCGTGTTCGAGAAATTTACGCGTGGCGAGAAGGAGTCGGCGAAGCCGGGCATCGGGCTCGGGCTCTCGATTTGCCGCGCGATCGTGCAGGCGCACGGCGGTACAATCGGCGCGAATAACCGGCTGGACGCGAGTCTTCCGAACCCCCAGGTCCAGGGCGCGCGCTTCTGGTTCACCTTGCCCGTGGATGCGGCGCCGCCCGTGCCCAGTTTCTCCGATGAAGCCGAACAGGACTTCGTCGATTTCTCCCCGTCGGACCCTAAAGCCCCCTAAAGCACATTAAGCCCCATGAGCGAACCTAACCTCACTGTTGTGTTGATCGAGGACGAAAAGCAGATTCGCCGTTTTGTGCGCGCGTCGCTCGAAGCTGAGGGCATTACTGTGCACGAGGCGGAAACGGGCAAGCAGGGGCTGGTGGAGGCGGCCACGCGCAAGCCTGATCTCGTGATTGTCGATCTTGGCCTGCCCGATACCGACGGTCTCGATGTAATCCGCGAACTGCGAAGCTGGACCGAATTGCCGGTGATCGTGTTATCGGCGCGTACGCAGGAAGAGGAGAAGGTCGCGGCGCTGGATGCGGGCGCCGACGATTACCTGACCAAGCCGTTTGGTGTATCGGAACTGATGGCGCGGATTCGGGCGCATTTGCGGCGACGCAACCAGGCCGCGTCGAGTGAATCGCCTTTGGTGAAATTCGGCGATGTAGTCATTGATCTTGGTCTTCGCCAGGTCACGCGTGGCGGTGCGCCCGTGCATTTGACGCCGATTGAATACAGGCTGCTCTCCACGCTGGTGCGGCACGCCGGCCGCGTGCTGACGCATCGCCAGTTACTGCGCGAAGTGTGGGGGCCGTCGCATGTGGAAAGCCACCACTACTTGCGCATTTACATGGCGCACCTGCGGCAGAAACTTGAACGTGATGCCGCGCAGCCGGAGCATATTGTTACTGAGACCGGCGTGGGTTATCGGCTGATCGGGGCTGTCTGAACTGTGTCGAGCACATCGTCTATTGGCACGTCGCCGCCGACAAACCCGATCACCTCGTCGCGCACACCGCGTTTGATGCATGCCACTGTGACGCGTGCAACGTCATCGCGCGAAACGGGCGCTGCATCCGCGCTGCGTTGCGTGGAGAGTGCGATTGTGCCCCGGCCGATGTCATTGGAAAGCGGTCCTGGTCGCAAGATCACATACGGGACGCCGCTTGCCTGGACGTAGTCGTCGGCTTCGCGCTTCATTTTCGAGTAATGTTTGAGCGGCAACGGGCTGGATTCCGGCCAGTAGGCGGAGATCGCGCTGATGACCACGAGTTGTTTTGTCCGGCGGCGTTTTGCGTAGTCGGCGGTGCGTTGGACGGCGTCGCGATCGATCGCGCGTTCCTCGTTCACGCCTTCGCTTTCCGCCGATCCTGCGGCGTAGATGACGTGCGTGACGTCGTCGAAGGCGTGGGAGAAATCGTTTGTCAGATCGCTGAGCACGATTTCGGCGCCAAGTGCGGCGAACTCACCGCGATGCGCGGATTTGCGCAGCAAGACTTTGAAGGGGAGGGCTGCGGCGCGGAGTTGCCGGGCAATGTGGCGGCCGGTCCGGCCGTGCGCGCCGATGAGCAGGATTTTCATTGCTTTTTCGCTCCTTCTGTTTGTGGGCAGGAGCTAAAACGTTAAGCGATTTTTGGAATTCATGCACGGGGGGAGTGCTCGCGCCGGTGGACGGGTTTGGGGTTTTTGGGGGGGCGGTCGGGGTTGATGCTGGGGTGCCTGGTTCCGCGGTTAGTGGTCGGGGTCAATGCCGGGTTGGTGCTTTCGGCCGTGGTGGTCTGCGAGAGTCGGATTTTCTCTTTATCACTATTAGCCACTGTGCGTGGCGGCACGTCATTTCTTTGTCCAAAGCGACAAAGAAACGAAGCAAAGAAAACGCTTTCAACCACGCTACCCTAAGTGTCCACAGCGTGCAGTTTTGATTCATAGGTGCCCCAAAAGCACGGTGCTCGCCAGAGCGGAGGATGTGTGAACCCCTCCTTCTACGAACACCGATACCCACACGCTTCGCCACCAGTGATTGAACCTGCCCAAGGAGCACCCCGCGCTATCCGCGGACGACCTCCCTCCAAATATGTACGCGACGGACCACGTCGCTAACCCATCAAGAAACGGGCCGCGCGGATGCATCAGATCGTAGCTGGCGAAAAGAATCGTACATGCCGCGTAATAGCCCACCAAACATGAAGCCGTAAGTATGCGTTCGGCCGTGTAGTCCACCAAAAAAACAGCGCACAGTTGGCCAACGCTCCAAGAAACGCGGCAGCGAATACGCGTGAGGCCGTGCAGGTTCCTGGGCGCCTCGTGCTTGCCCGAGAGCGTACGGGGCGAAGCGTGTTCGTGTCAGGATTCGTGAGAAGGAGGGGTTCACACATCCTTCGCTCTGGCGAGCACCGTGCTTTTGGGGCACCTATGAATAGAAACTGCACGCTGTGGACACTTAGGGTAGAGCGGTTAAAGCGTTTTCTTTGCTTCGTTTCTTTGTCGCTTTGGACAAAGAAATGACGTGCCGCCACGCACAGTGGCTAATAGTGATAAAGAGAAAATCCAACTCTTGCAGATCACCACGGCCGAAAGCACCAACCCAGCACTGACCCCGACCGCTAACCCCAAAACCGACCAACCCGGCATAACCCCCCGACCACCAACGCCGAAAGCACCAACCCAGCATAGACCCCAACCACTAACCCCAAAAACACCCCCCGGCACCAACCACCGCCCCTCACTCAACCTGAGCACCCCCCGGCGGAGCTCGGCGCGCGCGCCGTTCCTCTGACCAAATCCGGATCCGGTCCATATAAAGATAAACCACCGGTGTTGTATAGAGCGTCAGCAACTGACTCACGATCAACCCGCCCACAATCGCGATCCCCAGCGGTGCGCGCATCTCCGATCCCTCGCCATTGCCGAACGCCAACGGCAACGCACCCAGCAACGCCGCAGCCGTTGTCATCATGATCGGCCGGAAGCGCAGCAAGCACGCCTGCTCGATCGCCTCGCGAGACGTTGCAGCCCCATGCCGCTGCGCCTGGATCGCAAAATCGACCATCATGATCGCGTTCTTCTTAACAATGCCGATCAGCAAGATCACCCCGATCAACGCAATGATGCTGAACTCCGTCCTGAACAGCAGCAGCGCGAGCAACGCGCCAATCCCCGCCGACGGCAACGTCGAGAGAATCGTAATCGGATGGATGTAACTCTCGTACAGAATCCCAAGCACGATATACACCGCAGCAAGCGCCGCCAGGATCAGGATCGGCTGATCTTTCGTGGAATCCTGGAATTGCTGCGCCGTGCCCGCGAAACTGCCGTGGATCGTGCTGGGCACGCCAAGGGTCGCCATGGTGTCGTAGATGGCGGCGGTGGCATCGGAAAGCGACTTGCCGGGCGGCAGGTTGAACGAGATGGTCGACGCCACGAACTGGCTCTGGTGATTCACCGACAACGGCGTGTTGCCCGGCCCGAACTTAGCAATAGCCGAGAGCGGGATCATGGTCTCCTGCGACGTCGACACAGCCGCGCCCGCCGATGAACTGGACTTCCCGCTCGCAGCAATGGCGTTGGTCGCCGCATTGCGGATGGACGCCAACGCCAGTGCGCTAGTCGTGTCAGTTGACGAAACGCTGCTCGAACTCGTGGACGCAGAAGTAGCCGTGGAAGTCGTCGTGGTCGCGTTCGTCGATGCCGCTCCGCTCGCGGTCCCGCCCGACGTGCTCACATAAATCTGCTTGAGCATCTCCGGGTCTTGCCAGTATTTCGGCGCGACTTCCATCACCACGTGGTACTGGCTCAACTCGTTGTAGATGGTGGACACCTGGCGCTGGCCGAACGCGTCGTAGAGCGTATTGTCGATTTGCGCCGGCTGGATGCCCAGGCGCGCGGACGTCGCCCGGTCGATCGTCACAAAAGATTCCAGGCCGCCTTGCTGCTGGTCCGAATTGACATCGGCGAGTTCGGGGCGGGTGAGGAGAGCGTCGGTGAGCTTCGGCCCCCACGTGTAAAGGTCGGTGGTGGAATCAGCCAGTAGCGTGAACTGATATTGCGCATTCGATTGCCGTCCGCCCGCGCGAATGTCCTGCACCGCTTGCAGAAAGGTTCGCACGCCCGCGACGTCCGAAAGTGGCGCGCGCAGCCGCTGGATCACCTCTTCGGCCGATACCTTGCGGTCCTTCTTGGCCTTCAGCGAGATGAACATGAAGCCCGAGTTGGTCTGCCGGCCACCCGTGAACCCGGCGACGCTTTCCACAGCCGGATCGGCTTGCACGATCCGCATCATCTCGGAAAACTTGCCTTTCATCGCCTGGAAGGATGTGCTCTGGTCGGCCTGAATGCCGCCAACGAGCCGCCCCGTATCCTGCTGCGGGAAAAATCCCTTCGGCACGATGATGTACAGATACACATTCAACCCGATGGTCGCGAGCAACACCAGCAACACGATCCTCGGATGCGCGAGCGCCACGCCAAGCGTACGCGCGTATCCGTTCTGCATCCGCACGAACTGGCGTTCAAGCCAGCGTGAAAACCGGCCGGGCGGCTTTTGTTCGTGCGATTCATGCAGCAAACGCGCGCACATCATGGGCGTGACCGTCAGCGAGACGACCAGCGAAACGGCAATCGCCAGAGACAGCGTCAACGCGAATTCGCGGAACAACCGCCCGACAATGCCGCCCATCAACAAGATAGGAAGAAACACGGCGACCAGCGAAATGCTCATCGACAGCACGGTGAAACCCACTTCCTGCGCGCCAAGAATGGCGGCTTTCATGCGCGGGACGCCGTTCTCTATGTGCCTCGAAATATTTTCGAGCACGACGATGGCGTCGTCGACCACGAACCCCGTCGCGATCGTCAAGGCCATCAGCGAGAGGTTATCGAGCGAGAAGCCGAGCAGATACATGGCCGCGAAGGTGCCGATGATCGAGATCGGCACGGCCACGCTGGGAATCAGCGTGGCGCGCCAGTTCCGCAGGAACAGGAACACAACCATCACGACCAGCGCCACCGCGACAATCAGCGTGAATTCCGTATCGTGCAGCGACGCTCGGATCGTGGTCGAGCGATCGGCCGTCGGCGTGATCTCGATGTCAGCCGGCAACGCGGCCTGGAGTTGCGGCACCATCGCTTTCACACGGTCGATGGTGTCGATAATGTTCGCGCCCGGCTGCCGGTACAGGATCACGAGCACGGCGCGCTTGCCGTTGATCAGGCCCAGGTTGCGCAGGTCCTCGACCGAATCGACCACTTCACCTACGTCTCGCAGATGCACCGCCGCGCCGTTCCGGTAAGCCACCACCAGGTCGCGATACTGATCGGCCTTGCTCGCCTGGTCATTCGTATAAAGCTGGAAGTGGGTGCCATTGAACTCGATGGCGCCCTTCGGACTGTTCGCATTCGCCGACGCCAGCGCCGCACGGACGTCTTCCAGCCCGATGCCGTAGTGGAACAGCGCGTTCGGTTCCAGTTCCACCCGCACGGCCGGATTCGCCGAGCCGCTCACGTCCACTTCGCCCACACCGGGCACGGTGGAAAGCGTTTGCTGCAGCACGGTCGCGGCGGAATCGTAGAGCGAACCGGCCGTCCGCGTAGGCGAGGAGAGCGCGAGGATCAGGATCGGCGCGTCGGCGGGGTTGACCTTGTGGTAGGTCGGATTGCTTTTCAGTGCCGTGGGAAGATCGGCGCGCGACGCGTTGATTGCGGCCTGCACGTCGCGCGCGGCGCCATCGATGTCGCGGTTCAAACCAAACTGCAACGTGATCCGCGCTGCGCCGACCGAGCTTTGCGACGTCATTTCGCTGACGTCGGCGATGGAACCCAGATGGCGCTCCAGCGGACTCGCCACGCTGGTCGCGACGGTTTCCGGACTCGCGCCAGGCAAGCTCGCCTGGACCGAAATAGTCGGGAAATCGACTTGCGGCAACGGCGCGACCGGCAGCTTGGTGAACGCGAACAGGCCGGCGAGCGCAATGCCAATAGCCAGCAGCGTGGTAGCGACCGGGCGCGCGATGAACGGTTGCGACAGGTTCATGCGCTTACTCCGTATCGCTCGCCGGGCTCGCCGGCCGAGGCGGCGCGTTCCGGTAGAAACGCGCACGCACGCGGCGCGCGAGCGAATCGAAGCCGAGATAGATCACCGGCGTGGTGAAGAGCGTCAGCGCTTGCGACACGATCAACCCGCCAACAATTGCGATCCCGAGCGGCCGCCGCAATTCGGAGCCCGCGCCCCAGCCAAGCATCAGCGGCAAAGCGCCGAGAAGCGCGGCCATGGTGGTCATCAAGATCGGCCTGAAACGCAGCAAACACGCCTGATAGATTGCATCGCGCGGACTCTTGCCCTGCTCGCGTTCGGCCTCCAGCGCGAAGTCGATCATCATGATGGCGTTCTTTTTCACAATGCCGATCAGCAACACGATCCCGATGATCCCGATGATGTCGAGATCGTGCCCGGTGATCATCAGCGAAAGCAGCGCGCCGACGCCCGCCGAGGGCAGCGTGGACAGGATCGTGATCGGGTGGATAAAGCTCTCGTACAGCACGCCGAGCACGATATACATGGTGACGATCGCGGCCAGGATCAGGAACAGTTCGTTCGACAGCGACGCCTGGAAAGCCAGCGCCGCGCCCTGGAAACGGATCTGGAACGAGGGCGGCAAGCCGATGTCCTTCTGCGCCTGATCGATCGCTTTCACGGCCGCGCCCAGCGACGCGCCGGGAGCGAGGTTGAACGAGACCGTGGTCGCGGGAAACTGCCCGAGGTGCGTGACCAGCAGCGGCGCCGCGCGTTCATGGAAAGTGGCGATGGCCGACAGCGGCACCTGGCCCGAGCTTGCCGTGGAGGAGGGCAGGTAGATGCCGCTCAGCGTCTCGCTGTAATGCGCGTCGGTCGGCTGGGACTCAAGGATCACGCGGTACTGGTTCGACTGCGTGAAGATGGTCGAGATAATGCGTTGGCCGAATGCGTCGTAGAGGGCGTTATCGACGGTGGCCGGCGTGATGCCGAAGCGCGCAGCCGTCGACCGGTCGATTTCCACGTACACCGATTGACCGTTCTGTTGCAGGTCGGTCGCGACATCCGCCAGTTCCGGCGATTGCTGGAGCCGCGCCGTCAGCTTCGGCACCCATTGCGCGAACTCCGCCGAATTCGGATCCGTCAGCATGAACTGGTATTGGGTCGGGCTGACAGTGGAATCGATAGTCAGATCCTGCACCGGCTGCATGTAGAGCCGGATGCCCGGAATGTTTTCCACGTCTTTCTGCAGGGTGCGGATCACGTCGCTCGACGTATTGCTGCGGTCGTCGCGAGGTTTCAGGTTGATCAGCATCCGGCCGCTATTCAGCGTGATATTGGTCCCGTCCACGCCAATGAACGAGGTCAGGCTCTCAACGTCCGGGTTCTTCAGGACCTGCGCGGCGAGCGCTTGCTGTTGTTCGGCCACCGCCTGGTAAGACGCGGCTTGCGGCGCCTGCGTAATCGCCTGGATCACGCCGGTATCCTGGATCGGAAAGAAGCCTTTCGGGATCCAGATGTAGAGCAGGGCAGTGAGCACGAGCGTGAGCAGGGCGACCACCAGGGTCGATCGCTGCCGGTCGAGCACCCAGGTCAAGGCAACGCCATAACGCCCGATCACATAGTCGATAAACTGATGCGCGCGCGCTTCGAAGCGATGGCTTTCCTTCGGCGGCGTGTGGCGCAGCAACTTCGCGCACAGCATGGGCACGAGCGTGAGCGAGACGATTGCCGAGATCACGATGGTCACCGCCAGCGTGATCGCGAATTCATGGAACAGCCGCCCGACTACGTCGCCCATGAACAGCAGCGGAATCAGCACTGCGATCAGCGAGACAGTCAGCGAAATGATGGTGAAGCCGATCTGCTTCGAACCCTTGAGCGCCGCTTCGAGCGGCGACTCGCCTTCTTCCACGTAACGCGCAATGTTCTCGATCATCACGATGGCGTCATCGACGACAAAACCCGTTGCAATGGTCAACGCCATCAGCGAGAGATTGTCGAGCGAGAAGCCGCACAGATACATGACGGCCAGCGTGCCGATCAGCGAGACCGGTACGGACAAGCTCGGAATCAGCGTGGCCCAGACGTTCGCGAGGAACAGGTAGATCACGAGCACGACCAGCACCACGGAGAGCGCCAGTTCAAACTGCACGTCGCGCACCGAGGCGCGAATGGTCGTGGTCCGGTCGGTGACGATGCGCACGTCGAGCGCGGCCGGCAGCGCTGACTGCAACTGCGGCAGGATCTTCTTGATGCCGTCGACAACCGCAATCACATTCGCGCCCGGCTGGCGCTGCACGTTCAGGATGATGGCCGGCGTGTTGTCGACCCACGCGCCGAGCTTGGTGTTTTCCGGCCCTGAGACGACGGTCGCCACGTCAGTTAGCATGACTGGCCGGCCGTTCTTGTAAGCGATGACCGCGCTCTGGTACGCGCTGGCATCGGTCAGCTGGTCGTTCGCGTTGATCGTGTAGGCCCGCGAGGGGCCATCGAAATTGCCCTTCGGCGTGTTGACGTTCAGGTTCGAGATGGTGGTGCGCAAGTCGTCGATGTTCAGACCGTACGACGCCAGTGCACGCGTGTTCGCCTGGATCCGGACAGCCGGCCGATTACCGCCGCTGACCGACACCAGCCCCACGCCGCCGACTTGCGAGATCTTCTGCGCGAGCCGGGTATCGGCGAGATCCTGGACCTGCGTGAGCGGCAAGGTCTTCGAACTGATCGCGAGCGTGATGATGGGCGCGTCCGCGGGGTTCACCTTCGCGTAGATCGGCGGGGCGGGCAGGTCGGACGGCAGCAGGTTGCCTGCTGCATTGATAGCCGCCTGGACCTCCTGCTCGGCAATGTCGAGCGGCAGGTCGAGACTGAACTGCAACGTGATGACAGAGGCGCCCGCCGAGCTTTGCGACGACATCTGGTTCAAGCTCGCCATCTGCCCGAACTGCTTTTCAAGTGGCGCGGTGACCGAGGTGGTCATCACGTCCGGCGATGCACCCGGATAAAACGTCTGCACCTGGATGGTCGGATAGTCGACAGCGGGCAACGCGGACAGCGGCAAGAAGCGCAGCGCAACGAGGCCGACCAGCATGATTGCCGCCATCAGCAGCGCCGTGCCGACCGGACGCAGAATAAAAGGACGCGATGGATTCATGCGGGTGCAGTGCGGTTATGGATCATGAGTACATCATTGTTGCTGCTTGCGATGGTGGCCGCGATGCGCGCCCGAAGCAGCCGATGCCGCAGCCGCGCCGGACGCACCGGAAGCGCCTTTGGGCCTGTCTGCCGGGATGGTGATCTTCGCGCCTTCCTTCAGGCGGTCGGAGCCGTCGATCACGACACGCTCGCCCACTTCCAGACCTGTCCTGATGCTGGTGCGTTCACCATCGACCGGACCGATCTTCACGTTGCGTACGGTGACTGTATTGTCCGGTTTCACCACATAGACAAACGCGCCCGATGAACCGTTGAGCACCGCGGGCGTGGGCACGATGACCGCGTCCTTGATGACATCGACCAGTAGTTTCGTGTTCACGAACTGGTTCGGAAACAGCATGCTCTCCTGGTTGTCGAAGGTCGCGCGCAGCTTGACGGTGCCCGTGGTGGTGTCGATCTGGTTGTCGATTGTTTCCAGATAACCGCTTTCGAGCGACTTGGTGTTGGCCCGGTCATAAGCGGTCACCGACATCTTCGTGCCCGTGTGCAACGGCTTCAGGATGGCGGTGAGGTTGTCTTCGGAGGTCGTGAAAATGACGCTGATGGGCTGCAGTTGCGTAATGACCACCACGCCGTTCGTGTCGCCGGTCGTCACGTAGTTGCCCGGATCGACCTGCCGCAAGCCGACTCGGCCCGACACCGGCGCCGTGATGCGCGCGTAGGTCAGGTCGAGTTTGTAGGTATCCACATTCGCCTGGTCCGACTTGACCATTCCCTCGTACTGCTGGACGAGCGACGCCTGTGTGTCCACTTGCTGGCTTGCGATCGAGTCTTGCGAGAGCAATACCTGGTAACGCTTCAGGTCGAGGCGGGCAGTTTGCAGCAGCGCCTGGTCTTTCGCGAGCGTGCCTTGTGCATTGCGTAACGAGATCTCGTAGGGGCGAGGGTCGATCTGAGCCAGGACGTCGCCCTTCCTGACCATCTGCCCTTCCCGGAAGGCGACGTCCTGCAGCGTGCCGTTGAGCTGCGTCTTGACCGTCACCGACGCCAGCGGCGTCACTGTCCCGAGCGAGTTGATCACCACCGGCATTTCGCCTTGCGTCACAGTAGCCACATGCACGGGTTGCGGCGGAGCGCCCATGCCCGGACCGCCGCCACCGCGCCGGCCGCCGCCTGCCTGGCGCTCGTGCTGTGGGTTATCGGCACCGCCACGGTTCCACGGATGCCATGCGAACAGGCCCGCCACGACCAGGATCGCGACGATGATCCAACCAAGCCGGCGCCGGCGGGGCTGGGAGGTGGACACAGGAGGAGTCGAGGCTTGGGATGTGGGCGAACGGGCGTCAGGGTAAGGCGGTGATGCTGGGTGTTTTTTTTGTTCGTCCATCGTTTCAGTGGCTCGGTGAGTCGGTGGGCTCGGAAACTGTCTTGAGGTGCTGGCGTGTTGGCCTGCCAGCGTTCGCGCACACGGTTCTGACGCGTGCCGGGAACGCCGTCGATTGATACGTCACGCACTTTACGCGACGCAGCGGTCAGTTATGCGGCGAGCACGCCCTAGGCGCCCGGAGCGCTCGCGTGGCGTTCACCTGAGTGAAAGCATCGAAAGCTTGGCCGCGCGCGAAGTGTGATGCTACGTCCCGCGCTTCGTTGCAGTCCAGCTATCTTTCTTTCGATTGATTACGAACGTTACGATTCCCAACGGGGACAGAAGGCAAAGCGGAAATAACGCGCCAAGGGCCGTGAACGCCGGCCGACATCGTATCGCGTTGTGCTTTTGCGAGTCACGCGAAGGCTTGGCAAGGCGTGCTCAAAGGGTTTTTGCGCCGGGGTGGCCGCTGTGGTCGCGGTTGTGCGTGGACTGCTGCCATGGACGGGGAGCGGCCCGACGTGCCGATGCACCGGCGCGGACACAGCGGCACGTCGGTGTCTTGCTGTGCGTCAGGCGCGAAGTGCGTTATTCGCTGAGGCGCGCGGACGGCGTTCCGCCGATCTCGTGCGTGATCTTCGCGACGCATTCGAGCAAAGCGGGGGCGACCTTGTTCAGCAGCGCGTCGCGCGGGGCCTGATACTCGGCGCCGCCGCAATTGACCGCGTAGCGTTGTCCCGACGGCCCCACGAACCCCGCCGCCACGGCATTGAGCCCGTGATGCCACTCGCCGGTGGAGATGGCGAAGCCGCGGCGCACCGCGTCTTCCAGGCCCGGCTTCAGGCTTTCGTCGATGCTCGGCCAGTCGTCGCCCGATGCGATCCGCAGACTGT
Source organism: Caballeronia sp. dw_19 (assembly GCF_018449515.1). GTDB lineage: Bacteria > Pseudomonadota > Gammaproteobacteria > Burkholderiales > Burkholderiaceae > Caballeronia. The sequence goes on along the minus strand of NZ_JAAVUQ010000005.1, from coordinate 259,019 downwards.
CGAGCAGACTGGCCCTGTCGGGCTCGCCGAGCGCCGCCAGATACGCGCGGCCGACCGCCGTGCGTCCCAGGTCCATCCGCGAGCCGACTTCGAGCCGCGATACAAGCACGGCCGAGCGCGGCCGGATGGTATCGATGACAACCATATCCAGCCTGTCGCGTACGGCCAGATGGACGCTGAGCGTGGTCCGGTCCGCCAGTTCGATAAGAAACGGCCGCGCCCGCGCCCGGATGTCGAAGTTGCGCAGGAAGCCGTTGCTCAACTCCAGGACCGAAGCCGTCAGTACGAAACGCTCACTGTCGGGTAATTGAAACAGCAAATTGGCGCTTACCAGGGTCGCCGTCAGCCGCGAGATGGTTGGTTTTGGAATGCCCGTCCATTCGGCTAGTTCGCGATTGCTGACCGGAGCGTCGGCGGCGGCGATACGACGGAGTACGTCGAGGCCTCGGGACAACGCGACGACTTCTTCACCATCACGTCCTTTTTCCTTTTCCCGGCTCGTGGGCCGGCTCTCAGTGGTTTGCATTATTTTTCGGAACTTGGTTTCGTTGGAAAGGCCGGAGACGCCATTCGTCGAAGTTGACTAAGCACGCGCCGCCGCTCACCGGAATCGTATTACCCAGCAATGAAAAGGTGCATTTGCCGGACCCGTTTTTGTCATCAAACCCGCGTACCTTACCGTTAGATCGTCGCTCAATCCTCGAAATTTCGCTTGACTAGGTTTCGCATAACGTAAAAAATGGAACCCGATTTCGAAAGTACCTCGGAAGCGCGAATCTCGCGCATCGAAATGCGATCGATAACCAGCTCTCAGGTTCTAGCACGGCCCTCGGAATGGCTAGAACTTTTAAGGCGCTACGGCAACGTAGCGCCTTTTTTTTGCCTGTCAAAAGAAAAGCGCTCCCGAACATGTTCCGGACGGCGCCATCGGATAGCGTATCTGTGTTCACACGTGCAACGGCGTTGTTGCCAGTGCCGACCTTGCTGTGGTGCTGATGATGGACGCTGGATGTCGCGTGCACTCGACTCGACCCGTTACGCTACCTTATCTCAGGGCTTTTCAGCTTGTTCCCCGCGCATGTTTAGTATTTTCGGGTGAACTAAAAGATCCTGATGCTTTCGCCAATAAGACGATGCCCTTCCGAGACGAAAGGGCATCGTGAGACGCGCCGCTATTTGTAGGGCGGTTGATCCGGCAAAGGGCCCGTGCCCTTATCTATCGCACTAGCGGTGTGCGGCAAACATCTTGCCGGGTTTCAGCAAGCGCCGGCCGCGTAGTGCCCAATAGATGCCAGCTATACCCAGCACGGCCGAGCTGCCGAACACGAGCACGGGAGAAACCTGCTGCGGCGCAGGATTGCTGGTAGCGACAATCATTGCGGCGACCAGCGCCACACCCGCCTGCACAAAGGCACGCATGGCACGATTGCGATGGTCGGAAAAGCGCACTGAACGCGACATGGGCGTGCGCGTGAATGGCTCGAAAAGGATCATGCCGGCGACGAGGGCAACTAGCAGGTTCATCAGGATCATGAGAACACTTCAATATCGAATTCAGGGATGGCCGCACTATAAGGAGCGGCGTCGATGAAATGAATCAGAAGCGTCTTAAAGCGGCTTGAATTTCAATGTTCAGAGGCAATGCAGGTAGTGTTACTGCGATTTCTCGGGACTACGCCTGAAACCTGGCCGAACGGCCAGCATCGCCGGGTTGGGCGGAAGTGGGCTGGCGTGCACGGTTATCATGGGGTTCGAAAGAGCCGTTGAAGCGGTGAATGTAACAATCGGGCAGCTGCAGCTTGCTCGCCCAACAGGACAATGACGATGCAAAAGAACTGGATGAACCGGCTGGCCGGCGCCGTGGTTGCGCTTGGACTTCTCGCCGCGTGTGAGAAGCATGACGCCGCGGCGGGACAGGTCGCCGGCGCGCTGAACAACGTAGCCAGCCAGGCTGGCCAGAAATTCGATCAGGCGGCGAGCTATGTCGACCAGCAGGTCGACTCGGTCAAGCAGTCCGCGCAGCAGAACGTGCAGTCGGCGGGCACCTTGCCGGATATGTCGGCGAGCGGCGTGGCGGCAGCCGCGCGGGCCAATCTGGAGGGTGCGGCGAGCGCAACAAACGCGGCTATCGTCAATGCTGCAAGCGATACCGGTGCGGGCCTGCAGTCCGCGGGGCGCAAATTGCAGGACTGGTCTGCAAGCTCGGCCACGGGTCAAAGCGGAGCGACTGGCGTATCAGGAACAAGTTCGGGCAATTCGTCGAGCGGGTCATCTGCTACGTCGGCGGACCCTGGAAACGCCCGCTCGGATATGGACAAATAGGTGACAGCCGGCTGGAGTCGCGCAGGCTGCCGCGCTTTTCGACGCCGTAAATACGGCGTTTGCGGGCTAACATCTCGTTACCTGCGTGACCGTTTTGTCTAAAGATTATTTCAGCGCAGCGGCTAAACTGGCGGTCTTTTACCTCTTTTGCCTATTGCGCACCGCCATGAAACCAAGCCGCATCCGGGCGCTCGCTGGCGCGCTGGTATTAGCGTTGGTCAGCTCGGCGCTCACTGTTTTTGCCCTGAACGCTAACGCCGCCCCTCCTGCGCTCACGTTGCCGTCGTTTCAGGAACTCATCAACAAACCTGCGGCATCGGACCCGGGCTCGGGGGCCGCAGCGGCTTCGGGTACGGCGGACGCCACGGCCAGTCCGCCCAGCGACGCGGATCTGACGCGCTCGCTCGACACGGTCATCTCCACGCTGGACAACGACCGGGAACGCACGGCGCTGGTCGCACAGCTGAAAAAGCTGCGCGACGCCAAGCGTGACGCCGAAGCCGCCGCGCAACCGGCTGATGTGTCTGCTGCGTCCGACGGCTCCGGCGCGGCAGTGCTGCCGGAGGTGGCTGCGGCCTCGTCGGCGAGTTCATCGACGGCCGCGTCGTCGGTCGTCGCTGCCATCACGCCCAAAACGGGGCTGCTCGGGGCGATCGCGTCGGGGCTGTCGAGCGTGGAAGAGGACTTCAGCCGTGGTCGTACGCCATTTAATTATTGGGGCGGTCGCCTGAACGCCGCGGGCAACGAGCTTTTCACCATTGTGTCGGGTCAGAGCCGCGAGAGTTTTGGCCACACGCTGCTCAACTATTGCCTGATGCTGACGGGCTGGGGGCTCTGCGCTTTTCTGCTGGTCTACTTCCAGCGGTACTTGCACGCGCGTTACCAGGTGCATTTCGGGCTGCGTGCCAATCCGACCACCAGCGAGCTTCTGATCTTCGCGCTGCGGCGGGTCGGGCCATACCTGTTCGCGTTCATCGCAGCGCTGACTTTTGTGCGGCTGATGCCGGTATCGCTAGGCCGCACGCTCGCGATGGTCACGGCGTACGCGATTGTCGCGGGCGCCGTGTTTTCGTCGATCTGCCTGATCATGTTCTCGCTGTTCGGCTCGGCGCATCGCCGGGTGGCGGTGCATCTGCTGATTCTGCATGCGCGCCGCCTGTTATTTCTTATCGGCACCCTCGGCGCGCTCGGCGACGCCGCGTCGAACTACGACGTGGCGCAACAGCTCGGCACGAATCTGTCCGGGCTCCTCTCAACGGTCGCGAACATGGGCGCGGCGATCCTGACCGGCTATTTCACGTTGGCGTTCCGGCGGCCCGTGTCCCATCTGATTCGCAGCCGTTCGTATGAGCAGCGCAGCCAGCACAAGGCCGCGACCGAAACATTCGAAGTAGTCGGCTCGCTCTGGCAGGTGCCAATGCTGCTGCTCGCATCGGCTTCGGTGATCGCGACGCTGGCGGGCATCGGGACCTCCGAGAACGTCCTGCAAATGGCGATCGCAACCGCCGGCTTGCTGGTGGTCGGACTGTTTCTCAGCGCTGTTGCGTTGCGGGTCACGCGACTGCCGCAACGCAAGACGCGCCGGCAATCGGCCTATGTACGACGGCTTTTCAAGTTCTTCGGACGCATGGTCGTGCTGATGATCTGGTTGGCCTTCCTCGAGCTTGCCTCGCGTTTCTGGGGGTTTTCGCTCACCAAACTTGCGGAGGAAAGCGTGGCCGCACGCGGCATCACGCATGCGGTGAGCGCGATCCTGCTGACCATTCTTATCGCTTGGCTGATGTGGATCCTGATCGATACGGGGATTCAGGAGGCGCTCAATCCGAACACGCCGCGCGGCAAAGGGCGCGGTCCGAGCATGCGCGCGCGCACCATGCTGCCGCTGATTCGCAACGTGGTGTTCGTGGGACTGCTGAGCGTCGCCGCGATCATTACCGCGGCAAATCTTGGGCTGAACGTGACGCCGCTGCTTGCCGGCGCCGGCGTGATCGGGCTGGCGGTGGGTTTTGGTGCGCAGTCGCTGGTGGCCGATCTGATAACGGGACTTTTCATCATCATCGAGGACACCATTTCTGTCGGCGATTCGATCGAGGTCGACGGCGGCCATGCGGGCGTGGTGGAAACGCTGACCATTCGTACCGTGCGGCTGCGCGACGGGCAGGGCGCGATTCACGCCATTCCGTTTTCGCAAATCAAGGTGGTGAAGAATCTGTCGCGCGATTTCGCTTATGCGGTGTTTGAAGTGCGGGTGCCGTTTTCTGCCGATGTCGACCAGATCACGCAGATGATTCGTGAGGTCGGCGCGGAATTGATGGCCGATTTCCGATACCGGCGCGAGATGCTTGGGCCGATCGAAGTGTGGGGGCTGGACCGTTTCGATCCCAACTGGATGGTCGTGAAAGGGCAGATCAAGACCCTGCCGCTAAAGCAATGGAGTGTCGCGCGGGCATTCAACGTCAGGGTCAAGCGCAAGATGGACGAGATCGGAATGGACGTTCCGGTGCCGCAAATGCAACTGCGGGTATCGCGGGAATCCGGGGGCATGGACACGGACTTGAGCGATCTGGAGGAACTGACGGAAGCAGCTCCGTTGTCGCCGGTGGAGCGCAGCGCGGCCGCCATGGCTCGCGATGTTTCGCATAAATCCCAGGCCGCGCCGCCGCCGACCGATCAATCTGTGCAAGTGCCGCCGCAGATTCCAACGGCGTCGGAGCCGGGGAAAGCGTAGGACGAGGGTTGTACAGTTTGCCGATGCCGCCGCGTGTTATGCGGCAACCATGACGAGATCATTGACATGCGTTGAGATGTGCGCGCCGGGCACGCCATACACATGGAGCGATACCGCGGTGCGTCCCGTCGCCGATGCGTTGCCCAACTGGTGAATTGCCCCACGGCCCGCGCCGACAAACGACACCGCGCCCTGCGCCCGTTCGTGGCGGCGCGTTTGAACCGCCCGATTCGTGTTGGCGTCCCACGCAAACAGCGTCTCGGACAGCGTTCCTTCAATCACTGTATAGGCGCACCACGTGTGATGGCCATGTACCGGGCTCGCCTGACCGGCTTGCCACACGAGCGCGGCGACGGCATAGCGGCCGAGCGGATCGGCGACCAGCAAATGCCGCCGATAACCATCCGGCCCGCCTTCACGCTGGGCATCGGACAAAAGACCGGTTTCCCGGGACAAGCCATCGAGCGCCGACCGCACGCCAAGCGCGAACCCCGCCGACGACGGATCGAGGCAGCAGGCTTGATCGAGTGTTTCGGACAACCGCGCGAGCGGCGACTTTGTATCAAGGGCAAGGGTCATGGCGAGGCTCGTCAGGAAGGCGGAATCAGGTAGAAAGGAGCGGAAAGCCGAGCCTCTTTTATACCGGTTTGCATGTGGAAAAAGTTTCCATATAATTTCGCCAAGACACGGAAAAGTAGAATAATTTCCTACAAGGGGCGGGCTATGGGCATGGACCTTATCGATCGCAAGTTGCTGGAGCTGCTGCAGGAAGACGTGACAATGCCTATCGCCGAGCTGGCGACGCGCGTCAATCTCTCGCAAACGCCATGCTGGAAGCGCGTCCAACGGTTGAAGGAAACCGGCGTGATCCGCGCTCAGGTCGCGCTGTGCGATCCGCGTAAGCTGGGGGTCGGGACAACGGTATTTGTCGCGGTGAAGACCAATCAGCACACGCAGAACTGGGCGGAGGATTTCACGCGCGCGGTGCGCGACATTCCCGAGGTCGTCGAGGTGTATCGGATGAGCGGGGAAACGGACTATCTGATGCGCGTGGTGGTGTCGGATATCGACGATTACGACCGTGTCTACAAAACGCTGATTCGCGCTGTCCCGCTTTACGACGTGAGTTCGAGTTTCGCGATGGAACAGATCAAATATTCCACCGCGCTGCCCGTGCGATCCCCGCTCGGGGTCACGGGAAACTGAGGTTTTTGTGCGGGAGGTGGAACGCGTTCTGCGGGGGGGGACGGAAGGGCGCCGCAACCCTTCTGAAATCCATGTCGGGTAAGATCGTGCGCTTCGTCCAATCCCACTCAGAGCTTCAATTTCATGACCGATGACCGCCGCAAAAAGGCTCCGACGCGGAAGAACCCCACCTTCGCGATCAGTATTCTTATCGTGGTCGTGGTGCTGCTTGTGATCGGCACATTGTTCTTCAACGCGATCCGCGACAAGCGCGAGTACGAAAGAGACAATCCGCCGGAGGCGGCGAGCGCTACCATTCCCGCTGCGCCTGCGACGGGCGCTTCCCAATAAGGCTCTTTCGACCTGCCGCTCATGTGTTTATGCATGACTGGGCGCTGCCCCGGTTGTCACTCCGGCAGGTTGATGAGGCTCGCGTCCTTGCGAATCAGGAGCGACGCCGTCAGCATCTGCTTGCACTGATGCGCAAGCAGCTTCAGATCCTGGACGGTATCGACCGGGATATCCTGGGCACGCTCCGCACCCACCACCATTGAATCCAGTTCGCGCGTGAGTAGCTTCGACTGCTCGGCTTGATCTTCGGGAGCGGGTACGCCGTCCTGCGCCTGCGTTAGATTGTCGCGGATCACGGTCAGCGCGCGCTGCACGGGTTGTGCCGCGTGCCCCGCGGCAGACTTCCCTACCGATTGCAGCAACGGCCCCGCCGCGGTGATCTGTGACGCGAGCACGTGGCTGCGGATGAGCAGGTCGTTGAGTTCGGGCACGAACTTTTGCTGCGCTTTCGGTTCGAGCATCATGCGCTGAAACGCCTGGGCGAGATTCGCAAAAGCTATATGCACGTTTTTGCGCGCGAGGCGGTAGCGGAAGTCGCTGTCGAGAGCCTCTGCTGCAATGGCCGCCGCGGCGGAGGCACCTGAAATGGCGGTCGCGGCCGCACTTTCGCCGGTGGCTTTTTTCTTCGATGTCGCGGCCGGGGGCTTGCTGCTCGTTTCAATGACGGCCGGTTGATCTGCGGTCTTCGCTGTCGCGCCCGCGAGCGTCTTGGCCGAACCGTCCGCTTGCTTCATGGGCGCAGAAGATTGTGCTTCGCCGGACGTGTTTATGGCTGACGCGACGACCGCTTGGCTATCGACGTTTGCGGCTATCTCGTCGTTCGCGAGGCCTGCAGCGTTGCTTCCGTTCGATACCACTGTCTCCGCCAAAGCGGTTGCCCGGTCGCGCACGATGGGTGAAGGCCCCGCGTCATCTTCACTTGCCAAGCTCCGGGACGCATTCCCCGTTGCCGCGAGTTCCGTTTCTCCGGCTTCCACCCGCGCAAGCGCGGCCGTTGCGGCTTGCGCTGTTCCGGCGTTGGCATCGGCGAAAAGATTGGCGTCTGCCGGGCTCTTCACCTCAGCCTGATTGGAAGGCTTGCCGGTCCACCACCAGCTTGCCTCGAGATAACTTCGCATTGCGCCGATCATGTCGTGCACCTGCTTGCCCATCAGCCGGTATTCCCAGTACGGGAAGAGATGGCTGGCGGCAATCGCGATGGCGCATCCGACGGCGGTGTCGATGGCGCGTTCGCCGATCAGCCGCATGCCGCCCGGCGCGAGCAGGTGCAGCATCAGCAACACATAAGCCGACGTGAACACCACGCTTGCCGTGTAGTTGAACAGCAGCAGGCTGTAGCTCATGACCATGCAGGCGAACATGGCGACCAGCAACACGTGCGGGTCCTTCACCACCAGGATCAACCCGACGCACGCCGTACAGCCGATCGCCGTGCCGATAATCCGCTGCACATTACGCTGTTTGGTAAGCGAATAACCGGGCTTGAGAATGATGACCGTCGTCATCACGATCCAGTACGCGTTGGTGAGCGGCAGCAAGCGGCCGAGCCAGAATCCCACGCCCACCGCGATGGTCACGCGCAGTGCGTGCCGGAAGCTCGGCGAGGCCATGGTCAGGTTCGAAAAAATCTGCATGAACGGCACGCGCCGGCTCGACACAAAACGCGACAAGGTTGGATCGACGCGAATCACCGTTTCCGTGATGCTCGGATCGTGCCGCGTCTGGCGACGCATTTTGTCGATCAGCCGTGTCGCACTCCAGAGCCTTCTGAACGCAGACGACACCGCCGAATACGCTTCCGGATTTTTCTGCGGGACGTCGTGCCGGCGCATCTGGTCGAGTTCGTATTCGATCGCGCGCAACTCTGCCTTCACGTTGATTCGTGCCCGCGCCGGCCGGTTTTGCAGCACGGCCAGGCCGATGTCCTCGAGATCGAGCGCGGTCTTTCTCATCAGGTCGCGATAGAAGATCAGAATGTCCGCACCGCCGAACGTGTTGCGCACGAGCGGGTAATCGGTGTGCGCCCCCACGAACATCTCGTGCAAGTCGACCACGTTGATGAAGAGATTGAAGAGCATGACGCGGCGCGCATCGAGCTTGCCGCTTCTCAGTTTCGGCAGGTTGCGCAGCACGATGTCGCGGGCCGCGTCCTGGCGCTCGACAGCCGCGATCTGCTTTTCGATCAGCTTTCGGTAACACTCGTCGAGATTGGCGTCGAGATCGTAAAAAGCCGAGCGCGCGAGCAGATACTCGGCGCAACTGAACACGCTTTCAGCCAGCGCCTGGCGCTCGATCCGATACACCAATGAGCGGCTGACAAAGGTTGCCCAATAGGTGTACCAAAGACCGCCGAGCAGGATCCACGACGCGTTGACGAGCGCCTGCATGGGCGTGAAATGATCCTCCAGCGTCACGATCATCATGAAGAGCGTGGCGAAGCTGATCTGCGGCCAACGATTGCCGTACACCACCACCAGCGACAGCACGAAAGTAAGCGGCACGACGGCCAGCCACAGCGTCACCACGTTCGCGCTTGCGATACCGGTAGCCAGCGCGGACAAGAAGCCGATCACCGTACAGGCGAGCATCTCGTTGTGCTTGTACTTCAACGGCCCCGGCATATCGACGACGCTCGCGCCCAGCGCGCCGGTCGCAATGGTGAAGCCGAGTTCACGATTGTGAAATACAGTCAGCATCACGATGGCCGGCAGCGAGACGCCTAGCGCGATCCGCAAGCCACCGAAGAAGTACTGGCTATAAATGAATTTTCTGATTTCTAGCGAGTAACGCATCGACTTCCTAATTTGCTGCCCGGGTATCTTCGGGGTGTCTCAGGTCCCGCCATGGTCTCGGTATGCCACGTCGGGGCACTGGACCTGACTTAATGTGGGTTCGAGTCTAACCCAACTCCACGGTATCCAAACCTAGGCCGTTCGGACGAATTCCGGTTAAGAACGGCCTTTGCTATCCTGTCGTTTCACCTCGCGACACGTCCGTGGCCTTGGCCGTTCGAGCTGTTGCCTTTCATGCCCAATTAGCAGGATCCATGCTCGAACTTTTCTATTCGAATCGCCATGAAACGCTGTCGCAGGCGCTGCTCGACGACGTCGCCGCGTTCGCGCTGAATGGCGGCGATCCATTTGCCAGCCAGACGATCATCGTGCCGAGCGCGGCAGTGCGCCGTCGGCTCGAACTGGACATGGCTGCCCGCTTTGGCATTTGTGCAAACGTGGACCTGTGTTATCTCGCGCAGTGGTTGTGGGCGAGGATAGGGGACGTATTGCCGGTTCCCGAGCATTCGCCGTTTGCGCCCGACCGGCTGGTATGGCGTTGTTTCCGGCTACTTGGCGCAATGACGGAGGCGGCTCCAGAGAGTTCGTCGCGATTGCGCGCCTACCTCGACGCCGCCGACGACTCCATGCGCTATGAACTCGCGCGCCGTATCGCGACCGTGTTCGATCACTATCTGACGTATCGGCCGGAATGGCTGCTGCATTGGCAGGCCGGCGGGTCAATCCTGGCGTCGGCCGGCGGGGCAATCGACGCAAACGGTCCGCGCCTGCCGAACGCCACAGAAATCCAGCGCGAGGACGAGCGCTGGCAGGCCGCGCTATGGCGCGCGCTGCTCGCCGATCTCGCACAAAATGCTGACGCTCATGATCCCACGCCGCCCGCGTACCGGTTCCTGACTGAATCGCCGAAACTCGATCTCGACGCCGTGATGAAGGCCGAGTGGCCGGAGCGCGTGAGCGTGTTCGCGTTGCCGACCATGCCGCCGTTGCATATCGCGTTGCTGCGCGAATTGTCACGATGGATCGATGTACGTATCTATGCCATTGACCCGTGCCGCGAGTTCTGGTTCGACATCGTGAGCGAAGCGCGGGTGGAACAGCTCGAACTGGCGGGGAAGCTGGATTTCCAGGAAGTGGGCCATCCGCTGCTCGCCGAATGGGGCCGCCAGACGCAGGCGCAATTGCACATGCTGCGCGAGCTGACGGAGAGCGCGGCGTCGCGGGAAGCCAGCCATTTCGAGGAGAATCCCGGGCCGACATGGCTCGCTCATGTGCAGAACGCGATTCTCAACTTGAACGGAGTTTCCGAGCCCGGCGAAGCGCTTGAACCCGGTATCGAAATTCATGTGTGCCATAGCTTGTCGCGGCAGCTTGAAGTGTTGCACGACCGTTTGCTTGGCTGGTTCGAGGAAGTGGACGGGCTGCAGCCGTCGGACGTGCTCGTGGCGTTTCCGGATCTCGCGGCGGCGGGTTCGCTCATCGACGGGGTGTTCGGCACTGCGCCCGCTGGCGTGGCCGGTGAGCGCCGGCGGATTCCGTATCGGATTACGGGTTTGCCGCCTTCGCAGGCGAACCCGGTCGCGCGCGTATTGCTCGACTGGCTGGCGTTGCCTGAACGCAGTGTGGGCGCGCCCGAGTTGATCGAATGGTTGCGGGTCGACGCGGTCGCGGCGCGTTATGGCATAGACGCCGTCGCGCTGGAAACCGCGCAGACGTGGCTTGCGGCGGCCGGTGCACGCCGCGGGCTCACGCCGTCGGCCGTCACTGCCGCGGATGTGCCTCCTGCCCGTCACACCTTCTCCGATGCACTCACACGGCTGTTCCTCGGCTACGCGCTGCCCGACGGCGGCGCGCCTGTCGACGAATGGCTGCCGGTTGGCGGCGCGCAAGGGTCGGATGCGGAATTGCTCGGCCGATTGACGCGATTTATTGACGACATTGACGCGTTCGGCGAACGTATAGCCACCGCGCGTACGCCGCAGGCCTGGACGCAATTGTTGCTCGACGCGCTCACGCAGTTCTTCGACGCCGGCCTGCCATTCGCGGACTCAATCGCCGACGTTCGCTCGACGCTCGACTCGCTGATGCTTTCCATGAGCGAAGGCGCTGTCGACACTGAAATTGCTGCCGACGTTCTGCGAACGGCGCTCACCGACGCACTCGACGACGCCGCGCGTGGCGGTGTCCCATGGGGCGGCGTGACGTTTTCGTCGCTGACGAGCTTGCGCGGGTTGCCGTATCGCGTGGTCTGCCTGCTCGGCATGGACGACGGCATGTTGCCGAGCCTCGCGCGTGCCGACGAATTCGACCTGATGGCGAGTTTTGGCCAGCTCGGTGACCGGCAACGCCGCGACGACGAACGCAATCTGTTCCTCGACTTGCTGTTGTCGGCGCGGGACCGCTTGATGATCGCGTACACGGGACGCAGCATTCGCGACAACGCCGCGCTGCCGCCTGCCGCGCTGATCGACGAATTGCTCGACTATCTGGCGGAAACGGTGGCGGGCGAGGGTGCAACGCCGAAAGAACTCGAGAGCGCGCGCAGCCGTTTCGTATTCGAGCATCCGTTGCAGCCGTTCGCGCCCGAGTACTTCAGCGCGCCGCTGTTCACCTACGAGCCGGAGCGCGCGGAACTGGCGCAGACGCTCGCGCTCGGCAGGATTGAACCGTCGATGAAATTCTTTAGCGGGCCGTTACCGGCGGAAGAGGTGGAGCCCGTTGCATTCGACGATTTCGAGCGTTTCTGGCGTCATCCGGCGCGCGCTATCTTGCGTGATCGGCTCGGCATCTCGCTCTTCGACGCTGAGACCGAACTCGGTGATACCGAACCGTTCGAGCTCGAATATCCGGGCCGCGCGGCATTGGCCGATCGAGTGCTGCCCGCGCTGCTCGCACTCACCGACGACAATGAAGTCCGCGGGCTCGATCGTGCGCGGAGGGTCGCGCGTGCGAGTCCTGAAATGCCAGGCGGCGCGACGGGCGGTGTGTGGCAATCGCGGGAAATCGGCGCGTTGCATTCGCTTGCCAATCGGGTGCGGGTTGCGACGGGGGAAGGCGCGGCGCGCTTGCCGTTCACGCTGGATATCGAGCCACGTTGGCCGGATGCCGAGTTGTTCGGCCGCCACGACGCTACATTGCAAGCCGACGCTTTGCAGCCGCTGCAGCTTCACGGCACTTTGAATTTGCTCACCGACGAAGGCCAGATCATTTACCGATACGACGTGCCGCGCGCTCGCGACTACCTCTCTGCATGGCTTGCACATCTTGCGTACTGCGCCGCGTTGCCCGATGGCCCTCGACGCACGGTATGGCACGGGCGCGGCGCGCAATCGAGCGGCTTTGAACTGACGCCTGTAGACGATCCTCATGCACACCTGGCAATACTCGCTGCGTTGTATCGCGCCGGGCGGCGGTTGCCGCTGCGGTTCTTTCCAAAAAGCGCGTGGACATGGGTCAAGGAAAGCGAGTCCAAGGCGCAGGGCGTGTGGGTGTCGGACAGGACGCGTGGCGAGTCGGACGATCCCGCGTTGCGCATCGCGTTTCGCGGCGCTGAACTGAGACTCGATGAAACCTTTGCCACATTGGCCAGGATCGTCTTCGAGCCGTTGATCCAGCACATGCGGAGCGACGCATGACGCGTATCGAAACAACCACCACACTAACGGCCGACATGGCTGATGAACTCGACGTCTTCGAATGTTCGCTCGATGGCGTGAGCCAGATCGAAGCATCGGCGGGAACGGGGAAGACGTGGAACATCTGCGCGTTGTACGTTCGCCTTCTGCTCGAAAAGAAGCTTGCTGCCGACGCAATCCTCGTCGTCACCTTCACGAAGGCTGCGACCGCTGAACTGCATGAGCGCATCCGCTCGCGGCTCGTCCAGATCGCGCATGCGATGGAAACCGGGGACACCGGGGAGGACGCATTCCTCGAGCGCCTGTTCGAGACTACGCTTGAATGCGTTGATCCTGACGAAGCGCTCAAGCGCATCAGGATTGCCCTGCATACTTTCGATCAGGCCGCCATCCACACAATCCACGCGTTCTGCCAGCGCGCGTTGCAAGAGGCGCCGTTCGCTGCAACCATGCCGTTCGCATTCGAACTGGAAGCCGACGACAGCGCGTTGCGCTTCGAGATGGCAGCGGACTTCTGGCGTGAACGGGTCGAGCCGGTTGCCGCGCGGGATTCATCGTTCGCCGCGTGGCTCGTGAGCAAACGCGCAGGACCGGCATCGCTTGATGCACAGCTTTCGCGCCGGCTGAAAAAACCGCTTGCCACGTTGCGCTGGGGGGAGTCGGAGCTCGCCCACCGAGAGGACGCGCAAGCGTTATTCGATAAGGCGTGCGCGGTGTGGCACGCCGAACGCGACACCATCGTGCAGTTGCTGATCGACGCCGAAGCGAAGCTCAGCAAGACCACGCACAAGCGCACGCTGATCGATGCGGCGATTGCCGCGTGGTCCGACTATTTCGCCGACAACGATTGTCACGCCACGCCGCCGAAAGAAGCGCTGAAGCTCACGGCGAGCGCGTTGAAGAAAGGCACGAAGGTGAAGAACGAGCCGCCCTCGCATGTTTTCTTCGATCACGCCGAGACGCTTGCCGCTGCGGCGGCTGCCGCGGAAGCGGCGCAGCGCGCGGCATGGCTTGGCATTGTGCGCGAGTGGCTCGACTACGCGCCGCTGGAACTGGCGGTGCGCAAGCGGACGAGGCGCGTGGTGTCGTTCGACGACCTGCTGTCCAACCTGTATCAGGCGCTCCACGCCAATCCGTGGCTCGCCGATGCACTTCGGGCACGTTATCCGGCTGCCTTGATCGATGAGTTCCAGGACACGGACCCGCTGCAGTTTGCCATCTTCAACAGCATCTTCGCGCCACAAGGGCCGTTGTTTCTGGTCGGCGATCCGAAGCAAGCCATCTACAGTTTTCGTGCCGCCGACCTGCATACGTATTTGACGGCGCGCAAGCGTGCGTCGGCAAGATATACCCTTGCGGTCAACCAGCGCTCGACTGAGCCGATCATCGACGCCTGCAATCGCATTTTCAGCGCCAATCCGGCGGCATTTATCCTTGACGGATTGACGTACCAGCCAGTGCGTGCAGGCACGCGCGAGCGCAAGCCGTTCAACGACAACACGGCGTCGGCTGCGTATTCCGACACCGCTGATTTCTGCGTGTGGATGTTGCCGCAAGGTGATTCGGCACTGTCGAAAACGAACGCCAACCGCCAGGCGGCGGAGGCCTGCGCGGCGGAGATCGTGCGGTTGTTGCGCGGCGCTCAAAACGGCGAAGTAACGATCGGCGACAAACCCTTGTCTCCCGGCCAGATTGCGGTGCTTGTGCAGACACATCGGCAGGGAAGTCTCGTCAAGCGGGTCCTCGCAAGCTGGGGCGTGGGCAGCGTGGAACTGGCGCAGGCATCGGTATTCGGTACGTTCGATGCTGAGCAGATCGAACGATTGCTGGCCGCCATTGATACCCCTGGCGACTTGCGCCGCTTGCGTGCGGCGCTTGCAACGGACTGGCTCGGGCTCGATGCCGCCGCGTTGTGGAGCATGGAGCACAGTGAAGCGGTGGAAGAATCCGCAGCGACCGATGCCATGAGCTGGGTCGAACGTTTCTCGCGTTACCGGATGCTATGGCACGAGCGCGGTTTTGCGGTGATGTGGCGCACGCTCGCACGTGAGCTGCTGATCGCGCAGCGTCTTGTTGTCGGTCCGGACGGCGAGCGCCGCCTGACCAACGTCAATCATCTGGCCGAGTTGATCCAGGCGCGTGGCGCCGTTCAACCTGGCATTGCGCCCACGCTGCGCTGGCTAGCCGCGCAACGTGCAGAGCAGGGCGGAGGAGAAGATGCGCAGTTGCGGCTCGAGTCCGATCGCAATCTCGTGCAGATCGTCACGGTGCACAAATCGAAGGGTCTGGAATATGCGGTCGTGTTCTGTCCGTTCCTGAACGACGGCGCGTTGCGCGACCAGCCGTCCACAGGACTGCCCGATGCCCGCGAATACCACGACGACGGAGCGGCCATATTGCATTACGGCTACACCGACGAAGAGGGTGAACGCGCGTCCGGACTCGCCACGCGCGAGCAGGCCGCCGAACGCGCGCGGCTCGTGTACGTTGCGCTCACGCGCGCGGTGTACCGGTGTTATCTGGTCGGAGGCGTGTATCTGATCGGCAAATCAGCGAAGGAATCGCGGCGCAGTGTACTGAACTGGCTGATCGCAGGCGCGGGCCGCGAGTTCAGCGACTGGCTCACTGAACCACCCGAAGAAGACGACGTGATCGGAAGCTGGCAAGCGCTTGCGACGGGCTCCATCTCCGTCGAACCCTTGCCTGTGATCGACGTGCGTGAACCGCTCGTTGTGAAACGCGACGCGGGTTTCACGCCGCAGCCGCGAACCAGTCGTCGCGTGTTGCGCGATAGTTGGCGGACCGCCAGCTTCAGTTCCATGATCGCTGCCGGCGCACGGGAGGAATCGAATCAGGCGCAGCCCACCGACGAACGTCCTGACCACGACGGGCGTATCGACGCAATAGCGGCGCTTACACTGGTGACGCCGATTGAAACGCCATTGCCTCCGGTCCAACTCGATACCGACGATATCCTCTTATTCCCGCGCGGCCCGTCGGCGGGCGAGTGCCTGCACCGGATGTACGAGCTCGCTGATTTCACGGACTTAGCCACATGGCCCGAAGCGATCGAGCGCGCGTTACATGAACATCCCATTCCTGTTTCTGCGTCCGACACTCTGGCTGCCAACCTGCCCGAGATGATGGCGCGTCTGCTCGCCGATACAGTTGCAACCGAACTCGTACCCGGCATGCGCCTCGATACCATCCCCCCCAAGCGGCGCATGAATGAACTCGAGTTCCTGTTCCCGGCGGAATCGCTGGATTTCACGGCCTTGCGGCGCGTGCTCGTCGCGCATGGTTTCCCCGACGTCGCGCTGGAAGCGGGAACCTTGCGCGGCTTCGTCAAGGGGTTTATCGACTTGATCGTCGAGCATGAAGGGCGTTTCTGGATCGTCGACTGGAAGTCGAATCATCTTGGGCTGACGTCCGCCGATTACGACGAGCAATCTCTCGACGCCGCAATGGCCTCGCATGCCTATCACTTGCAGGCGCTCTTTTACACGGTTGCGCTGCATCGGTATCTGCATTTGCGGCTCCGTGACTACGCGTTTGAGCGGCACATCGGCGGTTATCTGTATTTGTTCGTGCGCGGCGTACGACCCGATTGGCGCGATGGTGACGGGCCTGCGGGGGTGCATGTGGGCAGGCCATCGCTGGAACTGATCGAGGCAATCGATCGACTGATGCAAGGAGTTGCCGCATGAACGCGCCCGACCTGACTCTTGTCCCCGACGACAGCATTGCGCTCGCTGATGGATTCGCGCGCCGGATAGGCGGGTTATCGAAGCGCCTTCAGGGAGAAGTCGACAACGTCCGCTGGGCCCAGCGCGCGGCGTTTGCAGTAAGCCGCGCGACGACCCAAGGGCACGTGTGTATCGCGCTCGATGCACTCGCGCAGCGGTACGGTGAAACTGCCGGTACGGTACACGCCGCGTTGCTGGCAAGCGGCGTGGCGTGCGATGGCCATGAAGCTGCCGCAGACCTGCTGCCGCTTGTCATCGATTCAAGCCGGCGTATCTATCTCGCGCGGTATTTCGACTACGAACGGCGGCTCGCGCGGGCGCTGGTCGAACGTGCCCAGGTGTCTGCCGATGCGCCGGATCCGGCTGAATTGAAAGCGCGCGTAGGGCGCTATTTCGCGGAGTCAAAGAACGACGATGACAACATCGACTGGCAACGCGTGGCTGCGCTCGTTGCGTTGTCAGGGCGTCTCACCATCGTGAGCGGTGGTCCGGGAACGGGCAAGACAACGACGGTTGTCGGCGTGCTCGCTTGCCTGCTCGACGAAAACCCGGCTTTGCGCATCGCGCTCGCGGCGCCCACGGGCAAGGCGGCGCAGCGCATGCAGGAGGCGCTGGTCGAACGCGCCAATGTGTTGCCGCCGGAGCTGGCCGCGCGTTTGCCGCGTACGTCGTTCACGCTGCAGCGTCTGCTCGGCACGCAGGCGAACGGGCGCTTCCGGCATCATCGCGACAATCCGCTGCCATTCGATGTGATCGTGATCGACGAGGCGTCGATGATCGACGTCGCGCTGGCCGCTCATCTTCTCGAAGCGGTCGCACCCGGTGCGCGCCTCGTGATGCTTGGCGACAAGGATCAACTTGCCGCCGTGGAAGCGGGCGCGGTGTTCGCTGAACTGAGCGCGCGGCCGGTTTTCAGCGATGCAGGCGCGGCGCGGATTGCTGCCGCGCTGTCGATGCCGGCCGCGCGGTTCATCGCCGCGTTGCCGAGCGACCATGACGGCGACGCTGATGATCAGGCCGCGCTGCTTGAAACCGAACCCATGTGGGTCGACGAACCTGGTTACCTGATCCCGGACGACGATTACAACGTATTGGCCGGCCTGCCCGAAGTCGACTGGCATCCGGAGGCACCTGTTGCAGTCGATCAAACCGCGACAAGTCCGTTGACCGATTGCGTCGTGTGGTTGCAGCGTAATTATCGGTTCGGCCTGGATTCTGATATTGGCAGGTTGTCGGTCGCCATCCGTCGCGGTTCCGTCGACGACGCGCTTGCCGCCTTGACGCTCAGTAGCCAGGACAACCCGGCGAAAGCGGCGCTGCTTATCGACGATACGGGACCTCATCTATCCGAGCGCACGCTGGCGCACCTGAACGCCGGTTTCGAACCGTACGCGCGAATGCTCGCCGAAACGCTCAAGGCGGGAACCGGGGCAGCACCGCTTTTTGATGCGCTCAACCGCTTTCGCATCCTTGCCGCCACGCGTCGCGGGCCGCGTGGCGTCGATGAAATCAACGCGCGCGTATCAGCGTGGGTTAGGGCGGCTGCATCGGTCACGCTGGGCGCGGGCGCTCAATGGTTCGCGGGGCGGCCGGTGATCGTGACGCGCAACGACTACGCGCTGGGCGTGTTCAACGGCGATATCGGCATTGCGCTGCCGGCGGCCAGCGGCGCTATGCAGGTCTGCTTCCGGATGGCCGACGGCACGTTACGGATGCTCTCTCCCGCCGCATTGCCGCCCCACGACACGGCATTTGCACTGACGGTCCACAAATCGCAGGGCTCGGAATTCGATCACGCCGCGCTGGTATTGCCGAGTGCGTTTGGCCGCATGTTGTCGCGGGAACTGGTTTATACGGCGATCACGCGGGCGCGTAGCCGCATAGACGTGATCGGCTCGACGGACGTCTTCGCGCAGGCCGTCCGGACACCTACGCGGCGTGACTCGGGTCTGGCCGCGCGCATTGCGGAGGCGGCATCGTGAATCATACGATCGAGTATGTGATCCAGCCGAACGAGGTCGAGCTGAGCGCCGTGCGCGCACAGGGAGCGGGCGGCCAGAACGTCAACAAGGTGTCGAGTGCGATTCACCTGCGTTTCGACATCCAGGCGTCGTCGCTTCCGGACACGATCAAGATGCGCCTGCTTGCGTTACGCGACAGTCGTATTACGCGTGACGGGGTGATCATCATCAAGTCGCAGGAACACCGCACGCAGGACATGAATCGTGCAGCGGCGCTTGCGCGGCTCGACGAGATGATCCAGCGCGTCAGCGTGACACGCCGCACGCGCGTGGCGACGAAACCTACGCGGGCGTCGCAGTTGCGAAGGGTGGATGGAAAAGTGCGGCGAGGCGCGGTGAAGGCAACACGCGGACGCGTAGTGGGGGAGTGAGGCGCATCAGCCAGTCTCAAGTCCATCTCGAATCTCGTCTCGAAGCTCATCTCGAAGCTCATCTCGTACGGTGATCCGCTTCGAGCCCGCGGCCAACGATTGATGATCCCCTTCGCCGGGTTCGTCCCGATCCGCGCGACGAGATCCATACCGGCTAACAACCCATCTGCGCCGCCTCATGAATGTCGGTTCCGGCCACCCGCAATCACGAGCGGCAGGAACCCGACACACCCGCGCCGCCACATGGGGCGCCAAGTCCTGCCACCCGAATCACGCGCGGCAGGAACACTGACGTTTACAACAACCCAGCAAGCAGCGAGACCGCCGCCCGCTTCCCCTTCAATGCGGAATCATCCACGTCAGCACATTTTGCTGCAGCCAGACCAGCACGCCGAGCAGCACCGTCAGCAGGATGGAGTGCTTGAACGTCTTCGCGAAAACCACGCCTTCCTTGCCTTTCAGTTCGGTGGTGGCTACCCCTGTCGAGATGTTTTGCGGCGAGATCATCTTCCCCATCACGCCGCCCGATGAATTCGTGGCGGCCATAAGGATGGGATTGAGATTGAGCTGCCGTGCCGCGACCACCTGCAGATTGCCGAACAGCGCATTACCCGATGTATCGCTGCCGGACAGAAAGACTGCCACCCAGCCGAGGAACGCCGACACCAGCGGGAAGAATGCTCCCACCGACGCCACCCCGAGGCCCAGCGTGTAGTTCATTCCGGAGTAGTTCATCAGGTACGCGAGCCCGACGATTGTCGCAACCGTCAGAATGGCGATGCGCGTCTGCACCCAGGTATCCACGATTGACGCACCGAACTCGCTCGCCGGCAGCCGCACGATCAGGGCGGTAATGATCGATGCCACCAGGATCGCGGTGCCGGTCGCGAGCGGCTGAAAGTCCCAGATCGCGCCGTATGGCTGGTTATAGAGCGTGATGAAAACAGCTTTGTCGAGGCCCGGCCATGGCACCTTGACGTCGCCGATCAGGAAGATCTTTGCGATCGTCCACACGATCACCACCACCGACACCACAATCCATGGCACCCAGCCCTGCCCACCGGAAAGCTTGCCGCGGACCTGCGCCGCCCGATCGACGTTGACGGCGAAGCGCTCGTCCGGGGCAGGTTTCCAGACGCGCAGGAACGCGATCGTGAGGATCAGCGAAACCATTGACGCGAGCACGTCGGTGAGCGAGTAGCTGATGTAGTTCGCCGTGACGAATTGCGTGAGCGAGAACGTCCCGCCGGCCACCAGCAGTACCGGCCAGATCTTGAGCATGTTGCGAAAGCCCGCGTACACGCCGATCACATAGAACGGCAGCAGCAGCGCGAAGAACGGCAACTGGCGGCCGACCATCTTGGCGAGCAGGTCAGGGGAGAGGTGAGTCACCGCGCCGAGCACGGTGATTGGCACACCGAGCGCGCCGAACGCGACCGGTGCCGTATTGAAGATCAGCGTGAAGGTGAGCGCTTCGAGCGTCGGAAAGCCGAGCAGGATCAGCAGCGAACTCGTAATGGCGATCGGCGTGCCGAACCCGGAGATGCCTTCCAGCAGCGCGCCGAAGGAGAAGCCGATCACGACCAGCACGATTCGCCGGTCGTTCGGGAGGTTGTCGATCATCCATATCCGGAACGCTTCGAAACGGCCCGAACGCTGCGCGATGTTATAGAGCAGGATCGCGGTGAAGACGATCCACATGACCGGCCAGACGGCGAACACGGCGCCTGCCGCGACGGAATCAATCGCCAGGCCAACGGGGAAGTGCCATACCGCGATGGCTACCACTATGCCAACAATCAATCCGGCGAGCGACGCTTGCCAGGCAGGCCGGCGTGCCCAACCGAGCAGGGCCAGCACGACTGCGATAGGCAGCACGGCGACGAGAAAGGACAAGCCGAGTGAGCCGCCGACGGGCGTCAGAATCTGGTGAAACATATCGTCTCCTGTTTTTTATTCTGCTGGACGCGCGGCGTTCTCCGGTCATGGCGACCGGTACTAACACCCCCGTGAGCTCGGTCGCGTTGCAATAAACGCGCCGCCGCTCGACGCACCGTTGCAACTAAGCGCTTGCCTAATGCGTCTGGACTAAGGATAGAGCGAGGATGGCGCGCGTCAAGGACGGATTAACCATACCTTCGGGGTTGTATCGAAGCTTTAGGGCGTGGTGGGTTCGTGTGTCTTTGACGCGTCGGTCTCGGGCGAGTCGTGTGAAACGCGGCGCAACAGCCAGATGGAGATCACGCCAAGGCAGGCGGCAAGCCAGAGCAGAACCAGCGCGAAGACCAGCATGATGAGGATTCCTGTAGCGGTAGCGCCCGGGGTGGCGTAGCTATCACGAACATCAGCGAAAATCGTGCCATATCACACTGATTGCCATGGAGCCGTCCCGGACGCGCTATTTACGCGACCGGACAGCGCGGACAATCAGGGCACACAAAAGCGAACCGCGCTATTGCAGCGCGGTTCGCGTGAAAGCGTTACATCGAACGAGTAAGCCTCGCCCGGGCGGAAAAGCAGAGGGCGAACCGCTCAGTGATGACGCTCAGTGACGATAATAATGTCCGCGCCCACCGCCACCGTACCAGCCAAAGCCGACCGACAGCGATGGTCCATACCCGTACGCGGGATAACCGTAGCCGCCGTAATAAGCCGGATAGGGCGCGTAGACCGGATAGCTCGGGTAATAAGCGGGATACGGCGCATAGGCGACAGGCGGCGCAGCAACGTACTGCGGTGTTGTTGACGCATACGCGGAGGGGGGCGGATTGTCGCTGCCTTGGTAGCTCTGCGCATATCCGGTGCCGGGCGCCCCTGCAGGAGCGACGGGAATCTCTTGCTGCGTTTGTGCTGTGCTGACTACCGGGGTGCCCGGATAGGGTGGATACGCTGGGTAATAACCATACGAACCATACGGCACGTAGTAGCAAGCGCTCAAGCTCAAAGCGCCCAAGAGGGCGGATAGTGCGAGCTTTGGGCTCATGATGCGGCTCCTCGTTGCGTCGAAACGCGACCGTTCGAATGAACGGGATGTCAGGAGCCTAGCGCATCGCCGAAACACGGGAAAGCACGGGGCGTTACCCAATGTTTCGATCTGTTTCACTGGACGGGATGGCGGGCGCACCCACTTAAATTGAGTTGTACCGGCCGCTGTATTCGTTGAAGTGAGGCGACCGGGCAAAGCGTGCCGGATAAAACATCATCTGGCACGCTGACATCACGCTGACGTTCAACCTACTTGCCGACCTGGTTACCGATCAGGCCGCCCGCTGCCGCGCCGCCCACTGTCGATAGCGCACTGCCGCCAAGCGCTGCTCCAGCCACGCCGCCGACACCTGCGCCGACAGCCGTATCGCGTTGACGGGTGCTCATTTGATCGCATGCAGACAGGCCGCCGAGAAGTGCGGCAATCAGAGTCGCAGCGCCAATCTGTTTGATCTTGTCCATTTCAACTCTCCAAAAACGATGAATCACGAAGGCGTAACGGGTTGCTATCAAACCGGCGAGGCTCTTGTCGTACATGCGGTGCATGCCGCGCATGATTTGCGCTGAGCGGGTGAGCCTCACTGTCCACGTCCAACCCGGCGGCGAAAAGACAGTTCCTGCCGGTTCCTTCAATGAAGAAGCAGAAACGGTGCCCGACCGTCGTATTCAGCAGACAAGTACGGGATTGAGCGTCCTCCAACGCAAAACGGCCTGTCGCATGTGACATGCGACAGGCCGTTTCTATTTTCACCGGGTCATCGTGCTTTACGGGCGACCGGCGTGGTCGTTGCTTGCTCGTTCTTACGTGCGCTGGTAAATCTCAGCGCCCTTTTTCACGAACTCGATCGCCTTCGTTTCCATGCCTTGCTTCAGCGCCTCGATATCCGATACCCCTTGCTTCGCCGCATATTCACGGACGTCCTGGGTGATCTTCATCGAACAGAAATGCGGGCCGCACATCGAGCAGAAATGCGCGACTTTGGCTGAGTCCTTCGGCAGGGTTTCGTCGTGGAATTCACGCGCCTTGTCCGGATCGAGTCCGAGATTGAACTGGTCGTCCCAGCGGAATTCGAAGCGCGCCTTGGAGAGCGCGTTGTCCCGCACCTGAGCACCCGGATGACCTTTCGCCAGATCGGCGGCGTGCGCCGCGAGCTTGTACGTGATGATGCCGATCTTCACGTCGTCCTTGTTCGGCAGGCCCAGATGTTCCTTCGGCGTGACGTAGCAGAGCATGGCCGTGCCGAACCAGCCGATCATCGCCGCCCCAATCCCCGACGTGATGTGGTCGTATCCCGGCGCGATATCAGTGGTGAGCGGTCCAAGCGTGTAGAACGGCGCTTCGTCGCACCAGTCGAGTTGCAGGTCCATGTTCTCCTTGATGAGCTGCATCGGCACATGGCCCGGACCTTCGATCATCACCTGCACGTCATGTTTCCACGCAATCTGCGTCAGCTCGCCGAGCGTCTTCAGTTCGCCGAGTTGGGCTTCGTCGTTGGCGTCGTAGATCGAGCCGGGACGCAGGCCGTCGCCGAGCGAAAAGCTCACGTCGTAGGCCTTCATGATTTCGCAGATGTCTTCGAAGTGCTCGTACAGGAAGCTTTCCTTGTGATGCGCCAGACACCATTTCGCCATGATCGACCCGCCGCGCGAGACAATGCCCGTCATGCGGTTCGCGGTCATCGGCACGTAGCGCAACAACACGCCGGCGTGGATCGTGAAGTAATCCACACCCTGTTCCGCCTGTTCGATCAGCGTGTCGCGGAAGATTTCCCAGGTCAGGTCTTCGGCCTTGCCGTTGACCTTTTCGAGCGCCTGATAAATAGGCACCGTGCCAATTGGCACCGGGCTATTGCGGATGATCCACTCGCGCGTTTCATGAATATGCTTGCCGGTCGAGAGATCCATGACCGTGTCGCCGCCCCAGCGGATCGCCCAGGTCATCTTGTCGACTTCTTCGCCAATTGACGACGTCACCGCCGAATTGCCGATATTCGCGTTGATCTTCACCAGGAAGTTCCGGCCGATGATCATCGGCTCGCTTTCCGGGTGGTTGATATTCGCCGGGATGATCGCGCGGCCGCGGGCGACTTCCTCGCGCACGAACTCGGCCGTGATTTCCTTGGGCGCGTTCGCACCGAAGGCCTGGGCGCCGAACGCCTGGCCCGGATGCTGGCGGCCCATCATCGTGGCGAGCTTTTCGCCGTTCGGGCCGCTCGTGCGCAGCGATTCCAGATATTCAGCGCGGCGCTGGTTCTCGCGGATCGCGATGTATTCCATCTCCGGCGTGATGATGCCCTGGCGCGCGTAGTGCATCTGCGAGACGTTCTTGCCCGGCACAGCGCGGCGCGGCGTGCGATGCAAGCCTTTGAAACGCAGGTCGGCGGTGGCCGGATCGGCGGCGCGCTCACGGCCGAAGTTGCTTGAGAGACCACCGAGCGACTCCGTATCGCCTCGTTCTTCGATCCAGCCCTGGCGCACGGCCGGCAGACCCGATCGGATATCGATCTTGGCTTCCGGGTCCGAATACGGGCCGGAGCAATCGTAGACATAGACCGGCGGATTTTTTTCGCTGCCGAAACTTTCGTTGGTATCGGATTGGGTGATTTCACGCATCGGCACGCGGATGTCGGGACGTGAGCCCGTCACGTAGATCTTGCGTGAATTGGGCAGCGGCGCGATGGCGGCAGCGTCGACGACGGCGTCGTCGGACAGGAATTTCGGATTGGCGTTCATGCGGCTCTCCTGTGTCGACCGGAATTAGCGTGTCTACCGGAGCGGGCGCGTCGACCAGAGTGGGCGCTTTGGCGCTTATTCTGGTCCCATGGCGCTCACTCCGATCCCATGCGCTTACTCCGGTCCCATGCAAATGGTTGCTGTGGGGACGGATGTTTCCCAGCCGGTCCGCGAAAAAACGCCAAACGCGCGAAATTGCACGAATGGCATCAATTAGCACGAGAACCGGCTGAGTCAAACGCTAGCTACGGGAGACCGAAGAAAAGCAGAGAAGAAGGCGGGCGGACTTGGCAGGGAACGCGAGGAAGAGATAGACCCAAAAGACCCCAGCGCTGCGAAATCCGAACGCTTCCCTGCGCTGGCATTATCCAGATCAGGTTCAAAGGGTATTTCTCACCCGCGACACACGGACAATCCGGTGACAGATTGCGATGTGCAGCGCAGGACCCCCGCGTTAGCAGTCGCAACAATACACCTCGCCGTAGCGTGTTGGCAACCATCTGTAACACTCCCGCGTGCGTGTGCATGGCTTACTGCATAATGGCGACCACCGTGTTTTCCCGGATGCGGTCCGATATTTTTCACGAAACGGTCCGGCAAACTCGCGGCGGCTCCTGCCGGCTTTTTGAGCCGTTATCGAGCTTCGGCACGTTGTTGCCCGACCCCTTTTCCTGCTTCCGACATGTTGTCCTGCCTTGCCCGTTTTGCCGCGACGCTCAAGCGGCATGCGCGCCGCTCTTTGTTTCCCCCGGTCCCGGGTGAAACGAAACCGGCGGTTGTAGGCCTGCCCGTTTGGCCGGCTGACGTTGCAATCATCTTCGTCGCGGAGTAACGGATGTCCACACCGTTGCCGCCCGCGCGGTCGTCTGATTCCGATTCTTCAGCTTCGCCGTTTGTGCCACCGGCACAACCTCCGCAGTCGCAGCCCTCGGCCGACGTGTTGCCGTTTCCGCACGCAGCAACCAACGCGCCATCGCCATCGCCATCGCCATCGGCGGACGTTCTGCCAGGCGTGACGAGTCCGCAACCCTTGGCCGATACCCCTGCGCGTCGCCTGTTCAATCTTCCCGGCCATTTCCCGTTCCGCCTTCCCGCGACGCGCGGCGGCCGGGTAGCGCTTGCCCTTTGCGTCGTGTACCTCGTATGGGGTTCGACCTACATGGCGGTGCATCTGTCGCTGGAAGCGTTCCCGCCGCTGATGCTGTCCGGGTTGCGCAACTTGTTCGCCGGCATCGGTTTGTTCATCTTTGCTGCGCGTCGGGACCCGGTCTGGCCGACTTTCGCCGAAGTGCGAAACGCCGCGGCGGTCGGAACGTTGCTTGTGGGTTTGTCGAGCGGAATGCTCGCGTTCGGTATGCGCACGGTCGAGACCGGCACTGCCGCGGTCATGGTGGCGACCGTGCCGTTGTTCGCCACGGTCATCGCCGCGATTGCCGGCCGCAAAGTGGCGAAGGGTGAGTGGGTCGCCGTCGGGCTTGGGCTGGTCGGGATTGCGTTGCTGAATCACGGCGATCCGTCGTCGGGTTCAACCGCCGGCAGTCTTGCGATCCTGTGCGGCGCAGTTTTCTGGGCAGGCGGCTCGTTTCTCGCGGGGCGTCTGAAGCTGCCGTCCGACCTGCTGGTATCGACTGCACTGCAGATCGGCCTTGGCGGGGCGATGGCGACGATCGTTGCGTGGGTGTCGGGCGAACGTATCGTGAGCATGGGGTTCACGCCGTTTTTGGCTTATCTCTACCTGATGCTCGTCGGTTCGATGGCCGCGTATGTTGCGTATGCGTACCTGATTCGCCACACGAGTCCGATTATCGCGAGCAGCTGCATGTACGTGAATCCCGTGGTGGCCGTGGTGATAGGTGCGCTGTTTCTCGGCGAAGTGATCACGAAGTGGACCGTGATGGCAACCCTCATCATTCTGGCGAGCGTGGGTTTGTCGTTCTGGTTCGATTACAAGAGGCGTGGGCTGGTTTGACGGCGGGCGTGACGGCTGACAGTTCAAAAACGGCTGACCGTTTCGGAGACTTCCGGAGAAACGGTCAGCTTTTTTTATGGGGCGACTGGATAGTCGGGAAAAAACAGAACCCCGGGCTTGTGCTCGCTCGACGGCGTGAAACCCGGTTTCCACGCTGCCAACTGCCGGACAACTCCACGACTATGTCAGATAAAACCGTCTGCCGTCGCATGGTTTTCGCGAACAACCGGGCGAGAAACAGCCATAAATTGACATCGATAGTCTCGGCAAATTAATGGCATAGAGCCTTGACAGCATTGGCTCTGCCCAATTTATTGCTCAACTTCGCCTCGAGAAAAAGCATAAAACTCTAATTATAGTAAAGCACAAAACTCGAGTTATAGTTCGACACAAAACTCTGGATATAATACGACACAAAACTCTAATTATGGTCTGAAGTCCCGGAGCGAACCGCGTGGCTGCACCCAACGAAAAACTGGCCTCTTCCCTGTCAATCCTCAAAGCGCTGCAGGACAGGGGCCTTTCCGTATTCCAGATCAGTACGCATCCCGAGCTCACCCGCACACACCGTGAGCGGCTCCAGAATGCCGGTTTCCTGAAGCTCGTCATTCAAGGCTGGTATCAGTCGAACAATCCGGAAGACGCGGAGGGCGACTCGACGCATTGGTACGCGAACATGGAGACCTTCGTGGCCGCGTATGCCCACTCCAGGTTTGCAGACCAATGGCAGGTGAGCCCCGAGCTTTCGCTCCTCAAGCACAGTGGCCACACGAGTATCGAAAAGCAGATCCTGCTTTACTCGCCGCTCGCGACCAACCAGCCTCAAGCATTGCCTCACGGCTGTTCCATGTTTCTCTATCGGACGAAGCCTGACATGCTGGTGGACGGCCGTGCGCCGAACGCGAGTGGGCTCATGTTGATTCCTGTGCCTGAAGCGCTGATTCGGGCAAGTCCGAGCTTTTTCCACACGCACGAGCTTGCCGCACAGATTGTCACGCGTCAGGTCGATATCACCACGCTCACCGCCCGATTGCTCGAGGGCGGCCATAGTGTCGTTGCCGGCCGTATGGCGGGAGCCTTGCGGGCCGTCGGCCGTGATCAGGACGCCGACCAGCTCCTCGATACGATGAAAGCGGCGGCCTACGTGGTGGTCGTTGATAACCCGTTCGAGCGGCCGCTGGCCCATATTGGCGGCCGGATGAACGAGTCACCTTATGTGCAGCGCATCCAGGCCATGTGGTCGGGCATGCGGGACATGGTGATCGATCGCTTCCGCGATATTCCTCGCTTGCCGAACCCCGACAGCGAAGCGCTCCTGCACGACATAGAGGCAAGGTACGTCGCGGACGCTTACCACTCGTTGTCTATCGAAGGGTATCGGGTCAGCACCGACCTGATCGCGAAGGTTCGAAATGGCGACTGGAGCCCCCTGACCAACAAGGAAGACCGGCTGACGCGCGATGCCATGGCGGCCAAAGGTTACGCGGAGACCCATGCCCGGGTCCGCTCCCTGATTGGCCGCGTAGTGGCTCAAGCTGACGATCCTTCTACCACCCTCAAGCGAGATTTTTCACAGTGGTACGTGACGCTGTTTTCGCCGAGCGTGACCGCGGGTATCTTGAAGGCGAGCGATCTGGCCGGGTATCGAAACAACAACGTGTTCATTCGAAATGCGTTGCATGTACCGCTCGCGCCTGAAGCGGTACGGGATTGCATGCCGGCGCTCTTCGACCTGCTGCAGGCAGAAGAGCACCCCGGCGTGCGAGCAGTATTGGGTCATTTCATCTTCGTGTTTATCCACCCCTACATGGACGGCAATGGCCGCCTCAGCCGCTTTCTCATGAACTACCTGCTGACCACGGGCGGCTACCTTTGGACCATCGTGACCGTTCAGTCCCGTAGCGCGTATCTGGCGGCGCTCGAACAGGCCAGCACGTACCGGAACATCAAGCCTTTCGCCGATCTGATTGGCGGTCTTATCGAATCGCAGGCGGCCGAACCGATCGAGCGCATCACGCAGCGCCCCGAGGCGGGAAGCTGGACCGCTTTACCGCCTGCTTCTGACTGATGCGCGTTCGTGGGTCTTTAGCCAAGACACAAAAAAAGAACCTCCGCTAAGGGAGGTTCTTTTTGATCGTCGGTTTGATCGGATCTCACGACCCGTTCCGTCGTGGGCGCGGGGTCACAAAACCTGGGAGCCAGTGAAGACAGCAGTAGGCACATTGCCGGCGGCCGCTAATTCACTAACCGCCAGCTATCTGTCGCCAGCTTACTTACTCCGCGTTGTGCTTATCGGCCGAATTCGTGATGGCGTTGCCGCCCTTCGAAAGGTCCTGGCCGGCGCCGGCCACTGTATTGCAAGCTGCAAGTGCGGCAGTTCCAACGATCAACAGCAAAGCGATAAGTCGAGTCATGAGCAATTCCCCTTGAGTTTGATGCGGGTCCGCTGGCCGTTCGGCCATGAGAGCGTGCCCGATGTTCGAATCCTGGCCACCGGTGTCCGGCTGCAAAAGCGCCTGCAAAAGCAGTTGCCCGACACATTGCGGCCTTGGCAACGACCGATCCTTGAAACAGTTTTGCCGGGCTTGAACAAGCAACAAAACCCATGACGACTGCCGCTTCGATCGACCATGCCGGTCTGAAGAATCATAAAAAACTGCGCGTTCGCAAGCTGTAGGCGCGGATGTTTTTATCGTGTAGGAGCAGTCTGCAACTTGTGTCGGCGCCGTCCTACAAGCGTAGTGCGAGCGCCAGGTAAAGAGCCAACAGGCGGTGGACCCTTAAGCATCGAAGTTACGCACGCGGGGCATGGTGACGCGGATATCAGTGCCACGCGGCTGGCGTCGTTCGATCTCGATACGGCCGCCGCGCGCGCTGACCCGCTGGCGCATGCCCAGCAGTCCATGCGTATGCGTGCGCTGCAGGTCCTGTGGGCGGATGCCGACGCCGTCATCGGCGATATGCATCGATACCCGCTCGTCATCCAGCGCCAGCGCAATCGACACGCTCGACGCCCGCGCGTATTTGGCCGCGTTCGTCAGCGATTCCTGCGCGACCCGGAACAACGCGATTTCGACTTCTTCACCGAGCTTGATGTCGTCGGCGGGGAGCGCGAGTTCGAGCGTCCAGCCGGTGCGTTGCGCGGTTTCATCGGCGAGGGTGCGCAACGCCGTGACCAGCCCGAAATTGGCAAGAACGGTTGGCCGCATGTCTTCGATAATCCGCCGCTTCAGCGCAATCCCCTGATCAAGGTTCGCGAGCGCACGGCCAAGTTTCTCGGCCATCGCGGGCTCGGCGCCCTTGAGCTTGTTGTTGACCCACGCCACATCCATCTTGCTGGCCGTCAGGATCGAACCGAGTTCATCGTGCAGTTCGCGGGCAAGCTGGGTCTTCTCGTTTTCACTCACCGATTGCAAATGCCACGCGAGCGCTTCAAGTTGCCGCGTGCGGTCGAACACTAGCTGGTCGAGCTCCTCTTGCTGCGTAATCAGCTTTTGCTGCACACGATCCTGCTTGTCCAGCTGGATACCGAGATTGCGAAACAACAGCAGGAACAACACGATATTCAACGCGCACAACGCGCCCACGCAGAACGTGGAAATGCGTTGGTCGGCGCGGCTCGCATCGAGCGCGGACTGCGCCCGGCGTTCTTCATTCACACGCAGCAGGGCGAGCGCGCTGTCGAGGATATCGGTACTCGATGCAGCGTCTGAACCGGAGCGAGCGGCTAGTCCCGCATTGATCCGGGCATCGAGGATTGCGCTGACTTGCCTGAAACTGGCGAGCGCGGTGTCGTCCGCTTTTTGGCGATAGTACGCATCCAGCGACGCAACCGTTTGTTTGATCCTCGCCGCCGCTGCGTTGTAGTGGGCGGTGTAGGTGTTGCCGGGCGCCAGGCGGAACGCGCGTTCATCGGCAGTCAGCGACGCGATGTCCGCCGCCAGCGCGGTCAACTGCGTGGTGGCGCCTTTCGCGTCGAGCGCGGTCTCATATTCCGCGGCAATGCGCATGCGGCCCGATTCGAGTATCACGAGGCCGCCAACGGTAATCACAATGGCGACGGTCATTGCGACGGCCCAGCTCCAGCGGCGCATCCAGCCGTTCAGACGCGCGCTGAACCGGGTTGCGCGCCGCGTGACGCCTGCTACCGGATTCGCCGCGCCGCCTTCGTGCAAAGAGGAAGTCATAGGGAGTCGCCGGGTTTTCTGTCCGGCCAGTGTAACTTTTCACGCCGCGGCGGGCTGATCGAATTATGTTTGGCTAGCGCTTGATCGGTGGCAGGCCAGAAGTGAATTGAAAGCGTTTGTCGGTGATGTCCTACACGAAAAACGGCGTGCATCCAGATGGCAGCCCATAACCGCGTCGCTAACATCCTGTTACTAGTCCAACTTTATTGGGGATCCGATCATGTTGAAGTGGGCATTGTTTTTCGCCATTGTCGCCATCGTCGCGGGCTTGCTGGGCTTCACCGGCGTGGCAGCGGGCGCGGCCAGCATCGCGAAGTTCCTGTTCGTGCTGTTCCTGATCTTGTGCGTGGTATTCCTCGTGCTCGGTTTTATCGTGACGAAGAAAATAGTCGATTAGCGGCTGTAGCCATCGGTACTTGAATCTCGCATGCTTCGAGCGGCTTTATCTGAACCCTGTTCGACGGGTGGCCGACTTCACGCTGTATGGCAATCGTCCACCCGAGTCGTCCTGAAAGCCGGATTCGATGCCCGATCCCAGGCCCATAAGAACCCAACGAGATGGAAGGTTGCCATGCTCCATTACGCGGTCGTTTTTTTCATCATCGCGATTATCGCGGCTGTGTTCGGCTTTACCGGGATTGCAGCAGGGGCTGCGGAGATCGCGAAGATCCTGTTCTACATCTTTCTCGTGGTTTTCGTTGTTACGTTGCTGCTGGGCGTGTTTCGAACGTGATGTTAGCGAGCAGGCACGCGGTATGCGAGCCGTAACAAAGTGACTGAGCAAAAGTGACTGAGGACGGCAGTCCGGGTCTATATCCGGCGAGGCTGCCGTCACGAACCTGTCGAACCTCTTCAACCGCCGAACAAAAGATCCATTCTCTTTCTGGAGCACATCAATGTCGAAATCGTCTGCTGTAAAAGCTGCCCCGGCACAATCGAAGGAACCCGGCCGGAAATCCGATCCGTTCGTACTGGACATGGAAAAAATTCGCGCCAGCGCGCGTCAGCACATGGACGATGGCTCGGTCACGTCGACGTATGGCGCGGACAAGGAAGCCGTGCTGAAGCTGCTGAACGATTCACTTGCAACGGAGATTGTCTGCACGCTGCGCTACAAACGCCACTATTTCATGGCGAAGGGCATCCATTCGGAAGCTGTCGCGTCGGAATTCGCGCAGCACGCGACCGAAGAGCAGGAACATGCCGACACCATCGCCGAGCGCATCGTCCAGTTGGGCGGCGAGCCGAATTTCGCACCCGACAGTCTCGCGTCACGCTCGCATTCCGAGTACAAGGAAGGCAGCAATCTGATCGACATGATTCGCGAGAACCTGATAGCGGAACGCATTGCGATCGATACATATAGTGAAATCGTTCGCTACCTCGGCGAAAAGGATGTCACCACGCGCCGGATCTTCGAAACGATCCTGGCGGTCGAGGAAGAGCACGCCGACGACATGGCCGATCTGCTCGACGGCCTCGACGGCTGACCCGAACCGCGCATTTAGCGGTAAAAAGAATGCTGAAGAAGCCCCGGGACGACGCGCGGCGGGATGACTCCCGCCGCGCGTCGTCAGTACAATGATTCACGATAAAAACGGCTGCAGGCAGCGCAGATGATTCGAGTGTTGATAGCGGACGACCACGCCATTGTGCGGAGCGGATTCCGGCAATTCGTCGCCGATGAACCCGACATGGAAGTCGCCGCCGAAGCGTCCACCGGTGACGAAACCATCGCGCTCGTGCGCGAAAGCGCGTTCGACGTGGTGCTGCTGGACATCGCGATGCCGGATAAGAACGGTATAGATACGTTACGCGTGATCAAGCAGATCCGCCCGGAGCAGGGCGTGCTGATGCTGTCGGGTTATCCGGAAAGCCAGTACGCGATCAATCTGCTGCGCGCCGGTGCCAACGGGTATCTCAACAAGGACGCGGCGCCCGACGAAATCGTGCGTGCCATTCGGACGGTGGCGCGGGGCCACCGCTACCTGTCGGAGTTCATTGCCGACGCACTCGCCGACAAGCTCGAAAAACCCGCCACCGAACGGCCGCACGAAGCCTTGTCCGAGCGCGAGTTCCAGATTTTTTGCAAGCTTGCGGGCGGCCAGATTCCGACCGAAATAGCGGAGGAGCTGCATTTATCGGTGAAGACGATCAGCACATATCGCGCACGCGTTCTCGAAAAAATGCGGCTCGCGAACAATGCCGATCTAACGTATTACGCGATCAAGAATGGCTTGATCGAGTAGGAGGGTGCCCGCCGTGGGCCAACAAACGAGCGTCGATAAAACCGGTCTCGCGCACAAGCGGCCGCTGAGCGTGCTGTTGATCGAAGACTCGCCGTTGATCCGGCGCAGCCTGGTGGAAGCGATCGATGCGTCCGGTGAGCTGCGCGTCACCGCTTGGGCGGACACGCCCGAGACGGCGATCGGTCTGCTGGAAGCGCAGGGATTCGACGCCGTGATTGTTGATCTGCAACTGAAGCACGGTTCCGGCGTCGAGGTGCTGGCGTATCTGCAACGCACCGGAATGACCGATTCGACCTTCGCCGCCGTGCTCACGAACCATGCACTGCCGGCGTACCGCGAGCGCTGCCTGCAATACGGCGTGCGCCATTTCTTCGATAAATCCCTGGAATTCGACCGCGTTCTCGACGCGCTGCATCATTACGCCCGCGCGCGGGATTAAGCGGGGACTGAGCGTGATCAGGCGCGTGAGTCACGCCTGCCTTGATCAGACCTCCGGCTCAGGCGCTTTTCGAACGGCTGCGCGAATGGCTCAGGCCGGCAAGCCCGGTGGCCGCCAATCCCGCAATACACACGCCGACCCATCCGAACGCATGCCATGCCAGCGATGCAACAGCCGACCCCACGGCGCCGCCAATGAAATAGACCACCATGTACACGGTATTCACACGGCTGCGCGCCTCGGGCTTGAGCGCGTAGATTCTCGATTGATTCGATATCTGCGCGGCTTGCACGCCCACATCGAGCACGATCACGCCGATCACCAGTCCCACGAGGCTGCGTCCCGACAGCGCGAACACCACGAACGACACAGCCACGAGCACGATGCACAGCGACACCACCGCGCGCGGCCCGCGCTTGTCCGCGGACTTGCCGGCGAGCGGCGCGGCCAGTGCGCCCGCTGCACCGACAATGCCGAACAGCCCGGCCGCCTGAGGGCCGAGATGGAACGGCTCGCCCGCGAGCAACAACGTGAGCACCGACCAGAAGATGCTGAAGGCCGCGAACAGGGCGCCTCCAGTCATCGACGCCTCGCGCAGCGCCGGCGACTCGACCACGAGATGCCACATCGACACGAGCAGCCGGCCGTACGGCAGCGTGGAAGTCGGTTTGCTGCGCGGCAGGCGCATGACCACGAGGATAGCGAGCCCGATGGTCGCGCCGACGGAGGCGCCATACACTGCTCGCCAGCCGAAATACTCCGCGACGAAACCCGAGACCGTGCGCGCAAGGAGAATGCCGATCAGCAAGCCGCTCATCACCGTGCCGACCGCGTGACCGCGTTGCGCGGGAGGCGCGAGTTCGGCGGCGAACGGCACGGCTTGTTGCGCGATGGTTGCCACGATACCGAGCGCCAGGCTCGCGGCGATCAGCACGCCGAGCGTGGGCGCGGCTGTTGCCGCAACGAGCGCGATGCCGAGTGCGGCCAGTTGCAGAAGGATGATCAGGCGGCGATCGAAGCGATCGCCGAGCGGCGCTAGCAATAACATGCCGATCGCGTAGCCGAGTTGCGTGACGGCAGGCACCGCGCCGATCATCCCCGCGCTTTCCGGGAACGACGCGCGAAACGCCGCGAGCAGCGGCTGATTCGTATAGATATTCGCGACCGATACGCCTGCGATCGTCGCCAGGACGAGCAGCGTCGCCCGCGAGTAGTGCTGGTGGGGCTGGTGGTGCGGCTGATTCGGGGCGTGGGAATTTGAATCGGTGGCGGCAGCGGACATGGGCGAGGCCTCGAGGATTCAACGCATGAAGCGAGCCGCCGATGATACTAAAGACGACGAGGGGCCGCTGGCCGCAGCCGCCATGTCCGGCGTTAGCCGGTGACTGAGCCGCTACATGAGCAGGTTTCTACGTTCATTGCCCCGTCGATCTGCCCACATTTTCCGGCCTTGATGAAAAGCCTTACTCCGTGGCTTCGGCGCCCGGTTTCAGCGGGTATTTTTCAGCGAGATCCGCTGGTGTCAGCCACTGGAACGTCTTGAGCTTGTCGTCTTCGAACGTGCATTCGACGGCTGCCTGTACCTGCACCGATGTTGTCTTGATGGGGGTTATGCCCGTCGGCGGAATCTTTTTGGTGTAGCTGCCTTCAACCACCACACGCGTGCCCTGGTAAGAGACGCGGGGTATTTCGTAGCTCAACCTGGGCTGCGAGGCCGGGTAGGTCTCGACCATTCTGGCCTTGCACTCCTGGCCGTTGCGGTAAGGAGTCGTGCAGCCTGCTGTGCAGGTAAGAACGGCAGCAGCGGCCACCGCATAAAAGGTTCGATGTTTCATGATGGCTCGCGCTAGGTAGGACGCGCAGTCTACTTCAGTCGGTTAAGCGAAGACCGGATGACTGGCGGTTTCGGCATCGATAAAACGGGTCTGCCCGGTCTGCCATGCGCGATCGGTGCTTCTCTCGTTTCCTTTCAGCCCAAGCCAAATGAAATCCGGGAAAGTGCGCAACGGTGTTGAACCGCTTCTGTATGAATATACAGTGATCATCGCGTTGATCTTCGCGCGGCAGAAAAACATCCCATTCGTTCAGGGGCGCTCAAGCAATCTGACGCTGGTAGCGGGGACCGGACTTGAACCGGCAAGCCGTTAGGCGGCGGATTTTAAGTCCGCTATGTTTACCAATTTCATCACCCCGCCAAGCGGACGGGATTCTACCATCGGACGGCGGGCGGGCCAATCCAGACAGGCGCTGGCGTCCCACGTCTGCCCGCCTGGCGGGGGGGCACATTCATCATCCCGGCACCTTTCGCCGTATTCCGCGGGATAGAAACCCAAGAATATTCTCTCCGCCCTGCATCCATTCGAAGCCGCGCTCGCGTATTCAGGTACATGAAAATCCGCCGTCGCTGAGTGGCGGGATCAACGAGTCGGGATCAACGGTCGACCCATCGATGTCAGGAGGCGAGTATGAAAGACGTTTCTATCGGCGCATGGCGTGAACGGACGCGTCTGGGACTCGGGCTGGCCATTCTCGCAGTCGGAGCAGGGTTGCAACTGCTGCAATGGCTTCACGCCTGCGTTCCGCGATAATGTCCGAAGATTCCTGGTGATTGGATGTGCTGCATTGCGTCGATACACCACGACGTTCTTTCTCTCGTTCGCGCTAAATCGACAACGCCAGGCTGCTCGCGCATAATTTGCTGCGCGGCCGGGTTGGGGCCGTAAACCCCAGCGTTAAAACGACGAAAAACGAAAAAGCACGAGAAAGGACGAGGATGGGCACGAATCGGATTGAGGCATTCAGCGATGGCGTGATCGCCATCATCATTACGATCATGGTGCTGGAACTCAAGGTGCCGCACGGCGCCGATCTGGCGTCACTCAGCGCGCTGGGTCCCGTGTTTTGCGCCTACGTGCTGAGCTTCGTGTATGTCGGCATCTATTGGAACAACCACCATCACCTGATGCATGCAGCCAAGCGCGTCAACGGCAGCGTGCTGTGGGCGAACCTCCATGTGCTGTTCTGGCTGTCGCTGTTCCCGTTCACCACCAACTGGATGGGCGAGAACCACCTGGCGTCATGGCCCACCGCGCTTTACGGCTTCGATCTCTTCATGACGGCGCTCGCGTGGTACATCCTCACGCGCGCGCTGATCAGCCTGCACGGCGCCAACTCCATGCTGGAGCGCGCAATCGGTGCGGATCGCAAGGGGAAGATTTCAGTGGTGCTGTATCTCGTCGCGATTGCCGCCTCGTTTTGGGAGCCGTGGGTTGCCGCGGCCTTATACGCGATCGTTGCGGTCGTATGGCTCGTCCCCGACCGGCGCGTGGAGAAAGTCCTGCTGACGGAAGAGTAACGGCCTGCGGCATGGTGATTTCATCGGCATGAACAGTGCTACGCTCGTTGCTTAGAGTCCTGCGAGCGAAGCCCATGTCATCTGTCATCCGCATCGGCATCATCTCCGATACCCACAACCTCGTGCGCCCCGAGGCGCTCGATGTGTTGCGCGGCTGCGAGCACATCATTCACGCCGGCGATATCTGCCATCCCGCTGTACTCGATACGCTCAACGAACTCGCGCCCGTCACCGCGGTCCGCGGCAATAACGACTCGGGCGTGCGGATCGACGACTTGCCGGAAGCGCTGACGTTTGATATCGGCGGTACGGCGATTCATCTTGTCCACGACATAGCGGACGTTCCGAAGCAACTTGCCGGTATCGACGTGGTTGTGACCGGCCATTCGCACAAGCCTTTGATCGAACGCCGCGGCGCGACGCTGTTCGTCAATCCGGGAAGCGCCGGGCCGCGTCGATTCAAATTGCCGGTGACGCTTGGGATCATGTTGATCGATAAGGGCGAGGTGCAGGTGGAAATCGTGCGGCTGGTTGAGTGAATGGCGGGCAGGCGCCGGCTTCGCTTGAGCGACCAGGCAAAGAGGCCATCCAACGTTAGGTGGATGGCCTCTTTGCTTAACTTCGTTTAACAGCGGAACGACTGGCGAACAACCGCTCATCGATCAGCTTGATGACGGTTATGCGCGCGCCGTCGCTTCCGGCATCCGGTCATCCATTTCAGCGGCTTGCCGCACGCCGCGCAACACGGCATGCGCTTCCGAGCGCGAGCCCACACACGGCGGCGAACCCTTCAGCGGTTGCCTGGCCGTCTCATGCAGCGCGAGCACCGAGACGATTCCGATCACCGATGCCCCCATCAGGTAATACGCCGGCATCATCAGATTTCCCGTCGATGAAACCAGCCACGCGGTGACCAGCGGCGTCGTGCCGCCGAACAGCGAAACCGATACGTTGAAGCCGATCGCCAGCGCGCCGTAGCGGATCTTGGTGGGGAAGAGCGCGGGTAACGCGGACGGCATGGCCCCGGTGAAACACGAGAGCAACACGCCGAGAATCAGCATGCCGCTGAAAATCGGCAGCATGGTGCCCATGCGGATCAGCGTCAGCGCGGGTATCGACAACAGCAGCAACCCGACGCATCCAAACAGCATCACCGGCTTGCGCCCGACCTTGTCCGACAGATGACCGGCGGCAAGCGTCATCGGCATCATCAGCACCATCACGATCAGCACAATGAAAAGCCCGTGCGTTTCGTTGAATTTCAGCGTCGCGGACAGATAACTCGGCAGATAAGACAGCGCCATGTAATCGGTCACGTTGAAGATGAGCACCAGCCCGACGCATTGCAGCATCGGCCTCCACTGCTTGACCAACATGTCGCGGAATTGCTCTTTGGGCGTGCTGTGCGCTTCGCTTTCGCGCTTGTCGGCTTCGCGTTGAAAGGCAGGCGTTTCTTCAAGCTTCAGCCGGATATACAAGCCGATTAACCCCATTGGTCCTGCGATCAGAAACGGAATGCGCCATCCCCAGGAGAGCAGCGACTGCTCGGACATCGTTGCCGTCAGCACCGCCACACATCCCGCGCCCAACACATACCCGACGAGCGTACCGAACTCAAGAAAACTGCCCATGAACCCGCGTTTCTTGTCCGTCGCGAATTCCGCGATGAACGTCGCCGCGCCGCCATACTCTCCGCCCGTGGAAAAGCCCTGAACCAAACGCGCGGCAAGCAGCAGGATCGGCGCAAAAATGCCGATGCTTCCATACGCCGGAATCAAGCCGATACAAAACGTGCCGACCGCCATCATGATCATGGTCATCGCGAGCACGCGCTTGCGGCCGATGCGATCTCCCAACGGCCCGAACACCATGCCACCGAGCGGGCGCACGAGAAACGCCGCGGCGAACGTCCCGAACGTGGCGATCAGTTGCGCCCCCGGATTGGCCGACGGGAAGAACACTTTGCCGAGCGTCACCGCGATATAGCTGTAGACGCCGAAATCGAACCATTCCATTGCATTGCCGATCGCCATCGCGCCGACTGCGCGCTTGAGCAGCGATTTATCGACGATGGTGATGTCGTCAAACGACAGGTCTTTTTGGGGTTGGGGTTGTCGCCCGCGGCTGTCGTTCGGTATTGCCATGAAGAGAAGCTCCAGGTTGTTGCCGGTCCGCCCGAGGGGCGGTTCGGCGTGCGCCTAAGCGCACGTTGCCAGGAAAGTGCAGTTTCGCGACGAGGCGAGTTTCAGTGCGTGCACTGAAAGCGGCTGCGCGCCCGCTGAACGCATAAGCGATGCGCTGACGGTGCGATGGACAATGCCGATGCCTCGCGCCGATGTCGCGAAATGGCACTTTGTGGGTAGCACGGGTTTGCGTGCACGGGTACTACGGGGATAGATGGCTGGACACAGCTAAATTGAGCAACGGAGGCGCTTGGTGCGCTGGTGTTCAGTTGCTTGCCGTGTCACGGATTGGGAAGGCTTGAGAACAACGTGTCCACGGGCAAATCCAGACCCGAGGAAGCCTCCACAACCACTCACCGATATCTCGAATTAGCGCTTGAACGAATGCTTCAGGCGCGTCATTACTAAGAAATAGACTTTGAATTGCAGTTGGAAAGAAGGAGATGATAGCACGATGCAAGACGATCCGCAAACTGGCCTTCTGAAAGGGCTGCTCGCGCGAGTCTCTAAAAAGAAAAAGCCGGCCTCGAAAGACCGGCTTTTTATCGCCAGAAAAGGACTTGCCTGATCAGCTTTGCGTCGGCGGCACGTAGCCTTGGGCGGTGTCGGCGCCTTCACCGAAAAAGTACTTTTCCGTCTGCTTCAGCAGGTACTGGCGTGCGCGCGGATCAGCCATGTTCAGGCGGTTTTCGTTGATCAGCATGGTTTGCTGCTTGAGCCAGCCTTGCCATGCTTCCTTCGAAATCGTTTCATAGATCCGCTTGCCGAGTTCTCCCGGCAGGGGTGGGAAGTCGAGTCCTTCGGCTTCCTTGCCGAGTTTCGCGCATTGAATCGTTCGGGCCATCTGTATTTCTCCTGTAGCGGGGTAGCTGGGCGCTTCGCGTCGGGCGGCGCATGGGTGCGCTTGCAACCGGACGAACACGCCTCGAAATAACTCGAAATAAATTAGAGCTGCTTCATCAACACAAGCGATTTACGTTGCCAGTTGTACAGCCGGCGGCGGTCCTCGGGAAGATCGTCGACCGTCACCTTGACGAAGCCGCGTTTGAGAAACCAGTGCTCGGTGCGCGTGGTCAGCACGAAAATATGCGTGAGGCCACGAGCGCGCGCACGTTGCTCGACGCGCTTCAACAAGCGTTCGCCATCGCCGGAACCTTGCGCTTCGGGCGAGACCGTCAGGCAGGCCATTTCGCCGATACGTTCCTGCGTGTACGGATAAAGCGCCACGCAGCCGAACAGCACGCCATCGTGCTCGATCACCGAGAAATGGTCGATATCGCGTTCAATCTGATGCCGGCCGCGCCGTACGAGCGTGCCGTCCATTTCCAGCGGTTCGATCAGCGTCAGGATCCCGCCGACGTCATCCGGCGTGGCTTCTCGCAGGCTTTCGAGATTCTCGTACGAGATCATCGTGCCCACGCCGTCATGCAGGAACAGCTCGAGCAGGATGCTGCCGTCGAGCGCGTAGGGGATGATGTGCGCCCGCGCCACGCCGCCGCGGCAAGCGCGAATGGTGTGCTTCAAATAGAACGCGGCGTCACCTTGCAACTCACCGCTTTCGTGCAGCCGGTACGCGTCGTCCAACGACATTTCGCGCACGAGTTCGCCGTTTTCATCGACGAGACCGGGGGTTTCGGTGAGAAAAATGATCTTGTCGGCGCGTAACGCGATAGCTGCCGCCGACGCCACATCTTCCATCGACAAATTAAACGCTTCGCCCGTCGGCGAAAAACCGAGCGGGGAGAGCAGCACAAGTTTGCTGCTGGTGAGCGAGTGGCGAATGGAATCGCCGTCGATCTTGCGCACCACGCCCGTGTGCTGAAAATCGACGCCGTCGAGAATGCCGACCGGCCGCGCTGTTACAAAATTGCCCGATACCACGCTGATGTGCGCATGCGCCATCGGCGTGTTCGGCAAGCCCTGGCTGATTGCCGCTTCGATATCCAGGCGCACTTCCCCAGCGGCTTCTTTCGCGGATTCGAGCGCGCGGGCGTCGGTGATCCGTAAGCCGTGTGAAAACTCCGACTCCACGCCGTGCAGGTTCAATTGTTCTTCCACCTGGGGCCGCGAACCGTGCACGAGCACGACGTGAATGCCCATGGCGTGTAACAGGCCGACGTCCTGAACGAGTGCGTTCAGACGTCCTTCCTGCACCAGTTCGCCGCCGAACGCGACCACGAAGGTCTTGTTTCGGAACGCGTGAATATAGGGCGCGACGGAGCGCATCCATTCCACGAACTGGCCGTGTTGATCAGGCGCTTCGGGCTCGGTCGTAACCGGCGGAGGCGCGGCGGGGAGGTCGGTTTGAGAATTCATGCCGGGATTATAATGCCGTGCTATGCCGAATGTTTCCAAACGTCCCGCCGATGCGGACAAGCTTGACCCCCAGGAGCAGTTGAAAAAGCTGCGTGAAGCGCTGCTGCGCGATGCAGCGGCGCGCGAAAGCGATGGCGAAGATGACGCCGGAGGCGGTACCGGGACCGCCGCGAATAGCAAGAAGGACGCGGCTGCGCGGCGATTTTCCGGGGTGTCGGGAGCGGGTTCGACGGGCGGCTCCGCCAAGGGCTCGGCCGTTGGTCAACAGGCGTCGAAAAAAAGCGTTCAGAAAGGGGCGGGAGTTTCTTCTGCTTCGCGCGATGAATCGAAGGGTTCGTCCGGTGGCGCTTCTTCTTTGTCTTCCTCGTCTTCGCGACAAGGTTCGCCGCGAAAGGATGAGCGCGGCGGTGCGGTTTCGCTGTCGTCGCTGTCCGCGCTAGCTTCGTTGTCTTTGTCGTCAGGCAAGGTGAGCGGTCCTGGTTCGCAGGCTCCGGTTGCCGAGCCTGAGCGGCGTCGTGAAAGCGCAAGTGTGCGCGTCGGCAGCGAGGAACGCGCCCTGGCGATAAAACGAACCGAAGCGCCGAAAACACCCTCGACGCCAATAGCGCCACATGACGAACGCGTGTTCGCTAACAGTCCGGGAAATCGGAGCGCTGGAAGCGTTGGCGCCAGCGTTGCGTCAACGGGCGTTTCCAACGTGCCGCGCAGCGAGCGCGTTTCCCGAGTTGGGCCAGGGCAGCCAGGCAAGCAAGCCACTGTCATGCCGCCGCGACGCGAACCTGAAACGAAGGCGCAAACCGCAGCCGCCAGCGGTTCGACAAAAAACCAGAGCGAGCGGTCAGCTTCCGATACGCGCCCGGAACGCGATTCGCGGAAAGCTCACGTTAGTCAGCCAGCCGATGCGTCGATACAACAACGCGTCGCGAGCGAGCCGTCTGCGCAAGACTCAAATATTCGACGTACGCAGGAATCGCGCATCGTTGAACGCACCGATACCGTGCAACCACCGGTCAGTTCCGAGGGGCACGCAGCGAACAGGCAACGTGATCAGAAACCAGGCAAGGAGCGCGGGAATACAGGCGGCCCGTCGACGGCGTCTGAGGCGAGATCGGACAGGGGGGCATCGTCCGGACTGCCGGTGGATAAACAGCGGGCACATGGGCCTGAGCGCACAGCGGCAGAGGGCGCGCCGCAGCGCCCGGCCATACAACCCCGCCGATCGGATGCACAAACGCGGAGCCGTGCGGAGCCGGGCGCGAACAACGCTCGGCAGCAGAACGACGGACGCACATCGGAAAACGCGCAACAGGGCGCCCGGTCAGAAAGCGGCGCTGCACAACCGGTGGTTCGTTCGCCATCTGCCGCCGCACGCCCCGTCGCTCGTTCGCAGCATGACGCCGCCGCGCAACCCGCCGCTCGACATCAACCTGATGACGCGCTCGGGCGAGCCGTTCGTCCGCAACCTGACTCATCACGCCCCAACCCACGCCCTCAGCATCGCGATACCCCGCGTCCGCGCCGCGTAGTCGAACCGAACCCCATCCCGCCGATCCGTTTCCCCGAAACGCTACCGGTATCCGCCCGGCGTGACGAAATTGCCGCCGCGATCCAGGCGAACCAGGTGGTGATTGTCAGCGGCGAAACGGGCTCCGGAAAAACAACGCAGCTACCCAAAATCTGCCTTGCGCTCGGACGCGGCCTCGGCGCAGGCGGCACGGGGCTGATCGGCCATACCCAACCGCGGCGAATTGCGGCGTCAGCGACGGGACGGCGGATCGCTGAAGAACTCGGCACGCCGTTCGGCGAGGTGGTTGGCTACAAGGTTCGGTTCACGGACAACCTGTCGCCCGGTGCATCGGTGAAACTGATGACGGACGGCATTCTGCTCGCCGAGACGCAGACCGATCCGCTGCTCGCCGCGTACGACACGATCATCATCGACGAGGCGCACGAGCGCAGCCTGAACATCGATTTCCTGCTCGGCTATCTGCGCGAAATCCTGCCGCGCCGGCCGGATCTGAAGGTGATCGTGACATCGGCGACGATCGATGCCGACCGCTTCGCCCGTCATTTCGGCAGCGATGAAAAACCCGCGCCGGTGATCGAGGTGAGCGGGCGGCTGTATCCGGTTGAGGTGCGATATCGACCGGTGGAGGAGGAGAGCGCGGCGGTGAAGTCGGCACAAGGTCCGACGCCGGGCACGCAGCCGAAAGACCGTCCGGATCGTCCAAAGACTCAACGTGAAAATGATCGCGACCTCATGGAAGCGATCGTTGATGCTGTCGATGAACTCTGCCGCGAAGGCCCCGGCGATGTCCTTGTTTTTCTCCCCGGCGAGCGCGAAATCCGCGACGCCGCTGAAGCGTTGCGCAAGCACCATCC
Source organism: Caballeronia sp. dw_19 (assembly GCF_018449515.1). GTDB lineage: Bacteria > Pseudomonadota > Gammaproteobacteria > Burkholderiales > Burkholderiaceae > Caballeronia. Next base: position 215,070 of record NZ_JAAVUQ010000005.1, on the reverse strand, counting down.
GCCGCACACGGAAATCCTGCCATTGTTCGCGCGCCTTTCCGCCGCCGAGCAGGAGCGCGTATTCCGCACGTCGAACACGCGCCGGATCGTGCTGGCGACGAACGTCGCGGAGACGTCCTTGACGGTGCCGGGGATTCGCTACGTTGTCGATACCGGGCTTGCCCGCGTGAAGCGCTATTCGTATCGGAACAAGGTCGAGCAGTTGCAGATCGAACCGATTTCGCAGAGTTCGGCGAACCAGCGCGCGGGGCGGTGCGGGCGGGTCGCGGACGGCGTGTGCATTCGTCTCTACGAAGAAGACGATTACAACCTTCGCGTGCGGTTCACCGATCCGGAAATCCTGCGCTCATCGCTCGCCGCGGTGATCTTGCGGATGAAATCGCTGCATCTGACGGCCATCGAAACGTTTCCGTTTCTCGAACCGCCGCCGGGCCGTGCAATCGCCGATGGTTATCAACTGCTGAACGAACTTGGCGCAGTCGATGACGACAACGCGCTCACGCCGCTCGGCCGCGAACTGGCGCGTTTGCCGCTCGATCCGCGCGTCGGCCGGATGATTCTTGCCGCGCGTGACCATCAGTCGTTGCGCGAAGTGTTGATCATCGCGAGCGCGTTGTCGGTTCAGGATCCGCGCGACAGGCCGATCGAAGCGCAGGAACAAGCGGATCTGGCGCACAAGAAATTCGCCGATGAGCGTTCCGAATTCCTGCAGTGGACGAAAATCTGGGCGTGGTTCGAGGATGCGATCGCGCACAAGAAGTCGAACAAGCAGCTCACCGATGCGTGCCGCGCGAACTTCTTGAATCACGTGCGTCTGCGTGAATGGCGCGATGTGCATTCGCAATTGCTGACCGTCGTGCGCGAACACGGCTGGCGTCTGAACGAATCCGAGGCGACGTTCGAGCAGATTCATCTCGCTTTGCTGACGGGTTTGCTTGGCAACGTGGGCCTGAAGGCCGACGACGAGCCGTATTACCTTGGCGCGCGCGGTATCAAGTTTTATCTGTGGCCTGGTTCAGCGTTGCTGAAGAAGGCGGGGCGCTGGGTTGTAGCAGGCGAACTCGTGGAAACGAGCCGGCTCTACGCGCGATGTATCGCGAAAATCGAGCCCGAATGGCTTGAGCAAGTCGGCGCGCATTTGCTGCGTAAATCGATTTCCGAACCGCATTGGGAAAAGAAAGCCGCGCAAGTTGCAGCGTTCGAACGCGCAACGCTGCATGGCCTTACCGTCTACGCACGTCGGCGCGTGAGTTTTGGCAAACAGGACCCGGAGCGGGCGCGTGAATTGTTTATTCGCGGCGCGCTCGTGGACGGCGAGTTCGAGACCAAGCTGCCGTTTTTCGCGCACAACCGCAAGCTGCTGGCGGATATCGAACAGTTGGAGCACAAGTCGCGTCGGCAGGATGTGCTCGTCGACGACGAATTGATCTTCGGTTTCTACGATTCGCTTGTGCCGAAGGGCATGTACTCCGGCGCGGCTTTCGAGCGCTGGTATCGGGATGAAGAGAAGAAGAATGGCGCGTCGTCACGTCTGCTGTTCCTCTCGCGCGACGACCTGATGCGCCACGAAGCTGCCGGCGTCACGACCGACTTGTTTCCGAAGCGGATGACGATGGCCGGCATCGAAATGACGCTGACGTATCACTTCGAACCGGGTTCTGCCCGCGATGGCGTGACGCTCACCGTGCCGCTGTTCGGACTGAATCAAGTCGATGCCCGCCGTTCCGAGTGGCTTGTTCGCGGCATGCTCAAGGAAAAAGTGCAATTGCTGCTGAAGTCGTTGCCGCAAAAGTTGCGGCGTCACCTTGTGCCCTTGCCGGAGTTTTCAGCCGGCGTGGTCGAGCGGCACAGTGGCAAGACATTCGGCGCGGGCGGTTTGCTCGAAGCCTTGATCGCGGATATTCGCGAGCAAACGCAGATCGCGATGAAACCCTCGGACTTCAAGCTCGAGTCGCTGCCCGCCCATTTGTTCATGAACTTCAAGGTCATCGACGAACACGGTCGCCAACTTGCCATGGGCCGAAACCTTGCCCAACTCCGATCGGAACTGGGTGGCCAGGCGCAGCAGCATTTCCAGAAGCTGGCAGCGGGCGCGACGTTGGACGGTAGCAACGACACGGCGGCGCCTGTCACCCGAACGGCTTCCGCATCCGATTCGTCGAGTACCGCGTTGTATGAAAACCTGACTACCTGGGACTTTGGCAAGCTGCCCGAGTTGCTTGAAATTCGCCGGCGCGGTCAGACGCTCTTCGGTTATCCGGCGCTTGTCGATCGGGGAACGCATTGCGACGTTGAGGTCTTCGATTCACCGGAAGAAGCGGCGCGGATTCATCGGGCCGGTTTGCGGCGACTCTTTGCGCTGCAGTTGCGCGAGCCGATCCGGTATCTCGAACGCAATCTTGGTGGATTGCGCGAGATGTCGTTGCATTACATGGCGCTGGGGACGCAGGAGGAATTGGCCGGCCAGATTATTGAAACGGCATTGGATCGTGCATGCCTGCAAGATCCGCTTCCCGATAACGATGCGGATTTCTACGCACGGCGAGATCAGGGCAAAAGCCGGTTGACGCTGCTGGCACAGGAAATCGCGCGGTTGGCCGGGCAGATCCTGGCGGAATACGCGACGATCTCCAAGAAACTGACGCAGGCCAAATCGTTCGGCGCGCCATACTCGGACATGATTGCGCAACTGAGCGCGCTGATCGGCAAGCGTTTTATTATCGATACGCCTTACACGCAGTTGTCGCACTTCCCGCGTTATTTGACTGCGATAGGGTTGCGTATCGACAAGTTGAAAGCGGATGCAGTGCGGGACGCGCGGTTGTCGGCGGAGATTGCGCCGTTGCTGCAAAACTATCCGCGGGCGATTGCTCAACGCGGCGGTGTGGCAGATGCGCGATTGAGTGAATACAGATGGTTGCTGGAAGAACTGCGGGTGTCGCTATTTGCGCAAGAACTTCGAACGCCGATGCCGATTTCGGTCAAGCGCTTGTACAAAGTGTGGGAATCGATGCAACGATAACGCCCGTAGGGGACGCACGTAAGGGCCGCACGTAAAAAAGCGCGAGACTCGGCGGATAGCCGGCTCGCGCTTTACACGTTCTACAACGACTACTTCGTCGTTTCGCCCGAAGACTGGATGACTTCGAGACTCAGGGGCGCAGCTGTCAGAACGCTGGACTCAGTGCTTACCTCACCGCTAGCCTGCGTGCTGACAGGCGTCATCACATACTTCTGCCATTTACCATCGGCCAACGTCTCTACGCTATCACCACACTTGCGATAGAAATTGCGCGCTTCGTCACGTGACGTGAACACCGCTTTCAACTGACACACCATTTGCGGCGCACCAGCGTCGTTCGTGACGTTCAAAACATAATCCCATTCGCGGACGCCGAAAAATCCTTCCTGGAATTGCGGACGGCCCAGAAGTGCTGCAATCTGGTTTTTGTTCATACCGGGCTTGAGCTTGCGCAGGGCTTCGGTCAACGGGTAGCTGCCGCCGAGGGTCGATGCCGAGTCGGCTGCCGGAAATACCAGTTGGTCCTGGCTGCCGTCGCTGGAAAGCTTGCTACCCGTACCGCAGCCCGACAACAAAAGCGCCACGACGAGCGAGGCGGCGAAAGGAAGTGCACGCGATGGTTTGCGGAAGGTGAAGTTCATCTCTTGATCGGATCCGTTGTTTTCATTAACTCGATGTCGCGGGCCTTTACAGCTTGCCCGCGACACTACCTCTGTGACTGCGCTGGCTTACCAGTGCATGCCGGCGCCGACTGAAACGCCGAACTGACCGCGCGTGCTCGTCGTGCCGCTTACCTTGTAGGCCCAGATGCCGTTATCGGAAAGTTGCGAAATGCCGATAGCAACAGCCGATTGGCCGCCGTACGTGCCGCCGCCCAAGGCCACCATGCCGCGGCCTGGCAATACCGCTTGCGGCAAACCTGCGACCGCGAGTGCCGATGCCGTGCCGGCGTAGGCGTCGCGACGCGCGCCTTCCGTTTTTGAGTCGGTGTAGTCGTTCGCTTGCTTCAACGTGCTGCCGGCGCTTTGATTCAACTGGTTCACGTTGACCGCGTCGGTGCCTTGCGTGCCGGGCGCGACGTTCGTGATCTGACGTTCGCTGCCTGCCGCCCCAACCGACACCGTGTCTGCGCGATCAGCGACCGAGTTCTGGCCGAGCGCGACTGAATTGGTCGCAGTTGCTTGAGCGCCGTTACCCATGGCAACACCGCCGGTGCCGGACGCCGCCGAATTTTGGCCGAGCGCCACGGAACTGTCGGCGGAAGCTTGGGCGCCGTTGCCCAAGGCAACCGAACCCGCGCCACTTGCCAGTGCGTTTTGGCCGACTGCCGTAGCGTTGTCGGCTGTAGCCTGAGCGCCATTGCCCATTGCAACCGAGCCGGCGCCCGTCGCCAATGCCTGCGCGCCTACCGCAACCGCCTTCGTGCCGGTGGCGGATGCAGCCTCCGTATCGCGATCGCCATCTGCGCTGAACAAGGGATCGTTGGCGTCGATAACGGCGTTATTCACCGCATTGGTGACTGCGGTATTCACCGCGTTGGTGACGGCATCGCCGACCGACGCGTTGACCTGACCGATTGCATCGTTAAGCTGACCAACGTTCACCGCGTCGGTTGTATCCACGCCAGCCGCGACGTTATGAAATACCGTTCCGCTAGTGCCTTCGAGCGTCACGCTGTCGTGATTCACCGAGCCGTCGGCATTGCGGTCGTATTTGACCGCGCCGTCGGAGGCTGCGGTTGCCGTTGCAACGGCTGCTGCGGCCTGGTCGCTAACCGCCTTCAACTGTTCAACGTTGACCGCGTCTGTGTCCAGCGCGCCGGCTGAAACGCCGCTGATCGTGCGGTTACCCACGTTCACTTCGCCCGCTGATGTCTGCGGTGCCGTCAGGCCGTAAGCGGTATAGCCGGTCTGTGCACCGGTGGTCGTTGCCGATCCCGCGCCGAGAGCCACGCTATTCTCATTGTTCGCGATCGCGTTGTTGCCGATAGCGATGGAGTTTGCGAATGCAGCGTTGGCTTGCGCGCCAAAGGCGATGCTGCTTGTACCCGCTGCGACTGCGCTATGACCCACCGCGATGGAGTCGACTCCGGAAGCCTGTGCGGTGTCGCCAATGGCTGTGGCGGCGAGTCCGGACGCCGTTGAATTGACGCCTACCGCGATGGCTTGCTTTTCGATCGCGTTGGCCTGATAGCCGACTGCCACTGCGTTATCTGACGCAAACGTCCCTGCGCCGGCGGCGACTGAGTTGTCGCCGGCAGCAATAGCATAGCTACCTGCCGCGAGGGCGTTCGACCCACGCGCTTCTGCGTACATGCCGATGGCATTCGACTGTAAGCCAGAAGCGGTAGCTGAATTTCCGATTGCGGTCGAACTCGTATTTGTAGCTTGGGCGTTCGAACCAACGGTAGTGGCGTTATCACCGGAAGCGGTCGCTGACATGCCGAACGCACTCGATGCGGTTCCGGATGCCGTCGCGTTTGCACCCAGCGCAACCGCACTGGCTGCTGCCGAGGCAGAACCAGTACCAATAGCGACAGAATCAGCGGCCTGTGCGTTTGCACCTGTGCCGAAAGCAATGGCGTTACTTCCTTGCGCTTGTGAGGATGCGCCGATGGCATTCGAACCGTCACCCGCCGCAACAGCGTTTGCGCCAATACCGGTCGACTGTGCGCCGGACGCCGATGCCGTGTCACCCAGCGCCATTGCGCTGTTTCCAGTGGCGATAGATGCCGTGCCAAATGCGGCGGATCTTGCGCCATCTGCTTCCGCCAATGCGCCTACTGCGGTACTGCTCTCGCCAGTCGCCCAACTTCCTCCGCCCAACGCTGTGGATGCTGTTCCGGACGCATTTGCGCCGGAGCCGTATGCACTGGCCCCGATCCCGCTGGCGGAAGCGGAGAAGCCCGTGGCGACCGCGTTGCTGCCTGTCGCGTTTGTGTTGGTGCCAATGGCGACGGCATTGATGCCCGAAGCGCGATTGGCGCTCGCGGCGGCGTTGGGCCCAACGTAGATGGCATTGGTACCCGTTCCTGCTGCCGCCCAATCGTCAGCATGAGCGCCAGAGGACATAACAAGGCCGCCAATGCCGATCATTGCCGCTTGCAGCATTGCAAGCTTGCGTGCCGAAGACCGCTTGGTCTTCGATCTGGATGTCTCGGACGCCGCGACCCAGGTACCTGATGACTCGTTCCACACTGCTTTAAAGATTCTATTCATGAAAGAAGGATGTCTAACAATTTGACAAATACATGTCGGGTTGATCGATGGATTTAATCGCGCGAGTACCTGCCTGCTGAAACAGGGAGGAATCTGGACGCGACCGTTCCTCGGAACGAGGATCTCCCGCCTCGTGAGTTCTGGCCCGCTCGGGCGTCGGACAGCCTTCCTGCATTGCTACGTTCGGACTCAGAAGGTCGGGATCATCGCGGTTATCGTGTTTTCGAAATACACGATCTTTCCTAAAATGAGAGCGATTAAGAAAAGATAGTTTGGATTGCAAACTAAATTAAAAATGCGTCATTTTTTGTGGCGAATTTTTTGCCCCGATGCGCCTTCTTTCCATGGAATCCCGCACAGGGCGCAGCCTTGGAAATGCATCGGATCGACTTCAGGAGTATTTGCGGCGTCAATGCCGAAAAGTGCCAAAAACCCGTTCTGGATCAACACTCTGCTTGGCGCAAACGTTCTACAATGGCGACTGTTTTTCGACCCGAGTTTTCATGCGCAATTCTCTCCGTACTCGTTTCTCCCGCGCGATTGCTGCCGCTGCTGCATTGATCGCTGCTTTTTCTATTGCCGTGCCGGTTCACGCCAACAACATAATCGTGCTGAATTCCGGCGAGGCCACACTGAGTCTTATCGACGAAGCGACGCATCAGGTCGTGTCGACCATCCCGACCGGCAAGGAACCGCACCACTTGATGGCGACGCCGGACAACGCCTCGCTGATCGTTGCAAACTCGGTCTCGAACAATCTGATGTTCGTCGACCCGAAGACGGGCAAGCTGCAGCGTTGGGTTGAAAACATCGAGGACCCGTATCAGATGGGTTTTTCGCCTGACAAGAGATGGTTCGTGTCCACCGGCTTGCGGCTCGACAGGCTGGATATCTATCGGTACGACGGCGCCAATATGTCCCTCGCGAAGCGCATACCGCTGGCGGTCATGCCCAGCCACATCGCGTTCACGAACGACAGCAAGACGGTGTTGATATCGCTGCAGGTATCCGGCGAAGTAGCAGCAATTGACCTGGCAACGCAAACCGTGAAATGGAAGATGAAGGTCGGCCCGGTGCCTGCCGGCCTCTGGATGACACCGAACGACAAATATCTGCTGGTCGGCATGACCGGCGCGGACTATGTGGCTGTGGTCGACTGGCGTACCCAGAAAATCATTAAAACGATCAAGACGGGCAATGGCGCGCACAACTTCCGCTCGCTGGCGGACGGTAAGCATGTCGTGGTGTCGAATCGGGTCGCGAGCACGATCAGCATCATCGATCAAGACTCGTTGACGAATGTCGGCGACATCACGGGTTTGTTGCCCGGCCCGGACGATATGGAACTTTCAGCCGATAAACGTTATCTTTGGGTCACATTCCGGTTTGCGAAGAAGGTCGGAATCATCGATCTGACAAACCGTAAGCTTATTCAGACAATCGCCGTGGGGCGCTCGCCGCATGGTATCTACTTTTTCGACCGTGCCCCGGTGACCGGTCCGAATGGTGGCTGAGATCAGCGGTCAAAGAAGCAACTAGATTGAAGGTTGAGGTGCCGCCAAGATAGGGGGCACCTGGTAACAGTGACGGAGCACCATGTTTCATTCCATTTTTTCCCTGTTCGACACGGTCGTCTCGACGGCGCAGACGTGGCTGTACGTCGACGTCGTGCAACCGTTCCTGTTCAAGGTCGGTCTGATGGGTTATGACGAAGACACCTACGACGCGCTCTATTGGGTGATCGTGGGCGTGCTCGAAGTGCTCGCCATGTACGCGATCCTGCGACCGCTTGAGGCCTTGCGGCCTGCCGAGAAGTGGCAGAACAGGAAAGGCGTGCGCGTGGACGCGCTGTATACGTGGATCGTCAAGCTGGGCATCCTGAATCTGTTCTTTTTCTTCACGTTTCAGCCATTCCTTGATGGTTTTCAGAGTTGGCTGCGGCTGCACAACATCGCCAATGTCGAGCTTGACAATCTTTGGCCGGGCGTCACGTCTCAGCCGATCGTCGCGTTCGTTATTTATCTGGTGGTGCTTGATTTCGTCGGTTATTGGTATCACCGGATGGAGCACCGAATCGGCATCTGGTGGGAATTGCACGCGGTGCATCACAGCCAGCAAAAGATGTCGTTGTGGACCGACGACAGGAACCATCTGTTGGACGACGTCATGCAGGCGGGGGTTTTTGCTTGCGTGGCGCTGGTGATCGGCGTGCAACCATCGCAGTTCGTGGTGCTCGTCGCAATCACCAACCTGATGCAAAGCGTCCAGCACGCGAATATCCGGCTGCATTACGGCTGGCTTGGCGAGCGCCTGCTTGTCAGCCCGACGTTCCATCGGCGGCACCATGCAATTGGCTATGGTCACGAAGGCACGACCTACGGATGCAACTTCGGCGTGCTGCTGCCGTGGTGGGACATGATGTTCAGGAGCGTGTCGTGGAATCAGGAGCTCGAGCCGACCGGTATTCGCGACCAACTGGCGGTTGCGGACAAGCCCGGCCGCAATTACGGCGATGGTTTCATCGAGCAGCACTGGCTTGCGTTTAAGCGCATCGGGGAGCGCATCGTGTCGCATCGGGCGACCCGCGCCCCGGGTTCGGATTCGGACGCGGCCGCCGTTTAAGCAGCCATGCGTGATCAAACCCGGTTCAGACTATCCTGTCCGGGCCTATGTGTTTTTGTTTGAACCTACTCAGTTTGTAGCGCCTCAGTCCTCTTCGCCGGCCTCCAGCCGGCGAAGTCGTTTTAACTGGCAGCGTTAGCCAAACGGACGAGCAGCGCGGCATGTGCTCAGTGGTTTATCCTGTCTTCTTTCCCTTTCAGACGACTCTTTGCATGAATGACTTGCTGCGTTCGTTCGTACGCGCGCTCGCGAACGCTTTTCATCCGAGAATGCTGTGGCTGACGTTCATGCCGTTCGCTGTGGCGACCGTTGCATGGGGCGCCGTCCTGTGGTTTTTCTGGCAGACGCTGACGGGCGCCGCGCGTAACTGGCTTGATGGCTGGGCGCTGACGTCCGCAATGTACCGGCTCTTCGATTCGATCGGTTTTTCGTCGTTGCACGCGGTGATTGCGCCGTTTTTCATCGTGATCATGGCGATTCCGTTAATCGTCGTAACCATTTTGTTGCTCATTGCGACGCTTTCCATGCCCGCCGTGATCAAGCTGTTGACGCGGCGTCAGTACGCATCGCTTGAAATGCGGCGGGGGGGCTCGTGGGACGGGAGTCTGGGGCATTCAGTGGTCACAACGGTCGTGTGTCTCGTGCTGCTGGTCGTGACGTTACCGCTGTGGCTGATCCCGCCGTTTTTCGCGATCATTCCGCCCGTGTTGTGGGGCTGGCTGACTTACCGGGTCATGACGTATGACGCTCTCGCGTTGCATGCTAGCGCGGAGGAGCGGCGCGCTATCGTGCGGCGCTCCCGGTGGCCGCTGTTTGGAATTGGCGTGATCAGCGGTCTGCTGGGGTCTTTGCCGACCATGTTGTGGGCGTGGTCGGTCTGGCTGCTGCCATTATTTCCAGTCGTGGCGGCGGCGACTATCTGGATCTATGCGTTCATCCTCGTTTTCTCGGCACTCTGGTTTGCGCACTACTGCTTGCATGCGCTTGAGCGCTTGCGGATAGAAACCGCTGCGGCTGCATCTACGCTGAGCGGTCCCGGAGCACCGCCCGAATTTCGAATTTCCGGCTAATTTTCACGATCAGGGAGCATTCATGGGCTTTGGCATGATCATCATTGGCGATGAGATTTTGTCCGGTCGCAGGACCGACAAGCATCTGCCGAAAGTTATCGAATTGTTGTCGGCGCGCGGGTTGTCGCTCGACTGGGCGGACTATATTGGCGATGACCGCGAACGCATTACCGCTACGCTTAAACGAGCCTTTGCGTCGGGGGATATCGTTTTCTCGACGGGCGGAATTGGCGCGACACCCGACGATCACACGCGGCAGTGCGCTGCCGCTGCACTCGGGGTGCCGCTCGAACTGCATCCGGAAGCGGCCGAACTGATCCGTGCGCGCATCCGGGAAACGGCGGGTGACAAGCCGGTGGATCTCGATCTGCCGGAAAACCTGCATCGGTTGAACATGGGCACGTTCCCGAAGGGCGCGAGCATCATTCCAAACAGCTACAACCGGATTCCCGGCTTTTCAGCGGGGAACATTCATTTCGTGCCCGGTTTCCCCGTCATGGCATGGCCGATGATCGAGTGGGTGCTGGACAACAAATACGCGGACCTGCATCACGCAACGCCTTATGTAGAGCGTTCAGTGCTGGTCTTCGGGTTGCCGGAATCGCGTATTACGCCGCTGATGGAATCAATCGAAAGCGACTTCGCGGGAGTGCGGGTCTTCAGCCTGCCAAGCGTCGGTGACGCCACGCGCGGTGAGGTGTACGGGCGTGCGCACATTGACTTGGGCGTGAAGGGGGAACCGGGTGCAGCGAACGCCGCGTTCACCCGGTTGCGGGAGGGTGTGGCCGAGCTCGGTGGCGAGATAGTGGAGATTGAACCGGGCGCAGTGGCTTAAGCCGCGACGAACTCGACCACTCAACCAGAGGATTTACGCGCCGATCCAGGGTAGGCCGCGAAAGCACCAGCCGGAAACGGTTTTGCGGTGGCCCTGTCCATCCTTGTCGCCCTCGAATCCTTCCAGCAGGTCGAAGGCTTTGGTGAAACCTTCCTTCTGAGCGAGGACCGCCGCCAGTTTTGAGCGCGCAGCGCTACGGCAGAGGAACAGGACGGGCGTGTCGGGCGAGGCCACTTCACGCAACTGATGCATGAACGCCGTGTTCGGGACGGAACCTGGATACTGGATCCATTCAACGTGCGAGTACTGCGCGGTATCAATGGCTGGCCGGCCGACCCAGTCGAGTTCGGCGCGCGTACGTACGTCGATCAGGCGAACAGCGGGGTCGAGTTGCAGAAGCTCGAAAGCTTCGGCGGGCAGAATGGCGCCCGCGTAAGGCAACTGGTTTTGATCGGCGCGAAGTGTGGCCTGGGCGTACAGCTGCTCGAGCGTGCTCATGGACTAGGTCTCCAATCGGACATTTTAATTAGGCATTCTAGCTTGCTGCCAGCGCTTCGCTCATGCATGGTTGGCTGAGGCGGCAGAACGCATCGGACTGGTGCGGAGCGTTTGAATTGCCCCGAATCAGTGCTAACGTTACGGGTCTCAGTTTTGAGTGCACTGAATATGTGCATAATGATGCGATTTCGATCAGTAAGCCCCTTGAAGGGTAGTGGTGCTTCCCCGAAAAAGCGCGCAGCTTCAACCGCTTAGCGCAACAATGGTGCACTTGGCATGGAAGCTGCTTTTGACTCTACTGATGGTTTCGAATCGGTCAGGCGGCGAATTGATGTTCGTCGACTTTTGTTAATCAGGAGATAAGTAATGAGCAAATCCGTGGCCGACGTCATGCAACTCGTCAAGGACGAGGACGTCAAGTTTGTCGACTTCCGTTTCACCGACACGCGCGGTAAAGAACAACACGTTTCGGTGCCGGTCTCGGCATTCGACGAAGACAAATTTGAAAGCGGCCACGCTTTCGACGGTTCGTCTATCGCCGGCTGGAAGGGCATCGAAGCGTCGGACATGCTGCTGATCCCGGATGCGGATACTGCGTTCATCGACCCGTTCTATGAAGAGTCGACGCTCGTGATGTCCTGCGACGTGGTGGAACCGGCAGATGGCAAAGGCTATGAACGCGATCCGCGCTCGCTCGCGAAGCGTGCTGAAGCGTATCTGAAGAGCTCGGGTCTGGGCGACGCCGCTTTCTTCGGTCCGGAACCGGAATTCTTCATTTTCGACTCGGTTCGCTGGAGCGCAGATCAGTCGGGCTGTTTCGTCAAGATTGGCTCGGAAGAAGCGCCGTGGTCGTCGTCGATGGAATTCGAAGGCGGCAACACGGGTCACCGTCCGGGTACGAAGGGCGGTTATTTCCCGGTGGCGCCGGTCGACACGTTCCAGGACATCCGTTCGGAAATGTGCCTGTTGCTCGAACAGATCGGCATTCCGGTCGAAGTGCACCACCACGAAGTGGCGGGCCAAGGCCAGAACGAAATCGGCACGAAGTTCTCGACGCTGGTTCAACGCGCCGACTGGACGCAACAACTGAAGTACATCGTTCATAACGTGGCACACACGTATGGCAAGACGGCGACGTTCATGCCGAAGCCGGTCGTGGGCGACAACGGCTCGGGCATGCACGTTCACCAGTCGATCTGGAAGGACGGCAAGAACCTGTTCGCCGGCGACGGATATGCAGGCCTGTCAGAATTCGCGTTGTTCTACATCGGCGGCATCATCAAGCATGCTCGCGCGCTGAACGCGATCACGAATCCGTCGACGAACTCGTACAAGCGTCTCGTGCCGCACTTCGAAGCACCGGTCAAGCTGGCTTACTCGGCGAAGAACCGTTCGGCTTCGATCCGCATTCCGCACGTGTCGAACCCGAAGGGCCGCCGTATCGAAACGCGTTTCCCGGATCCGATGGCGAACCCGTACCTGTGCTTCTCGGCGCTGATGATGGCCGGTCTGGATGGCGTGCAGAACAAGATCCACCCGGGCGAAGCCGCTGACAAGAACCTGTACGACTTGCCGCCGGAAGAGGATGCAAAGATCCCGACCGTGTGTGCCGGCCTCGACGAAGCGCTGGACGCGCTTAACGCTGACCGTGAGTTCCTGACGGTCGGCGGTGTGTTCACCGATTCCATGCTCGACGCGTATATCGAACTGAAGACGAATGAACTGCAGCGCTATCGCCAGGCTGTGCATCCGATCGAGTTCGAAATGTACTACTCGCTGTAAAGCGCGTTGCATGGCGCGCGCGCTTCTTCGTTCGCTGTCTTGCGGAGAAGTGCGTCGCCTGACGCGAAGCAGGAGTGTCGAGTGATCGAAAAGGGACGGCGTGCCGTCCCTTTTTTTAATCGCCGACACTTCTCCTGACAAGTTTCAAGACGGGGTCTCACTGCACGATGGTTCTCAAGAATCTCATCAAGGCGAGAAAGAGTCCTCCCGACAACTCGTTGTCCGACGACGCCGCGCTCGTCGCTACGCATTTGCTGCCGGGCATGGAAGCGCTGCCCACGGTCGTGCTTGTGCTCGACAAGTTGAGCCTCAAGATCGCGTTCGCGAATCCGTCGGCGGAAGCCATGCTGGAGCGCTCGCGCAAGCAACTGGCTCAAACCTCATGGCCTGAACTGTTCGCCAATGCGGACGAACTGGTGACGACCATTGCGTCGATTGCCGATCATCGTTTCAACGCAACACATCTCGACGCCGTGCTCGAACGTCCCGGCCGCGAGCCGTTGCATGTTCACGCGATTGTTGCGTATCTGGAAGTCGCACCGAATTACGTGCTGCTCGAACTATTTGAGAACGAGCGGCATTTGAAGACCGACCGCGAAGAGCGCATTCACGATCTGACCGCGGTCAACAAGCAGCTGATTCGTAACCTCGCGCATGAAATCAAGAATCCGCTTGGCGGCATTCGAGGCGCAGCGCAACTGCTCGAGTTCGAGTTGGGCGCGCGTGAACGCGACGAGTTGCGCGAATACACGCAGGTGATCATCAAGGAATCGGATCGACTGCAAACCCTGGTAGACAGGTTGCTCGAGCCGCACCGGCATCCGCATATTGTTGGAGACGTGAATATTCACGAAGTATGCGAACGCGTGCGCGCCGTGATTCTCGCGGAGTTTCCGCGTGGCCTCACGCTCGATCGCGATTACGACGTGAGCGTACCCGACTTGCGCGGCGATAAAGAGCAGCTTATCCAGGCATTGCTCAACATCGTGCGTAACGCGGCGGAAGCGCTGCGCGAACGCATTTCACAAGGCGATGCGCGTATCGAGTTGCGTACCCGTATTGCGCGCAAAGTGACGATTGGCAAGCGCCTGCACAAACTGGCACTGGACTTGCATATCACTGACAACGGTCCCGGAATCCCGGAAGAGATACGCGACCGGATTTTCTATCCGCTTGTGTCCGGGCGGGAAGATGGGAGTGGACTGGGTCTTACGCTCGCGCAGACGTTCGTGCAGCAGCACGATGGGTTGATCGAAGTGGAAAGCAAGCCCGGTTGTACCGAGTTCACCATCTTGTTGCCGTTCGGCGGCTGATCGGACGCCGATGAAGGATCGAAGTACCGAAGCATGGAGTCAAGGTTAAGGATCGATCACGAGGGTTCATCGACATTTTGAAAAGCGCTAGTACGCCTGACCGTTTCGACGGGCTTATACCGAACCACACGAAGACATCTCGCCGAACTATATGAAGCCGATCTGGATAGTAGACGACGACCAATCCATCCGCTGGGTGCTTGAAAAAGCGCTCGCAAGAGAGAACTTCGCCACGCGCAGTTTTTCCGGCGTCCGCGACGCGCTTATAGCGCTTGAACAGGAAAGTCCGCAAGTGCTTGTGTCCGACATCCGCATGCCGGGAGGTTCGGGACTTGAATTGTTGCAAACTGTGCGCGATAAGCTGCCCGGTTTGCCGGTCATCATCATGACGGCGTTCTCCGATCTCGACAGCGCCGTGGCTGCGTTCCAGGGCGGTGCGTTCGAATACCTGGCAAAGCCGTTCGATGTCGACAAGGCCGTTGAATTGATCCGCCGCGCCGTCGATGAAAGCATGCGCGGTGAAGCGGCCTACGACAATAGCGTCACCGAAACGCCTGAGATGCTTGGCCAGGCGCCGGCGATGCAGGACATGTTTCGCGCGATCGGCCGTCTGTCACATTCCGCCGCCACCGTGCTCATCACGGGCGAATCAGGCACCGGAAAGGAGCTTGTCGCGCGTGCGCTGCACCGCCATAGCCCGCGCGCGAATGGGCCGTTCATTGCGTTGAACACTGCTGCGATTCCGAAGGATCTGCTTGAGTCCGAGTTGTTCGGCCACGAGCGCGGCGCGTTTACGGGTGCGCAGGCGATGCGGCAGGGGCGGTTCGAGCAAGCTGAAAACGGTACGTTGTTTCTCGATGAAATCGGCGATATGCCGTTTGATTTGCAGACGCGTCTGTTGCGTGTGTTATCCGATGGGCAGTTTTATCGCGTGGGTGGCCACAACCCGTTGAAGGCGAACGTTCGGGTGATCGCGGCGACGCATCAGAACCTTGAATCACGCGTGCGGCAAGGGTTGTTTCGAGAGGATTTGTATCACCGGCTGAACGTGATTCGCTTGCGTCTACCCGCGTTGCGCGAGCGTAGTGAAGACATTCCGTTGCTCACGCGGCATTTCCTGCAGAAAAGCGCGCGCGATCTTGGTGTCGAGCCGAAGCGCGTATCGGAAGATGCGCTTGGTTTTTTGGCATCGCTGCCGTTTCCTGGCAATGTACGGCAACTCGAAAACCTGTGTAACTGGCTGACCGTGATGGCGCCGGCGCAGACGATCGAGCAAAAGGATTTGCCGCCGGATCTCACGCCGACTCAGGAATACGCGGGTGAGAGCACTGCGTTGACCGCCTCGGCGGCGGAAATTGGCGGCGGGTCGAACGCGGCCCTATCTGGTGGTGTCGGCGGTTTGCCTGCATCGCTTGGTACGCCGCCTGCCGGCGTTCCCGCGAGCGTGTGGGAAAACGGCCTGCGGACCGAGGTTGCGCGATTGCTTCGTGAAAATACCGCCGATGTCATGGACGAACTCGCGCGGCGCTTTGAAGCTGCGGTGATTCGCGAGGCGCTCGACTTCACGCGCGGCCGGAAAGTGGAAGCGGCCGAGCGGCTAGGGATCGGCCGCAATACGATCACACGCAAGATTCAGGAGTTGCACCTGGACGCCTGATGCGGGTAGTGGAGGGCGTCTGCCGACGCCCTCGCGGCGGTTCTTCGGCTGCGTTTATGGGCGGATCTGATAGCGAGCTTCTCGCCTCAAGTTCCGAATGAGACATAACGCAGCCGCCTGGCGCTTGGCACAGCTTCCGCGTTAACGCTGCGCTGCCAGAGCACTCCCTATTCAGTTAATAGTCGCGATTACCGGCGCGTGATCCGACGGTTGTTCCCACTTTCTCGGCACTTTGTCCACTTCGCAAGCTGTGCATCGTGCGGCGAGTTCTGCCGTGACCAGAATGTGATCGATGCGCAGTCCCGCGTTACGACGGAACCCGAGCATCCGATAGTCCCACCAGGTGTAAAGCTTCTCCGTCTGCTCGAACATGCGGAAGGTGTCGGTGAGACCTAGTTCGATCAACTGCACGAAATGCGCGCGTTCTTCGGGCGAGACGAGGTTCTGGCCTTCCCACGCTTTCGGGTCGTGGACGTCGCGATCTTCCGGCGCGATGTTGTAGTCACCGAGCAGCGCGAGTTGCGGATACGTCTTCATCTCGCCCTCGATCCAGTCCCGCAGCGCCTCGAGCCAGCGCATCTTGTACGCGAATTTTTCCGTGCCCGGAGCCTGGCCGTTGGGAAAATACGCCGAGATGATTCGCACGCCCTCGACCGTCGCGGCAATCACGCGTTGCTGCGGATCTTCGAACGCCGGGATATTGCGCACGACCGTGGTTTCGTCGACCGTCAGGCTGTCGCGTACCAGAATACCGACGCCGTTGTAGGTCTTCTGACCGGCGAACCAGCTTCGGTAGCCGACGGCCGCGAGTTCAGCGACGGGGAATTTGTCGTCGGTGAGCTTGAGCTCCTGCAAGCACAACACGTCGACGCCGCTTGTTGCCAGCCAGTCGATCACATGCTGTTGGCGGACCTTGAGGGAGTTGACGTTCCAGGTGGCAATCTTCATGGATTTTACTCATCCTTACTGGGTAAGGCTTTTCGGGCCACTTACCCCATCATTTTCAGTGTGGCTACCAGCCTAGCTACCATGATTTGGGGTGGTAGCGACCACCCGTTGCCGGTGCACTAGCGAGAGTTTAGCCGGTCGTGCAGGAGGCGGGCGTATTAGGCCGCAGAACGTGGCGCCACGGCGTCTGGAGGCCAGAGAGAGTTAAGACGCGGGTGCTACTAACTCAAGCGGCCGAGGCCGGGCTGTTTAGAGGGCACCTATCCTATCCAAGCACCAGGAATGGCACCGGGCCTACTCAAGGGGATCTTGGTCGCAGCGGACTGGTCCCGAGCGCACAGTTCTAGTTCAAAAATTGACGAAGATCCTCGACCAACCTTTCCATTTCAGTCTTGTATTTCGCGCATAAATGATCGAATAGCTGAATCGGTGAGTAAAGTTTCGATATCTTCAGTGCGTGGAACAGGCCTTTTCCGTCTGCCTTGCTTACGTCTCCTTTCCAATCCTCTGGCAATTTTGATAGCTTTCCGTCGTTATATTCAATAAATACTTCCTTTTCGACGCTAGGAAAAGGAATGAAAAAAATATCGTTTATGTTTCTTGTATATCGCTCGTTTCTCTGATCACCATCAAGGACGCTGATTACCCTTTCGGTTTCTGGAAAGAATCGTTCGTCAATATTGCGCGTCATGAGGTCGACTGTGTTCGATCCGCCGCCAATATGAATGATCTTGAAAGAAAAAAATGTGAGAGGAATATACTTTGCGATGATATGTTCCAGAAACATCTTTAGCGTCATATCTTCGGTCAAAATATAACGGTCCCAACCCGAAAAACCGAACAATAGGCTTCTCACGAAATTGTACGACGCATTGCGATGTTGAACGATACCCGCCGCGTTTTCGAGATAAAGAAGCTCGGCCGGTTCCATCATTCGCATCATCGCTAGCGAATGCGTAGTGAATACAATATTGACCGTATATTTTTCACAGAATTTTCTGAGATTTCGCACAAGATGGACTTGCGCTGCGGCATCCAAGGATATGTCGATCTCATCGATCACAATCAGCTTCTTTCTATTCCGGATTTTTCGATAGAGGCTAATGACGAAATACTCGCCCGAGCTAAAGTAATCCTCTCGAATGTAGCGACTGTTTGCCTTGATAAGACAGAAGTAAAAGCGGCCTTTTATTTCGATCTCTCTCAAATCGTCAAATCTGCGATCGCCATAAATATCTGACAAAAACTCAATCAGTTCATCGGGCTTTTTGTAGATTTCAAGGACGATGTTCTGTCGTATTTCCGCGTCGTTGTTACTTATTGTTCGGAAGTAATTGAAACGCTCGCCATGCGGCATCGGTAGTTCGACCTCAATCTCGTCCCGAATTTCAGGTGGGATGGCCGATCTGCTGTTGAGGCCGCGAATTTTAGGGTCGTAATTGAATACAAACGTATGCTCTCCATATCGGTAAACGATGCGACTGCTTGCCGAAAAGATGCTTTCGTCCGACGTTATTTTATAAGTATCAGAAACGCGAAGATTCCGCAAAGCCTTAACAATTGACGTTTTCCCAACACCGTTCCGACCGACTATGCAGAAAAGCTGACAGCCATCAAAAGGAATGGCGAGGCAAGCACTTTTGATGTGCTGGACATTTTCTATTTGGAGAAACAGATCCATCGTTAATTACCCTTTTCTCGATTCTGATTTTTTGGGCTGATGAATTAACGTGTCGATAACGGTGACGCCATACTTTCGCCTGAGTTTGTCCAAGTACGACTGATCGACCGTGTTCGCGTAATTTAAAAAACCTGATAGGGTCTCGTAGCTTCCATCTAGGTCGGACTTGGTTAAGTCGAACAAGGCCGATTGATTATTTACGTATAGATGCAGCAAAGTCTCAATTCGGTTTTTAATTTTCGAGTCAAGCGTTACTTGTCCATTTGGCAAAATCACCATGCCGAGGATTTTTATTTTTCTACCCGTGCTACTTATCTTCGTTTTGTGCTCGTTGAATTGCATGTTGGGAAATCCGTGGGCTGACAGGATATCTCTTAACGCATCGTCTAGCGCGAATAGTGGCTCTTTTTCGCTCGATGAAATCGTGATATCGTCTGAATAGCGGGTATATACCAGATTCTTATGCGAGCAATAAGCGGCCAGAGAGTCGTCGAAGGGAAGCAGCGCGGTGTTGCTTATGGCGGGGGAGGTTGCAAAGCCGAGCGGGAGCTTTCCCTCCATTGTAACCAACTCGACGATCCTGTCGATGAATTCGCCCATATCCGAAACCGGGGTTTGCTCTTCCCCGCGCAGGATGCAGCGCCTAACAATATCCACGGTGATGCTGTCAAAAAAGTTCGAAATGTCCGTCTGATAAAAATGTTTACTGTTGCGATGTTTTCGTACGGCAGCCGTGACATTTGTGCCCTTTCGATAGGAAAAGACAACGTCTTCGTTTATCGGTAAATAATTGAACACAAATAGATTTAAGAAGGAGTGGTATTTTTTTAATACCTTGTCTGGAACAAAAACCAGACGTTCCTTGGTAGAGTCATTAGTGACTGTCTTACTTGATACGCGACGGATAATGTCGCCCGTCGCAAAATCTGCGAAGTCTTGTTTATTGTGATACATCGCATCAAACAGTATTTGCAATGGCTTTTTGGTCATTTTTATCGGGACATCACTAATAAGTCGATTCGCGTAATTTTTGACTATAGATTAATTTTTCTATAATCAGAATGCCGGGTGCGTGTTGATAAAAGGCTAACATGTAGCAACATAACATGATTTTGGCCCTTAAATCGATAACCTGAACGTGTGGCCAAACTGGCGACGTCATGGAGATTTGCCCGCGAACGAAACGCATACGAAATGGGCGATCCCTTAATTTAAGGAATCGCCCACACGTAACTGGATGCAGACCGGGTAGAGGCCAGACGTTTGACCGGAGGATACTCCTGGTCGCTGGCGTGAGTGCATTGTATGCCTCGCGCACGCCTAGAGCAACAAAGTTGAGTTCATGTCGTCTCTGGCGCAGAGCATGTGGTTGCTGCCTAGCTCGCCACGTTGCCGGCCACAAGAGCATTAAGACTCTCTGCGGTGATGCCGCTCGACCGCTCGCCGATCTTAACTAGCTTGAGCTTGCTGCTGTTCACAAGCCGATAGACGGTAGTGCGTGAGACGCTGAGTTGCTCCATAACGGCATGGACGCGATAAAGTTTCGTGGGTGTGGTCTGGGTGACAGTGGTGGATGTTATTTTCAGCTCCGTGGTGGTTTGGCCAGGGAAGCTATCGTATTCAGTCGGCCAAGCGGCCGACAACCGAAATTTTGGATCTATCGTACAAACGCTTCTGATACGCCCTGAAACGTTTGGGGGTTGACAACGAAGGGGTGGTAAGCCCTTCGTTGTCTGTGCTTAGACGATCTCTGCGCCAGCGAACACGTACTGGTTCTGTGATGATCTGTAGGCACGAGCACTAAGCCGTTTGTTGGTCTTTCGGCGTTATAGGCCCGATTGATTGAAGCGTGGGCGCAGCTTACCTGAGCCACCGGCCTTAGGTCCTCAAGGCGAAGGGCGTCAGTGATGGACCGGCACGGCGACAAGTTTCACCCCCAACGCAGCGGCCACTTTCTGGATGGTCTCAAATCGGGGTTTCGCCCCCTCAGCCAGCGACTTGTACAGGCTTTCGCGTTGCACACCCGCTTCGGAGGCAACTTTCGACATGCCGCGTGCTTTCACAACATCGGCAAGAGCCGACAGGAGAATGTCGGAGTTCCCCGAGGCAAGCGCCTCGTTCAGATAGGCCGCGATGGCCTCTTCGCTATCGAGATAGTCGGATGCGTCGAAAGTTGAAATGTGAGTTGAGTTCATTTCCGTTCCTGTCTGATTCGCTGCCACATGGCCTTCGCTCGGGCGATATCCGATATCTGCCCTTGCTTGCTTCCGCCGGCCAACAATAGATAAACCGTCAAGCCGTCACGCACGTAATACACACGATAGCCCGCGCCTGTGTGAATCCGCATTTCCCACACGCTGCCGCCGACGTCATGGCAATCGCCGAAATTTCCCAACGCGGCGCGTTTGATCCGGATCAAGATGGCGGCTCTTGCTAACACATCAGTCACGCCCAACAGCCAAGCCGAAAAGTCGTGCGTTTGATTGATTGTGTTCGTCATGCGTGTGGATCCCAGATAACGTTAAGTGGGATGCCTTGGTAAAGTGTATCCCACTGGATACGAAAACTCAAGGCATCGATTGAATGTAGTGATCTGATCTTGCTCACTCGGGAATCGGCATCGGAGTGATTTGAGCGTAGTGACGAAAGCCAACCATCGGGAAAGTGGAGTGGTCACTGTGATCGGTCGCCCAAGTTTGCTGTAGTCGACCAAATGGCTAACGTGGCCAGCACTCCGGAAATCGAGCTTTCTGTCCCGCTACAATCATCGAAACACTTGGCGAAGGGACAACCTCATGGACCTGATCATTCGACGCGCGGCGCTCGCGGATTCCCGCGATCTGGTGGACATCGGCATCGAAGGCGGGCGTTTCACCGCGATCGAACCGCAGCTCGCCGCGACCGCGCCGGAGGAAATCGATGCCGCGGGTTCTCTTGTCAGCGCGCCGTTCGTCGATGCGCATTTCCACATGGATGCCACGCTGTCCTACGGTTTGCCGCGGGTGAACGTGTCGGGAACGCTGCTGGAAGGGATCGCGTTATGGGGTGAGCTGAAGCCCGAGCTGACACAGGACGCACTGGTCGACCGGGCGATGCAATATTGCGACTGGGCCGTCGCGCGTGGCCTGCTCGCGATTCGATCTCACGTGGATGTCTGCGATCCGCGTCTGCTCGCCGTGGAGGCGTTGCTGGAAGTGAAGCGCCGTGTGAAGCCGTATCTGGACTTGCAACTCGTTGCGTTCCCGCAGGACGGCGTTTTGCGGAGCAACGGCGCGTTCGAGAACCTGAAGCGCGCGATATCAATGGGCGTCGATGTAGTCGGCGGCATTCCGCATTTCGAACGCACGATGGCCGATGGCGCCGAGTCCGTGCGCCTTCTTTGCGAGTTCGCGGCGCAGAAGGGACTGCGCGTGGACATGCATTGCGACGAATCCGACGATCCAATGTCGCGCCATATAGAAACCTTGGCGTCGGAGACCCATCGGCTGGGTCTGCAGGGACGCGTCACGGGTTCGCACCTGACGTCGATGCATTCCATGGACAACTACTACGTGAGCAAGCTGATCCCGTTGATTCGCGACTCCGGCGTGGCCGCGATCGCGAATCCGCTGATCAACATCACGCTTCAGGGTCGCGCCGATACCTACCCCAAGCGCCGAGGCATGACGCGCGTGCCGGAGTTGATGGCAGCAGGGGTCGACGTAGCGTTCGGCCACGACTGCGTGATGGACCCGTGGTACAGCCTGGGCTCTGGCGACATGCTGGAAGTGGCGCACATGGGTTTGCACGTCGCGCAGATGACGGGTATTGATGCAATGCGTGCCGCGTTCGAAGCGGTGACGACGACGCCGGCGAAAATCCTGGGTATCGAAGGGTACGGGATTGCCGTGGGCAACAACGCGGATTGCGTGATACTGGACGCGCGCGACCCGGTTGAAGCGATTCGCTTGCGGGCGACGCGAATAGCGGTGCTTCGCCGCGGCAAGGTGGTCAGCCGCGCGCCGGCGATGCGGGCGCAACTCAGTCTGGAAGGGCGGCCGGAGGAAGTGAATTTCCGGCTGGATCGGTAAGTCGAGACCCTTCTAAATAAAGCACATAAAAAAACCGTTCCAACGCGAGTTGGAACGGTCTTCTTCAATCATTCAAACAGCGTCGCCGCTTTCATAACCTCAATGCGCCGTCTCCGGCGACATACCGTTGTGCCGCAACAGCGCATCGATATTCGGTTCCCGTCCGCGGAATGCCTTGAACGAGTCCATCGCTGGCCGGCTGCCGCCTACTTCAAGAATCTCGCGCCGGTACCGAATGCCCGTTGTCGCATCAAGCACTGATCCACCACCTAGCTTCGCGGCCTCTTCGAACGCGGCATACGCATCCGCCGACAGCACTTCCGCCCACTTGTAGCTGTAATACCCCGCGGCATACCCGCCGGCGAAAATGTGCGTGAAAGTATTGGTCCAACGGGAGAAAGGCGCTTGCGGCACGACGTGGAACCGCTCGTTGATCTCACGTGCGAAGTCGTTGACGTTCGTCGCGCCGGCCGGATCGTAGTCGCTATGAAGCTGGATATCGAACATGGAGAGCACGATCTGGCGCAACGTGCCCAGACCGCTCTGGAAGTTCTTCGCGGCGAGCATCTTGTCGAAGAGTTCGCGCGGCAGCGTGGCGCCCGTGTCCACGTGAGCGGACATGTCGGTGAGTACGTCCCACTCCCAGCAGAAGTTCTCCATGAACTGCGACGGCAGTTCGACCGCATCCCATTCCACGCCGTTAATACCCGATACCCCAAGTTCATCGACACGCGTCAGCATGTGATGCAAGCCGTGTCCGAATTCGTGGAACAGGGTGATGACTTCGTCGTGGGTAAAACACGCTGGCTTGCCGCCAACGGGCGCGGAGAAGTTGCACGTCAGATACGCGACGGGCGTCTGAACGCCGCCTTCACGGCGTTTGTGCCGCGAGCGGGCGTCGTCCATCCAGGCGCCGCCGCGTTTGCCTTCGCGCGCATACAGGTCCAGATAGAACTGCGCGACAAGCGAACCGTCCTTGTTTTCGACGCGGAAAAAGCGCACTTCCGGATTCCAGACGGCGGCTTCATCGCGGCGGATACTCACGCCGAACAGCGTCTCCGTGACCTTGAACAAACCCTTCAGCACGGCCTCTTGCGGGAAATACTGCTTCACTTCGTTTTCCGAGAACGAATAACGCTGCTGGCGCAGGCGCTCCGCGGCGAAGGTCGAGTCCCACGGCTGCAATTCCGGCATGCCGAGCTCGGTCGCGGCGAACGCGCGCAACTCCATCCAGTCCTTCTCGGCGTGTGGGCGTGCACGCACAGCCAGGTCCTCAAGGAACGCAACCACCTGTTCCGGCGATTCCGCCATCTTCGGCGCAAGAGACACCTCAGCGAAGTTCTGGTAGCCGAGCGCGTGGGCTTCTTCGGCACGCAGCTTCAACTGCTCGACGACATTCGCCGTGTTGTCCCATTCGGGCTTGCCGTTGCCGTAGTTCGCACCCAGTTCGGACGCCCGCGTCACATAGGCGCGATACATCGCTTCACGCAGCGGTCGATGCTCCGCGTACTGCATCACGGGGAAATACGAAGGGAAATGCAGCGTGAACTTCCAGCCCTCACTGCTTTCTTTCTGCGCGGCTTCGCGTGCCGCTTCGATCACGTCTTCCGGCAAACCGGCGAGTTCGCTTTCCTTGGTGACGACATACGAAAACGCATTCGTGGCATCGAGGACATGGTCGGAGAATGCCTTCGATAACGCCGCCTGTTCTTCCTGAACGCGCGCAAACCGGGGCTTTTTATCTTCGGGCAATTCGGCGCCCGACAAACGGAAACCGCGCAACTCGTTGCTGAGCATTTTCTTCTGCTCAACTGAAAGCGATGCGTGTTCTTCGCTCGCCGCAATCGCCTTGTATTTCTCATAGAGCGCCAGGTTCTGCCCGACGCTCGCTGAGAACTCCGTCACGCGCGGCAAATTCTCGGCGTGGGCGGCGCGTAATTCGGGAGTATCGGCGACGGCATTCAGGTGGCCGATCACGCCCCACGCACGCGACAGGCGTTCGCTCGCGCGCTCCACGCTTTCCACGATGTCTCGCCACGTAGCCGGGGTCTCAGGCGCGCTGGCGTGATCGACGGCGGCTTTTGCATCGGCGAGCAGGACGTCGAGCGCGGGCGTCACGTGTTCCGGCTTGATGTCGTTGAAACGGGGCAGGTCGGAGAAGTCGAGCAGGGGGTTGCCCTGAGCTTGGGTCTGAGCTTGATTCGCGATATTCGATGGTGTCGAACTGGACATGACTCTCCCGGTCTCGGATAAAAATGGATGCGACGATGAACGTGACGCCGCGCCTGACACAGCGCGCGATTTCGACGATTGGCCTATTCACTATTGTGGGGACGCTTCCGCCGATTCTCAAATCGATTCTGGCTAACGCGGCGATTTACCCGATCGGCGTGCCGGCTGTGCGTGTTGGTGCGGCAAGCGGGCGGCCGGTGCGCCCATCATGCATGTAAGCGCTGAAGGGCGTTGCCCCAACGCTTTAATCCCGATCCTGCTGCATCGCGCGTTCGGCCGCTTCGATGGTA
Source organism: Caballeronia sp. dw_19 (assembly GCF_018449515.1). Lineage (GTDB taxonomy): Bacteria > Pseudomonadota > Gammaproteobacteria > Burkholderiales > Burkholderiaceae > Caballeronia. Next base: position 189,832 of record NZ_JAAVUQ010000005.1, on the reverse strand, counting down.
TTCACCAGCAGCATGGTTATGGTCATTGGCCCGACGCCGCCCGGCACGGGTGTGATGAAACCGGCCACCTCCTTCACGCCCGCGAAATCCACGTCGCCGCAGAGTTTGCCGTTCTCGTCGCGATTCATGCCTACGTCGATCACGGTTGCGCCGGGTTTGACCATGTCGGCGGTCAGGATATTGCGCCGGCCGGTTGCCGCGACGACCACATCCGCGTTGCGCGTCAGCGCGGCCAGATCGCGCGTTTTGCTGTGCGTGATGGTGACCGTGGCGCCGGCTTCGAGCAGCAGCATGGCCATTGGCTTGCCGACGATGTTCGAGCGTCCGATCACGACTGCATTCGCGCCTTCCAGCGGGATGCCATGCGCTTCGAACATCTTCATCACGCCGTAGGGCGTGCACGGGCGAAACAGCGGTTTGCCGGTCATCAGCGCGCCCGCGTTTTCGACGTTGAAACCATCTACGTCCTTGGCCGGCGCGATGGCTTCGATGACCTTGTGGCTATCGATATGTTTCGGTAACGGAAGTTGAACCAGGATGCCGTGCACGTTCGGATCGTTGTTCAGGTCGTCGAGCCGCGTCAGCAATTCGCTTTCGGTGAGCGTGGACGGGAAACGATCGAATACGGAATGCAAGCCGTTGTCCTGACAGGCTTTTACCTTGTTGCGGACGTAGACCTCGCTGGCCGGATTTTCACCGACGAGAATGACTGCCAGGCCGGGTTGCTGGCCACGGGCGGTCAGGGCGGCGGCACGTACGGCTACATCGGCGCGAAGGGTCTTGGAGAGGGCATTGCCGTCGATGATTTGGGCGGTCATAGGAGGTCTGGGCGGAGAACAAGTCCGCTGCTTTTCTTGAGGGCGCAGGGTCGCAAGGGGCCTATTGCGCCAGTGCGGCGCGGCGTTGCGGTGAGTTTTTGATTATACCGGACGCGGGTGCGGCGGGCGGCGCGGCGCTCGGGACGATGGCCGGTTTGGGTCTGTCTATATTTCTCAACGCTTTTTGCCACTGGCGGGGACGGGCGATTCGGCTTCGACCGGGCACAAACCAAAACCACTGCCGCCGAGGCGCAAAAAGCCGCCCCTCGGCGTACCAGCGAGAAGCCCTAAAACCCCTATTGGGCCGACTGCGTCTGCGGCTTGTTGGACAGTGCCAGCCTGAGCAAATCCGCAACCGTATTCACGGAAAGCTTCTCCATGATGTTTGCGCGATGCGCTTCGACCGTCTTGATGCTGATACCAAGATCATCAGCAATCTGCTTGTTCAAACGCCCTGCAATAATCCGCTCCAGCACCTGATGCTCCCGCGCCGTCAGCTTGCCCAGCCGCTCAGCCGCGGCACGCTGCTGCTGCACGCTCGAACTCTCGGTACGCGCCTTATCCAGCATGCGTTCAACCAGCTTGCGCAACTCGGCTTCATCGAACGGCTTTTCGATGAAATCCATCGCGCCCTTCTTCATGGTCGACACAGCCATCGGCACGTCGCCGTGACCCGTCACGAAGATGATCGGCAGCAGCGAGTTTTCCGCAATCAGCCGCTCCTGCAATTCGAGACCGCTCATGCCGGACATCCGTACGTCCAGTATCAGGCACGAGATTGCGCCTGAATGGGCGATCGGGAGATACGCGTCGAGGTACGCCTCAGCGCTCGCAAAACACGAGACGCGGTAGCCATTGGCTTCAAGCAGCCAGCGCAAAGAATCACGCACGGCTTCATCGTCGTCGACGACAAAGACGGTTTCCTGAGTGGTGACTGTGCTCATAGCTCTCCCGTAACAGTTTGTTGTGTGGGTTGATGACTGAGAGCTTCCGGTCCGTTACTGCCCGGACCATCGGCTTCTCCGATTGGCAAACTGCAATGGAATGTGGCGCCCGTCACGGTGCCGGAGGCATCGATATTGTTCACCACCCAAAGACGTCCACGATGCGATTCTATGATCGATCGGCAAATGTTCAAGCCCATGCCCATACCGTCGGACTTGGTGCTGTAGAAAGGTTCGAAAAGGCGCTCGGCCGTGGCTTCGTCCACGCCGGGCCCCTGGTCCACTACGCTCACGCAGACAAACCCGCCGTCCACGCGCTGCACGAGCACGCGGATCACAGGATCGACGGCGTTCGGCTTGGCATCGTGCATGGCTTCCGCGGCGTTTTTCAACAAGTTCACGAGCACCTGCTCGATCAGCACCGGGTCCACATGAATCACGGGCATACGCGAGCGGATCTCGGTGAGAATGCGAATCTTGCGTTTGCGCGCTTCGATTTCTGCGAGGCCGACGGCGTCCGCGACGATATCCGCCACGCGCGTAGGCTGGCGTTTCGGTTCGCTGCGCTTCACGAATTCGCGAATGCGCTTGATGATCATGCCCGCGCGCACCGCTTGCTGCGCCGTTTTTTCGAGCACGGGCAACAGCGCGTCCTGCGTCATGCGGCCCGATTTGACCAGTGCAACGCAACCCGAACAGTAATTATTGATCGCGGCCAAAGGCTGGTTCAACTCGTGCGCCAACGACGACGCCATTTCGCCCATCGTCATCAAACGGCTGGTGAACTGCAGCTTTTCTTCCTGCTGATCGGCCAGTTCCTGCGCTTGCTTGCGCGTGGTGATGTCGGTCGCAATCTGCATCTGCGCGAGATGGCCGTCCACCCACTGAATGTACTGGCGGCGCACTTCGAACCACTTCTGGATGCTCTCCACATACACTTCCTGCGCGTCCGAGGTGCTTTCGGTCAGCGCGGTGGCGGGCAGGCCGGCATATGTGTCGACCATATCGATGGAATCCGACGACGCCTGCGCCGTGTCGAAACCCGCGCCCGCCAGTTCGAGATGGCCGTCCGGGCGAATCCCGAACAGGTGCCGGTAATAGCGATTCGCGAACAGCAGTTCGGCTTCGTCGGCGGCGAGCACGGATACCGCCGCGTCGAGGCTTTCCAGCACGGTGGTGAAGCGTTCATGCGCGGCGGCGAGATCTTCACGAGCGCGGCGCGGCTCGGTAATGTCGGTCATCGACGACATCCAGCCGGTCTGCCGACCTGAACTATCGATCAACGGCGAGACATAAAGCCGCGCATGGAAGAACGAACCGTCCTTGCGACGCACGCGCAATTCGAAGCCGGATGAAGGCGCCTTGCCGCGCAAGGTCATATCCAGTTGCCGCTGCATTTCCGGATATGCGTCTTTCGGCCAGTACGGAAAGGGCGCCACTTTGGACACGAGATCGCTTTCGTCCCAGCCGGTCATCCGGCAAAACGCGGGATTCACGTGCGTGATGCGGCCGTGCATGTCGAGCACGCGCATACCGATCAGCACTGAATTTTCCATCGCCCGGCGGAAGAACGCCTCGGCGTAGAGCGCTTGTTGCGCTTCAAAGCGTTGCCGGGTGTGTTTCCAGAGGCTCCACAAACTCCACAACACAAAACAAGACAAGCCGGCGACCAGCCAGACGAGCGTGTTGTTCGTGAAATTCGTCAGTTGCGGATACGAATAAACGCGTACCGATACCCCTTGTCCCGGCGGATCGAGCGGCAGGTCATAGAACATGTCGCGCGGCAGGCGCGGCCGGCTGGACGTGGTCGCGAGTTCGCGATTGTTCAGGTCGGTAATGGAAATCTTGTACTTGGCGGAGAGTTCGCTGGGGATGTCATGCTTGAGAATCCCCTCGATGGAAAACACCGCCGCAATGGACCCGAGAAAATCGCGGTCGCGATAAACCGGCGTCTGCAACGTGATGTAGCCATTGCCTAAATCGTCGTACAGAAGTGGCGAGTAGACCTGCCGGCGGCTGGTGCGGGCTTCGTCGAAGGCGGACTGGACGGCGTCGTCCATCTGCGCGTCCGTGGGCTTGGCGAGCCGTGAACCGAGCACGGGCAGCGGGGTATTCGGCCAGCGGGGCTTGTGCTGCGCCGTGTACCAGTTCATGTAGAGGATTTCGGGATGCCCCTGCATGATGTCGCCGGTGGAACTCTGGAACGTCTGCGGGTCCCCATGACCCGTCGCGATGTCACGCGCCAAAGCCTGAATCTGCTCCTGCGCGCCAGTCATGGAAAGCCTGATTTGTTGCTGCGCCCAAGCCACGTTACGGTAGAGCGTGTCTTCCTGCTGTTGCTGCTCGCGCCGGTTGAGACTCCACAAAATCAGGCTCATCACGACCAGGAAGACCAGGATCGAGATCAACGGGGTCAGCAAGTACGAGTTTGACCACCACGGTCCGTGGTGCCAGCGGGTCGGCGCCGAGTCGTTGGGTTTGCCCTTCGAGCGCGCCGAGCGTGCGAAAAGCCGTTCGGTCAACATGCGCGCAATTGTAACGCAGCGCCACACTGTTAAATGGCGTAAAAAGTCTTGAAAAGGCCCGCAATTGATCGCAAGGACACCAACGCGTCTAACAAAAAGTCCTTGTCCCACGGTGCGTTGCAGCATTTTTCCGCATTATGAGATTGAGTCTCATGATTCGAAAAATTGCTTGCGCTACCGTTCTGAGGCTCTTTAGAATTGCCGCACGCGCGCTTGTCCCTCATTGTTTTCCGCAATTGTGTCTTGCGGATGGCTTAAAGGCTCGCGTCGTCTGTTCACAGAGCGTTCCTCAAATCAGGAGACGAGCATGTCCGCTGTACCCGACGAAGTGATGAAATATGTCGCCAACGCCAAGGACGACGAAGATCCCCAGGAAACCGCTGAGTGGCTGGAAGCCCTCGACGGCGTGATTTCGGCAGTAGGTCCGGATCGCGCCCATTACCTGATCGAAAAGCAGATCGAATTCGCGCGCGTGCACGGCGAACATCTGCCGTTTTCCGCTAACACCCCGTACATCAACACCATTCCGGTCGCCGCCCAGTCGAAGATTCCCGGCGATCAGGACATCGAACACAAGATCCGCTCGTACACGCGCTGGAATGCCATCGCGATGGTGCTGCGCGCGGGCAAGGACACGAACGTGGGCGGCCACATTGCTTCGTTCGCATCGGCGGCCACGCTGTATGACGTCGGCTTCAACCATTTCTGGCACGCGCCGTCGCCCGAACATGGTGGCGATCTCGTGTTCGTGCAGGGCCATTCGTCGCCGGGTGTGTATTCGCGCGCGTTTTTGCTCGGCCGCCTGAAAGCAAGTCAGCTCGATAATTTCCGCCAGGAAGTGGGCGGCGAAGGCATTTCGTCGTATCCGCATCCGTGGCTGATGCCGGACTTCTGGCAGTTCCCGACCGTATCGATGGGCCTCGGCCCGATCATGGCGATCTATCAGGCGCGTTTCATGAAGTACCTGGATGCGCGCGGCATCATCAAGGCAGGCAGCCGCAAGGTCTGGGCATTCCTTGGCGACGGCGAAACGGACGAACCGGAATCGCTCGGCGCGATCGGCATGGCCGGCCGTGAACGGCTCGACAACCTCGTCTTCGTGATCAACTGCAACCTGCAGCGTCTCGACGGCCCGGTTCGCGGCAACGGCAAGATCATCCAGGAACTCGAAAGTGAATTCCGCGGTGCTGGATGGAACGTGATCAAGGTGGTGTGGGGCAGCCGCTGGGATTCGCTCTTTGCCCGCGATAAAACCGGTGCGCTGATGCGCCGGATGATGGAAGTGGTCGACGGCGAATACCAGACCTACAAGTCGGAGTCGGGCGCCTACGTGCGCGAGCATTTCTTCAACACGCCGGAACTCAAGGCGATGGTGGCGGAATGGTCCGACGAGGACATCTGGAACCTGAATCGCGGCGGCCATGATCCGCACAAGATCTACGCGGCGTATTCGGAAGCATCGAAGACGAAGGGTCAGCCGACCGTGATCCTCGCCAAGACCATCAAGGGTTATGGCATGGGCGAAGCCGGTCAGGCCATGAACATCACCCATCAGCAGAAGAAGCTGCACACAGATCAGCTGATGAAGTTCCGCGATCAGTTCAAGCTGCCGATACCCGACGACCAGATCGCCGACGTGCCGTATCTGGAGTTCGACGAAGGGTCGAAGGAACTCGAGTACATGCGCGCTCGTCGCCAGGAACTGGGTGGTTATCTGCCGGCGCGCCGTCAGAAAGCCGAGTCGCTGCCGGTGCCGGATCTGTCGGCGTTCGAACCGGTGCTCAAGGGCACGGGTCCGGGCCGCGAGATCTCCACGACCATGGCGTTCGTGCGGATTCTCAACATCCTGCTGAAGGACAAGGCGCTCGGCAAACGCATCGTGCCGATCGTGCCGGACGAATCGCGTACCTTTGGTATGGAAGGTTTGTTCCGCCAGATCGGTATCTGGAATCAGGACGGCCAGAAGTACGTGCCGGAAGATTCCGATCAGTTGATGTTCTATCGTGAATCGGAAACCGGCCAGATCCTGCAGGAAGGGATCAACGAAGCCGGCGGGATGTGTGACTGGATCGCGGCCGCGACGTCGTATTCGACGCACGGCGAGATCATGATCCCGTTCTACATCTTCTATTCCATGTTCGGCTTCCAGCGTATCGGCGACCTGGCGTGGGCAGCGGGCGACATGCGTTCGCGCGGTTTCCTGCTGGGCGGCACGGCCGGGCGTACGACGCTCAACGGCGAAGGGCTGCAGCACGAAGACGGCCATTCGTTGATGTGGGCGGCGTCGGTGCCGAACTGCGTGAGCTACGACCCGACCTTCGGTTACGAACTCGCGGTGATCATGCAGGACGGTTTGCGTCGCATGGTGGCCGAGCAGGAAGACGTGTACTACTACGTCACGGTGATGAACGAGAACTACGAACACCCGGCGATTCCGCAAGGTGAAACGGTAGCCACCGACATCATCAAGGGCATGTACTCGTTCCGCAAATCGGATGCCGACGCAAAAACGCCGCGCGTTCAGCTGATGGGCGCGGGCACGATCTTCAATGAAGTGATCGCCGCTGCCGACCTGCTCAAGAACGACTGGAACGTGGCCGCCGATCTCTGGAGCGTTCCGAGCTTCACGGAACTGGCACGCGAAGGCGCGCAAGTGGAGCGCTGGAACCTGCTGCACCCGACGGAAGAACGCCAGATCTCGCACGTGACGAAGCTGCTGAAGGACGCGAAAGGTCCGGTGGTGGCATCGACGGATTATGTGCGTGCGCTCGTCGACCAGATTCGCGGTTACGTGCCGAACAAGTTTGTCGTGCTCGGCACGGACGGTTATGGCCGTTCGGACACGCGCGAAAAACTGCGTCATTTCTTCGAAGTCGACCGCTACTGGGTCACCGTCGCGGCGCTCAATGCGCTGGCCGACGAAGGCACGATCGACCGCAAGGTCGTCGCCGACGCGATCAAGAAGTACGCGCTCGACCCCGCCAAACCCAACCCGATGACGGTTTAACGCATCGGCCCCCGAGTGTTGTTGCGCGAAGTCGCCTTGCCCCTGGCTTTAGCCTCGTGGCAGGGCGATTTTTCGCGTCGCGACCCAGGAGACAATAAACAATGAGTCAAGCGATCGAAGTCAAGGTGCCGGATATCGGCGATTACACGGACATTCCGGTGATCGAAGTGCTGGTGAAAGTTGGGGATACCGTCGAGAAGGAGCAATCGCTCGTCACGCTCGAATCCGATAAAGCGACCATGGATGTGCCCAGTTCGGCCGCTGGCGTCGTGAAGGAAGTGAAGGTCAAGGTGGGCGACAACGTGTCGGAAGGTGCGTTGATCGTCGTGCTGGAAGCGGCTGAATCGGGTGCTGCTGCCGCTGCTGCACCGAAGGCCGCTGAAAAACCCGCTGAAGCGCCGGCGCAGGATAAGGCTCCTGCGGCGGCTGCATCGTCGGGTGGTGGATCGGTTGAAGTGAAGGTGCCGGATATTGGCGACTTCAAGGACATTCCGGTGATCGAAGTGAACGTGAAAGTCGGCGACAAGGTCGAGAAGGAGCAATCGCTCGTCACGCTCGAATCCGATAAAGCCACCATGGACGTGCCGTCGCCCGCGGCGGGCACGGTCAAGGAACTCAAGGTCAAGGTCGGCGACAACGTCTCGGAAGGCACGTTGATCCTCGTGCTGGAAGGCGGTGAAGGATCGGCTGCCGCGGCCGCTGTTGCTCCCAGGCAGGAAGCACCGAAGGCAGAAGCGCCTTCGGATGCACCGGCCAAAGCCGCAACTGCCCAGAAAGAAGCCCCGTCCGCACTCGCGCTCGCACCGGCGATTCCCGCTGGCGAAGGCTCGCGTACGTCGAGCCACGCATCGCCGTCGGTGCGCAAGTTTGCGCGCGAACTCGGCGTTGACGTGTCGTCCGTAACGGGTTCGGGCCCGAAGAACCGCATCACGCAAGCCGACGTGACCGCGTTCGTGAAGGGCGTGATGAGCGGCCAGGGTAAAGCGCCGGCGGCAGCCGCCGCAGCGCCTGCCGGTGGCGGCGAGTTGAACCTGCTGCCGTGGCCGAAGGTCGATTTTACGAAGTTCGGTCCGGTCGATCCGAAGCCGTTGTCTCGCATCAAGAAGATTTCGGGTGCGAATTTGCATCGCAACTGGGTCATGATCCCGCACGTCACGAACAACGACGAAGCCGATATCACCGACCTGGAAGCGCTGCGTGTGACGTTGAACAAGGAAAACGAAAAGGCTGGCGTGAAGTTCACCATGCTCGCGTTCGTGATCAAGGCGGTGGTTGCCGCGTTGAAGAAATTCCCGACGTTCAATGCGAGCCTCGACGGCGACAACCTCGTCTTCAAGCAGTATTACAACATCGGTTTTGCCGCCGATACCCCGAACGGTTTGATGGTTCCGGTGATTCGCGACGCGGACAAGAAGGGCCTCGTCGATGTCGCGAAGGAGATGGCCGATCTGTCGAAGGCTGCACGTGAAGGCAAGCTGAAGCCCGACCAGATGCAAGGCGGATGTTTCTCGATTTCGTCACTGGGTGGCATCGGCGGAACGCATTTCACGCCGATCATCAATGCGCCTGAAGTGGCCATTTTGGGGTTGTCGCGGGGCGCGATGAAGCCGGTGTGGGACGGCAAGGCGTTTGTACCTCGCCTGATTCTGCCTTTGTCGCTGTCGTACGATCATCGGGTTATCGATGGCGCCGAGGCCGCGCGGTTCAATGCCTACCTTTCTGCTGTGCTGGCGGATTTCCGTCGCGTGAGTTTGTGATGTTTGTGCTTGGCGGGCCGCTTATGTTGGCCCGCTAGCCGCTTCATTGAACTTGCATTGCACTGCACTTTGCTAGTCGCCCCTGTGCGGGGCGGCACTTACTTTCTTTGAATTGCCAAAGAAAGTAAGCAAAGAAAGGCAAGTCTGCCGACGGCAGAACCAAGGGCCGCGCGTTGCATCCTTTGGTTCTGCCCGCTTCCTTTTTAGGGGACAACATGAGTCTCACCGAACTTAAAGTACCCGATATCGGCGATTTCAAAGACGTCGATGTCGTCGAAGTGAATATCAAAGCCGGCGACGCTATCGAAAAAGAACAAGGCGTCCTCACCCTCGAATCGGATAAAGCGTCCATCGAAGTTCCCAGCGACCTCGTCGGCACGGTCAAGGAAGTCAAGGTCAAAGCTGGCGATAAAGTCTCGCAAGGCACCGTGATCGCATTGGTGGAAACGGCCGACGCCGGCAGCGAAAAGCCGGCAGCGCCCGCTGAAAAGCCCGCTGCGGCGAAAGCCGATGCACCGGCGCCGAAAGAAACGGCCGCGTCCAAGCCCGCTGAACAAAAGCCCGCAGGCGGCGGATCGCAAGACGTGAAGGTGCCGGACATCGGCGATTTCACCGACATCCCGGTTATCGAAATTCACGTGAAGGCCGGCGATACGGTCGAGAAAGAACAATCGCTCGTCACGCTCGAATCCGATAAAGCGACCATGGACGTGCCGTCGCCTGCAGCGGGCACGGTCAAGGAAGTCAAGGTCAAGATCGGCGACAACGTCTCCGAAGGCGTCGTCATCCTCACGCTCGAAGGCCAGGGCGGCGGTGTCAGCCAGGTTGAGGAAAAACCGAAGACGGCCGGGCCGCAACCGGCCGAAAAGGCGAGCGCCGCACCCGCACCGAAGGCCGCGTCGTTCTCCGGTTCCGCCGATATCGAATGCGACATGCTCGTGCTCGGCGCTGGCCCCGGCGGTTATTCGGCCGCGTTCCGCGCGGCTGACCTCGGCATGAACACGGTCATCGTCGAGCGTTATGCAACGCTTGGCGGCGTATGCCTGAACGTTGGCTGCATTCCGTCGAAAGCCTTGCTTCACGCTGCCGCGATCACCGACGCCGCGAAGGAACTCGCGCACCACGGCATTTCCTTCGGTGAACCGACGATCGATCTCGACAAACTCCGCGACTTCAAGTCAGGCGTCGTCAAGAAACTGACCGGCGGACTAGCCGGCATGGCGAAGGCGCGCAAGGTCCAGGTGGTCACGGGTGTCGGCAAGTTTGTCGGTCCGAATCACATGGAGATTGAAGGCGAGGGCGGCAAAAAAGTTGTGCAGTTCAAGAAGGCGATCATCGCAGCGGGCTCGCAAGCCGTGAAGCTGCCATTCATGCCGGAAGATCCGCGCGTGGTGGATTCCACCGGCGCGCTCGAATTGCGCCAGATTCCGAAGCGCATGCTCGTGATCGGCGGCGGCATTATCGGCCTGGAAATGGCGACGGTGTATGCGTCGCTGGGGGCGGAAATCGACGTGGTCGAAATGCTCGATGTCCTGATGGCCGGTGCGGATCGTGATCTCGTGAAGGTGTGGGAGAAGTTCAACGCCAAGCGTTTCGCGAACGTCATGCTCAAGACGAAAACGACCAAGGCGGAAGCAAAGGACGACGGCATCTATGTGAGCTTCGAAGGCGAAAAAGCGCCCGCTGAAGCACAACGTTATGACCTCGTGCTCGTGGCGGTCGGCCGTAGCCCGAACGGTGGGAAGATTGGTGCGGACAAGGCTGGCGTTGCGGTGACTGACCGCGGTTTCATCAACGTCGACAAGCAGTTGCGCACGAACGTCGAGCATATTTTTGCTATCGGCGATCTGGTTGGCCAGCCGATGCTCGCGCACAAGGCCGTGCACGAAGGCCACGTTGCAGCGGAAGCGGCGCATGGTGAAAAGGCGTACTTCGACGCATTGCAGATTCCGTCTGTCGCTTACACCGATCCCGAAGTGGCGTGGGCCGGCAAGACCGAAGATCAGTGCAAGGCCGAAGGCATCAAGTACGGCAAGGCCACGTTCCCGTGGGCTGCGTCGGGCCGGGCGATTGCAAATGGTCGCGACGAAGGTTTCACCAAACTCATCTTCGACGAAGAAACGCACCGGATTATCGGTGGTGGGATCGTCGGGACGAATGCGGGCGACCTGATCAGCGAAGTGTGTCTGGCGATCGAGATGGGCGCGGACGCGGAGGATATCGGCAAGACGATCCATCCGCACCCGACGCTCGGCGAATCGATCGGGATGGCCGCCGAGTTGTACGAAGGCGTGTGCACGGACCTGCCGCCGCAGCGCAAGAAGTAAGGCGCGGTTGGCTGGTTAAAGAGCGGCGCGTCCTGTCAGGAACGCGCCGTTTTTTTTGGGCCTTTGCGCTGTACGCGACATTCCCTTGGGGTGACAGAGGGCGAAAAAAAACCGCCCCAACTTTCGTTGGAACGGTTTTCTATTCAGCCTGACCGTCTCGTGGCCGCACCGGAGTTCCCGGCGCCACCGCGGCGAATGAATTCGCTCAGACCGCTTTCTTGGTAGCACGCGAAGCTTGAGCCGTAGCTTGCGATGCAGCCTTCGTAGCGGCCGTAGCGGCTGCGTTGAAGTTGCTTTCCGCGATCTCGACAGCTTGCTTGCTTGCCTTGTGGATCGTTTCGTACGTGGTGTTGGCGGCAGTGATGGCCGACTTCATCACGGCGACAGCCGTTTCCGAACCTGCCGGTGCGTTCTTCGCGACGTTTTCTACGAGCGTTTGCACCTTGCGGTTCTGGTCTTCGTACTGCTCTTCGGCAACACGGGCAAATTCAGCTTGCGTCGACGATGCAATTTCATACAGGTGACGGCCATACGACAGCGCCTTTTCCGCGACCGGCTGAGCCAGGCTGGCTTGCAGTGCGAGCAGTTCTTGCGCGTCCTTCACCGACAACACGCGTTGCGCGTTTTCCTGGCTTTCAGCCAGCGTCGACTTCACAACTTGCAGGTTCAACTCAAGCAGCTTTTCCAGACCTTCAAATGCCTTGTTCGTCAGGCCGAAGAGGGTGTCGAATTGAGCTTTGTTTGCAGCGGCGATTTGTTCCGGGGTCAAAAGGGTCATGTCACGCTCCTGAAAGTGTCGACCCATCATCAGCGCGGGTCGTGGGTTTTGGCGGCGACCGGAAATCCGGAAACCGTATGAGGCGAACAGCCATTGGTGCGTCGCAACATGGAACCTATTCTAGGGATATTCCTAAAGATGTCAAGTATCTTTTTGTGCGCCGCAACATCGTACGATTGCTTATTAAACAATGGCTTACGAGTGGAGAACTCTGTAGTGGAACTACATTTCGAGATGCGCTGCACCAGCTTGGGGCGGAGGACGCAAATGCTGCCGGTACACTGATCTCAGTTCTGGAAAAGTGGAATTTTGTTTCGAATGAAAGCCTTTTATAGCGATCGATTCGTCTTGCCGCTACCGGCCGGCCATCGGTTTCCCATGCAGAAATATTACCTTTTGCGTGAGCGTGTGCAGGCCGAACTGCCGAATGTCGAGTTGCGTGAAGCGCCGATCGCAGCCGATTTCGAGCTGGCGCGTGTTCACGCGGGTGATTACATCGAGCGGGTGGCGACCGGAGCGTTGGACGCCCGCGAGCAGCGGGAGATTGGTTTTCCGTGGTCGCCTGAAATGGTGGAGCGTTCCCGGCGCTCCGTGGGGGCGACAATCGCTGCGTGTCACGCTGCCCGGGAGGGTGGTTTCGGGGTGAATCTGGCCGGGGGCACGCATCATTCATACGCGTCACACGGCGCAGGATTCTGCGTGTTCAACGACGCGGCCGTTGCGGCCCGGGCGCTACAGGCCGAGGCGCGGGAGCGCGGCGAGCCCACGCCGCACATAGCGATCGTCGATCTCGACGTACACCAGGGCAACGGAACCGCCGCCATCTTCCAGGACGATCCGAGCGTTTTCACGCTGTCGCTGCACGGCACGTCGAATTATCCGTTCAGCAAGGAGATCGGCGATCTCGACATCGCGCTGCCCGACGGCTGCGGGGACGACGCGTATGTGGAAGCGCTTTCCGGCGCTTTATCGACGATGTTCGAGCGCTTTGAACCCGCCATGCTTATTTATCTCGCCGGCGCCGACCCGCACGTCGATGACCGGTTGGGGCGGCTCGCACTGAGTGTCGATGGCCTGGCCAGGCGCGATTCCCTCGTGTTCACCGCCGCGTCCGGGCGGGATATCCCCGTGGCAATCACAATGGCCGGTGGTTACGGCCGCGATATCGACGTCACCGTCGACATCCATCTCCAGACCGTTCAGCTTGCTGCCGTCGCGTTTGGCGCCCTGCACGATTCAGGCGCACCCGATACACTGCGCCCGGTAAATTTCATTTGAAACGGTTTGAAACTCAGTAAACCAAATGTGTTAACGCGACGTTAACATTCGAGATCGATCAACATCGTCAAAGTTTGTATGAACAAAAACTTTCGATAGCGGTCGAAATGCCGTTGAGAACCGGCATGTCTTGCCGAAAAGCTTCGTTTCCTGTCGCCGTCCACACTATCAGTGAAATTTTTGCCTTGAGGGCAAGATCAAAAATCTCCCTCAAGTTTTACAAACTATTGCCGATATGAAGCTGATAGCCCATGTCTGGCAATGGCGTATGGCGGTCAAAACGATTGCGCCATCGGCGATGATTTTTTACGATCGGAACTCAGAATTTGTTCGCTCCGATAAATCGCGTCTTACAAACCGGTTTAAGTAGCGCGGATAAGTGCTTAATATTGCTAATTTTTCGAAGCTTTACTACACTGGCGACACTCTCTCGCCGGTCCAGAACAGAACACTAATGAAAACCGAAATGTTTTCGTCGCTCAGGGTGATCCACGGCGTTGCAGTCCGCACTGCACTGTCGGTTGCCGTGTCGGTGGCGCTCGCGACGTCTTTCGCGGCTGCACCGGTCGACGCTTTTGCCAAGACCCCAACCTCGAAATCCACCAAGAAGCTGGCCAAAGGCGCAGTCGCTGCGCCGCAAGCTAAAACTGCCAAGTCGTCGAAAGTCGCTGCGCGCAATGCCAAGGCGGCGAAGGGTGTGAAGGTCGCTCAAGCCGCTGCGGTACAGGATGACGAGACGCCCCGCGCCACGCGGCGGCATCGCGTAAGTTACCGGATGGACGCGCACGGCCGCCGTGCCGCGGTGCGTTCGGTGGCGTTCCAGCCGCGTCCGCCTACCGTTGGCCAGGCGTTCGGCCTGCACGATACGCCGGACAGCCTTGCGTTGCGCTCAAGCGTCGCGTACGTGGTGGACCAGAACACAGCAGAAACACTCTTCGATAAAAACTCGCGCGCCGTCGTGCCTATTGCTTCAATTTCGAAGCTGATGACGGCCATGGTCGTGCTCGACTCCAAGGCGCCGCTGACCGAAGAAATCACGGTGACGGACGAAGATCGCGACTACGAGAAATTCACGGGTTCGCGTCTTTCGGTCGGCTCTGAGCTCAACCGCGAAGACATGCTGCATATCGCGCTGATGGCATCGGAAAATCGGGCGGCCGCGGCGTTGTCGCGTTACTACCCGAATGGGCGTCCTGGTTTTATCGCTGCAATGAACGCCAAAGCGAAGATGCTCGGCATGACCGACACGCACTTCGAGAATTCGACCGGATTGACGAGCCAGAACGTTTCGAGCGCCCGCGATCTCGTGAAGATGGTGAACGCGGCGTATCAATATCCGTTGATTCGCAAGTTCTCGACCGATCGCAGCTACGACGTGTTTACCGGCAAGCGCAATCTGGCCTACAACAGCACGAATGCGCTGATCCGGAATCCGAGTTGGGACATCGGCTTGCAGAAGACCGGTTTCATTAACGAAGCAGGCGAATGCATGGTGATGCAGACGACCATTCATGGCCGTCCGGTCGTGATGGTCTTGCTGGACTCATCAGGCAAATATTCGCGTTTCGCCGATGCCGGCCGTTTGCGCGGTTTCCTGGAGACCGCTGGCGAGCCGCATATCACCAGCGCCGATGCAGGCGGCGGTGGTACCTGAATCGTTTGAGTCTCGACGTTAAAAAACCGGCCTGATCGAACGATCAGGCCGGTTTTTTTATCGACTACGAATGTTTCGAATCTTTCGTACTCGCACGGAAAATATCAGCGCTGCTGTGAATCCGCGGTAGCTTCCGGACGATATCCAAGCGAGCGCGAAATCTCTAGCGCGGTGCCGCTCAGTTGATTCAGCCATGAGTCTTGCAGCCGATCCGCAGGCGCCGAAAGCGACAGGCCGGCGACAAGCCGCCCCGTATCGTCGTAGATGCCGGCGGCGATGCAGCGAACCCCCAGTTCCAGCTCCTCGTTATCGCGGGCGCACGCCTGGCTGCGCACGAAGGACAATTCGCGCTCGAGCTTGCCGATATCCGTAATGCTGTTCTGCGTGTGGCCGGAGAGGCCGGTTCGCGTGGCGTACGCGCGCACGCGGGCGGATTCGTCGGCCGCGAGAAAGAGTTTCCCCACCGACGTCAGATGCAGCGGTGCACGGCCGCCGATCGCGCGCACGACCTGCATGCCGGAGCGTTCGGAATAAGCCCGTTCTATATAGACGATCTCATCGCCCTGGCGGACCGAGAGATTGACCGTCTGGCCTGTCTGCCGATGCAATTCGCGCATGGGCGGCATCGCGGCTTCGCGCACCGAGAG
Organism: Caballeronia sp. dw_19; assembly: GCF_018449515.1. Lineage (GTDB taxonomy): Bacteria > Pseudomonadota > Gammaproteobacteria > Burkholderiales > Burkholderiaceae > Caballeronia. Next base: position 174,097 of record NZ_JAAVUQ010000005.1, on the reverse strand, counting down.
CCGCGCCTTGACCAGATTGCCGAGCTCGAGCAAGCGCATGCCAAGCCGATACGTGCCGGGGTCCGATCGATCGACCAGACGGCACGTCACCATGTCATTCAGGATGCGATGCGCGGTGGACGGATGCAGCGACGTGCTCTGCGAGAGTTCTTTCAGGCTGACGGGATCGGTGTGCGCGGCGAGCGCGTCGAGCAGGCGCATCATGCGCTCGATCACCTGTATGGACGTTCGGGATTCCGGGTTCGTATCGCTCATGGAGAAAATCAGTTGATACGTCAAACAGCGGAATAATGATTGTATCTCGTATTGTGAAAAGTGCGAAAGGCTCAGCGGCACGATAGCCGCCACATGCCAGATTTTCTGCAGATAAAAAGAAAAGCCGCCCGGAACCTGAAAAGGCTTCGGGCGGCTTTGTCTGCAAGTCAGGGGAGCAAAGGCCCTAGTGGTTATGCTCGGGTTGTTGCGCCGGCTGCTTACCCCAGAGAGAGCGGCCGACATACGGCGTAGATCCGCGTGACTGCTGCGCCTGCGGTGCGGGTGTTGGCGCCGGCCGGCCCGGATTGCCCGCTTGCGGCTGCGGCCTGCCTCCTTGCGGTCCACCCGCTTGCGGCCCGCCATGACCGCCCCGGTCACCGCCGCCGTTGTCTCCTCGGTTACCGCCCCGGTTACCACGGTCGCCGCCCCGATCGTCCCGGCCACCCTGAGGAGGCGGGCGGCGATAACCGGGACCGTCGTTCCAATAGCGCGGGCCGGGGCCGCCGTAGTATCCGCCGCCCCCATTGATGATCACGCCCGACTGCACGACCGGTGCGCCATAGCCATAACCGTAACCGTCACCGGCTTCGTAGCCGGGCGGGGGAGGCGGAGAGCCCGGGTAAGCGGGATATGCGGAATAACCGCCGCCTGTCGCGTAAGCGGGCGTGCCGTCCGGGTAGACGGCGCAGCCGGCGACCAAGGCGGACGAAGCGAGGATCAGGCTTGTAACTGTGAGTTTCATCATGAGCGGAAAGACGTTCCTTAAACTAATTACCGTATCTGACAGTTTCGCGGAGAGGATATCGCAAGAAGTTTGTAAAGTTTTATCTCCGCAGTGACAGAGTGACAGTGGCAGGAATTGCTCATGAACCACCAAACACAACGCCGACATGTCATACGCTGTTGACAGGACTGCAACAATGCTTTGTGCTGGGGCATCTTTATGGGATAAGTGCAAACCCTTAAAATCTCATTGTCTGGAAGTGGGCCCGTCAGCCCACAGGACCTGAGAAGGGGTTTGAAAATGAAAAAGACAATATCGACCTACTGGCCCATTGCGATGCTCGTACCACTCGCACTCGCCGGCTACTGCCATGCGATCCACCCGATTGCCGGGGCTGCAGCGCCCCATCCGCAAAGCGCCGCAAGTGTCAGTGCGGAATTCGCGCGTGCGATTTCACTGGGACTTGTCGAGTCCGATAACGCCGGCAATGGATATCGACCGGCTAACGGGACGTCGGTTACGGCTGTTTCGGGGACGTTCTGAGCAGGGGCGACTGTTAGGGCTGCGGGGAGTCCGCTCGGGCGTGCAAACGCCGTCTTTTGTATAATTCGGGACTGCTTCGCGCGGACCCGTCCGGTCGGCCCGGGGCAGCCGAATTGCAAATCGCGCTCAAGCCAAACGATGCCTGGAATCTGATGACCACTATCGCCGTCTGTTTCGTGTGCCTGGGCAATATCTGCCGTTCGCCGAGCGCCGAAGCGGTGATGTTGCATCAGGTGGGACGTGCGAGGCTATCTGACAAGATCGTAGTGGATTCCGCCGGTACCGGCGATTGGCATATCGGCCAGCCGCCCGACGAACGCGCACAGCGCGCTGCCCGGAAACGGGGTTACGACTTGTCACCGTTGCGCGGCCGGCAGGTCAGCCCCGAAGATTTCGCGCGGTTCGATCTGCTTATCGCGATGGACGACGCCAACGCCGCCGCGCTGACCGAAGCGTGTCCGGCGGAGTATCGCGACAAGATCCGGTTGCTGATGGAGTTCGCGACCCGTGACGACAGCCGTGTGGTCGTCGACCCGTATTTTGGCGGCGACGAAGGCTTCGAGCGCGTGCTCGATCAGTGCGAGGATGCCTGCGAAGGCTTGCTGCGAGCGCTTCGCACACAGTTGGTGGTCTGATCGCGGCCCCGGAAGCAGGTTTCAATCGGTGCAATATTCTCAGCAAATTCCTAAGAAAATGCCTGTAGATACTTGACTAAATCCGTAGGCTATTTATACTTGACCAAAATCATCCAGTATTAGCCGTAGCCCCCGGTAGCTTACAAACTATGAGACTCACCACGAAAGGCCGTTTCGCCGTCACGGCGATGATCGACCTGGCTTTACGCCAGGAGCAGGGCCCGGTGACGCTGGCAGGAATCAGCCAGCGCCAGCATATCTCGTTGTCCTATCTCGAACAGTTGTTCGGCAAGTTGCGCCGGCACGAGATTGTCGAGTCGGTGCGCGGTCCGGGCGGTGGATACAATCTTGCGCGCCGCGCCGAGAACGTCACGGTCGCAGACATCATTATTGCGGTGGACGAGCCTATCGACGCCACGCAATGCGGTGGCAAGGGTGCTTGCGAAGGCACCAAGCAGCACGACGGCCACTGCATGACCCACGAACTCTGGTCTACGCTCAATCAGAAGATGGTCGAGTATCTCGACTCGGTCTCGCTGAAAGATCTCGTCGACCAGCAGCGCGCACGCGAAGGATCGCCAGCGGTATTGCGCGACCGGCGTACCGAATCGGCGGGCGTGGAACCGGTGCGCGTGGCGCCGAAAGGACCGAATTCCGTTTTCAACCTGGCCGGCTGACGGCTGCCGCGTTTATTTGAGTATCTATTCAATGACGCGGCCGTCTCGCCTTGAACGAGCCAATTGAGTCATATCCCCGGAGCAACTGATGAACAACGACATTCCCCACCTGCCCATTTACATGGACTACAGCGCAACGACCCCGGTCGATCCGCGCGTGGTGGACAAGATGATTCCGTATCTGCGCGAGCAGTTCGGCAATCCGGCATCGCGTAGCCACCAATACGGCTGGGACGCGGAGCGGGCTGTCGAGGAAGCGCGCGAGAACGTCGCGAAGCTGGTCAATTGTGACCCGCGCGAAATCATCTGGACGTCGGGCGCCACCGAATCGGACAACCTCGCCATCAAGGGCGCGGCGCATTTCTACAAGAGCAAGGGCAAGCACATCATCACGGTGAAGACCGAGCACAAGGCCGTGCTCGATACCTGCCGTGAACTCGAACGCGAAGGTTTCGAAGTCACCTACCTGGATGTGAAGGACGACGGTTTGCTCGACCTGGACAAGTTTCAGGCAGCCATCCGTCCGGACACCATCCTGGTTTCCGTGATGAGCGTGAACAACGAGATCGGCGTGATCCAGGACGTGGCGGCGATCGGCGAGATCACGCGTGCAAAGGGCATCATATTTCACGTCGATGCAGCGCAAGCGACCGGCAAGATTGAGATCGATCTGCAAAAGCAGAAGGTCGACCTGATGTCGTTTTCGGCGCACAAGACGTACGGCCCGAAGGGTATCGGCGCGTTGTTCGTGCGTCGCAAGCCGCGTATCCGTATTGAAGCGCAAATGCACGGCGGCGGTCACGAGCGCGGTATGCGCTCGGGCACGCTGGCCACGCATCAGATCGTCGGCATGGGCGAGGCGTTCCGGATCGCGCGCGAAGAAATGGCCGTTGAAAACGAGCGCATCCGCATGTTGCGTGACCGCTTGCTCAACGGCTTGAAGGAGATGGAAGAGGTGTATGTGAATGGCGACATGGAAACCCGTGTGCCGCATAACCTCAACATCAGCTTCAACTTCGTGGAAGGCGAATCGTTGATCATGGCGGTGAAGGACGTGGCGGTATCGTCGGGTTCGGCATGTACGTCGGCTTCGTTGGAACCGTCTTATGTGTTGCGGGCGCTTGGCCGCAACGACGAGCTCGCGCACAGCTCGATCCGTTTTACGGTTGGCCGCTTCACGACCGAGCAGGACGTGGATTACGTGATTAACTTGCTCAAGGGCAAGATTCAGAAATTGCGCGATCTGTCGCCGCTTTGGGAAATGCATAAGGACGGTATCGACATTTCGTCGATTCAGTGGGCTGCGCATTAAGCGCTTGGCTGGCCGCTTTGACGGCGGCTCATTTGCGCTCATGTTTGAACGCACACGCATACGAATTCAAGGAGTTTGATCATGGCTTATAGCGACAAGGTTCTGGACCATTACGAAAACCCGCGCAATGTCGGTTCGTTCGGCAAGGACGATGACACCGTCGGCACCGGCATGGTCGGCGCGCCGGCATGTGGCGACGTGATGAAGCTGCAGATCCGCGTGGGCGCGGACGGCGTGATCGAGGATGCGAAGTTCAAGACATACGGCTGCGGTTCGGCTATTGCTTCCAGCTCGCTCGTGACCGAGTGGGTGAAGGGCAAGACGCTGGATCAGGCGCTGGAGATCAAGAACACGCACATTGCCGAAGAACTGGCACTGCCTCCGGTAAAGATTCACTGTTCGATCCTGGCCGAAGACGCAATCAAGGCCGCCGTTGCTGACTACAAGCAACGTCATGGTGCGGGCACGGTGGAAGCTGCTCCGGTTGAAGCGAAGCAACACGCGGCTTAAGCGGTAGGTAGTAATCAGCAATCAGGTTCCGGGAAGGGCGCTTGGGTGATCAGTTAGTCGATCAGTTGACTTCAGGCGCTCTGGTTTTCGATTCAAAGCAAGGCTGCAGCGTGGCGGCCGGAGAAACGATTGACTCCGGGCGAGCGGCTGCTGATGAGAGACTATGGCAATCACGTTGACGGACAAGGCAGCACAACACGTGCAGAAGTATCTGGTTCGACGCGGCAAGGGCGTTGGCCTGCGCGTCGGCGTGCGCACAACCGGCTGCTCGGGCCTCGCTTACAAGCTCGAGTATGTGGACGAACTCGCGCCGGAAGACCAGGTGTTCGAGTCGAGCGGCGTGAAGATCATTGTCGATCCGAAGAGCCTGGCTTATATCGACGGGACCGAGCTGGATTTCGCGCGCGAAGGGCTGAACGAAGGGTTCAAGTTCAATAACCCGAACGTGAAAGACGAGTGCGGTTGCGGCGAATCGTTTCGCGTATAGCGCGGCGCAAGAACAGCAAAAGAGGCGGCGCGTGCCGCCTTTTTCTTTAATGCCGCCGGTTTAGAAGTCTCTCTTAGCCCTGCTTTCCGCTGATCTTTCACTCATTTTCAACATGGCAACGCTCAACGACAGTCACTTCGATCTGTTTGACCTCCCGCCGACCTACGCCATCGATGCAAAAACACTCGACGACGCGTACCGGACGGTGCAGGCGCAGGTTCATCCCGATCGTTTTGCGGCCGCTGGCGACGCGCAGAAACGCGTCGCGATGCAGTGGGCCACGCGGGCGAACGAGGCGTATCAGACGTTGCGCGATCCGCTAAAGCGGGCAACGTATATGTTGTCGCTGCGTGGCGTGCATGCCGACGCGGAGAACAACACCGCGATGGAACCGGCCTTCCTGATGCAGCAAATGGAATGGCGCGAAAACATAGAGGACGCGGCTGACGCCAGGAACCTTGGCGCGCTCGAAGACTTGCTCCGTGAGTTGCGCGATCAGGAACGTATCCGCTTTGAAAAACTAGCGGCGCTGATCGACAGCCATTCCGACCAGGCGGCGAGCGAAGCCGTGCGCCAGCTGATGTTCATTGAGCGCGTGGCGAGCGAGATCGGCGTGCAGATCGAGAAGCTCGACTGAGCCTGACGCCATATATAAAACCAGACGACACCAACCCCCACTAGATCAACGATGGCTTTACTGCAAATTTCAGAACCCGGCATGGCTCCGGCGCCGCATCAGCGGCGGGTAGCTGTGGGTATCGACCTCGGTACGACCAATTCGCTGGTTGCCGCCGTGCGCAACAGCGTGGCCGAAGTGCTGCCCGACGAAGACGGCCATTACTTGCTGCCGTCAGTGGTCCGGTATCTGGAGAAGGGCGGCCGGCGGATCGGCCGCGTGGCGAAGGAAGAAGCGGCGCTCGATCCGCGCAATACCATTGTGTCGGTGAAGCGCTTCATGGGCCGCGGCAAAAGCGAAGTGGAAGGGGCGGAAAACGCGCCGTACGATTTCGTCGATGCACCCGGCATGGTACAGATTCGCACCATCGACGGCGTGAAAAGTCCGGTGGAAGTATCGGCGGAAATTTTGGCGACGCTGCGATATCGCGCGGAAGACACGCTTGCCGACGAGCTGGTCGGCGCGGTGATCACGGTTCCTGCTTACTTCGATGAAGCCCAGCGGCAAGCCACGAAAGACGCCGCGAAACTCGCCGGTTTGAACGTGCTGCGCCTCCTGAACGAACCGACCGCCGCGGCGATTGCGTACGGGCTGGACAATGCATCGGAAGGTTTGTATGCCGTGTATGACCTGGGCGGCGGGACCTTCGATCTGTCGATCCTCAAGCTCACGAAGGGCGTGTTCGAAGTGCTCGCAGCGGGCGGCGATTCAGCGCTCGGCGGCGACGATTTCGATGCGATGCTGTATCGGCATGTGCTGGTGAAATCCAAGGTAACGCCCGCTACGCCGGAAGACGTGCGTCTGCTGCTGGATCGCGTGCGCACGGCTAAGGAAGCGCTGTCCGACGCGCCTGAGGCCACCATTCAAGCCACGTTGTCCGATGGCAAGCAAATCGATTTCACTATCACCGAAAGCGACTTCGCTACGCTGACTGACGCACTGGTCGCCCGCACTTTGACTCCCACGCGCAAGGCCTTGCGCGACGCCAAGGTCGCGCCCGCCGAGATCAAGGGTGTGGTGCTCGTTGGCGGTGCCACGCGCATGCCGGTGATCCGCCGCGCGGTGCAAACTTACTTCGGCCAGCCGCCGTTGACCAATCTCGATCCGGATCAGGTCGTGGCGCTCGGTGCCGCCATCCAGGCGGACCTGCTCGCGGGAAATCGTCGCGGAGAAGGCGATGACTGGCTGCTGCTCGATGTCATTCCGCTGTCGCTCGGCGTTGAGACCATGGGCGGATTGACCGAGAAGATCATTCCGCGCAACTCGACCATTCCGGTCGCACGCGCGCAGGATTTCACGACCTTCAAAGATGGCCAGACGGCGATGGCAATCCACGTCGTGCAAGGCGAGCGCGAGCTGGTCTCGGACTGCCGTTCCCTCGCGCGTTTCGAGTTAAGGGGCATTCCCGCCATGGCCGCCGGTGCTGCGCGCATTCGCGTGACGTATCAGGTAGACGCGGACGGGTTGTTATCCGTGTTCGCGCGCGAGCAATTGTCGGGCGTGGAGGCGTCGGTGGTGGTGAAGCCATCCTACGGTCTCGCCGATGACGACGTCGCCCGCATGCTGGAAGAAAGCTTCACGACCGCCGAAGTCGACATGCGCGCCCGTGCGTTGCGCGAGGCGCAGGTCGACGCGCAGCGCTTGGTGGAAGCATCGCAGGCGGCGCTCGGCGTGGACGGTGAACTGCTGGACGAAGCGGAGCGGGTCAACATTGAAGCGCTGATCGTCAAGCTCTCGGCGGTCACGGGCGGGGACAGCGTTGATGCCATCGAAACGGCGACGAAAGAGCTTGCCGCCGCCACCGATGAATTCGCTGCCCGCCGCATGAACAAGAGCATTCGCCGCGCGCTCGCCGGCCGCAGGCTCGACGAAGTCTGACTATTCACTGACGACGCGCCGAGCCTCTCACGTACAAAGAACGGAAAGAAATTCATGCCTCAGATCGTAGTATTACCCCACGTGGAATTGTGTCCTGACGGCGCTGTGATTGACGCGGATACGTCGAAGAGCATTTGCGACAACTTGCTGGACAACGGCATCGAGATTGAACATGCGTGCGAAAAATCGTGCGCGTGCACGACCTGTCACGTGATCATTCGCGAGGGTTTCAACGCGCTTGTGCCGTCGGAGGAGGACGAGGACGATTTGCTCGACAAGGCCTGGGGACTTGAGCCGACGTCGCGGTTATCATGTCAGGCGATGGCGCCGGCGGACGAGGATCTGGTTGTCGAGATTCCGCGCTACACCATCAACCACGCCAAAGAGAATCACTGAACTTAAATCAGCGACCACGAGACAGGAGCGCTCGCCATGAAGTGGACAGATACGCAGGATATCGCGATGGCACTGACCGACGCGCATCAGAACGTCGATCCGCAATTCGTGCGATTTACGGATTTGCATCGCTGGGTGACAGAGCTTCCGGGCTTCGACGACGACCCTGCAAGGTCCAACGAGAAGATTCTCGAAGCGATCCAGGCGGCGTGGATTGAAGACGCGGATTATTGAATCCGGTTGGTTTTCTCGAACCGCAAACGCTGCGGACAAGGCAAAACGGCGATTCCATCGGGAATCGCCGTTTTGCTTTTGTGGCTTCGTTTCTGAAATTTCCGGCTATAAATCAGCCCGCAGCCAGCGTGCCGTTTTCAATCCGCACGCGTTGCCCTTGACTGAACGGCGGCGCTTGGCGATACGTGAAGTAACGCGTCTTGCCGCTTTCCATCCGCACGCGTACCGAATAATCGGTTTCGCTGCGCAGATGTTTTTCGACCGCATTGCCGCCCAGGCCACCGCCGAGCGCGCCGAGAATCGTCATGCCAGTTCGACCGCCTCCGCGTCCGAACTGATTCCCGATAAGGCCGCCTGCGACCGCGCCGCCCACCGCGCCAATGCCGGTTCCCTGCCCTTCATGCCGTACGGCCGAGATCGCTTCCACCGTACCGCACGTCGAGCAATAGGCGGGTTGAGCGGGTTGCTGCTGTGCGTAGTTAGGCTGCTGCGCAGGGACAGGCTGCTGCTGTGCCATCTGAGGAGGTGCCGCCTGTTGCTGTTGTTGCTGCTGGGCTGCCGCGCGCTGCTGAGCTTGCTGTTGAGCAAGCTGGTCCTGCTGCGCCTGCTGTTGCTGAGCAGCAGTGGGCTCGGCGGGTTGCGTTGCCGGTTGCGTCGCAACTTGCGCGGCCTGGGTCTGGTCGTTGGTCGGGGACGTACTCGATGCTTTCGGGAACAGTCCGGTGACTGCTGCCGTGGCAGCAAGGCTGGCAATGATCACCGCGCCCGCGGCGGTTGCCACCAGCGGATGAATCTTGCGGTCGCGTGGCGCGTCGGGATTCGGTGAATTCGATGTGGTCATGTTGTTGCTGTTATCCATTTTTGGACCTCCGTCTCAAGGCAGAGTGTGGCATTACCGGGTGTGACGTTGCTCATTCACGAAAGCAGTGTCGAACAATCTGAAGCGTAAGGTTTGTCAATTTGTAACGTTTCCAGGTATCCATCAGTCGCAAGAAACGCACCGGATTGAAGATGTGCCGGATGGCTTTGTTTTATAAGGGTTTTCCAGATAAAGCCGGCGTCAAGCGGTAGTCTTGGATGGAGGTTTTTACCGAAAGTTACAAATCCAGCCATTCTTCAGGACGAAAAAAAGGCGCTTTCGCACCTTTTTTACAAACTTGCCGTCCCTGCGTGCGCTCAGTCTTCGCGACGCAAATGCGGAAACAGGATGACGTCGCGAATGCTTGGGCTATCGGTCAGCAACATGACCAGCCGGTCGATACCGATTCCGCAGCCGCCCGTCGGCGGCATGCCGTGTTCCAGCGCGCGAATGTAGTCGGCGTCGTAGAACATGGCTTCCTCGTCGCCGGCATCTTTCTGGTCGACTTGTTTCTGGAACCGCGCTGCCTGATCTTCCGGATCATTCAGCTCCGAGAAACCGTTCGCAATCTCACGCCCCACAATGAACAACTCGAAGCGTTCCGTAATGCCCGGAGCCGTGTCCGATGCCCGCGCCAACGGCGAGACTTCCAGCGGATAGTCGACAATAAACGTCGGCTCCCACAATTGCGATTCGGCCGTTTCCTCGAACAGCGCGAGTTGCAACGAACCGACGCCTGCGTTCAAAAACTGCGGCTGCGATGCATCGACGCCGAACTTCTTCAACTCGGTGCGCAGGAACGCGGCATCGGCGAGTTGTTCGTTCGTGTATTGCGGCGCGTATTTCTGGATCGCTTCGCAGATCGTCAACCGATGGAACGGCTTCGACAAATCCAGTTCACGCCCTTGATACACGATGTTCGCGTCGCCGCGCGCATCGATGGCCGCCTGACGGATCAGCGCTTCGGTGAAGTCCATCATCCACGTGTAGTCCGTGTACGCGGCGTAGAACTCCATCATGGTGAACTCGGGGTTGTGTCGCGGCGACACGCCTTCGTTACGGAAATTCCGGTTGATTTCGAACACGCGTTCGAAGCCACCGACAACCAGGCGCTTCAAATACAGTTCCGGCGCGATACGCAGGAACATCTGCATGTCGAGCGCGTTGTGATGCGTGACGAACGGCTTCGCTGCCGCGCCGCCGGGAATCGGATGCAGCATCGGCGTTTCCACTTCCATGAAATCCGCCTTCGCCATGAAGCTGCGGATCGACGCGAACGCTTTCGTGCGCGCAATAAACGTCTGGCGCGTTTCCGGCGTCACGATCAGGTCGACATAACGCTGGCGATAGCGCATTTCCTGATCGGCGAGGCCGTGGAATTTATCGGGAAGAGGGCGCAGCGCTTTGGTCAGCAGGCGCAGTTCCGTGCAACGCACCGACAATTCGCCCTTGTTCGTGCGGAACAAAACACCCTTCGTCGCGATGATGTCGCCCAGATCCCACTTCTTGAACGCGTCGTAGACTTCCTGGCCGACGTCGGCGGGCGTGATGAAGAACTGGATCTGGCCGCTGCCGTCTTGCACCGTCGCAAAACTGGCCTTGCCCATCACGCGTTTCAACATCATCCGGCCCGCGACCGCGACTTGCAGCGGCTCGGCTTCGAGCGCTTCCTTGTCTTTATCGGCGTAGTCGGATTGCAGCGCGGCGGCTTGGTGTGTCGGCCGGAAATCGTTCGGAAATGCGATTCCTTGCTCACGCAGCGCACGGAGTTTGTCGCGACGCTCGGCGAGGATCTGGTTTTCTTCCAGTTCGGGAGCTGCGCCCGGCTGAGTCGGTTCGGTCATGATGTGTTTGGCTTTGAGTGCGATGATTGCGGCGTGGTCGTGGGCCTGAACTGCGTCCAGGTTGTTTGCGTTTCACCGCGTGAATGACAAGGTTGAAACACAGCGCAGGAACACAGGCACACGGATGGTCGCAAAATATTAGCGATGCAATGCTGCGATGGATTGCCGTGAACGAAGCAACGTCGAAACGATGCGGTTGGCGCGGCGGCGTGTTACTGAAGCCGCGCCATTTGCTCGACTTTTGCTTATACGCCCTGTTTGAGACTCGCGCCGATGAAGTCGTCCAGGTCGCCGTCCAGCACGGCTTTCGTGTTGCTGATTTCCACGTTCGTGCGCAAGTCCTTGATGCGGCTGTTATCGAGCACGTACGAGCGGATCTGGTGACCCCAGCCCACGTCGGTCTTGCTGTTTTCCAGGTTGTCTTTCTCAACCTGCCGCTTGCGCATTTCGAACTCGTACAACTTCGCTTTCAGCATCTGCATGGCTTCGGCGCGGTTACGGTGTTGCGAGCGGTCGTTCTGGCACTGCACAACAATCCCGGTGGGCGCGTGAGTCAGGCGCACGGCCGAATCGGTCTTGTTGATGTGCTGGCCGCCGGCGCCCGATGCGCGATACGTGTCGGTGCGAATGTCGGCCGGATTGATATCGATTTCGATGGAATCGTCGACTTCCGGATACACGAAGATCGATGAAAACGACGTATGGCGTCCGCCCGATGAGTCGAAGGGCGATTTGCGTACCAGCCGATGAACGCCCGTTTCCGTGCGCAGGAAGCCGTACGCGTATTCGCCTTCAACCTTGATGGTCGCGCTTTTGATACCGGCAACGTCGCCGTCGGATTCTTCGAGAACTTCGGTCTTGAAGCCTTTGCGTTCACAGTAGCGAAGGTACTGGCGCATCAACATTGCGGCCCAGTCGCACGCTTCCGTGCCGCCGGCGCCGGCCTGGATATCGATGAAGCAGTTGTTCGGGTCGGCCGGGTTCGAGAACATCCGGCGGAATTCCATGTCTTCGACGCGTTTTTCGAGCGCTGCCGTGTCCGCTTCGCATGAGACGAGCGTGTCTTCGTCGTTTTCTTCGCGGGCCATGTCGAAGAGATCTTGCGTGTCGCGAAGATCGTTATCGAGGTCCGTGATGGTGGAGACGACGTTGTCCAGCAGCTTTTTCTCGCGGCCCAGGGCCTGGGCGTTTTTCGAGTCGTTCCAGACGTTCGGGTCTTCTAGTACCCGATTTACTTCTTCAAGACGCAAGGCCTTGTCGTCGTAGTCAAAGATACCCCCGGAGCTCGCCAGCGCGACGGCGCAGGTCGGCGAGGAGGTTCTCGATTGCGTTTAGACGTTCCGCTTCCATTTTTGATCGTTTTCAGGTTTTTTGGCTAAGAGGGAAATTATAGCTTAGGACGGGGTGCCTGCTGGACGCCCAAGGCCGCCGCCGCGGGAGCGCGCGCGGGTCGTTCGCACGGATGGCGGGGGGCATGAGTGGTCCAGGCCGGACGCGCCTTACCCCAGCGCATGTTCCACGATCATCTGTACCCGCGCGACTCCGTTCCAGGTATCGGAAACGAGCCGGTACGCCACGACGGTGCGTGTGGGCAGCGTTTCCGTGTGATTAAACCAGATAGCGTTGAACCGCTGCTGCCCGCGCCGCAATTGCAGCTTCAAATGCTTGTCCTTGACCAGCGCCTGGGACGCCACTTCAAACTCCCCGGAAAACACGGGCGCCGGAAAGCCTTGCCCCCACACCGCGCCATCGATCAATTCAACAAACTGCGGCGTGAAATAAGCGTCCTCGAGTTCGCCGTCGGTTTCGACCACCCGTGACAAGGCATCGGACGTCAACCACTCGCGCCCGACGGCTTCAAACGCCGCAGTAAACCGCGCGATGTCAGCGGTAACAATGGTCATCCCAGCCGCCATTGCGTGGCCGCCGAATTTCACGATCATCCCAGGCTCGCGCTTGGAAATCAGGTCGACCGCATCGCGCAGATGAAACCCCGGAATCGAGCGCCCCGATCCCTTCGATAAAACCCCGCTGTCATCGGCATGAGCAAACGTGAACGATGGCCGGTGAAACTTCTCCTTCAGCCGCCCCGCGACAATCCCGATCACGCCCTGATGCCACGCCGGATTAAACAGCGTCAACGTGGCTGAATCCGAAGGATCGATATTGGCAAGTTCCTCAAGCGCCTGTTCCTGCATCCCGGCTTCGATTTCACGCCGCTCGCGATTGATCGAATCCAGTTGCTGCGCGAGTTCCCATGCGCGGCCGATGTCATCGGTGATCAGGCATTCAATCCCAAGCGACATATCCGATAACCGTCCCGCCGCATTCAGCCTCGGCCCAAGCGCAAAACCGAGATCGAATCCGGACGCTGCGCGCGCATCGCGCGCAGCCGCGCGGAACAGCGCCGCGATGCCCGGTTGCATTCGTCCCGCGCGAATCCGCTTCAGGCCCTGCGCGACCAGGATCCGGTTGTTCGGATCGAGCTTCACGACGTCGGCGACCGTGCCGAGCGCAACCAGATCGAGCAGGCCGTCCAGACGCGGTTCAGGCGCGTCGGTGGTGAAAGCATCGCGACGACGCAGCTCCGCCCGCAATGCGAGCAGCACATAGAAAATGACCCCCACGCCCGCGATGCATTTACTCGGAAACGCACAGCCCGGCTGGTTCGGATTGACGATGGCGCGCGCGGGCGGCAGTTCATCGCCGGGTAGGTGGTGATCGGTCACCAGCACGTCGATACCCAACGCATTCGCAGCCTCGACGCCATCCACGCTCGCAATGCCGTTGTCCACGGTAATCAACAGATCCGGCTTCCCGCCCGCGCGGCGCGCGGCCAGAGCAACGATTTCCGGCGTCAGGCCATAGCCGTATTCGAACCGGTTCGGCACCAGGTAATCGATCTGCGCGCCGAACATCCGCAAGCCGCGCACGGCAACGGCGCAAGCGGTGGCGCCGTCGCAATCGTAGTCGGCGACGACCAGCATGCGGCGTTTCGCCGCGAGCGCGTCGGCGAGTACGGCGGCGGCTTCATCGCAACCTTTCAGCCCGACGGGCGCGTGCAATTTCTTGAGTTCGGTCTCGATCTCTTCCGGCGAACACACGCCACGCGATGCATACAGACGCGCAATGACAGGATGAACGCCATGTCGCACGAGGACGGCGGCATCGGCGGGAGAGGGCGCGCGGGTGACGATTCGGGTCATGCGGACAGGCCGGTGAGGATTCTTTTCATTCGCTTCATCTACTCGTATCGTTTATTCGCTTCGTTCATTCGATAAGCAGCGCCGCGATCGGACGCCGCCGCCAGAATTTGCGCAACGCGCCGCGCGTGACGGTCAGCGACACTGAGCCCGTGTCGCTGCACAACGTGAGGCGCAACGTGCCAAGCGTTCCGTTCTCGAGCGCGGCAAGGGCCGGCGCGAACCAGTCGCGCTCGAGCGTGCCGAGCGCGTCGTTCCAGCGCGCCCAGTCCTGCTCGATGAACGGTGCGGAAAACGGGTCGAGTTCGACAAGCGCGCGGCCATTGCTTGCCGTTGCAGAAGCCATGAAAGCGGCGAAAGAGTCCGGCGGCGCTTGCGGCACGATATCGGCTGCCAATGCGAGCCCGCGTGTGGCCGGAGCGTTCGACATTACGTGTACGAATGGGCTCGTTACGCTGCGTAGCGCGCCTTGCGCGTGCAGCCAGATGGAGTTGATCGCGGGCAAGCCACGCGCTTCACGTGCTTCGTTGAGCGGGTGTTCGAACCACGCCATCTGCACTTCGTTCTGCAGCTTCATCCACGCACGCGAGCGTTCGCCGGTGCCTGCTTCATGCGGCAACCAGATTTCGATATTGCGCCCGCTCGCTCTCAACGGCGACGCGCCCGCGAGCTTGCCGAGATTCGGTCCGGCGACGTACCAGCGTGCCGGCTGCGGTGCCTGAATGGTCAGTCCGAGGTCTTCTATCAGCGGCTTGACGACATCGAATAACGTGCGTGCTTCCTGATCGTCTACACCCAGCGTGGCCGGATCGATCAGCACCAGATGATCACGCGCGATCCGCACGTGCACCGGCTCGATGCATGCCCAAATGGTATCGCCGGGCGTTCCGCCGTCGGCGAGCAACATATAGGGCGCGAGCGGCGCTTCGTCGGAGGCTTGTCCGGGCGCCTCGTTCACGACGCCAAACTGCCGTGCGATCCAGCGCTCGTGCGGCAGAGTGCGCTGGAAATCCTCGCCGATCACGCGCTCATCGAGCGTCGCCCGGGCGAGCAGCCGGTCGAGCGCGGGGCGGTCCAGCTTGTGCAGCGCAGTGGCGGCGTCCGCAGCCGATGGCAGCGCGAACGGTAAGAGAAGGTGAAGGTCTGGGAGCTTGGACGTGGGCATGATGCTGCGCATTGTATGGCAAAGGCCCCGGTGTCTTCCGGGCGCTTGCCGTTTGCCTCGGTGCTATACGCTACATATGCGTAACAAGTAATACGTGGATAGTTGCCGGACACACAAAGTCGATCCTGGATCACGTCAAGGCTGGGCTGTGGCAGCGAAGGTGCGCGTGTTGCACGCCGGGACCGGTCCATCGCTCGCGGATCAATTCCGCTAACCCAACTCCGCAGACCTTGCCCCAAGGTTTTACGACGACACCCGGAGTCAGGTCACACCACATTTCCGTGCCTGCCTGGGTTGATGCATCACGCGCGCGACAACTCACGGGGTTCAACCTTGCGATCGATTTCACTGCGCGTTGGCAATGTTTTCAAGTCGTACATGGCTTGGAGATTCAACCAGAACTCGGGGGTCGAGTCGAAGTAGCGTGCAAGGCGATAGGCGGTGTCGGCCGTGATGCCGCGCCGTTCTTTCACGATTTCATGCAGACGCGTTGCAGGCACATTCAACGCCAGCGCCAGGGCGTTCACGCTCATTTCGAGCGGGACCAGATAATCTTCCCGCAATATCTCGCCCGGGTGAACCGGACGCATGCCGTTCTTGGACATGTGCTTTCCTAGTAGTGGTCAGTGATAGTCGATGATTTCGACGTCGACGGGACCCTTCGTCGTCCATTTGAAACAAACGCGCCATTGACCGTTGATCCGGATACTGAGCTGACCGCGCCGGTCGCCGGAAAGGGATTCGAGCCGGTTGCCGGGCGGCGACTTCAGGTCGCGTATTTCCACTGCAGCGTCCAATGCCGTAAGCCTTCTGATAGCAACATCAGCAATTGCCCGAAACCGTTTCGGTGTTCCACCTTCGTACAGTGCTTGCGTGTCCTTGCATCGGAACGTTTGGATCATTATGTTCATCGTATTACGTTTTGCGTAATACGTCAAGAGTGATGAAATTAAGCCGTTGCTGCGGCTGAAGCCGGTTTTTCGGAGGGACGATGCCGTGTGGGTGAGCCAGGCGAGTATGGACTGCGAGATGGCCGACGGAAATCGTCCGAACGGCCAGCATGCTGGCTTGCGCCGTCGTTTTCCCATCCGCCGCGACATCCCGGCTAAAGCGTGGGCTAAAGGTTCGGCTAAGAATTGTGTGGCAAACTTCGCGCTTGATTGCAGACGGATCGGTGCATCCGGTTGCGTTCGATCGATGCGGTAAGGGTAGAAAAGGCGTTGTGACCGCCACCCGATTGACCTGGCTCGGGTCAGAAAAACGGCGCAAGCCGCAAGGTTTCAGCCGTGCGCCGAATGCGCGATGTAAAGATCGAAGAACGTTAGAACGCTGAAAAGGAATCGCTTGAAACTTCCCTACGAATGGCAGATCGGCTGGCGCTATACCCGCGCCGGCAAACGCACCACCGGCAACGGTTTCATCTCGTTTATCGCGCTGGTATCGATGGCTGGTATCGCCCTTGGCGTCGCGGCGCTGATCGTGGTGCTCTCGGTAATGAACGGGTTCCAGAAAGAGGTCCGCGACCGCATGTTGTCCGTGCTCGCGCACGTTGAAATATTCTCGCCGACCGGGTCCATGCCCAACTGGCAACTGACTGCGCAGGAAGCGCGCAAGAATCCGGAAGTGATCGGCGCGGCGCCTTACGTGGACGCCCAGGCGCTCCTGACGCGTCAAGGCGCGGTCAGCGGCGTGGCGTTGCGAGGTGTGGAGCCGTCGCTGGAACCGGAAGTGTCGGATATCGGCAAGGAGATGCGGGGCGGCAAGCTCACAGATCTCGTGCCCGGCGGCTTCGGCATTGTGCTCGGCGCGGATCTGGCGACCAATCTCGGCGTGACAACGGGCGACAAGATCACACTGGTCGCGCCCGAAGGCACGATCACGCCGGCGGGCATGCTGCCGCGGCTCAAGCAGTTCACCGTGGTCGGCGTGTTCGAGTCGGGGCATTACGAATACGACTCCACGCTGGCGCTGATTTCCATTGCCGATGCCCAGGCGCTGTTCCGGCTGCCGGCGCCCACGGGCGTGCGCCTGAAGCTGAAGGACATGCAGCGTGCGCCGGAAGTCGCGCGGCAACTGTCGCGAACGCTTTCCGGCGACCTCTATATCCGTGACTGGACGCAGCAGAACAAGACCTGGTTCTCGGCCGTGCAGATCGAGAAACGCATGATGTTTATCATCTTGACGCTGATTATTGCGGTGGCGGCGTTCAACCTGGTGTCGTCGCTGGTGATGACCGTGACCGATAAACAAGCGGACATCGCCATCCTGCGCACGCTTGGCGCGCAACCCGGCTCGATCATGAAGATATTCGTGATCCAGGGCGTGACGATCGGCTTTATCGGCACGGCGCTTGGCGTGACGCTGGGGTGCCTTATCGCGTGGAGCATTCCGTGGCTCGTGCCCATGATCGAGCATCTGCTTGGCGTGCAGTTCCTGCCGCCATCGGTGTATTTCATCAGCGAATTGCCGTCCGAACTCGTCCCCGCCGACGTCGCGCGGATCGGCCTTATCGCATTCGGATTGTCATCGCTCGCAACGCTCTATCCGAGCTGGCGCGGCGCGAAGGTTCGCCCGGCGGAGGCACTGCGCTATGAGTGATAACAACAGCAACATCGTGCTCGAAGCATCGGCGATTTCGAAGACGTTCGTGCAGGGCGGCTTCAACGTGCAAGTGCTCGATAACGCAGAATTGCAGGTCCGGCGTGGCGAGAAACTGGCGATCGTAGGCGCATCGGGGTCGGGTAAAAGCACGCTGCTTCACGTGCTCGGCGGTCTCGATGAACCCAGCGCCGGCAAGGTTTCACTGCTGGGCAAACCGTTCACCGCATTGCGTGAACGCGAACGCAACGAACTGCGTAATCGTGCGCTCGGTTTCGTGTATCAGTTTCATCATTTGCTTGCCGAATTCACCGCGCTCGATAACGTCGCGATGCCGCTGCGCATTCGCCGCATGAGCGAAACGGACGCGCGCAAGGAGGCCATGGCCGTGCTCGAACGCGTGGGGATTGGCCATCGGGCTAAGCATCGGCCGGGCGAATTGTCGGGCGGCGAGCGTCAGCGCGTGGCGATTGCACGTGCGCTGGTCACGCGCCCGGCATGCGTGCTCGCCGATGAGCCGACCGGCAACCTCGACGGCGCCACAGCGGATACGGTGTTCAACCTGATGCTGGAGTTGTCCCAGACGTTTGAGACGAGCTTCGTGATCGTCACGCATGACCCCGATCTCGCCGCACGCTGCGACCGCATCATGCGCTTGCGTGACGGCGTGTTGTTCGAGGAGCCGGTCGTCCCTGTTTGATCGCTGGATAACCGCTGGAATGCTGGAGGCCTTGCATGTGGATCGACACGCATTGCCATCTCGATGCATCCGAATTCGATGCCGACCGCGATGACGTCGCGGCGTCGGCGTTGAAAGAGGGTGTCTCGCGGATCGTGATTCCGGGCGTGGAGCGCCAGAATTTCGACCGCGTGCGTGAGCTTGCGCATCGTATTGAAGGCGGTGCTTACGCGCTTGGCATTCATCCGTTGTTCACGCCGCGTGCGCACGACGACGATCTGCGCGTGTTGCGCGAGCAGATTGCCGAGAGTATGGGGGACCCGAGGTTCGTGGGTATCGGCGAGATCGGGCTGGACTATTTTGTACCCGGCCTAGACGATGCGCGCCAAACCTTCTTCTATTACGAGCAGCTCAAGCTCGCACGCGAGTTCGATTTGCCGGTGATCTGCCATGTGCGCAAATCGCAGGACAAGGTGCTCAAGGGCCTGCGCGTGTTCTCCGTCAAACTCGGTATTGCGCACGCGTTCAACGGCAGTTTTCAGCAGGCCGAAGCGTTCATCGCGCATGGCATGCGCCTGGGTTTCGGCGGCAATCTGACCTTCGAACGCGCTCGCCAGATTCGGCGCCTCGCCGCAGAGTTGCCCCTGGACGCGATCGTGCTTGAAACCGATGCGCCCGATATTGCGCCTTCATGGCTCTACAAGCATCGCAATGCGCCGGATCAGGTGCCTGGCATCGCGCGGGTCCTTGCTGAGTTGCGCGGCATTGACGAAGAGACGCTTTCCTTAGGCACAACGGCTAACGCGCACGCCGCGCTGCCGCGGCTTGGCCTTATCTCCGCATAATCAGTTCCTTGTTTTCGTTCGATCGTAGGCATTGAAGGGCAGTTCTTTCCTTCGATGCGTCTGCGCTCGCGTCGAGTTTTTGAGGAGCGTGCGTGCGCGGTATCTTGATCGGCTTTGCGCTGGGAATCATGTGTTTGCAGCAGCAAGCTGCGTTGCCCGGCGCCCTTGTTTTATGGGCGCTTTTGCTCCTGCTCGGGCTTGCCTGTGCGCTCGCGGTTTGTTTCCCGCGGTTTCGCGCGGCATCGCTGATTGCGGCTGCATTGGTTATTGGCTTCGGTTACGCCGCCTGGCGCGCAGACACGCGATTGCAACGCGTTTTGCCCGTTGCGTTCGAGAATCGCAACATCGAGTTGACCGGATTCGTGCGCGGACTGCCAATGCAAGGCGCGGACGGCACACGCTTCCTGTTTGAAGTCGAATCGAACGATGCCGCGTTGACGAACTTCCCGCGTGTCGTACAACTATCGTGGATGGCGGTTGACGCGTCCAAACGCGGTCCTGCCGTCGCACCGCCGCCTGCTCTTTGGGCCGGGCAACGATGGACGCTGGTCACCCGATTGAAACGTCCGCATGGCAATGCCAATTTTCGGGGCCGCGATGCTGAAGTGGCGCTGCTCGCTCGCAACATTCGTGCGACCGGTTACGTTTCCGTGCCGGGCGCGGCGCGGCGTTTGCCCACGGATGCGCACGGTTTCGCGCTGACGATCGATCGTTGGCGTGCGCGGTTGCGCGAGCAGGTTCTAACGGCACTCGACGGTGCTCCGCATCGAGGAATTATCGTCGCGTTGGCCACAGGCGCCCAAGACGTGGTCAGCGATGCCGATTGGACCTTGCTGCGCGCGACCGGGACGAGTCATCTCGTGGCGATTTCCGGGCTGCATATTGGCTTTGTCGCAGGACTCGCGGCGCTTTTGTGCGGCGGGTTATGGCGACGCTTGCGATGGCGCGGGTTGCCGGCGCCGCTGATCGTATCGGCGCAAAAAGCGGCAGCAGCCGGCGCAGCGATATTCGCGGCCTTCTATGCGGCGCTCGCCGGATTCAACGTTCCCGCGCAACGATCGATGTGGATGCTTTGCTTCGTCGCGCTCGCTGTGTTGAGTGGCCGCCGACCGGCGTCTTCGCTGGTGCTCGCTTGGGCACTGGGGCTTGTTCTGCTTGCCGATCCCTGGGCGGTGACGGCGGCGGGATTCTGGTTGTCGTTCTGCGCCGTGGCGGCCATTCTGTTCGCGATTGCATCGCGTGGACGGCGAGCATCGGTCGGCTTCGCGGAGGAGTTCGCGGCGGCCCAGGCAGACGATCAGGCAGACGAAGATCCTGCCGCGAGCGATCTCATCGATGAAGCTGGAAGTCAACGACGTCGCCCTATGCGCGACCGGCTTGGCGACCTGATCGGTCGAATCCGGGTTCGCTCGCTGGCGTGGCTCAGACCTACGGCACGGCGCGTCGGCCGCGGGATCGCATCCAGTGCGCGCGTGCAGTACGCCATAACGCTCGGACTCGCACCGCTCACCGCGTACTGGTTTTTCCAGATTCCACTGCTGGGGCCGCTTGCCAACGCGTTCGCGATTCCGTGGATCAGCTTTCTCGTGACACCGACCGTGCTGGTGGCCGTTTTGCTGCCCGCACCGCTCGATGGTTTCGCCTACCGCGCGGCGCATGGCATGCTGACCCCGATGTTCGACGCGCTCGCCCATCTGTCTGGACCCACATGGACGCTCTGGCGTTTGCCGCAACCGGACGGGTTTGCGCTGACGGCAGCGGCGTTTGGCGTGATATGGGCGCTGGCTCCGCGCGGCTGGCCGCTGCGGTTCGCTGCTCCGCTTACCTGGTTGCCGCTCGTGCTTCCAGTTTCTCAAGCGCCTCCGAACGGCACGTTTCGCGTAACGGCGCTCGACATTGGCCAGGGGTCTTCCATCGTCATCGAAACCATGCATCACACCTTGCTCTTCGATGCAGGTCCGGGCCCGGAATCCACGCACGCGGGTGAACGGCTTGTCGTGCCGTATCTATTCGCCCACGGCCTTTCCACGCTCGATACGCTGATGATCAGCCACTCGGATTCCGATCACTCGGGCGGTGCGCCCGCGGTGCTCGAAAGTATTCAGGTCAGGCAATTCGTGGCGTCGCTGCGGCCGCGCGAACTGTTGTGGAAGACGGCACAGGATCACGGCAGCGCTTTGTTGCGCTGCGTCGCGGGGCAGCGCTGGCAATGGGACGGCGTGGTGTTCGACGTGCTGTGGCCGCAGGCTGGGCCGCTCGCGGCCAAACCGAACGCGACGTCATGCGTGCTGAAAGTGACCAGCGCGGCAGGGCGCTCGGCGCTGCTGGCCGCCGACATTGAAGCCGACGTCGAGCGCCAGCTATTGCAACTCGGGCAACTCGGGCAACTCGGGCAACTCGGGCAACTCGGGCAACGCGGGCAACGCGGGCAACGCGGGCAACGCGGGCAACGCGGGCAACGCGGGCAACGCGGGCAACGCGGGCAACGCGGGCAACGCGGGCCCGCCGGGCTGCAGGCAGACGTGCTGATCGTGCCGCATCACGGCAGCAAGACGTCGTCTACCGAGCCTTTCCTAGACGCCGTGAGGCCGCGCGTCGCGGTATTTCAGGTAGGCTACCGCAACCGATTTAACCACCCGCATCCGACGGTTTTCGAGCGGTATCGATTACGTCATATCGAGTTATCGCGCAGCGACGAAGACGGCGCGGCGCGCATGGAGGTGTCGGCTGAGGTGTCTATCGAACGTTTCAGGCAGACTCACGCGCGTTACTGGATGGGGCGGTGAACAGAACGTTAATAATGAGACGCTGCAAAGAGACGTTGTAAAAAAGAGAGGGCACGGCGCTTGAAAGACATCCTGCATTTTTCGCACGCTAACGGGTTTCCCGCATCGACATACCGGACGATCTTCGCCGAACTCGCCGACGACTACGAGATTCGCGCGGTTGAACGTTTTGGACACGACCCTCGTTTCCCCGTGACGCGCGACTGGCCGCATCTGGTGGATCAACTGCTCGAAGACATTGACGCCAGACGTCCAGCCGACGTGAAAGTGTGGCTGGTCGGGCATTCGCTGGGCGGTTACCTCTCGTTAATGGCGGCTCTCAAGCGGCCGCAATGGGTGAAAGGCGTCGTGATGCTGGATTCGCCGGTGATCGCCGGCTGGCGCAGCAGTGTGCTGCGTTTATCGCAATGGACGGGGCTCGACACACGGCTTTCGCCTGCCGCCGCCACTAAAAACCGGCGCATGCACTGGCCGAGCCGCGAAGACGCCTGGCGTCACTTTCACGCGAAAACGGCGTTCGCCCGCTGGGACGAGCGGATGCTGTCGGATTACATCGATTTCGCGATTCCGGCGGAGGCGCATAACGGAGGTGGCATTGGCGGTATCGATGAAGCGGCCGGCGCCGTCAACCGCCAACGCAAGCTCGCTTTCGATCGCGAGGTGGAATTCCGCATATACAAGACGTTGCCGCGCACGCTGGGTGCGCGGGTTGCGCATGGCGTGCCGGTGCCGGTCGGGTTTATTGCGGGAACGCATTCGAAGGAAGTCCGCCACGTCGGGCTGGAAATGACGCGGCGTATTGTGGGCGGGCATTTCGAATGGATCGAGGGCAGCCATCTGTTCCCAATGGAACACCCGGTGGAAACGGCGCGCGCATTGCAGCGCACGCTTAACGGGCTGCGGGCTTGATGCACTAATGCACATCAGTAGCGCATAGGAGTAACGCACCCCGGCGAGACGCCATTCAAACCGCATTCAGGCCGCCGATAAACACGCGACCAAAACCCGCCGCTCGCGGTAAATCGGGTTCCAACGCGGGTCCCTCCCGCGCTGGGTTATGGGGCGCCTTTCGGGTATAATCCGTTTTTCCCGCGAGCACCTAGCGATGACCAAATATGTATTCGTCACCGGCGGCGTAGTGTCTTCCCTCGGCAAGGGTATTGCCGCCGCTTCCCTCGCAGCGATCCTCGAATCGCGCGGTCTGAAAGTCACCCTCTTAAAGCTCGATCCCTACATCAACGTCGACCCCGGCACGATGAGCCCGTTTCAACACGGGGAAGTGTTCGTGACGGAAGACGGTGCGGAAACGGACCTCGACTTAGGCCATTACGAGCGCTTCATCAGCACGAAGATGCGCAAGGCCAATAACTTCACGACCGGTCAGATCTACGAGTCGGTGATCCGCAAGGAACGCCGGGGCGAATATCTCGGCAAGACGGTTCAGGTCATTCCGCATATCACCAACGAAATCCAGGCGTTCCTGCAACGCGGCGCGGCTGCGGCCACGTGCGGAGAGCCTGACGTGGCAATCGTGGAAATCGGCGGGACGGTGGGTGACATCGAATCGCTGCCGTTCCTCGAAGCCGCGCGCCAGATGAGCCTGCGGCTCGGCCGCAACAGCGCATGTTTCGTGCACCTGACGCTTGTGCCGTACATCGCGACGGCGGGTGAGCTCAAGACCAAGCCCACGCAGCATAGCGTGCAGAAACTGCGTGAAATCGGCATCTCGCCGCACGTGCTGCTGTGCCGCGCGGATCGTCCGATTCCCGGCGACGAACGCGCGAAGATTTCGCTGTTCTCCAACGTGCCGGAAGACGCGGTGATCTCGGTGTGGGACGTGGACAGCATCTACAAGATTCCGCAGATGCTGCACGACCAGGGTCTCGACAACATCATTTGCGAAGAGCTCAAGCTCACGGCGAAACCCGCCGACCTCAGCATGTGGGCCGGCCTCGTCCAGAAGCTCGAAAACCCGCAGAACGAAGTCACCATTGGCATGGTCGGCAAATATGTGGAACTGACTGAATCGTACAAGTCGTTGATCGAGGCGCTCAAGCACGCGTCCATTCATACGTCGACGAAGGTCAATATCGAGTACATCGATTCCGAGCAGATCGAAACGGACGGCGTGGCCGGTCTGAAGCATCTCGACGCCGTGCTCGTGCCGGGCGGTTTCGGTGCGCGTGGAACAGAAGGCAAGATCAAGGCGATCAAATACGCACGTGAGTCGAAGACGCCGTACCTGGGCATTTGCCTCGGCATGCAACTGGCTGTGATCGAATTCGCTCGCGACGTCGCCGGCTTGGCCGATGCGAACAGCACGGAATTCGATACATCGACGACCAATCCTGTTGTCGCGCTCATCACCGAGTGGTACGACCGTGCAGGTCACGTTGAAAAGCGCACGGAAGAGTCTGATCTGGGCGGCACGATGCGCCTCGGTTCACAAAAATGTCCGATCAAGCCGGGCACCATGGCCGCACGCATCTACGGTACGGATGTGAACGAGCGCCATCGGCACCGGTATGAAGTGAACAACCGCTTTGTGCCGCAACTCGAGGCGGGCGGGCTGGTGATCAGCGCGCGTACGCCGAGCGAAGATCTGCCGGAAATGATGGAGCTGCCGGAATCCATGCACCCGTGGTTCGTCGGCGTGCAGTTCCATCCGGAATTCACATCGTCACCGCGTGATGGTCATCCGTTGTTCAAGGAATTCGTCGAAGCGGCGCGCGCGCATCATCTGGCGCTGAAGGCGAACGGGCAGGCGGGCACTGCTGCTGAACACGCCCCTGCACCGGCCGTGGCGGTTTCCGTCGGAGCGCAAGCATGAAGCTGTGTGATTTCGAAGTGGGTCTCGACCAGCCGTTTTTCCTGATCGCGGGCACGTGCGTGGTCGAGTCGGAGCAAATGACCATTGACGTCGCCGGCCGTCTCAAGGAAATCTGCGCGAAAGTGGGCGTTCCGTTCATCTACAAATCGTCGTACGACAAGGCCAATCGCAGTTCCGGCAAGTCGTTCCGCGGACTCGGCATGGACGAAGGCCTGCGGATTCTCGGCGAAGTGAAAAAGCAACTCGGCCTGCCCGTCCTCACCGACGTTCATTCCGAGCATGAGATTGAAGCGGTTGCGTCGGTCGTGGACGTGCTGCAAACGCCCGCGTTCCTGTGCCGCCAGACTGACTTTATTCACGCATGCGCGCGTTCGGGGAAGCCGGTCAACATCAAGAAGGGCCAGTTTCTCGCGCCGCACGACATGAAGAACGTTATCGATAAAGCCCGCGACGCCGCCCGCGAAGCCGGCTTGTCCGACGACCGTTTCATGGCGTGCGAACGCGGCGTGTCGTTTGGTTATAACAATCTGGTTTCGGACATGCGCTCGCTCGCGATCATGCGGGAAACCAACGCACCTGTCGTCTTCGATGCCACGCATTCCGTCCAGTTGCCGGGCGGGCAGGGCACGAGCTCCGGCGGACAGCGCGAATTCGTACCGGTACTGGCACGCGCCGCGATTGCAACTGGCGTTGCGGGCGTGTTCATGGAGACGCATCCGGACCCGGCGAACGCGAAATCCGACGGGCCGAACGCCGTACCGCTGCACAGAATGGAAGCACTGCTGGAGACACTCGTTGCGCTGGATCGGGCCGTGAAGCGCGGACCGTTTCTCGAGAACGATTTCAGTTAAGGACGCTGCGGGCGTTGTGTGTATTTCAGCACAGGTGCTCGCTTAAGCATCCACATCCGCGATGTACCGGCAAAGGCGTGTCATGGCGAAAGGGTACATCTCCATGAACGCGAACCCTACTGACCCCGATAAATTCACCGCATATCAGCCGTTAGCAATGCACGCGATTGACGCATACGGTGGTAAGTTTCTGGTGCGCAGCGGACGGAGCGAGGCGTTTGAAGTATCCATTCGCCCACCCTCGGTCGTACTCGCGTTCGTCGACACCATTCGTTGACGACGAGACGGCCACACAATGGAATCACTCCGCTCAATATGAAGCGGCGCGCCACGTGAGAGCGGGCGCAGCAGAATTGAACATGATGGTCGTAGAAGGCCTCTGAAGCCGGGCGTTCGCGCCCCGGCGAGATGTTAAAAACCGACCCGCTGTCTGACCTGATTCAACGTCATTTCTTGAGGAAACCATGAGTGCTATCGTAGATATCATCGGTCGCGAGATTCTCGACTCGCGAGGCAACCCCACCGTCGAATGTGACGTCCTGCTGGAGTCGGGCACGATGGGCCGCGCTGCAGTGCCGTCGGGCGCATCCACCGGATCGCGCGAAGCGATCGAATTGCGCGACGGCGAAGCCGGCCGCTACGGCGGCAAGGGCGTGCTGAAGGCAGTCGAACACATCAATACCGAAATCTCCGAAGCCATCATGGGCCTCGATGCATCGGAACAGGCCTTTCTGGACAAAACCCTGCTCGAACTCGACGGCACCGACAACAAGTCGCGCCTGGGCGCGAACGCCATGCTGGCTGTGTCCATGGCGGTTGCAAAGGCTGCAGCAGAAGAAGCCGGCTTGCCGCTGTACCGCTACTTCGGCGGCTCGGGCGCCATGCAATTGCCCGTTCCCATGATGAACATCGTGAACGGCGGCGCGCACGCGAACAACAGCCTGGACATCCAGGAATTCATGATTGTCCCAGTCAGCCAGCCGACCTTCCGCGAAGCACTGCGTTGCGGCGCTGAAGTGTTCCACGCGCTGAAGAAGATCCTGAGCGACCGCGGCATGAGCACGGCGGTGGGCGACGAAGGCGGTTTCGCGCCGAACTTCGGCAGCAACGACGAGTGCTTGTCGACCATCGTCCAGGCGATCGAGAAGGCTGGTTATCGCGCGGGCGAAGACGTCTTGCTTGCCCTGGACTGTGCAGCAAGCGAGTTCTACCACGATGGCAAATATCAGCTCGCGGGCGAGGGTTTGCAGTTGTCGTCGGCGGAATTCACGGATTACCTCGCCACGCTCGCCGATAAATTCCCGATCGTTTCGATTGAAGACGGCATGCACGAAAGCGACTGGGACGGCTGGAAGATTCTCACCGATAAACTCGGCAAGAAGATCCAGCTCGTGGGCGACGACCTGTTCGTGACGAACACGCGCATCCTGAAAGAAGGCATCGACAAGGGCATCGCCAATTCGATCCTGATCAAGATCAACCAGATCGGCACACTGACGGAAACCTTTGCGGCAATCGAAATGGCGAAGCGCGCGGGTTACACTGCGGTCATCTCGCATCGTTCGGGCGAAACTGAAGATACGACGATTGCAGATATTGCGGTCGGCCTGAATGCTGGTCAGATCAAGACGGGTTCGTTGTCGCGTAGTGACCGGATCTCGAAGTACAACCAGTTGTTGCGCATTGAAGAAGATCTCGGTGACATCGCGAGTTATCCGGGTAAATCGGCGTTCTACAATCTGCGCTAAAGCTTCGGCCGGATTGGGACGTTAGTGAGTCCGGACGGTTGTCGATTTACTCAGTCCGCTGCCTCGTGTTCTTTTGAATCCGGGGCAGCGCCAAATACAGTTGCAGTGTTAGCGTTTTTCTCGCCTCTTAAATGCGGATTGTCACCTCTGTTCTGATCCTGCTGCTGGCGATGATCCAGTATCCACTGTGGTGGGGACACGGCGGCTGGTTACGTGTCCACGAACTGCAGCAGCAATTAGTCAACCAGACAAAGAAAAACGCCGACCTGAAACTGCGTAACGAACGCGTGCAGGGTGAAGTGGCGGACTTGCAGAACGGCACATCGGCTGTTGAAGAGCGCGCGCGTTACGAAATGGGGATGATGAAGGACAGCGAGGTCTTCGTGCAGTTCGTCTCGCCGAATTCGCCGGCGCCTGCTAACTCGGTGAACGCGCAATCGAGTGCTTCCACGCGCGGGCAAGTGTCCGCCGCGCCGTTGCGTGTAGTGCCTAATCCGGTGTCGCGTTCGAAGGAAGAGCGCCGGGCGTTCGAACGGCAAGCGACGAAGGACAAGATGGACGCGGCGAAGAAGAAGCAGGGTGGTTAGCGCGCGGCGCGTCAATCGAAGTAATCGACCGGCAACGGATGTAAAAAAAGCTGTTTCAACGTGAGTTGAAACAGCTTTTTTATTGCGCTTGGCCACTTTGCGGCGAACGACGCGCGTCTGAGACGCTACCAATAATACCCAGGGTATCCGTAGCCAAAGCCCGTTCCCCATCGGTTACCCCAGCCACCGCTCGAATATCCGCCGTACACCGTAACCGGCGGCCGATAGTACTGCGAGTAGGCCTGGGCGGCGGCCTCTGCAGCCATTGCCTGCTGCTGCTCGGCCAGCACTTGCCGGTCGATCTGGTTATAGCGCTGCTGCTCGGCCTGCGAAAGCGGCTGCGGCGCCTGGTTCTGCGCGGCCGGCAAGCGGCTGTAAATGGGCGAAGGCCCCGGCGGATCCATCATGCAACCGCCGAGAGCGAGCAGCGTCGCGCCGGACAACGCCACGACCAGTTTCTTCGATATACATCCCAAGGATTTCATTTCGACCTCCAGCGGGCCGGACACTAAACGGAACCGGATCATGACACGCCGCGGCACAGCAGAGGGTCATCCTGCGACCTCTTGTTACAGAGAGCCAGAGACCGCAGTTGGATTTAATGCCGTTGATCCGGCGCCGGACTCACACCCTGGGAGAGTTCTCCAGCCACAAAAAGTTGCGCCACGTCCACGGGATCGAACTCGTAGCGCTGGTTGCAGAACTCGCAGTGCACTTCCACGCTGCCGCGTTCTTCAACCACGCTGTCCACTTCGCCGCGTCCCAGCATCTTGAGCATCCCGCCCACTTTCTCGCGCGAACACGTGCATTCGAAACGCGCTTGCGCCGGCTCGAAATGTTGCACGTTTTCCTGCCAGAAGAGCCGCTTGAACACCACTTCCGGTTCTTCCTTCAGCAACTCCTCGTTCGAGAGCGTACCGCCGAGGTGGCATACGCGCTGCCATGTATCGGCGTCGTGTTCGCCCGGATGCGGGACGATACCGCCATCGCCGGGAAGCTTTTGCAGCAGCATGCCCACGGCGCGCTCGGTGTTCGCGGCGAGCCACATGCGCGTGTCGAGTTGCTCGGAGTGGTGCATGTAGTGTTCAAGCACTTCCGCCATCGACGCCAGCGGCCCATGCTCGCCGCTCAACGGCACGATGCCCTGATAAGCCTGCTGCCCGGGCTTCTTGTCGCGCGGATCGAGTGTGATCACGCAGCGGCCCTGGCCGTTGCGGTTGAGCAGGTCGGGGAGCGTCATGTCATCCGTGATTGGCACGGGTGCTTCGCTCGCGCCTTCAATGGATTCCGCCAGCTTCGCGGTTGCCCGCAGCGACAAGTCCGAATTGCATTGCACGACAAGCATGGTCACCGGCCCGTCGCCGTAGATCTGCATGATGAGCGTGCCGTCGAACTTGAGATTCGCCGACAGCAGCGCGCACGCGGCCATCATTTCGCCGAGCACGTTGCGCACGGGCGTGGGGTACGAGCGGCGCGTGAGCACTTCCTGCCAGGTGTCACGCAGCGAGACAATCTCGCCACGCACCGGCGCCGCGTTGAACATGAATTTTTGCAGCTGGTCGTTAACCACGCTTGAGTCCTTTGATCGACGGCATAACGCGTGTCAACCGGCGTTCAGCCGATCCGCACGAGCTGCGCCTTGTAAAATTCGCGACGGTCCGCGTAACCACGCGTCCCCGCCTGCATCTGGGCAATATCCGCTTCCGTGAGCTCGCGCACGGCTTTCGCGGGTGCACCGAGGATCAGGGTATTGTCTGGGAAGGTTTTACCTTCGGTCACCACGGCGCCCGCGCCAACCAGGCAGTTGCGGCCGATTACCGCACCATTCAAGACCACAGCCTGAATTCCGATCAGTGCGCCTTCCTTGATCGTGCAGCCGTGCAGCATGGCCTGATGGCCGATCGTCACGTTGGCTTCAATGGTCAGCGGATAACCCGGGTCGGTATGCAGCACCGCGCCTTCCTGGATATTGCTGCCTCGGCCAAGCACGATCGGCTCGTTGTCGCCGCGCAGGGCGGCGCCGAACCAGACGCTTGAGTTTTCTTCCAGCGTCACACGGCCGATGATGGTCGCCGTATCAGCGACAAATACGCTTTCGTGGATGGTCGGGGCGGCGTCGCCGAGCTTATAGATTGCCACTGTGTCTCCTGTGAGGGCCTGACTTGAGCCATGATGCCCGGATTGGCCGGCTGGCCTGGGGCTGCGGGCATACCGGTACCGTCGATGCTATAGACTGCGGCGCGCGGCCGCCTCAAGCCAAAAATCTTCCGTGGAAAGTGCTATTTTAGCCGGTTGCGCAAAAGCGACGTGCGGCCCGGCTTTTACACGACTGATCGATGGGTTCTGAAACGGCAATTCCAAAACCGGCGTTTCTGAACCGGCCTGCCCGGGCGGCGGCGCCCCCGGCGGGGTTGCCAGCCAACCGTTACCGTTTAAAAGCACCCCATAAGTAACCCAAGGCAAACCGGAATCATGTCCGAACAGCTCGATTATTCTGCGTCCAATGGCGTCCGGCCGACCGCCCTGGCGTTGCTCCGGGAGCGCGATCCCGCCGCCAAGGCGCGGGCTACCCAGCGTTTCTACGAGCGTTTGCTATCGGGGGACACCACGCTCGACGCCACCACCCACATTCCCGATCCGCTCGATTTACCCGGCCGCCCGGCGTCGCCGGAACTGGTCGCGCCGTCATCGCTGAAACGCCGCAGCATGCAGTCGGACGCGGGGCGTGCGGTGTTGCTGCACGCCTTGGCGCATATCGAGTTCAACGCGATCAACCTCGCGCTCGATGCCGTCTGGCGTTTCCCTTCCATGCCCGACGCGTTTTATCGCGACTGGTTCAAGGTCGCGGCCGAGGAAGCGCGCCACTTTTCGTTACTGAGCGCGCGTCTGGCGGAATTCGGTCATCGGTATGGCGATTTTCCCGCGCACGACGGCCTGTGGGAAATGGCGGAGCGCACGCGTGGCGACGTGCTCGCCCGCATGGCGCTCGTGCCGCGCACGCTGGAGGCGCGCGGTCTGGACGCTGCGCCGCCCATTCGCCGCCGCCTGGCTCAAGCGGGCGACCACGCATCGGCGGCCATTCTCGATGTGATTCTCCACGATGAAATCGGCCACGTGCTGATTGGCAATCACTGGTTCCGGCACTTGTGCAGCGAGTCCGGCGCCGATCCGCACGCCACCTACGCGCAACTCGCCGAGCAATATCACGCCCCCAAACTACGCGGTCCGTTCAACTTCGAAGCGCGTCGCGATGCCGGTTTCGACGAAGCCGAATTACGCGCGCTCGCGGGTCTGGACCCAATCGATTCCATTCAAGCTGTCCCCAATCCCCGATGACCCCTCTTAAAACGCCCGTTTCCGAATTCGTCACCACGCGTGGTACGCGGCTGCATGTGCGCCGATGGGGATCGCCCGACGCGCCCACATTGTTCATGCTGCATGGCTGGATGGATATTTCGGCATCGTTTCAATTTGTCGTCGATGCCCTCGCCGGTGACTGGCAGGTGATCGCACCCGATGCGCGCGGCTTCGGGCTGTCGGACTGGCCGGTCCAGCAGGGAAAGAGCGGCCATTACTGGTTCCAGGACTATCTGGCGGATCTGGATGCGCTGCTCGACCACTACGCACCGGCGTCGCTGCGTGGGGAGCAGGTGAACCTGGTGGGCCACAGCATGGGCGCGAACGTTGTTTGCCTGTACGCGGGCGTGCGGCCGGAGCGGGTGCGGCGCGTGGTCGATCTTGAGGGGTTCGGCATGGCAGCCACCAAGGCGGAGCGTTCGCCCGCACGGCTCGGGCAATGGCTGGACGATTTGCGCGCGCCGCCAACGCTCAACACCTACGCCACGCTCGATGACGTCGCCCAGCGGCTGATCCGCACGAATTCGCGCCTGCCGTTGGCGAAAGCACGTTTTTTAGCCCAGCAGTGGGCCAAGCCCGACGATACCGGCCGTTTCCATCTGCTCGCTGACCCCGCGCACAAAATACGCGGACCATTGCTGTACCGGCTGGACGAGGTGATGGCCGTCTGGTCGAAGGTGCGGGCGAAGGTCCTGCACGTTGAAGCGCTGGCTTCGCCGACCCTCGCGATGATCGCCGGCGAGGTTCCAATCGACGAATTCAAGCAGCGTTTCAAGGCGTTCACCGACTGGCGCGAGGAGATCGTCGATCACGCGGGCCATATGCTTCATCACGATCAGCCCGAACGCGTGGCGGCGCTGATCGAGACGTTTTGTGCCTGAGCCCGGGGGTGCTGGATCGTGCAATGGAACGATCGGTCAGCGATGTAACCCGTTTGACGCGTTGCAGTAGAATGATAATTAATTCCCAGAGCTTCCATGATGAACGCCGACCTGCATTGCCACTCCACCGTTTCTGACGGCCAACTCGCTCCAGCCGAGGTTGCCGCGCGCGCTCACGCGGGCGGTGTGACGCTGTGGGCGCTCACCGACCACGATCAGCTTGGCGGCCAGCGCGAGGCGCGTGAAGCTGCGCAAGCGCTTGGCATGGGGTATCTGGGCGGGGTGGAGATTTCGGTGACGTGGGCGGGGCGGACGGTGCATATCGTCGGGCTGAACGTGGATGCTGAAAACCAGGGGCTGATCGACGGCCTGGCAGCCACGCGCAGCGGCCGCCAGGCGCGCGGTGAAGCCATAGGCGAGGCATTAGCCAGCATCGGCATCCCGGGCGCCTATGAAGGCGCGCTGCACTATGTGAATGATCCAGCCATGATCTCGCGTACGCATTTCGCACGCTATCTGGTCGAAAAGGGCTACGCGGAATCGACCTCGGACGTGTTCTCGAAATATCTCGGCGACGGCAAGCCGGGTTATGTCGGCCATCGCTGGTCCAAACTGGCCGATGCCATGAAGTGGATCAAGGCAGCGGGCGGCGAAGCGGTCATTGCGCATCCGGGGCGCTATGATTTCTCGCCAGTCGAATTCGCCGCGTTTTTCGATGAATTCATCCAGCTCGGCGGCCGCGCTATTGAGGTCGTGACGGGTAGCCACACGCCGGACCAGTATCGCGAATACGCGGATGTCGCGCGGCGATACGGCTTTCTCGCATCGCGCGGCTCGGATTTCCATGCGGCAGGCGAAGGGCGAATCGACCTCGGCCAGTTGCCGCCGCTTCCCGCCGATCTCAAGCCGGTGTGGGAGTGCCTGGTTTAAAAGGTGTACTGCGAAGGTGCGCCGCGCGGCCTTATATAACGCCGCGTTGAACCGCGTGAAAAAGCTGCGCACGATCCTTGGTCTTCATCCACTTCTGTTTGTCGCGCAACTGCGTGCATTTGCGGGTATTCTCGCGTGTCCGCATGGGTACCGCCCGGCGCTTTTTATCTGAAATCTGGCTTAAATACAGCTTGAATCCAGTTTGAAGCCGCGGGTGTTATGCCTGATGCGTAAAACATAAAAATGCAACGCGAGCGCCCAGCGTCTTGGCGCCGGTTGGCAACAAGCTTTCGGACAACCTATCTACGTCATCTGGTCATGTCTCAATTCTTTCGAATTCATCCTGACAACCCGCAGCCGCGCCTGATCAACCAGGCGGTGCAGATCATCAATGATGGCGGCATTGTCGCGTTGCCGACCGATTCCAGCTACGCGCTCGCGTGTCATCTCGACGACAAAAACGCCGTTGAGCGGATCCGCCGGATTCGCGGACTCGACGAGAAACAACTGCTCTCGCTGCTGGTGCGCGATTTATCGGAACTGTCGAATTTCGCGATCGTCGATAACCGCAACTATCGTCTGATCAAATCGGTTACGCCCGGCCCTTACGTGTTTGTGCTTCAGGCGACGAAGGAAGTGCCCCGGCGCCTGTCGCACCCGTCGCGAAAGACGATCGGCCTGCGCGTGCCGAATCACGCGATCACGCTCGCGCTGCTCGAAGCGCTGGGTCAGCCGCTGCTCGGCTCAACGCTGATCCTGCCGCCCGACACCCATCCGCTCAACGACCCCGAAGAGATTCGCCAGCGGCTGGAAAAACAGATCGACCTGGTCATCGACGCCGGTGCGTGCGCGATGGAACCCTCCACGGTGATTGACCTGACCGGCGACGAACCCGTGCTGGTGCGTCCCGGCCGAGGCAGTCTGGAACCATTTGGCCTTACCGCTGAAAACGCCTGAAAAACCCCGCACGATGACACAATAGGCAGTGAGTTGCGTTCGGGCGAACAGCCCCGGGCGCAAACTCACCGCCTCGACGCTCGCGCCCCATCGCCCTGGGCGAACGCCAAACCGTCCGCCAACGAGTGGCGCCACAACTGCTTGATACAATAGCGAGCTATGGATTCCTCCCTGATACAAACCATCGCGGTCTACGCGCTCCCCGTGATCTTCGCGATCACGCTGCATGAGGCCGCTCACGGCTATGCGGCCCGCCTGCTGGGCGACAACACGGCGTACGTGCTCGGGCGCGTCTCGCTCAACCCAATGCGCCACATCGACCCCGTCGGTACGCTCGCTATTCCGTTGATCCTGTATTTCGTCACCAGCGGCGCGTTCATGTTCGGTTATGCGAAACCGGTGCCCGTGGCGTTCGGCAACCTGCGCAATCCGCGTTGGGGCAGCTTATGGGTCGCGGCTGCCGGACCGGCAAGTAATTTCGTCCAGGCGCTGATCTGGGGCGTGATCGCGGTGCTGCTGGCGTCGTTCAATATCGATGAACCGTTTTTTACGCGCATGGCGGCAGCCGGCGTTGGCGTGAACCTCGTGCTTGGCGTGCTCAACCTGTTCCCCTTGCCGCCGCTCGATGGTGGACGTGTGCTCATGGCGCTGCTGCCCGTGCGCGCGTCGATCATGCTGTCGCGGCTTGAACCTTATGGTTTTTTCATCGTGATGGCACTAGTCATGACCGGCACTTTGACGCGTTTTTGGCTCGGGCCGCTCGTGAGCGCCGGGTATGTCGCGGTGTCGGCCGTCCTGAATCCACTTGCCTCGCTTTTACAATAAATCCATGTTCCCTGACCGTATCTTCTCCGGCATGCGGCCGACCGGCTCGCTGCATCTAGGCCACTATCACGGCGTGCTCAAGAACTGGGTGCGGCTGCAGTCCGAGTACCCGTGCTTTTTCGCGGTCGTCGACTGGCATGCGCTGACGACCCACTACGAAACGCCTGAAGTCATCGAGAAGAACGTCTGGGAAGTGCTGATCGACTGGCTCGCGTCCGGCATCGATCCGGCGCAAGCCACGCTCTTCATCCAGAGCCGCGTGCCGGAACACGCCGAGCTTGCGCTGCTGCTTGGCATGAGCACGCCGCTTGGCTGGCTCGAACGCGTGCCGACCTACAAGGAGCAGATCGAGAAGCTGAAGGAAAAGGATCTGACCACGTACGGCTTTCTCGGTTATCCGGTGCTGATGGCGGCAGACATCTTGCTGTATCGCGCGTCGCTCGTGCCGGTCGGCGAGGACCAGGTGCCGCACGTGGAAATGACGCGCGAGATCGCGCGACGCTTCAATTATCTGTATGGGCGTGAGGCGGATTTCGAAGAGAAAGCACTCGATGCCGCGAAGAAACTCGGCGGCAAACGCGCGAAGCTTTATCACGAACTGCGGGTTGCGTATCAGCAGGAAGGCGACGACGAAGCGCTCGAACAGGCGCAGGCTATGCTGCAGGAATCGCAGAGCCTGTCGATGAACGATCGCGAACGGCTGTTCGGTTATCTGGAAGGCGCGCGCAAGATCATCCTGGTCGAGCCGCAGGCGTTGCTGACCGAAGCGTCGCGCATGCCGGGCCTCGATGGCGCGAAGATGTCGAAGTCGTATGGCAACACCATCGGCCTGCGTGAGGACGCCGAGACAATCGCGAAGAAAGTGCGCACCATGCCGACCGATCCGGCGCGGGTTCGCCGCACCGATCCCGGCGATCCAGACAAGTGTCCGGTGTGGCAACTGCATCAGGTCTATACCGACGAAACCACGCACAAGTGGGTGCAGACGAACTGCCGCAGCGCGGGAATTGGTTGCCTTGAATGCAAGCAACCGGTGATCGAAGGCATTTTGCACGAGCAGCAACCCATGCTGGAACGCGCGCAGAAATACATGGACGATCCGTCGCTGTTGCGCGCGATCGTGGCCGACGGTTGCGACAAGGCGCGCAAGTTTGCGGTAGAGACCATGCGCGACGTTCGCGACGCAATGGGCCTCTCGTATAACTGATGATCGCAATGTCAGCGCCTGAAAAGTCACCCACGCCACCCACCACCGCCAGTGCATGGATCGAGCAGTGGTCGCATCTGGTGGAGCAGGGCGGCGCGGTGCTCGACGTCGCGTCGGGCAATGGCCGCCATGCGCGTTATTTCGCGTTGCGGGGGCACCCGGTGCTGGCGCTGGATCGCGATGAAACCGCATTGGCAAGCCTCGCTGCCGTGCAGCATGTCACCACGCGCTGCGCCGATCTGGAAAACGCGAGCTGGCCGCTGCGGGATGACGAGAAATTCGCTGCGGTCGTGGTGACGAATTACCTCCATCGGCCGCTGTTCCCCTATTTATTCGATGCCCTCGCACCCGGCGGCGTGCTGCTGTACGAGACCTTCGCGGCGGGCAACGAACGGGTTGGGTTTGGCAAGCCGTCGAATCCGGACTTCCTGCTCAATCCCGGCGAACTGCTCGACGCCGTGCGGGGCCGCTTGCGGGTCATCGCTTATCAGGATGGTTTTATCAACGCGCCGCGCGCATCCTGCGTACAGCGCATTGTCGCTGCCGCCCCATTGCGGCCCCCGCCAACAGGCCTTACGGAACGTAACAATGCATCAGATCCCGTTCGTTACGTACTGCAGGGCTAATCCGCTACAATCGCGGTTTACCGACCAATTTCATAGCGTTTCATGACAAACGGAACACACGGCGGCATCCAGATCCGCGGCAGCATTCCTGCCATCGTTACCCCGATGCACGAGGACGGTAGTCTCGATCTGCCGGCGTTTCGAAAACTGATCGACTGGCATGTTGAAGAGGGCACGAACGGCCTCGTCGTGGTCGGCACCAGCGGCGAATCGGCCACACTTTCAGTTGATGAACACATCCTGATGGTGAAAACCGCCGTTGAACACACGGCCAAGCGTTTTCCGATCATCGCAGGCGCGGGTGGCAACTCCACGTCGGAGGCGGTCGAGCTGGCAAAAGCGGCGAAGGAAGTCGGCGCCGACGCCACGCTGCAAGTAGTCCCTTACTACAACAAGCCAACGCAAGAAGGCATGTACCAGCACTTCCGCCGAATCGCGGAATCCGTCGACCTGCCCGTCATCCTGTATAACGTTCCGGGCCGGACCGTTGCGGACATGAACCACGACACCGTGCTGCGTCTCGCCGACGTGCCGGGCATCGTGGGCGTGAAAGAGGCAACGGGCAATATCGACCGTGCGGCAAACCTGATCAAGTACGCGCCGGCGCATTTTGCGATCTACAGCGGTGACGATCCGACCGCGATCGCATTGATGCTGCTCGGTGGCCACGGCAACATTTCGGTGACGGCGAACGTCGCGCCGAGAGCGATGAGCGAACTCTGCCGCGCGGCCCTTGCCGGCGACGCGATTACCGCGCGCAAGATTCACCTGAGCTTGCTGTCGCTGCACAAGCAGATGTTTTGCGAGTCGAATCCGATTCCCGCGAAGTGGGCGCTTGCTGCGCTCGGGCGCATGGAAAGCGGGATTCGTCTGCCGCTGACGCCGCTCGACGCGCGCTACCACGATGTCGTGCGCGACGCGTTGCGCGAAACAGGACTTCTGGCCTGACGGCCGGCGGCGGGGCGCATTTAAAACATGCGCCTCACTGCAATGCAGTGGTTTCGGCCTTATTACCGTTTGGCCAGCCAGCGAGTGTCATCAACCCGTCGTTCATCGACCCGTTCCCGGCTTAGCTTCCAGGCAACGCGCATTCAGCATCACGAAGGACCTCATGAAACGTTCCGCCTTATTCAATCACGCTCGCACCCTGAGCGTGCTGTCGCTTGGAATCGGCACGCTGATCTCGCTTGCCGGTTGTGACACGTTGAACGACTGGCTCGCGCCGGATCGGGTCAATTACAAGGGTGCTGAAACGGCGCCTACGCTGGCCGTGCCATCGGATCTCAGTACCGCGGACATTAGCCAGCGTTATGCCGCACCGCCCAAGCTGAATACGCTTGGCGGCGCCGCGCCGCGGGCGCTTACGCCTGCAGGCAACGCAACCGTGGGCGTGCCGACGCCGCAAGACCCGTTCGGCATGCACGTGGAGCGTGATGGCGATCGCCGCTGGCTAGTCGTCGATGGCCGTTCCCCCGACCAGCTCTGGCCGCAGTTGCAGGAATTCTGGGAGGAGAACGGTTTCACGCTCAAGACCGATGCCGCTGCTACTGGCATCATGACGACCGACTGGGCTGAAAATCGCGCGAACATTCCGGACGACTGGTTCAGGAAGAGCATTGGCAAGCTGGTCGACTTTGCGTATTCATCGGGTACGCGCGATCAATTCCGTACGCTGGTCGAGCGCGGTTCGAGCGGTTCCACCGACATCTCCATCAGCCACAGCGCGATGGAAGAAATGCTGACGGGCCAGGACAAGACCTCGTCGAAATGGGTCGAGCGGCCGCGGAACCCGGCTCTCGAAGCCGCGTTCCTCGCGAAGCTGATGGAGAAGTTCGGCCTTACTGACGCGCAGGCGAAGCAGCTGTTGACCGATGCAACCCCGGCGACTGCTACGGCAAGCGTGGATCCGACCGGTGGCCCGTCCACGCTGGATCTCTCCGAGCCGTTCGACAGCGCCTGGTTGCGTGTAGGACTTGCACTCGACCGGACGAACTTCACCGTCGACAATCGGGACCGCGCGAAGGGCCTGTATTACGTGCGCTTCTCGGACTCCATGCAGGAGTTGAAGAAGGACGGATTGCTCGGCAAGTTCTTTGGCGGCGGCGCACCCAAGCCTTCACGCGAGTTCATGGTCAACGTGCGTCCGAAGGCCGATACGATTACGGAGATTGCCGTGGTCGACGCCAATGGGTCGGTGGATACATCCACCGACGCGCAACGGATTGTTGCGTTGTTGCACGCGCAGTTGAACTAGGTTTTCGCCGATGCGTTTTGCCAGTCTCGGCAGCGGCAGCGAAGGCAACGCGTTGCTGGTCGAGTCGGTCAGCGGTACGACTACTACGCGCGTGCTGCTGGATTGTGGTTTCTCCGCGAAGGAAGTCGAGCGGCGCCTGGCGCGGCTCGACGTGCGGGCGGACCAGATCGATGCCATTCTCATTACGCATGAGCATGCGGATCACATTGGCGGTGCGCTGACGCTGGCGCGCAAATGGTCTATTCCGTTGCACATGAGTTGGGGCACCGCACGCGCAGTGGGTGCCGATGACGCGCCGGTAGATCTTCGAGTGCTCTGGGGCGACGAGAGCGTGGTGGTAGGGGACCTGGAAGTGCTCCCTTATACCGTGCCCCACGACGCGCGCGAGCCTCTCCAGTACGTGTTCTCGGACGGCACAAGCCGTTTGGGCGTCCTGACGGATGTCGGGGGCGCTACTGCCCACATCACGAATGTACTGAGCGGTTGCGATGCCTTGGTGCTCGAGTCGAATCACGATGTCGAGATGCTCGCGACAAGCCGCTATCCAGCGTCGCTCAAGGCGCGGATTGGCGGTATGCATGGACACCTCAACAACGACGCTGCAGCAGGGATTCTCGCAGCGCTCGATCGATCGAAGCTGCGCCATCTGGTGGCCGCTCACCTGAGTCAACAGAACAACTTGCCTGAGTTGGCCCAGGCGGCGCTCGCCGCCGTGCTAGGTGGCATTCCGGCTGATGTCGTGGTGGCTACGCAAGCCGATGGGTTCGACTGGCTGTCGTTATGACGCCACTTTGTGTTTCCCTATAGCGCGCTGCATAAACGCCGCATAGTGGCATTCCGCGTATTCACGCCAAGAACCAGCAGACATAAAAAAACCGGCCCTCGGGCCGGTTTTTTCATAAGCCTCTCAGAATGACATCCTGCGAGGCTTATTGCGGAGGCTTCGTTTTCAGCTAGATGAAACAGCTAAAGAGCGGAAAACTAGACCCCTGACTAGGTGCTTACTGGCTTGCGCCCGAAGCAGGAGCAGCTGCAGAAGCTGCGTCCGTTGCCGATGCAGCAGCGGCAGTTGCGTCGCTTGCAGCAGCCGTAGCGCTCGAAGCTGCGTCGCTAGCAGCAGCTGCAGAATCCGAAGCAGCTGCAGCAGGTGCCGAAGCAGCCGAGGTATCGCTAGCAGCAGCCGAGGTATCGCTAGCAGCGCCCGGAGCAGCCGTATCGCTAGACTTGTTGCATGCAGCAAGCGCAACAGCAGCCAACAGGGATGCTACGAGGAGAGATTTCTTCATGATCACGTCCTTTTATGGTTAAAGGTAAGCAACAGCGCAAAGTACCGGTAATGTGTGCTCCAACACCGACCCGGGCCGTTGTGGACTCACATTATGTATGTCTGTGAGACTTCCTACGGCTTGGGCGGAAATTATATGCACTTTCGTATCGACCGTCGATAAATCAGGGGACAATACGTTGTCTTTCTCATACATTTCAACCCGCGGAACAGCAAGACAGGCCAAACACTAGGCGTTTGCGTCGACTTGTATCCAGCCCGCACAATACCACTCGTGTAGTAGCACTGTCATTGACGAATCGCCTGAGAGTGTTACAAAGCGTTTCCCCTCCAAATACCGTTTGTCGGCGAGTTCAGGAAGCCATTTCTTGAGCTTTCCCGACAATAAATCCTGCTCGCCATTCATAAAATAAGCGTGCTTGTCATAAAGCAGCCCGGTCTTTTTATCGAGCTTCAAACCGGACTGTTTCGCGCGTTCGATAAACCGGGTCTCATTCAAAGGGCGCCGCGGCGGATCGAATACGACATTCGGCTTCGGTTCGCTCAGGTACGTTCCGAGAAACGAAGCGACGTCCTTCTCATCCCATTCGATATTCGCAAGGATCGCGCCAACTCGTTCGATCATGAGCGGTGGCAGTAGCGCCGGGTGGCTGACCGCCGACTGCGAGGGGTCACGGTAGCGTTGTGCGCCAGCCTTGGCGCTTTTTGCGCCAGCGCTGCCGGCATCGTCCAGGCGCTCCGCGAGGTGATACAGGAACTGGCCTGACAATTCGCTTGCAGAAGGTGCCCGGAAGCCGATCGAGGCGGTCATGCACTCGCCTTCTGCCACACCGTCATGAGCGATGTGAGGCGGCAAATAAAGCATGTCGCCCGGTTCCAGCACCCACTCCTCGTCTGCTTCGAAGTGCTGTAAAACTTTCAACGGCAACCCCTCTTTTAGCGAGAGATCGCGCTGGGCGCCGAAGCGCCAGCGCCGTTTGCCGTGGATCTGCAACAGGAACACGTCGTAGGAATCGAAGTGCGCACCCACGCCGCCGCCGTCGGTGGCGTACGAAATCATGAGGTCATCGACGCGGGCGTCGGGGATGAAACGGAAGCGATCCAGCAGCGCGCGGGCACGGTCGTCGTGCAGGTTCACCCCTTGCACGAGCAACGTCCAGTCACGCTTTTTCACAGATGGCAATTCGTCGGGCGCAAAAGGCCCGTGCTCCATTGCCCAGGACTTGCGAAAATGCGTGATAAGGCGCGATTCTGCGTCTTCGCTGTCGGCGAGTTCGAACAGTTCGTCGCGGGATAGCGGCGCTTGAATGTCAGGAATCGCCTGACGGATCAGGAGCGGTTTTTTCTGCCAGTACCGGCGCATGAATTGCGCTGGCGTGAGGTTGCCGAGCAGGGTTGAAGGTTCGTCGGGAAGCGGCACCGCGAAAGGACTTGAGGGAACGTTAGGGGACCGCGTTGGCATCGTATAATTGAGGCTTGTATCTTGGAGAATCCAATGAAAATCGCAAAAGACACCGTCGTATCAGTAGCCTATAAGCTCTCGGACGCTCATGGCAATCTGATCGAGGAAAGCGACGAGCCGATGGTCTATCTGCACGGCGGCTATGATGGCACGTTCCCCAAGATCGAGGAAGCACTCGACGGTCAGGAAGCCGGCTATCAGACGCAGTTGCAGCTCGAACCGCAGGATGCGTTCGGCGAGTACGATCCCGATCTCGTGAAGGTGGAGGCGCGAGGCCGCTTTCCGGAACCGCTCGAAGTCGGCATGCAGTTTGAGGGCACCCCGGAAGACGGCGAGGACGAACTCGATTCGCTGATCTACACGGTCACCGACGTGGCTGAAGATAAGGTCGTGCTCGACGGCAATCATCCGCTGGCGGGCATGGCGCTGCGCTTCGCGCTGAACGTGCAGGAAGTCCGGGAAGCCACCGAGGACGAGAAGGAACATCAGCACGCGCATGGCCTTGACGGTCTCGAAGTCCTCGACGAGGACGACGAAGAGCCGGGCAAGGACGCTGGCCCGACCTTGCATTGAGGCGTGTGTAGGGGGCGAGCCCAAGCGATGTGAAACAAGGCGCAGGCAGGTTGCTGCGCCTTTGTTTTATTTTTCGCGCGGTTGATCCGTGAACGGGCTTATTGGCCCGTGCCTGCGCCCGATGCGCCGCTCGTGGGACTCGCCGGTTCCGGCAGGATTGGCGGCAGGTTCGCGGGCGAGTTCAAGTTCAGCGTGGGCGGTACTGAAGACGCGGGCACGCCGGTGTCTGGTTGAAGTGCCGGCGCGGAATGTTGCACTTGCTGCGCCGGCTGCACTGGCTGCATCTGCTGGAAAAACGATGACGGCCCGGGGGTCTCGTTTTCAACGCCGGGGATCGAAGAAGGCGACGAAGATGGCGAAGGTGCCGACGACGGTATTGGCGAAGACCCGGGCACGGTCGGCGCCGGTGCCTGGCCGGGTGCCACCGGCCGCACGATCACGTCGCGTACGCGCACCCGAAAGGGCGGCCGCCAGGCGAAGTCGGACTCCACCTCCAGCCATTGCGATTGCGGTTTCTTCAAACTGATCGCGATGCGCGTCAGATTGGCGACCACCGTGCCTTTGTCGTTGCGCAGCGGCTGGTCGATGCGAAAACCCCTGGGTATCGGCGTATCCGACATGTGGATCACGATCACGGGTCCGCGAAACAATTCGGCGGCTTTGACAAGGCTGCGCTTGAGTTCGAGAAAACCATCGCGCGACGGTTCGCCGCGAGAAAAGTGCAGCCATGCGAAACGATCGCGACGCTCGTAACGCGCGAAGTCGGGATCACCCTGCAGGATCACGACGACCGCACGCATGTCCGAACGTCGCGCGGTTTCAACTGCATGTTCCAGCCAGAACGCGTTGGCGACGGAACGGTCCTCGAATTCTCCGTTGCGCCCACCCGCGGTCAGATAGTGATTGTTTGGCGCGGGCGCGTTCAAACCAATGAACGCAATACCGTCGGTTTGCCATCGGACATTTTCGCGGAACGGCCGAAAGCGAGCGACATCGCTTTCGCGGATCACGTTCATAGGCGTCTGACCGAGCGAACTTGAGTCGCCGAAGAACAACTGGCGGATGAAATCCAGTCGCTCGACCGGATCGTAACTGCCTGCTTGTGCGAGACCGCAAGATGCCCAGTCGCTGCCGCCGGGCAGCAGGACGACCGGTTTGCGGGAGCTATCGAAGATTTGCTGGCGCGTGTTGTAGAGCGAATCCCGGCACGGTTCCGTTTCGCCTTTGAGGTTGCCATCGTAGATGATGAACGACGTGTTTCGTTCTTGCCCGATGGCGTTGATCAGATGCTGGAGCGCAGTTTCGCCGGCGGGCTTGTCGAGTACATTAGACGCGATCGCGAATGTCAGCGGTGTGACCGGCGCGAGTGGCGGCGCTTCAGCTTGGGCGCGCTGCGGTCTCCCGGCCAGCAGGAAGAGGGCGCATAAGCCAGTAACGATGACGCGGGTGCGCACCATGCGTCGCGCGCCCGGCCAGCCGGTGGCAAAGTCCGCTTTAACGCGACGCATCCGGAGCGTTCGACGCCAGCT
This sequence comes from Caballeronia sp. dw_19, assembly GCF_018449515.1. Lineage (GTDB taxonomy): Bacteria > Pseudomonadota > Gammaproteobacteria > Burkholderiales > Burkholderiaceae > Caballeronia. The sequence goes on along the minus strand of NZ_JAAVUQ010000005.1, from coordinate 129,889 downwards.
CATGTAGTTCGTAGAGCAGATCGAGTGCGTCGCGTGGTCGCAATTCGTTCCGATCGATTGCGCGCAGCCGGTCGAGCGCGGGGTGCGGTGGCGCTTCGACCGGTTCGTCACGTTCGTAGGCGTCGGCTATCTCCACAACGGGTCCCGCGAACAGATCGAATTGCGGCGATGGCTGGCCGATCGACTGCTGCTCCAGATGCGCCAGGTGTTTCCTTGCAGCCTTGATGACGGCCGGCGGCACGCCTGCCAGTTGCGCGACCTGCAAGCCGTAGCTCTGGTTCGCCGGACCTTCGCTTACCGAGTGCAGGAACACGATACCGTGGTCATGTTCGACCGCCGACAAATGCACGTTTGCTGCCTGAGCAAACTCAGCCGGCAACTGCGTCAGTTCGAAATAATGCGTCGCGAACAACGTATGGCAGCCGTTATGCGACAGCAGATGCCGTGCGATGGCCCATGCAAGCGCGAGGCCGTCGAACGTGGACGTGCCGCGGCCGATTTCGTCCATCAGTACAAGACTCGACGGCGTGGCGTCGTTGAGAATGGCCGCCGCTTCCGTCATCTCGACCATGAAGGTGGAACGGCCGCCGGCGAGGTCGTCGGCGGCGCCGATGCGCGTAAAGATCCGGTCGACTGGTCCAAAGCATGCGCGTTTCGCGGGCACATAGCTGCCCACGAAAGCCAGTAGCGCGATCAACGCGGTCTGTCGCATGAACGTCGACTTACCGCCCATGTTCGGTCCGGTGATCAGCAGCAGCTTGCGCTCGGTATTCAAGCAACAATCGTTTGCGATGAACTGCTCGACCTGCGCTTCCACCACCGGGTGCCGCCCTTGCTCGATATCGATACCTGCATCGGCCGCGAATGCCGGGGCGATCCAGTCGAGCGCGAGCGCCCGTTCCGCGAACGCGCCAAGCAGGTCGAGTTCAGCGAGCGCCGCCGCCACGCGCTGGCAGTCGCCAATGTGCGGCAACAGGGTTTGCAGCAGCGCGTCGTAGAGCAAACGCTCGCGGGCCAATGCCCGGTCCTGTGCGGACAGCGCCTTGTCTTCGAAGGTTTTCAACTCCGGCGTGATGTAACGCTCGGCGTTCTTCAGTGTCTGGCGACGGCGGTAGTCATCGGGAACCTTGTCCGTCTGACCGCGCGTGACTTCGATATAAAAGCCATGCACCTTGTTGTACTCGACCCGCAGGTTCGCGATGCCCGTTCGCGTGCGTTCACGGGCCTCCAGGTCGATCAGGAACTGGTCGCAGTTCTCGGAGATATCGCGGAGCTCGTCGAGGTCGGCGTCGTAACCGCGCGCGATCACACCACCGTCGCGGATCAGCGCCGCGGGTTCCGGCGCGATTGCGCGGCTCAGCAGCGCGAGGCATTCGGGCGGTGGCTCGAGTGATATATCGATACGTTGAAGCGATGCCGCATTCATCTTCACGGCGGCAAGCCGTTCGCGCAGTTGGGGCAGTGCAGCAAAGGTATCTCGCAGGCTGGAGAGATCGCGCGGCCGGGCCGACAGCAGCGCCAGCCGTCCCGTAATCCGTTCGATGTCCGAAATCTGCCGCAAAGCTGCGCGCAAACCATCCAGGCTCGCCGTTGCAGGCGCGTCCAGCAATGCGCCAATTGCACGCTGCCGGCTTTGCGCGATAGTGAAGTCGCGAGGCGGATGATGTAGCCAGTGCCGCAGCAGACGGCTGCCCATGGTCGTGCAGCATGTGTCCAGCAGCGAGCACAACGTGGGCGATTCCGTTCCGCGCAAGGTCTCGGTCAGTTCGAGATTACGCCGCGTGGCCGGGTCGAGACCAATGTACTCCGACTCGTACTCCACCTTCAGGCTGCGCACGTGCCGCAACTGCTGTCCCTGGGTGGCGGCTGCGTAAAGCAGCAGCGCGCCGGCGGCGCCGCACGCGCAGGTTAGCGAGTGCGCACCGAAGCCGTCGAGGCTGGCGACATCGAGTTGCTCGCGCAGACGTTGCGTGCCCGATTCAATATCGAAATGCCACGCGGGTGCCCGTGTTGTCGCCCCTGCGTTTGGTACTTCGAATGGCGCGTTGGTCGTAGAAAACGAGTCAGCCACCAGCGTTTCCGCTGGGCGAATGCGCTCGAGCGCCGCGCTCAGTTGATCGGGCGCGACTTCGGCAAGGCGCAATGCGCCGCTCGCCAGGTTCAGCCACGCCAGGCCGACGCTCGTGAGCACGCCGCGGCGGTTATGCGCCGGGCAGAGCGCTAACAGGAAGACGTCGTTTTTGTCCGAGAGAAGCGCGGCATCAGTCAGCGTTCCGGGCGTGACTACGCGCACGACCTTGCGCTCGACCGGTCCCTTCGATGTCGCCGGGTCGCCGATCTGCTCGCAAATAGCGACGGATTCGCCAAGCTTCACGAGTTTCGCCAGATATTGCTCGCACGAATGATGGGGGATGCCGGCCATCTTGATCGGGTTTCCGCCAGACGCCCCGCGTTGTGTCAGCGTGAGGTCGAGCAGGCGCGAAGCTTTGACGGCGTCGTCGAAGAATAGCTCGTAGAAGTCGCCCATCCGGTAAAACACGAGCGTGCCGGGATGCTCCCCTTTGATGCGCAGATATTGCTGCATCATGGGAGTGTGGTGCGACAGATCGACCGCGGCGCCGGGTTCCTGCGCGGCGGGGCCCAAGTCTTGAGCAGTAGACGAAACGGAGATATGCGTACCCATCTTGCGTGCGTGAATGTGCGAAAGTCCTAAGGGCACGAGTGTACCGCGTTGGCTGGTCGCGGGAATGTCGGCCGACTGGCTAACACGGCATGGAATGTTATTTCCCTGAGCGCGGCCAATACGGTTGACCATCACAAAACGGCGCCTGGACAAGCAAAAGCGCCGGAGATGCCGGCGGTTTTACTCCTTCGGGAATCTCAAGCAAGACGAATCGCGGTCACCCCGCTGGGAATCAGACCAGCAGGGTGGGTTCTGCAACGGCACCGAGCGGGGAGAATGGTCGAAAGGGTGGTTGCATGCCAAGGGTCACATTACCCTCTGTACTATCGCCTCGGCGCTAGCCGTTGCAGCCGTGGCGAGCGCGAGGCTTACCTCGGAATGGATCAGATAGTCGGCTTTCACGCGGGCATCGATCAGCGGACGGAGCTTTTTGCTGAGCGCTTGGGAGACAAAGTAATTGTCGTTTTGTTTGCTGCATGTCGGATTTGACAACTGAGCGATCAACTGCTGATGGCGTCCCCGCGCGGAGCCCACCGATCCTGGCGCGGAAAGCGCATTGTGAAACGTATTGGCAGCATGAAATGCGCCATAGTACGCGCGACTGCACACCGCGCGATACTGCGGCTCGCCCAAGGCCTGCCTCAGCAACTCAGCAGCGCAGTCAACCAGCTCTCGGGGCGTGGAACTCAAGATGCCACCGCTTCGAAGACGACGTCGAATGCAACGTTCTTGTTGATGCCGGCTTTATCTTCTACTCTAGCCAATTCCACGTTCATGTCGAACGCTTTTCCGGCGCCCACGGGTACCGCGAGAGAATAAGTGACGCCGCTAAAAAAATCGTCCGCCGAGGTTACGAGCACTGACACGTTCGGCCGGATTTGATGACGTCGAAGGACCATGCCTGCCACGTCGAGCTGCCGTCCAATCTGTTGATCCGAAACTCCGGCATGACGAAGGATGGCGTCGGCCTTCATAACTTCCTGGACTTGATTCTCACCCCATTTGATGCGCATTTCTCTAGCCCTCTCAATGAACGAAGCTGCTTGCCCAATCGCGCCGGTTTTATAGCCGTCCTCGAGCAGCAGTGTGAAGTAACCCGTTTTCGGATGTCCTATGGCCGTGTAAAGGCTCTGGGCGGCAGAAAACAGGCCGAGGTTCAAGCGAGTGATCATCCAGTTTTCACGGTTCGAACCGGAGTTTCCCAGTCGAACGCTGTTCGCAAATGCGATTTCAGTTCCTGCCGTGTCTCCAGCGAGACCCTTCCATGCGCCGGCTGCTTCCCAAGCAGCGCACGCGTCTACCTTCATTAGTGAATCAATCTCGTTCTTGATCTCCCGCCATTCGCGCACGAAAGGCGTCAACTGCGATGAGTTGAAGTAGTGCGAAGTTGTTGACTGGAGAGCGTTGATCCGGTCGAAAATTTGCGCTGTCTTTGGTTGAGCTATCGCTTTCATTAGTCCTACTGTGCTGACGTCAGGAGCGTACGCTGGTTGGGGATTCTTCGCCTGTCAAACTGAGACGTGTGAAGAAATAAATTTTTTGCTTATCCGTGCAAGTTGTTCTTGACAGCTTCTACGGGCGGTAGGACCAGGTGTTGGGCGTGTTAAAAGTGCTGCGAACGTGTGGTCGTTCGATCGCGGAAGTGCCAAGACATAAGGCTAGCGCGTTGGCCCGGCGTGGTAACCCTGACTGGATGGCTAACGCGGGAACAGGCGCAACTTCCACTTGTGTGCGCAGACCGCAGACCAGACGTTAGGGGCCGCTAAAAAGCACGCGTCCAAAAGCAAAAACGCCGGCATGCCGGCGTTTTTGCTTTACCTCGGAATCCAACGCAAGGCCGATCAGGATCTTCCCGCCAGAAACCCGACCAGCAGCGCAAGTCCTGCCACCGCGCCCAGCGTATGCCACGGCTTGTCGTGGACGAATTCATCGGCGTAACCGGCGGCGTCGTTCAGCCGTCCGGCAATGGCGGAAGACGAACCGTCGAACTGGGCGCGCGCCGTCTTCAGCTTGGCTTGCAAGTCTTTGCGCAGCTTGTCCACGTCGATGTCTTTCGCATCGCGGATCGAGCTGTCGAGGTCGTCGAGCAGGCCGCGCAACTGCGTGCTGGCGGTATCGACCGCGTCGCTTGCGCCCTGAACCGCGCGATGGCCCACTTTGGCCGCGCCATTGATGTTGCTATCGAGTGTGGAACGTGTGAACAGACCCATTTGCAGCTCCTTTGACGTGTCGTTTGTTTGTTTCAGACCATGCTCCTCGCGTTTCAATCCACACACTCCGCGAAGAGCGCGGCTTTCTTGCCGGCCGAACAAAGCATGCAGCAGATTCCATTCCTGCACTCTGATCCGTGTCACTCCGTCACTCTTCGACCAGCGCGCCCAGATCCACGGTCCGCTCATTGCGGGCATGGCGCCGCATGGCAAGCCACATCATCACGCAGATAAACACGCCAAATACCACGATAATCCATTCCACCGGCAGATTGGTCGTCAGCAAAAGCGCGTACGCCCCGAGCATCGACAAAACAGCGAGGTTCTGATTGAAATTCTGAACCGCGATGGATGCCCCGGCCGACAGCAGCGTCGCACCGCGATGCTGCAGGATGGCGTTCATCGGCACGATGAAAAAGCCCGACAGCGCGCCCAGCAGAATCATCAGCGGATACGCGCCCAGGATAAAAAGTGGCACGAACAGCGGGCCGATATGCACGCCGGAACCCGCCGGAAACAGGTCCTTGTTATAGAACGCCATGCCGACCGCCACGGCACCCGTCACCACGCCGATCGGCAGGACCTTGAGCGAACTGCGCAACGGCACCCACGCGGCGGCCGCACTCGCGCCCATCGCAATACCGAGTCCCGTCACGCCCTGCAACACAGCCGCTTTCGATAACGACAAACCCAGGTTCGCCGCCGCCCATTTGAGCACCAACAGTTGCAGCGTGACCGCCGCACCCCACAGCAAGGTGGTGACCCACAATGCGATCTGCGCCAGCTTGTCGCCCCATAACACCTTGAATGCATGGGTGAAATCGCCGACGAGCTTTGACGGTTCCTTCAGCCGGTTAGGGTATCGCGCGCCGGTATCTGGAATGCCGATATTGATTAGCGCGGCCGCTGCATACACAACCATGACGGCGAACATGGCGGCGTCGGCGGCCGAGCGGATCAGTATCAGATGTGCGCCGCTCACAAAGTGCTGAACGTACTGGCTGACCAGCGCACCGCCGATCACCGTGCCGAGAATCGTCGATCCGACTGTTGCCGATTCAAGCCACGCGTTGGCCGGGATGAGCTTTTCGGGCGGCAAAAGCTCGGTGAGGATGCCGTACTTCGCCGGGGAATACGCTGCGGCGCCGAGACCGACCACGCCGTAAGCGATCATGGGATGCACGCCGAGGATCATCAGCGCGCAGCCACCGGCCTTCAACGCGTTGGAGACGAACATGACATAGCGTTTCTGGATGGAATCGGCGAATGCACCCACGAACGGCGCGAGCAGGACGTACGACACCGTGAAGAAAATCTGCAAAAGCGGTGTGACCCACGATGCGGAATGCATCACCGACAGCATCGCTATGGCGGCGATCAGCAGCGCGTTGTCGGCGAGCGACGAAACGAACTGCGCGGCAATGATCGTATAGAAGCCTTTTTTCATTAGATGGAGAGCAACGGCGGCAGAAAGGATGAGGAATGCCGCGGACGGCTAGCAGGACACTTTAGCGGAGCCGGCGACGACGCGCAGAATTGCGCGGGGAACGTCAGGCTTTCGGGCGCTGGCAGCGTGTTTTGGCATGGGTGCGAAAGCCGACTCGAAGCCGCTGCGACGCCGCTCACGGAGCGTGGCTCGGGGACCGCGAGCTCAAACAAAAAAGGCGGCCGCAGCCGCCTTTCTTCAACCCGCTTTTCCCTCGTTACGCGCTCTGGCGCGTGGTGGTGAAGGGATCGAGGATCTTGATCATCTGCGCATAGACCTTCGGATTGCCCGCGACGATCTCGCTCTTGTGCAGGAAATCCGATTCGCCGGTGTAGTTACCCACCAGCCCGCCCGCTTCGGTGATCAGCAAGCTGCCCGCCGCCACGTCCCATGCGTGGATGCCTTGCTCGAAGAACGCATCGAGCCGGCCTGCGGCCACATTCGCCAGATCCAGCGCGGCCGCGCCGGGGCGGCGCAAGCCGGCACAGGCTTCAGTCATCTGCGAGAAAAGTTTCGCATACGCGTCAAGGCCCGCGCCGTCGCGGAACGGGAAACCCGTGCCGACGAGCGCATCGCCGAGGCGATCCAGTTTTGCCACGCGAATGCGCCGCTCGTTCAGATAAGCGCCGCTGCCGCGCGACGCGGTGAACAGGTCGTTGCGGGTGGGGTCGTACACGACCGCTTGCGTGATGATGCCCTTGTGGGCGAGCGCGATGGAGACGCAGTAATACTGGAAACCGTGGATGAAGTTGGTCGTGCCGTCGAGCGGATCGATGATCCACTGGAACTCCGAGTCCTTGTCCTGCACGCCCGATTCCTCAGCGAGGATGGAGTGCTTCGGATAGGCGGTGGTCAGCGTTTCGATAATCGCTGCCTCGGAGGCCTTGTCGACTTCCGTCACGAAGTCGTTATGCTGTTTTTTGCTGACCTGGATGCGGTCCAGGTCCAGCGACGCGCGATTGATGATCTGTCCGGCGCGGCGAGCGGCCTTGACAGCAATATTGAGCATCGGATGCATGAAAATAGTCCTTTGGCCGGCGGCTGCGCTTCACGCACGCGCTTGAAGCCGCACACGAAGTCTCAACCCCGAACGGAAAACGGCCCAAACCAGCGGGCAAAAACGACGTATGTCGACGGCAACGAATTGAAGAAGAGCGGGGCGCGTGCCTTCTTTGAACCTGCAATAGCGCTTGATTACAGCGACTTGCAACAGCGGACACACGCGAACGGCGTATTTTACCCGAGTCGGCCGCCGGCGCGTCATGCCTCGCGCAGCTTATGTCGCCGGATGGGCCGCGCGGCGATACCATGACGTCTCTTTCAACCTTCCGGCAAGCGTTTCCCCTTGGACCTGAACCCCTCATCAAACTCCCCGGATCGCCCGGACGACGCTTTTGCGTCAACCCGCTTCGTGCTGGTCGAACCGAGCCATCCCGGCAATGTCGGCGCGGCTGCGCGCGCGCTCAAGACGATGGGATTTTCCCGGCTGGTCGTCGTCGCGCCGAAAATCGCGTTCGTCACGCGCGAGCCGGAAGCGATCGCGATGGCGAGCGGCGCCGACGACGTGCTCGCGTCGGCGCAAGTTGTCGAAACACTCGCCGATGCCCTGACTGGCGTGCATTGGTCGATCGCGTTGACGGCGCGTTCGCGGGAATATGGGCCGCCGCAGATGGCGCCGCGCGCCGCAGCAGAGAAAGCCTGCGAGTTCGTGGGTCGGGGGCACGTCGGAAATTCGGGCACCATCGCGCTCGTGTTCGGTAATGAGCGCGTGGGCTTGTCGAATGCCGACGTGGAGCGCTGCAGCGCGCTCGCGCACATTCCGGCGAATCCCGCCTATAGCTCGCTGAATCTGGCGCAGGCGGTTCAGGTTCTGGCCTACGAGCTGCGGCTGGCGCTGCTCGGTCGCGGGGACGCAATGCCAGCCATTCCCGCGACGGCGAGCCCGACAACGTCCGTCCCAAGCGCGTCCAGCGACGAGATAGAAGGCATGTACATGCATTTGGAACAGGCGTTGGTCGAGCTCGATTTCCTCGATCCGGCCAACCCGAAGAAACTGATGTCGCGGTTGCGACGGCTTTTTTCGCGCTCGGGACTGGAGCACGAGGAGGTGAACATTCTTCGGGGTATCGCCAAGCATATTCTTCTAAAGATCAAGCGATAGGAAGGATTTTATCCCGCACGGCAATGGCGAAGACGCGTCGCGCGTTGTCCGCGTTTCGCCGCTCGCGCATCTTGTGATCAACGCGAGCCCCCAACCCCTGACCGCTTTGCTAACGGGGGCATCGCAGCGGAATTCCACGGCTCGTCCTACAATCTGCGGAAATTGAACTATCGATTCCCGAATCCGTGCTGAGCCGCGCATCCGAGAGTCGGCACCCGGTCACCCCACAGAGCCACCGCCATGTTTAACCGACTCCGCGAAGACATCGCCGCCATCCGCGAGCGCGATCCGGCCGCCCGCAGCGCCTGGGAAGTCGTGACGTGTTATCCGGGCTTTCATGCTGTCGTCCTGCACCGGATCGCGCACGCTTGCTGGCGCGCGGGCTGGCGTTGGCTTGGGAGGTTTGTCTCGCAGTTCGGGCGTTTCATGACGGGCATCGAAATCCATCCCGGCGCGACGCTTGGACGGCGGGTCTTCATCGATCACGGCATGGGCGTGGTGGTCGGCGAAACGGCGGAAATCGGCGACGATTGCACGATCTACCAAGGCGTGACGCTTGGCGGTACGTCGCTCGCGCGCGGCGCGAAGCGGCATCCGACGCTTGAGCGCGGCGTGATTGTCGGGGCGGGCGCGAAAGTGCTCGGCGGGTTCACGGTCGGCGCGGAGGCGAAGATCGGTTCGAACGCGGTCGTGGTGAAGCCGGTTCCGGCGGGCGGAACGGCCGTGGGTAATCCGGCTCGCGTGGTCATGCCGGCAGCCGTCAAACCAGTGCAAAAAGGCTCCGCTATGCCTGAGCGCGCGGCGTTCTGCGCATACGGCATCACGCCAAACGCCGACGATCCGGTATCGCTCGCTATCCATGGCCTGATCGATCACGCGTCTACGCAAGCGTATCGTGTGGATGAAATTGTGGCGGCGCTTGAGAAACTGGGCACGCGCATAGATGCGATCAGCGGCGTCGAGAATGCCGCGTTCATCGATCTAAAGCGCCTCTCCGATGCAATGAAAGGCGAAGCAGCGCGTCGCTGAAAGCGAGGGGGGGGCATCGGGCATTGGCCCAAAAGCCCGCAGGAAACCTCCCGCCTGAATTCACTCCAGCGGCAATGCCCGAATACCATCAGCATCCACGCGCAGATATCCGCCGCGTGGCTCGCCGTGATCCAGTTCCCAATCAGGCATGACCCAGCGAACGCCGTCTGCTTCACGATGACGCGCGGGCAAATGCGTGTGGCCGTGGATCATCGTGTGGGTGCCGGTGCTCGAGAACAGCTTTGCCACCGCGTCGCGCGTCACGTCATATTTCGCCTGCGCCGGACGCATTCTTCCGTCTTCGCTGGTCGAGCGCATGCGCTCCGCAATCGATAAGCGCAGCTTCAGCGGCAAGCTCAAGAAGAGTTGTTGCGCAACCGGGTTACGCGCAAACCGGCGAAAGCGCTGATACGCGGGATCGGCCGTGCAAAGCGCATCCCCGTGGGCCGCCACAATACGCGTGCCGAACGCGGTGATAACAAAAGGATCGGGCAACGGCAGCGCCCCGGCGGCCCGCATGAAACGCTTGCGGAGCAGGAAATCGCGGTTGCCGTGCATCACATACAACGCAATGCCGCGTTCGGACAACGTATGCATCAACGCCGTCATGCGCCTCGCGAACGCGGCGCGCGGACCGGCCACCGACGCATCCAGCACATCGTCGCCCACCCAGAATTCGAACAGGTCGCCGAGGATGAACACCGAATCGGCATCGTTCGCCGTCACCTCGATGAAATGCTCGAACGCCGCCACCGTGTGCGGAATGGCGTCGCTCAAATGGAGATCGGAAATGAAAAACAGCGGGCGCGCTGTATCTGTCGCGCCCGCTGTTTCGGCTGTTTCGATCACGCTGTGCGTCGAGTCGATCATTCCCCGGCGACGACAGCCTTTTCGATCACGACGTCATCCACCGGCACGTCCTGATGGAAACCCTTCGAGCCCGTCTTGACCTTGCGGATCTTGTCGACGATATCGAGGCCTTCCACGACCTTGCCGAACACCGCGTAGCCCCAGCCCTGCGGCGACGGCGACGAGTGGTTCAGGAACTCGTTGTCGCCGACGTTGATGAAGAACTGCGCCGTGGCCGAATGCGGGTCATTCGTACGCGCCATCGCGACGGAACCGTGCTCGTTCTTCAGGCCGTTGTTCGCTTCGTTGTCGATAGGTTCGTCCGTCGGCTTTTGCTTCATGCCCGGTTCGAAACCGCCGCCCTGGATCATGAAGCCGTCGATCACGCGATGGAACACGGTGTTGTCGTAGTGGCCTTTCTTTACGTAGTTCAGAAAGTTTTCGACCGACTTGGGCGCCTTCTCAGCGTTCAGTTCGATCTTGATGATGCCGTGATTCGTATGCAGTTCGACCATGATGAGTTCCTTTCCCTTTCAAGAGTAGATGGAGCAATACGCGATGCGCACGGCGTATGCCTGCTTCATGCCTGCTCGCCGTGAAGGCGAGCGGCTACGACTTGTCCCCGACTTGGGCTTTTGCGGCCCGCTCCCAGGCTTATTCGCGAGCTTACTTCCCGACCACACTAGCCGACTGGATCACGACGTTCGTTTGCGGCACATCGCCCATGGGCCCGCGCGTGGTCGTCGGCGTTCCTTCGATCTTCTTCACTACGTCCATGCCCGCGACCACCTTGCCGAACACGGCATAACCGTTGCCGTCGCCGTTGGGGTAATCGAGGCCGGTGTTGTCGACCGTGTTGATGAAGAACTGCGACGTCGCCGAATCCGGATCGCTCGTGCGTGCCATGGCGAGCGTGCCGGTCGCGTTCTTCAGCCCGTTCTTGCTTTCAAGCGGAATGGGCGCGCGCGTGGGCTTTTCGACAAAACTGGTCGTGTAGCCGCCGCCCTGAATCATGAACCCCGGAATCACGCGATGAAAAATCGTGCCGTTGTACTGGCCGGACTTTACATAGTCCAGAAAGTTGGCGACGCTTTTCGGCGCCTTCTCAGGATACAACTCAACCTTGATGTCGCCTTGCGAAGTCTTGAGCAGCACGGTCGGGTGAGCAGCAGTCTGCGACGACTGAGCGAAGGCGGGCGCCTGGGCGATGAGTGCAGCGCTGCCGAGCGCCAACAACAAACTTTTCATGAGTAATCGATCCTCTGGTTGGAGCAGCTACGGGTGAAGACTTGTCGAACGTTCAAATTATTCAGTTGCCTGGCCGTCTGAACGTTCGATCCTGCCGGATTATCGGAATTATGGATTCGTGGGCGCGAAGTAAGGCGTGGTCGAAAGCGGCACGCTGGGTCCGCCGAACGGCGAGTAAAGCGGCGACGACATGTCGTTAGTGTTGGACGTAGTGCCCGACGTGGTACCCGATGTCGGCGCCGTCCAGTCATTAGAGGTTGCACTCGACGAAGACGCGGCCGTTGCCGATGAAGCCGCCGCCGGCGCCGAAGCGGCCGAACCATTCGACGCACCCGACGCTGCCGCTGCCGCCGCCGCTTCCGGACGACGTCGCGGCGGAGGCGACACGATCTTCTGAATGTCGCCCACGCGCTGTGTGGTCAACGGACTCTTCGATCCGAGCGCCTGCGCTCGTTTATACGATTCGCTCGCGAGCCGCAGATATAGATCGCCGAGATTTTCGTACGCCAGCGCGTAACTTGGATTCGCCTTCGTCGCCGTTTCGAGCGCTACGCGTGCTTCATCATAGCGGCCCTTCTTGGCGTAGAGCGCGGCAAGATTGTTGTATGGCTCGGGCAGTTCGGGGTACGCCTGGGTAAGCTCGGTGAACGCGCTTATGGCTTCGTCGTCCCGGTTCAAACGCGCGAGTACGGTCGCACGCTTGAACTTGGCCTGCACGTCGCGCGGGTTGGTCTTCAGGCGTGCGTCGAGCTGCGCGAGCGCGCTTGGCCATTGCTTCTGCGCAATAGCCAGGTCGATGGCGGGCGTGTCGTCCGCGGTGGCGGTGGAGACTTGTGCAAGCACCGGCGCAACTGGCAAAAAAGTTGCGCCAAGTCCGAATGTGACGGTTGCAAGGGCGGTCGCCGCTAGCTTGGCAACGCTTGATGCGCGGCCGCTTGAAGGTTTCATAGGCTCTGGTCTGGATGTTATACTCCGACCCATTCTAACAAAACGTCTGCAACGTTCCGCTGAACGTCCAGACAGTCTTTACGCCACTCGCGGCCGCCTCCGTTTTGATCGCAGCGTGACCGTCATGTTTCTCGCGACGGCGCGCACGGTTCGCAGCGCTTCAAGTTCGAAGCCGGGCCGGGTCAAACATGTTGAATGTGCTGGAACTTGCTGGAACGTGTCACATCGCTGATGTTCGCGTCGACGTCGTTCTCGTTGCCGGTCTCATTGTCGTTTTCGATGTTGCTGTCGTTTCACGGCTACCTGTAGCATGGGCCGCAGCAGTGCAGAAAGCACCGTTGCCACCGTTGATATTGGCAGCCGGAAACGAATGCGAGCGAAATGCGAACAACGCGGACATGCAGCACGCCGTCACAACCGCACAAGCCGTTACAACACAGCCGTCACAACACATTAGCCAGCAGTCGAAACACGGATGTCCCGGCCCACGCACCATCGCCTATGAACTCATTGCGCATCTACAACACGCTCGCGCGTGACAAGCAACCTTTCGTGCCGCTCCGTGCCGGAGAAGTGCGCATGTACGTTTGCGGAATCACGGTGTATGACTATTGTCACGTCGGGCACGCACGCATGATGATCGTGTTCGATATTGTCCAGCGCTGGCTTCGCACGCTCGGATACAACGTGACTTATGTGCGCAACATCACAGACATCGACGACAAGATCATTCGCCGCGCAGTTGAAAACGGCGAGTCGATCAAGGCGCTGACGGGGCGATTCATCCAGGCCATGTATGACGACCTCGATGCGCTCGGCGTCGCGCGTCCCGATCTCGAACCGCGTGCGACCGACTTCGTTCCGCAGATGCTGGGCATGATCCAGACGCTCGTGGAGAAAGGGTACGCGTATCAGGGGAAAGACGGCGACGTGAACTATGCGGTGCGCAAGTTCGAGGGCTACGGCAAGCTGTCGGGCAAGTCGATCGAAGACCTGCGCGCGGGCGAGCGCGTGGCTGCAAACGACGCGAAGCAAGATCCGCTCGACTTCGTATTGTGGAAACGCGCGAAGGAAGGGGAGCCGCCGGACACGGGCTGGGACTCGTCATGGGGACGCGGCCGGCCGGGCTGGCATATCGAATGTTCGGCCATGGGCTGCACCTTGCTGGGGGACCGTTTCGACATTCACGGCGGTGGTCAGGACCTGCAGTTTCCGCACCATGAGAATGAAATTGCGCAGAGCGAGGCGGCAACGGGCGTTCAGTTCGTGAACTACTGGATGCATAACGGCTTCGTGCAGATCGACAGTGAAAAGATGTCGAAGTCACTGGGCAACTTCTTTACCATTCGTGAAGTCCTCGAAAAATTCGATGCGGAAGTCGTGCGTTTTTTTATTGCAAGGGCACACTATCGTTCGCCGCTCAATTACAGCGACGTTCATATAGAAGACGCACGTGGAGCGCTCACACGTTTGTATACAGCGTTGAAAGACGTGACGCCGGATGTCGCGCCGCTCGACTGGAACGAAGCGCACGCGCAACGTTTTCGCGCGGCAATGAACGACGACTTCAACACGCCGGTTGCGATCGCCGTGTTGTTTGAATTGGCGAGCGAAGTGAATCGCTCGCAGGACACCGTGCTCGCACGTCAATTGAAGGAACTGGCCGCTGTGCTCGGGTTGTTGCAACGTGAGCCGCGTGCGTTTCTTCAGGACACACCGCGCAGCAGTCGCGAAAGTGATGGCAAAGAGGGTGCAGAAAACCTCACGCCTGCCGATATAGACATGAAGATCGCCGCTCGTGTTGCTGCGAAGCAGGCGAAGAACTATGCCGAAGCAGACCGGATTCGCGCCGAATTGCTCGAAGCCGGGATTGCACTTGAGGACAAACCGGGCGGGTTGACCGAATGGCGCCGCAGCTAAGCGCCTCTCGTTCCCTTTGATCGATTCGCCAGGTAGGAGGCATGATGGCAACGGCCAGAAAGGCGCCGGCTAAACGAGCCGCGTCCGGTAGTATCGCGGCGCCCGCGAGCAAGGTCGCGCGGCGCGCGCAAGTGAAAACGTCGAAGGTGTCGACGCCCGAGGCGAAGTTCGCCAACGGTGCTGGCCACGACGGAGAACGCAAGACGGCGTCGAAGAAACGTGCGGTCAATGGCGTGGTCCATGACGCTGTCGCTAAAACGGCTAAAACGAACGGTCTCGTTCGTGCACGCAAGACAGTGCGGGCAACTGCGCCTTCAGGGTCACATAAGGTGTCATCCAAGGTGTCTGCCAAGAAGGTGAGCGGCAACACCAATGGCGTGCTCGACGTGAAAACCGATGAGGTAGACATTGGCGCCGACGCCACGCAGGCGCTCGTGCGCGCGCCGCAGAACGACGGCGAGATCGTCCGCAAGTCGCGTGCGATCACCGCCGAGAAAACCGTGCCGGTGCAGACGCCCGGGTTATCGGCGGAAGCGGCTCGTCCCGAGTATTGGGACAAGGCGTGCGCCGACCTCGTCAAGCGCGACCGTATTCTCAAGAAACTGATTCCGAAGTTCGGCCCGGTGCATCTGATCAATCGCGACGATCCGTTCACCACGCTTGCGCGTTCGGTTGTCGGCCAGCAAATTTCCGTGACGGCTGCACAGGCCATCTGGAAGCGCGTGGAAGGTACGTGTCCGACGCTCGCGCCGCAGCAGTTCATCAAGGTGGGGCCGGCGAAGTTGCAGTCGTGCGGGTTATCGAAGCGCAAGTCCGAATATATCCTCGACGTCGCGCAGCATTTCGTTTCGGGCGCACTGCACGTGGATAGCTGGACATCGATGGAAGACGAGGCCGTGATCGCGGAGTTGACGCAGATTCGCGGCATCGGCCGGTGGACGGCTGAAATGTTCCTGATCTTCAACTTGTCGCGCCCAGACGTCTTGCCGCTCGATGACCTCGGCCTGATCCAGGCCATCAGCGTCAACTATTTCAGCGGCGAGCCCGTGACCCGCAGCGAAGCGCGCGAAGTCGCGGCCAACTGGGAACCGTGGCGCACCGTCGCGACCTGGTACATGTGGCGCAGCCTTTATCCCGTCCCCGCCGATCACTAAAATTCCCCGGTCGCAGTTGTTGAGCTATTGATATCTTATAATCGATAGTTGCGACCCGAAATTTAGTGAGGCCGGCGCGGTTAGAATACGCGCTGCCCGATGCTCTAGGATTCGAACATATGAAGACCACGTTTCTGGATTTCGAACAGCCTATCGCTGAACTCGAAGCGAAGATCGAAGAATTGCGCTTCGTTCAGGACGATTCCGCTGTCGATATTTCGGAAGAAATCGAGCGGCTGTCGAAGAAGAGCCAGCAACTCACCAAAGATATCTATGCCAACCTGACCCCCTGGCAGGTTTCGCAGATCGCGCGTCATCCGCAGCGCCCGTACACGCTCGACTATGTGAACGAGCTGTTCACCGACTTTCACGAACTCCACGGCGACCGCTCTTATGCGGACGACCTGGCTATTGTCGGCGGCCTGGCGCGGTTCAACGGCCAGCCCTGCATGGTGATCGGCCAGCAGAAGGGCCGCGACACGAAAGAGCGCGCAGCGCGCAATTTCGGCATGCCGCGTCCGGAGGGGTATCGCAAGGCTGAGCGGCTCATGCGGCTTGCGGAGAAATTCGGCTTGCCGATTTTCACGTTCATCGACACCCCGGGCGCTTACCCCGGTATTGGGGCAGAGGAGCGTGGGCAGTCCGAAGCAATCGGTCGTAATCTGTATGTGATGGCCGAACTGAAGACGCCGATTGTGGCGACCATCATCGGCGAAGGCGGTTCTGGCGGTGCGCTGGCTATTGCCGTTGCTGACAGCGTGCTGATGCTGCAATTCTCAACGTATTCGGTGATTTCGCCCGAAGGCTGCGCGTCCATCTTGTGGAAAAGCGCGGCGAAGGCGCCGGAAGCGGCCGAAGCGCTGGGTTTGACGGCTCACCGGCTGAAGGCGTTGGGATTGATCGACAAGATCGTCAACGAGCCGCTGGGCGGCGCGCATCGCGATCCGAAAGGCATGGCTGCATTGCTGCGCCGTGCGTTGGCCGATACGCTGCGCCAGTTCCACGGCATGAATGCGCTAGACGTTCGTGCGCGCCGCTTCGACAAGCTGATGGCGTACGGCAAGTTCAAGGAAAACCTGCCGGGTGCGTGAAGCTTGAGCGCGGCGCTCACGGTTTCCTCTATGCAGTTTGCCCTGACAGGCTGCTGCCTTGAAGGCAGCTTAACAAGCCGACTCCCGTGACATCCTCCGACATTGACACTCCCGCCAGCCGCCTCGTGATCGATGCGGTGCGCGCGGCGTTCGCCGATGTGCCGGCCTCTCCTCGACCCTTCATCGCCGTTGCGTTCAGCGGCGGTCTCGACTCGACTGCGTTGCTCGATGCCGCGGTTCGATGCGGGGGGGCGTCACGTGTGATTGCGTTGCATATTCATCACGGCTTGAGTCCGAACGCCGACGCCTGGGCCGCGCATTGTCACGCGTTCGCACAAGCGCTGGGCATCAGGTTCGCGTCGCGTCAGGTCGACGTGGTGCGTGAAGGCGGCGAGAGTCTCGAAGCGGCGGCACGCGACGCGCGTTATCGCGCGCTCGACGCGCTGTGCGACGAGCAGGGCGCAAGCGCGCTTTGGCTCGCGCATCATGCCGACGATCAGGCGGAAACCGTGTTGCTGCAATTGCTGCGCGGCGCGGGCGTGGCCGGGCTTGCCGCAATGGCGCCGCAACGCGCCGACGGTGTCTCCACGCCTCGCGTGCGGCCGTTATTGCATCTGTTGCGCGCACAACTTGAGCATTACGCACATGAGCGCGATCTTCGCTGGATCGACGACGAATCCAACGCCGATACCCGCTATGCCCGCAACGCGCTGCGTCATGACGTGCTGCCGGCGCTCGCTGTGCATTTTCCCGGTTTCCGCGATGCGCTTGCGAGGACAGCGTCGCATGCGGCATCGGCGCAAAGGTTGCTCGATGAACTCGCGCGCATCGACATGACATCGGCGCAAGGTAACGATGAGGGCGCGCTGGCCTTGTCAGCGGTACTCGCTTTCGACGATGAACGCGCGATCAACCTGCTGCGTTACTGGATGCGCTCGCTCGGGCTGCAGGCGGCATCGGCGGCGCGCATTGGCGAGATGCTGCGGCAATTGCGCGACGCCGCGGTTTCCCGCGACGGCCATGCGTTGCGCATCGATCACGCCGGGTCTTGCTTGCGGGCGTATCGCGATGCGATCTTCTGGGAAAAGGGCGATAGCGCGGACCCCGCCGATCTCGACGATGGCGCAAATCCCGCGCGCATGGCGAGCGTGCTGAACTGGGACGGCGAAAGTATCTGGCGCCTGCCGCATTGGCGCGGGACGTTCGTGTTCAAGCCCGCGGAGTCAAGCGATGCAGACGCGGTTTCCGAAGCCACGCTGCGCGCCGCGCCGCTTTGCGCGCGTTCGCGCGCGGGCGGCGAGCGCTTGCGCTTGAGTGCGGATGGACCCGGCCGGACCCTGAAAAACCTGTTTCAGGAGCGCGGCGTGCCGGGTTGGAAACGCGACGTCCCGCTGGTGTTTCTCGGCGAAACCTTGCTGTTCGTGCCTTCCATTGGCATCAATCGGGCGTGCGTCGAAGTCAGTGGTAAGGGCGGCGACCTTAGGTATAGGCGGATCGAGTGGCAGCCGGACCTGGTTATTGCCTGAACGGCTAACCGGTGCGTTCGCGCATTGTATCTGCGCCGGTTCTGGCGTGCGAAACTCAATCTGCCCCGATTTTTCAGTGCTTTATACGCGGGAACAAATCCCGGTCAACTTTTCTTGTGGACGCCTGCAAACGGCCTGCGCGCGGCCTGCCAGCGCCCCGCAAACGCGTCGAATCGCCCGTTGTGGCTTGTGTTTTAGGCCTCGATCGGGTACGTTTACCGGTTTCCCGCAACGCTTTTCAAGCAGCTTTTCCGTCCAGAAGACGCGTTTTTAGCCGCCAGAATTGCATTTTGCGCGCGAGCCAACCTTGCGCGTGCGGCTACCGCGCTTCGTCGTCACGCTTAAGTCGTCGATCGCACCGATCCAGGGTTTGCTTGTGTTTCTTCTTCAAGCCGGCTTCTGATGCAATACGTGAAACACGTGCAGTCGTGCAGTACGCGGCGCATCAAACGGTGCGCCAGCGCGGCTTTTCCTCCTGTTCAAAACGACAATGGCACTCATCGTACATAAATACGGCGGCACTTCGATGGGCTCGGTCGAGCGCATCAAGAACGTCGCCAAGCGCGTCGCGAAATGGCACAGGGCCGGCCACAAGATGGTCGTCGTCCCGTCGGCCATGTCCGGCGAAACAAACCGCCTGCTCGGCCTCGCGCGCGAAATTACCGCTCATCCCGACCCGCGCGAACTCGACATGATTGCCTCCACGGGCGAGCAAGTCAGCGTCGGCCTGCTCGCGATTGCGTTGCAAGCCGAGGGTCTCGAAGCGGTCAGCTATGCCGGCTGGCAAGTGCCGATCAAGACCGACAGCGCATTCACGAAAGCACGCATCAGCGACATCGACGGCACGCGTGTGCTCGCCGATCTCGACGCAGGCAAGGTCGTGGTGGTCACGGGCTTCCAGGGCGTCGATCCTGACGGGCATATCGCCACGCTGGGACGCGGTGGTTCGGACACGTCGGCAGTCGCGATTGCGGCGGCGTTGAAAGCGGACGAATGCCTGATCTATACGGACGTTGACGGTGTCTACACCACGGACCCGCGCGTGGTCGAAGAAGCGCGCAGGCTGGATCGCGTGACGTTCGAAGAGATGCTGGAAATGGCAAGCCTCGGGTCGAAGGTGCTGCAGATCCGTTCGGTGGAATTCGCCGGTAAATATCAGGTCAAGACGCGCGTGTTGTCGAGCCTGACGGACCCGTTGATTCCGCTCGAAACCGAAATGCGCTCGGGCACCCTGATTACTTTTGAAGAAGACGAGACCATGGAAAAAGCTGTTATCTCGGGCATCGCATTTCAGCGTGACGAAGCGCGCATTGCCGTGATGGGCGTGCCCGACAAGCCGGGTATTGCGTACCAGATCCTCGGACCGGTGGCCGATGCGAATATCGACATCGACATGATCATCCAGAACACGAGCGTGGACGGCAAGACCGACTTCACGTTCACGGTTGGCCGCGGCGATTACGCGCATGCCATGGAGATCCTGACGAGCCAGGTGAAGGACCACGTGAAGGCCGAGCAGGTGCGTGGCGATCCGAAGGTGTCGAAGGTGTCGGTGGTCGGCGTGGGTATGCGCTCGCACGTGGGTATCGCGAGCACGATGTTCCGTACGCTGGCGGAAGAGGGCATCAATATCCAGATGATCTCGACGTCGGAGATCAAGATCTCGGTGCTTATCGACGAAAAATATACTGAGCTCGCCGTGCGCGCGCTGCATAAGGTGTTTGAACTCGATCGCGGCTAAGGGTAGGCGGGAAACGGCGCGGGTGTGACAGCTTGCAGGGTGTTTTATGGCTGTAGTCGAAACAAGCGGCGCAATAGGCGTCGAAGCGCTGTTCGATGCAATTCACGAGATGAAAAATTTTGTCTCATGAAATTGACCCGCGTCGGCTAACCCGCTATTATCTTGGCTTCGTCGCGCTGCCTCCCGCGTGACAAAAAGTGCAGGAGACGTGGCCGAGAGGTTGAAGGTACTCCCCTGCTAAGGGAGCATCTGGGCTAAAACCTGGATCGAGGGTTCGAATCCCTCCGTCTCCGCCAGTCGATGGTTAAAAACCCCGTAGAATCAACGTTCTACGGGGTTTTTGTTTTCTACGACCTACAAATCAACCATCAAAATAGTGTCGGATTTTACAGGCCGTTAGCGGTACCTTCCGGAATACGCACCGAGTGATGCGGATCACCGGACCCGCAGAAAAGGAATCTTTTTTGAGCCCTTCGCACGCTAACAGATGTTTCTGTTGACGGGCTGCGAGTCGCGGCCTATCTCGCTGTTGTGTTGCCATGCGCCGCCCGTCATCCCGAGCGCAACTCAAACGCCATGATCTAGCCTCAGCGCTCGACAGCAGTTTCTGTGCGGCGGCCAAGCCCTCCATCGAAGACAGCTGGCATACCCACTGATGGTCTCGGGCATCGACCTTGATCAGGAGATGGACGGCTGACGCTGCGACGCAGTCATCGGTCTTTACAGCCGAACTTTCGCTTTGGGTCGGGTCGCGTCAATTGCCGTTAGGCAGGGACCGGCCGAGGCCGTGTGAAAACGGAAAAACATTCGGTTTTCGGGTGTCGCTTTACCCTTCCCGAGGCGCTACCAAGCCGATATGGCGCGATCTGAAAGGTCGACCTGCGCAAGCTTCATGTCTAGCACGCGGTTTCACACGGCCTCGGCCATGAAGCGTCATTCGCCCGCGGCGTCGCTTGGACATTCAGAAGTCGTTTCCACACAGGCAGCGGCCATTCGCGATGGCGAACGTTGCATGATCGGCCTTAGCAGACGTCGATGTGATCGCGCAGGTAGAACTGCTATCGAACGCAGACCAACCACTCGATGAATGCCGTTACTTCTTCGGGATGCGATGCCGCAGGCGTGTGAACCCGCTGCACCGTAATCGTCGCGGCATTCATGTGCATGACAAAGAAAGCGCTAGAGCAACTGGCTAAGGATCATCGCAGTACCGACGAGGCTAGCGAGGTATG
Organism: Caballeronia sp. dw_19; assembly: GCF_018449515.1. Lineage (GTDB taxonomy): Bacteria > Pseudomonadota > Gammaproteobacteria > Burkholderiales > Burkholderiaceae > Caballeronia. The sequence continues at coordinate 108,611 of NZ_JAAVUQ010000005.1, read as the reverse complement.
CCAAGGTACGAATTCCTTTGATACCAGCTAGGTAGCTAATAGCGTGAACAATACGCGCGCCAAGGAACAGCCACGCACCAGCTACCGTAATCGCATTCGATACACCGATTCCGCGCGCCACCAAAACCACGATGGCGAAAGGCACGAGGTTTTCCAGCAGATTACGGTGGGCGCGTATTCCGCGGCCAGCCATACCGGTCGGCTCGGGTGCGCCTTCACGATTGCCGGATATAACCGGCATGCCAACCTGCTTCGCATAGAGAGCCACGTAGATCAGCGGCAGAACAAGGCATAGCACACCCGAATCTACGAGAGCCAACAATTCACTGTTCATTCTGCATCCTATCCATTAGTTAGTTATTGGTCCGACTCGGGTCACTGTCCCTTCGCGGCCTGTTCGATAAGTGCAGCGACTTCGTCGGGATGCGACACCGGCGACGCGTGGCTCGACTGCAGCGTCACGGTCGTGGCATTCATGCGCTTGGCGAAGAAGGCTTCGGCTTGCAGCGGCACCATCAGGTCGTTGGCCGAGATCGCGTAGTACGTCGGCTTGAGATGCCAAGCCGCGACCGTCGCCGGAGCACCGAAAGCTGCACCGCTGATCGGCTTCTGTTTGGCCGCCAGCGCCTCGCCTTCGGCCTCCGGAACATCGCCGACGAAGACGTGCGCGTAGGCGGCGGAATCTATGGAAAGGAAGCCCTTGTCGTTGGGATGAATCGCCTTCAGACCTTCAGTCGGCGGGCCGTTCGACGTCAGCGCTTGCAAGGTTTCACCCTTGTCCGGCGCGAAGGCAGCAACATAGACCAGCGACTTGACCTTCGGACTGTCCCCGGCCTCACCGATCACGACGCCACCCCAGGAATGGCCGACCAGAACGGTCTCACCCTTTTGGGCTTCCAGCACCTTCCGGGTCTCGGCAACGTCGGCGTCGAGCGAAGTCAGCGGGATATCGACTTCCGTGACCTTGAAACCCTTTGCGCGCAACAGGTGCGCGACTTGATCCCAGCTTGATTTGTCGGTGAAGGCGCCGGGCACGAGCACGACGTTATGGGCGGTCGCGGCGGATGCGGCGAGAGGAGCGCCCACCGCCAACATGGCGACAAGGGCGGTACTGATGGCAGTGATTTTCATCTGGATGACCTTTCGATATGATGAGGGTTCCGGCAAATCGGAACATTTCTTGTCAATCGCTTCCAATGCAAGAATGTGATGGTGATTTCCTACAGAAACGCTTATATTTCCGTGTTAAAGCGCATCTGCACGGTAGAATCATATTCATGAGAGACGATTCATACCATGATGGAATTGCCGAAAAACTTAACCATTCATCCGAAAATTGGCGACACTGCATCGCCTGATCTGCTGTCCCACGTGCTGGCACAAATCCGTCTCACGGGAGATCTCGTCTACGCGTGTACCCTCGCGCCGGGGGAGCGCTTGGCGCTGGAAACCGGGGTGGCGCATGTTTGCATCGTGACGCAGAGCGCGCTGCGCATCGAGGGTTCAGAAAATGGAACCATGACCATCGACACGGGCGATCTGATGATGTTGCAGCGCGGCGCGGGTGATCTGAGGTTGACCGCCGATGAGGTACCGACGACCATCATCCTTTGCCGCTTCCTGTTTGACACCGACAGCCTTCGGGGCTTGGTGTCCGCGCTACCCGAGTGCATCCACATCAGGCGTGAGGAGAGCGCGGGATGGCTCGAGGGGATCGTGCATTTCCTGATGATCGAAGCCGGCGATGTCCAGCCGGGCGCCGCCTTGATGGTTTCCCGGCTGATCGATCTGGTAGTCATCCGCACATTGCGGAGCTGGATCCAGCAAGGGCCCGCGTCGGGATGGCTGGGCGGACTGTCAGATGCGCGCATCGCCCGTGCGCTGAAAGCCATTCATGAACAACCCATGCAGCGCTGGAGCATCGAGACCCTTGCGGCCATTGCCGGCATGTCCCGCTCCAATTTCTGCGAGCGCTTTGCCGCACTGGTGGGCCGATCTCCGCTGCGTTACCAGAACGAATGGCGTTTGACGCTTGCGAAGGATTTGCTGGCCAAGCGCGAGGCCCGAGTCGGTGAAATCGGACTCAGTATCGGTTACGAGTCGGAGGCCGCCTTCAGCCGCGCTTATAAGGCGCTGTTCGGTCATTCGCCACGCGTCGATTACAGGCAGCGCAGCGATATCAATTGGCAGGCGTAGTTGGCTCGCTATCGACTTGTCAGAGTATTCCACCCATTTCCCGGATCAAGTCGACTAGCGCCCGCAACGGCAGAGGCAGGTTCCGGCATCCCGAGTAATAAAGGCAAAGTGCGGGATAAGTCGGCGACCAATCTCCCAGCACGCGCACGAGCGTGCCGCGCTCCAGATCGTCCTTAACGTACCAGTCCGCGAGCATTGCGAGGCCGAGGCCGTCACGCGCCGCGGTGTGCATCAGCGTGGGTTCGTCCAGCAGCAGCGGGTCGTTCACGTTGACGGTCAACGGCTCGCCATGACGGACGAATTCCCAGCCGACGGCCGCACCACTAGGCTGCCGCGCGCGGATACAGCGATGCGCCGCAAGATCGCCCGGCGATGACGGTTTCTCGCGACCGGCGAAATACGCCGGTTATCCCACGACGGCCATCTGGAACGGTTGCCCCATCGGAATCGCGACCATGTCGCGTGGCACGAGATCGGCGCGGCGGATTCCCGCGTCGAAGCCATCCGCGACGATTTCGATCAGTCCGCCTTCGGTGACGAGGTCGATGCACATGTGCGGGTGTCGGCGCAGGTACCAGTGTGCGCGCCAGTTCTCGATACCCTACCTGCGAGGGCTTGCGGGTGCGATTCCCGTAGGCTACTCACCTAAGAGTGTGTCAAAACCTTTTTGTTGAAGCCTATCATTGCCTTTTCGCGTTTCAGGGTGACAGCCATCGATGAAGCTGCACATGCTTTGCTCAGCGATCCACCTGGTCGACCATCGAAGGAAAGCGCACACGTTTTTCCTTCGCGTTCTTGCACACGCTGGCGACGAGTCGGGGAGGCGGAAAAGCTACGGCGTGTCTGAATTGCGGGGCTGAAATCGTCTTATGAAACGTCTATTGGAAAGCCATCGTGTTAGAAAATATCATCAGCTTGAATACGGAGCAGACAACTGACCTGGCTCACCGGCATCGGTGGACATCTACCATGCTGCATCGCTATGGAATGAAGTGTCGGCTCCACGATTCTCGTTCAGCGGATTGCAAGATCCAGCAGCGGCAACTCGGGGAGTTCCTGGTTTTAGATCTGGACATGGCGCATCAGGCCGTATCGCCTACTCTTCAGGAGAACGCCTGCTGGAACGGGGAGCACCTTTTTCTGAAGATGATCAAGCGCGGCTCCATTTCAATAGAGCAGAACGGAAGCACACGAACGTTCGGCCAGCAGAGTGTGCTCGCTGTCGATCCGCTGCACGCCTACGCTGAATATTTTGGCGAGCAGTCATCGGTCACTGTGCTGCGACTACCGAAGCAGGCTTTGCGTGATCGCGGATTGCCCTATAGCTTTCATGATGTTCATCTTGGCGATTCGAGTTCACCGGACGTCCTGGCCGTGCGCGACTTTGTCCTTCTGCTCGCGCTGCAGCGGGGGGCGATTAGCAGCGAGCTGGGGAAACGCATGTCGGATCTGTGTCTCGATTTGCTGGACGTGATATTCAATGAGGGATCGAAGTCCGGACATAGACGAACCAGCGCAATGACCTTGGTACTGCGCGCGAAGCAGGTAATCAGGCGCCTCGCCCGAAATCCCGATCTGAACATGTCCAGGATCGCACGGGAGATGAACATATCGCCGAACTACCTGACTCGCGCGTTTAGAACAACCGGCCAAACGCCAATGCGCTATTTGATGTCCTTGCGCCTTGAGCTTGCGTCGCAGATGCTTACCGAAACGAATCGTCAGGTCAAGGAAATCGCATTTGGTTGCGGGTTTGTCAGTACCTCACATTTTTGCCATGTTTTCAGGCGGGAATTCGGGATGTCTCCCTCGGACTTCGCATCTCAATGCCCTGCGGTTTCTCCGGATTCTAAAGACCGAGATCGCTTAAGCCTTCATGGTCGTCGGGGGGGCGCCCCAGCGCCCAATGAAACAGGCGGTCTTTAGCCTCAATTGGAAGATCGTTGATGGAAGCGTGTCGGACGGCCATCAAACCGGTTTCGTCGAACTCCCAGTTTTCATTACCATACGAGCGAAACCAGTTTTGTGCGTCGTCGTGCCACTCGTAAGCGAACCGCACCGCAATCCGGTTGCCTGTGAATGCCCAAAGCTCTTTGATCAGGCGGTAATCAAGTTCACGCTGCCATTTGCGGGTAAGCAGGGCGACGATAGCCGGGCGCCCCGTTGCAAATTCGGCGCGGTTCCGCCATCGGCTGTCGAGGGTGTACACCAGCTTAACCTTTTCGGGATCTCGCGTATTCCAGCCATCTTCGGCCATCCGAACTTTTTGCTTGGCCGTCTCTTCGTTGAAGGGCGGGAGCAGGGGGTGTTGTTCCTTCGACATGAGAAATCTCCTTGGTGAAGAATGGGTCTGTTGAGGTTTCACCCCACAAGCGGATCCGTTGAAAGCCCTAAATATAGCCAACGCGATGGATTGCCGGCCCGGCCTCGCAAATACGCAACAGGCGTATTTGCGTCTGACAGTCGACGACGGTTGCCAGGGGTTGTCCCGAAATTAAGTTCGAGAAATGCGAGCACCCGCGACGTCACACGATGCATGGCCGGTAAATCCGACTTGTCCTAGCTAATGATCCATAGCTTGCCACGCATCGGGGCGATCAACTTAATGCAAGCTGTGGAAGCACGAAGCAGGAAATCGTTGTGCCTGTTTCAGAACACACGCGCAGCATCAGTTGCGGTATCCCTACTCTAAGATCTCTCATCCGACGAGATCACCCCACTCATCTTGGAAGCTGCGGGACAGCGCAGCTAACGGGTCTCCGATTGCGCGGCGATGCCGAATTGAATGAATCGGAACGCTGCCGCGCTGTGCAGGCGAGTGATCCGTAGGTGGCCGCGGACCGTTCGGGCGTCGTGCGATCTTCAACTGGTTGGTTTCCCTGATACACCGCCGCCAATGGGTGCAATGGCGTTGCAGACAGGCTTGTATTTCACCCATGTGTTCAGTATGGAGAGCTTCATGAACGACTCGATTGAAAACGCATTTTCCTCAGGCCGTCGCCGGATGTTGCTCGCCAGCGCTGGCGCGGGTGCCGCCGCCGCAGTTGTCGGCACGCCCGTATTTGCAGCGACGGGGGAGAGTGCCGAGGCACACAACGCACATTCCCTTCACCAAAAAGGCACGCATAAAATGAACACAGTCACGACGAAAGACGGTACGCAAATCTATTTCAAGGATTGGGGTAGCGGTCGTCCTGTTGTCTTTTCTCACGGGTGGCCGCTGGATGCGGACGCATGGGATCCCCAGATGCTCTTTCTCGTGCAGAAGGGCTATCGTGTGATCGCTCATGACCGCCGAGGTAACGGCCGTTCGGACCAACCTGGTCACGGCAACGACATAGACACCTACGCGGACGACCTCGCGACTGTCATCGACACGCTTGACCTGAAGGACGTCACGTTGGTGGGGCACTCGACCGGCGGTGGAGAAATTGCACGCTATGTCGGGCGGCACGGCTCGAAGCGCGTGGCAAAGATGGTCCTGATCGGCGCCGTGCCTCCACTGATGTTGAAGACCGAGGCGAATCCCGACGGGCTGCCAATCGCTGTGTTCGACGGCATTCGCGCGGGCGTCGCAGGCAATCGCTCACAATTCTACCGGGATCTCGCCGGGCTGTTCTACGGCTATAACCGCCCGGACGCGAAGATTTCGCAAGGCGTTATCGACGAGTTCTGGCGCGAAGGCATGTTGGGTTCGATCCTCGGGCAATACGAGTGCATCAAGCAATTCTCCGAAGTTGACTACACCCCCGATCTAGCGAAGATTGATGTGCCGACGCTGATCCTCCAGGGCGACGCCGACCAGATCGTGCCACTCGACATTTCGGGGCGCAAGTCCGCGAAGATCATCAAGAACGCCACACTCAAAATCTACCCTGGCGCGCCGCACGGCATGTGTACGACGCACGCGGATCAGGTGAACGCGGACCTGCTCGCGTTCCTGTCGACCTGAGGTTCGTCAGCTGCGGCGTGGCTTAGTCAAACATCCCCGCTCCGGTCGGTACATGCGCGCCGATCGGAAGCGTGCCTGAAACCGATGCTCGGCGCCATTTGCCCGATGCAGTGAGTGGAGTTCGATGATCAGCAGTGCACGTTGATGTGACGCATGTTTGATGTGCGTGTTCACCGGAACCCCAGTCATGAACCTCAGCGCATTAGACCTTTCGAGAGTGCAGTTCGCGTTCACGGTTTCGTTCCACATCGTCTTCCCGGCGATAAGCATAGGCTTGGCTAGTTTTATCGCTGTACTCGAAGGTGCTTGGCTGAAGACGGGCAAGGAGCACTACAAAGACCTCTGCCTGTACTGGTCGAAAATATTCGCGATCGGTTTCGGCATGGGTGTCGTGTCGGGCGTCGTCATGGCCTACCAGTTCGGCACCAATTGGGCGGGGTTTTCGAAATTCGCCGGACCTATCACAGGCCCTCTGCTGACCTACGAGGTCATGACCGCATTTTTCCTTGAGGCGGGTTTCCTCGGCGTCATGCTGTTCGGGTGGGAGAAAGTCGGCCGCGTCGCCCATTTCGCCGCGACCGTCCTGGTAGCTATCGGGACATTGATTTCGACTTTCTGGATACTTTCGTCCAATAGCTGGATGCAAACGCCGCAGGGTTTCACGGTCGAGAACGGTCACGTGGTGCCACAGGACTGGTTCAAGATCATCTTCAATCCGTCCTTTCCGTATCGCCTGTCCCACATGGCGATCGCCACCTTCATCGTGGTGGCGCTGATCGTGGCAGCCACCGGTGCCTGGCATCTGCTCAAAGGGCGGCGCGACCCCGCGGTAAAAACCATGTATTCAATGGCGCTTTGGCTGCTCCTCGCGCTGGCTCCCATCCAGATACTGGTCGGCGACCAGCATGGCTTGAACACGCGCAAATACCAGCCCGCAAAAATCGCCGCCATCGAAGGGCTGTGGGAAACTGAACATGGCGGCACGGCGCTGAACCTCGTCGGCTTTCCCGACATGAATGCCGAGGTCACGCGCTACGCCATACAGGTGCCGCATCTCGGTAGCCTGATCCTTACGCATAGCTGGGATGGCGAGATTCAAGGCCTCAAGGAGTTTCCTAAAGAGGACAGGCCGAACTCCTCGGTCATCTTCTGGACCTTCCGTCTGATGGCTGGGCTTGGGATCCTGATGGCGCTACTGGCGCTACTCGGCTTGCTGCTCAGACGCGGTGGACGCTTGTTCGAGAACCGGCTCTACCAACGCTTCGTATTGCTGATGGGACCAACGGGCCTGATCGCGCTGCTCGCCGGCTGGGTGACGACCGAGATGGGACGCCAGCCATGGGTGGTGTATGGCGTGATGCGGACGGTCGATGCGCTATCTCCGATCTCGGCCCAAGCGGTCAGCCTGGCGCTGATGGCGTTTATCGTCGTTTACTGCGTGGTCTTTGGCACGGGCATTTATTACATATTCCGGCTGCTTTTGCAGGGCCCGTCGCCGAGCCGAGCTCTGCCCTCGTCGATCCGCGACCTCGACGCTGGCCACAGCGGTCGCCGGCCGATGTCGGCGGTTGAGTAACACAACGGAGCCACATGATGGGCATCACGACAGCTTGGGCCGCGATCATCGCTTTTGGATTGTTCGTCTATGTGGCGCTCGATGGATTCGATCTGGGGATCGGACTGATCTTCCCAGTCTTCCCCGACGAAGAAGAACGCAACATGATGATTCACAGCGTTGCACCCGTCTGGGACGGCAACGAAACCTGGCTGGTGCTCGGCGGCGCTGCGCTCTATGCAGCGTTTCCGGTCGCCTATGGTGTCGCGCTGTCGGCGTTGTATCTTCCCATCGTGATGATGCTGGTGTGCCTGATTTTTCGCGGCGTCTCGTTCGAGATCCGCGGTAAGGCGAAGCGTACCAAGCAGCTTTGGGATTTGTCCTTCATCGCCGGATCTGCGGGCGCAGCTTTTTTCCAAGGGGTCATCCTCGGGGCTTACCTGCAAGGCATCCCGGTCACGAATGCATCGTTCTCCGGTGATTCGTTCTTTTGGCTGCAGCCGTTCAACGTGCTTACCGGCCTGGGCTTGATGGCCACCTATTCTTTGCTCGGTGCGTGCTGGTTGATCATGAAAACGGAAGGTGACCTGCAACGGCGCCTGTATCGCCTGGTCGCGCCGCTGACCGTGGTGTTGCTGGTCTTCATCATAGGGGTGTCGATATGGACGCCGATGATCAGTGTGCAGATCATGCAGCGGTGGTTCCAGTCCGGCTTGTTTTCGCGGCTGATCGTAGTGCCATTTCTAGTGGCGATCGTTGCGATCGGCATGTTTATCGCGATTCGGAGGCGTCTTGAAAAAACCGCTTTTGTCCTGACCCTGCTGCTGGTGCTGCTCGGCTACATCGGCTTACTGGTCAGTGTCTGGCCTTACGCGATACCGTTCACGATCACGCTGGCGGATGCGGCGGCACCGCGTTCAAGCCAAGTGTTCACGCTGGTCGGCGCGGTCGTCATCCTGCCCATGATCCTAGTCTATACCACGGCGGGCTACTGGATCTTCAGGAAGAAAGTGCAACAGGGCGCTCAATATCATTAACGCGTATTCATTCCCGCCTATGCTTAAAGGTCGCAGACTGCGCCGGGCTTTTTGGTTCGTGGCCTTATGGTGTATCGGTGTCGGCGGCGCGCTGCTGCTGGCACTGCCGTTCGAAGTATTGATGCATATGGCAATGCGCTAAGTGGAGGCTGAAATGTCTGAGCAACGCAACGTTCGAGGAATCAAACGATACGATAGTCCGGCGGGCGGCTGGGGTGCTTTGGGAGCCACCGCCAAAGCGGTGCGCGAGCAGATGGAAACCATCGAGGCACCAATCACGCTGTTTCGGACCAACAAGCCCGACGGGTTCGATTGCCCTGGCTGCGCGTGGCCGGACAAGGAGCACACGTCGACCTTTCAATTCTGCGAAAACGGCGCGAAGGCAGTAACCTGGGAGGCGACCAAGAAGCGCGTGCTGCCCGAGTTCTTCGCCGCGCATACGGTTTCGTCACTGCTGGAGCGCACCGACTTCGAACTGGAAAATGAAGGCCGGCTGACTCACCCGATGGCGTATGACCGCGCCAGCGACACCTACAAGCCCATCGGCTGGGACGCGGCTTTTGCCCGCATCGGGGAGGTGCTGCGAGCGTTGCCCGACCCGAACATGGCTGAGTTCTACACGTCCGGTCGTGCTTCCAACGAAGCCGCGTTCCTTTATCAATTGTTTGCGCGTGAGTACGGCACGAACAATTTCCCCGATTGCTCGAATATGTGCCACGAGGCCACCAGCGTGGGCCTGCCCCAGTCGATCGGGATCGGCAAGGGCACGGTGTCGCTCGACGATTTTGACCAGTGCGAGATGATCATCGCGATGGGCCATAACCCCGGCACCAACCATCCACGCATGATGGGCACGCTGCATGAAGTCGCGCGGCGCGGCGTGCCCATCATCGTATTCAACCCGCTGCGCGAACGGGCGCTCGAACGTTTTGCCGATCCGCAGAACGCGATGGAGATGGTGACCTTCGGCTCCACGCCGATCGCTTCGTCTTATTACCAAGTGAAGGTCGGTGGGGACGCTGCCGCGTTGAAAGGCATCATGAAGGCGCTGATTGCGCTCGATGCCGATGCGGGTCCGGGCAGCACGGTTCTGGATCATGATTTTATCGCGACCCACACGCACGGTTATGAGGCCTTCGCCGAGGATCTGCGCGCAACGCCATGGCCGAATATCGAAGCCGCCAGCGGATTGCCGAAAGCGGCTCTCGAAGCGGTGGCGCAGGCCTATGCCAAATCGAACGCTACGATCGTGACCTACGGCATGGGGATCACGCAGCACAGTACCGGCACCTCGAACGTGCATCAGATCGCGAACCTGCTTTTGCTGCGCGGGAATATCGGCAAGCCGGGAGCCGGTATCTGCCCTCTGCGCGGCCATTCCAACGTGCAAGGCGATCGCACGGTCGGGATCACCGAGAAACCGTCGGCGGACATGCTCACCAGGATCGAACGAGTATTCGGGTTCAAGCCGCCTGAAGCGCATGGCCACGACGCGGTCCGGGCCATGCAGGCGATCATCGATGGGCGTTCCAAGGTGCTGGTGTGCCTGGGTGGCAACCTCGTGGTGGCGCTGCCCGATGCCGAGCAATGTTTCCCGGCCATGCATACGCTGGACCTCACCGTGCATATCGGCACCAAGCTCAATCGTACGCATCTGCTGGTGGGCCGGGAGTCGATTCTTTTTCCGTGCCTGGGACGTACCGAGCAGGACGTGCAGTCGGAGGGGCCGCAATCGATCACGGTCGAGGATTCCATGTCTATGGTCCATGCTTCGCGCGGCAAGCTGCCGCCGGCTTCGGAACATCTGCGCTCCGAGGTCAGCATCATCGGTGGCATGGCCCATGCAACGCTGCCGCAGAGCAAGGTCGACTGGCTGGGGATGGTCGCCGATTACGACCGGATTCGCGATGGGATCGAAGCGGTTTTCCCCGATTTCGCCGATTTCAACGCACGTATCCGCACGCCTGGCGGCTTTCGTTTGTCGTTGCCACCTACCGAGCGTGTTTGGCCGACCTCCTCAGGCAAAGCGGAATTCATTGCATTCCAAGGCGTGATCGAAGATCCGCAAACCGGTGGTGCCGACGTGCTGAAGCTCACGACACTGCGCAGCCACGACCAATACAACACCACGATTTATGGGCTTGACGATCGCTACCGCGGCGTGTTCGGGCGGCGCGACGTGATCTTCATGAGTGAAGAGGATTTGGCCGCGCAGAGCCTGGAGCACGGAGATCTCGTCGATGTCGAGACGGCGCTGCCTTCCGATAGCCCGAGACGGCTGGTTGGATATACGGTGATCGCCTACAAGATCGCCAGCGGCTCTGTGGGGGCCTACTATCCGGAAGCGAACGTGCTCTTGCCGCTCGACTACTTCGATAAGGCCTGCGGCACGCCGTCTTATAAGTCGATCCCGGTTCGCATCTCGCGCCGGGCGGTTTGATGAGTGCCGGCGTCGGTTTGGCGCCGGCACTGCGATGGTAAGTTCTCGGGGCGATTATGATCGTACGACCGCCGCTGCACTGGCTGAGGGCATTGACGGCTTGGCGGGGGTCCGTGCTGCCAGGGTTGATTCCGCGGTTGTCGTTGGTCTTCGCCTTATCGTTGGTGGCTTTGTGGTTGCACGATCACCGCAACTGGCTTTTGAGCCCGGAGCCGTTCGGGCTGATCGGCATTTCGCTCGCCGTGTTCTTGGGCTTTCGCAACAAAGCCGCCTACGACCGCTATTGGGAAGGGCGCAAGCTGTGGGGGCAACTGTTGATCGCATCGCGTTCGCTCATGCGCCAGGCGCTCACTTTTCCGCAACCGGCATGCGCGAGCCCGGATGCGCAGGCATTCGGCGCATTGCTGGTCGCATTCGCGCACGCGCTGCGGCATCAGTTACGAGGCACCGACTCGCATGACGATCTGCATCGTCTGCTGCCCACCGAACTGGCGATGCGTATCGAGGCCGCGCCCCAGCGACCCGCGGTGTTGCTGCTTGAACTCAGCGGCTGGGTGCAGGCACGCGCTCGGGAGGGCGCGTTCGATGGTTATCGGATGCTCGCGTTTGACGAAAATTTCAACCGACTCTCGGCGGCTCTTGGCGGCTGTGAGCGCATCGACAGTACGCCGATGCCGTTTGCCTATTCGGTGATGATCCACCGTACCGTCCATTTCTTTTGCGCGTTGCTGCCGTTTAGTCTGGTTGGCAGTTTAGGTAGTTTCACGCCGCTTTTTTCAGTATTCGTTGCCTACACATTCACGGCCATTGAGTCGCTCGCGGCAGAGCTTGAAGAGCCGTTTGGGCTCGACCCCAACGATCTGGCGCTGGGCGCACTGTGCATTGGCATCGAAAACGCGGTGCACGCGCTGCTGGGCGACGGTATTGAAATCGCGCTCACACGGCGCAGGGATTTCGTGGTGTCGTGAATCGCCGCGGCGGCGGTTTAGGTGTTAAACAGTCCCCCTATGTTAGCTGTTCGAGTGCTACCCGTGCATGTCCGGTCGCTTACCGCGAGGTCTGCTAAAGGCCTCGGACAATGATCGGCGGTCGCCAAACCACGACGCGTTTTGACACAGTCCGTTTGGCGACGTTCTGCGCCGCAATCCAAGTCGCACGGTATCAGTTGCGCCGCGAAAATTGGAAGGAGATGCGAATGCCAAAGTTGGGGTATTCGTCCTTTCCGTTCAAAATCTGGCGGTAATTGCATGCGGAGCCTCTCGCAGCAAGGCTCGGTGACTCCACGGTTTTCGGCCAGTCGGAGAATGCGCAGATCAATAATCGAGACGACGTGCGGAAGTTTCATGGCCAACTCGGAGATCTCACTTTCCGTAAGCCGGGGCGGCCGCGCAGCCCTGACGTTCAGGTTTGTTTTAAGGACCGCCTGTGCGTCGTCGAGCTCTATGCTCTCCAGGACGGCAGTCAGCCCCCCATCTCTTACAAGCTCGATCGATCGGTCGCGAACCATCGAAAAGAAATCATATGGGTGAAACAGCAGCCGCGCTGGCCGGACAAGGTCATCTTCAGTGCACTTCCTTCTCGATCACGTGCGGTGATCGGCGTCATCGCCGATCATCCAGTCCGCCGCCGCGGCGAGCTGCTGCCGCAAGCAGTAGCTGACCGGTTGCCTTCGCCCGATCGTCCGAGCCAAGCTGACGCGTCAAGACAGCGCTGACCAGACGCTGGCTCCGCACCTCCGTATGTCATTGCATCATTCGTCCCATGAGGACTGTTAGGCCTGAGATTTGCCGATCGATGCGCCGCCATCGACGAACAGCGTCTGACCCGTCATGAAGCCCGCATCTTCCGAGAGAAGAAAGGCGATCGCTGCAGCGATTTCATCGGGTTGTCCGAGACGGTTGAGCGGAACCATCGACAGATAACGCCGCTCGCCGACACTTCCGACGGGGCTCGTTGCACGGAACAATTCCGTCTCCGTCGGGCCCGGAGCCACTGCGTTGACGGTAATGCCCTCCAGGGCAAGTTCCAGCGCCCACGTACGCGTGAAGCTCGTCAGTGCGCTTTTCGCTCCGGCATACGACGTACGGTCGATGACGCCGAGAATGGTGAGGCTCGTCACATTGACGACGCGGCCCCAACCTTTCGCGCGCATGGAGGGTAGTACCGCCTGAACGGCCTGCACCGCAGGCGTCAGGTTCCTGCGGAACGAATCTTCGAATGCGTCAAGGTCGATTTCGCCGATCTTGCCGGGTCGAACGAAACCGACGTTGTTCACAACCCCGTCGAACGAGAACCGCTCGGTCAGTTCCTTGAGTGCTCGATCGGTCGCCTGCCGGTTGCTCAGGTCCACGGAGACGAGCGTGCCGGGGAAAGTCGGATCGTCCGCGTTGCGTGCGATGCCCACGACGACATGACCTGCGGCGGCAAGCCTGTCGGACAGTGCGCGGCCGATGCCCTTGCTCGCGCCAGTAATGAGGAAAGTGCGTGTATTCATCTTTGACCTAAACGTAATGGTTCAGAAAGGGATGACCCAGTTCCATGCATGTTTGACACACTTGTCAAGATTGGCACTATAGCCAACCTTGACAGGCATGACAAGAATCATTTACATAGAGCTTCGAAGACTGGAAAGCGGAGCGGTGGCATGGCTGGGATTCGTCAATTCGATGAAAACGAGGCGCTCGAAAAGGCCTTGGTGCTTTTTTGGCAAAAGGGTTTTGCGGAAACCTCGATGCAGGAGCTCGCTGCAGCGACCGGCGTGCAGCGCGGCTCGCTCTATAACGCGTACAAAGGAAAGGGGACGTTCTTTCTACGCGTGTTCGATGTGTACAAGGACCGGTTCCTAGCGCAGTTGCGCGATACGCTGGACAAGCCCAAGCTGCGCGACGCCCTACGAAGCTTCCTCGAGACTGTGATTGATTCGATGACAACGGGCGAACCGACGCGCGGATGCCTGACGACCAAATCTGCGTTTGGCTCCAACGTTATCGACCCGCCGGTTCAGCAAGCGTTGCAGGGCATGCTCGACGCATTCGAGATGCTTCTTCTCGACAGGCTTCAGAAGGGGGAGAAGGGTGTTCGCCTGATGTGCTCTCCCGAGGACGCTGCGCATTTGATCGTCACGTTTACTCGTGGCCTTGTGGTAATCGAGCGTGTGTATCAGGACAAGGCACGCATGTTAGCCACCGCGGACTCACTCATTGCGTTGTTGGTGGGGTCACCCGCAACGGTTCGCTACCCGTCTCTTCCGCACATTTGATGGCCTGTATGACGGTGAGTAGTACTATGCCAAGAAAACCAAGGAATCTTAGTCGGGCTTTTCTAAGTCTAGGGCGTGTTGCCATTGAGGCGTTCTCGGACAACCATGTTCAGCCACGACGCGCTGGTCGGCGTGAAATGCATGACAAGGCACGGGTGCTTGGCCGGCCACTTCTGCGCATCGGGGTGGCTATGCATGGCGTAGTTGTCCACGATCAGATGCAGGCTCAGGTGCTTGGGCGTGCAGTGGTCGATTAATCGCTACTGAATTGTTGGACGAGAACGTTCAATCGAACCTCGGCGCCTGTAGCTGGCCTCATGACTACCTCGCCGAAGTCGACGGATGCGCCCGTAACCAGCACAGCTTTTCCCAAAGTCCGCGAGCGCTGAACTCGACGGCCTCTGGGAAGTATCATCTCTCGCCCGCCACACTGCCTCGCTCGAGTTCAAGCGCCTCGAGCACCGCTGCCGTGGCATTGCTGGCAGCGTGTGCCGCCGGAAACCCTGCATATACAGACGCCTGAAGCATGACTTCCTCGATTTCCTCGACGCTCAACCCGTTGGTCAACGCGATGCGAATGTGATTTTTCAGTTCGTCGTGCTGGCGCAACGCAATCAGGATACCGAGCGTGACCAGACTGCGTGCGCGGCGATCGAGACCCTCGCGTGCCCACACGCTCCCGAACACGAAGTCCATCGACAGGGCCGTCATCGATGCACCGAACTTCCCACTGTCAATCGAGGCCTTCATGTTTTGCGCTCGCTCGACGCCGCGCAACTGTTCGTACACGGCAAGTCCGCGTTCCGTGGCGTCTTTCATTGCGGCCCCGTTGTCGCCGCGCCGAGCACGGCCTTGGTCTCGAGAAACGCTTCGAGCCCGAATGTGCCGTATTCCCGACCGATGCCGGACTGTTTGTATCCGCCGAAGGGTGCGAACGGTTCGTGCGGCGCGCCGTTGATGATCACGCGGCCGGCCTCCAGCCTCGACGCCACGGCGCGTGCCCGTTCGACGTTCGGTGAAATCACGTACGCCTGCAAGCCGTAGACGGTGTCGTTCGCAATCGCGATCGCTTCTTCGTCACTGCGATACGTGAGGATGCACAGCACCGGCCCGAAGATTTCTTCACGTGCGATGCTCATATCGTTGGTCACGTTCGCAAACACGGTGGGTTTCACGTAGTAACCCGCGAGCCCGTCCGGATGTCCTTCGCCGCCGGTCACAAGTGTCGCGCCTTCTTCCTCACCGCGCAGGATATACCCCTGCACACGTTCATATTGTCGCTGACTGACCATCGGGCCGATGGCCGAATCAGCGTCCTGCAAGTGACCGACCTTGACCGCAGATACCGCTTCTTTTGCCAACCGGATGACATCCTGAAGACGACCTTCCGGAACAAGAATGCGTGTGCCCGCAATGCACGCCTGCCCGCTGTTCTGAAACCCGGACGTGATGGCGAGTGGCACCGCTGTCTCAAGATCGGCGTCGTCAAGAATCAGCGTCGGCGATTTGCCGCCGAGTTCGAGCGTCACGCGCTTCATCGTGTCCGCACTCGCACGCAGAATCGATTTACCTACCGCGGTTGATCCTGTAAACGAGATCTTCGCGATATCCGGGTTCGAACTCAGCTCCGCACCGACGATATCGCCACGTCCCGTCACGATGTTGAACACGCCTGCCGGCAGACCCGCATCGTGCAAGGCTTCGGTAACGATCTGTGTCTGGATAGCACTCATTTCGCTTGGCTTGACGACCGCCGTGCATCCCGCGGCGATCGCCGTTGCGAGCTTGTTGCAGATAAAACCGGCGTTCGCGTTCCACGGCGTGATCAGCGCGGCGACGCCGACCGGCTCCATCACCACTTCCGCCGACGCAATCCGGCGCGTGAACGAATACCCCTCAAGCGTGTGCGCCGCGTTCAGAAAAGACTCGGCGGCGTAACGCGCTCCCCATACGGCCCGCGTCGAGGGCGCGCCGTATTCCTCGATTGTCGCAGCGGCGAGGCGATCGACATTGGCGAGCATGGCTTCATACAGACGCTTAAGCCACGCAATGCGCTGTTCCTTGGCTGTGCGCGAAAACGCCGGAAATGCACGGCGCGCGGCGGCGATCGCATCTTTCGCGTCCTGCGCGTCGGCAAGACGTACTCGGCCGATGACGTCGCCCGTCGA
Organism: Caballeronia sp. dw_19; assembly: GCF_018449515.1. Taxonomy (GTDB): domain Bacteria; phylum Pseudomonadota; class Gammaproteobacteria; order Burkholderiales; family Burkholderiaceae; genus Caballeronia. Next base: position 92,004 of record NZ_JAAVUQ010000005.1, on the reverse strand, counting down.
AGGGTTATGGAGGTCGAACCACTCCTGTCCGTGTGGCTGCACAAACTGGCCGTCGATATAGATACGCTCGATGCTGTACATGAATGCTCCAATCAGATTGTCATGATTCTGAGCATAATCAATTGCATCTGCATTGATAAGCCGGATAAACTCATATGAAGTGATCCGAAAATCGGGACAATGTATAAATCAGGTTTGATCGAACTGGAGGTCGTGCTCGCCGTTGCGCGACTGGGTGGCTTTCGTGCAGCGGCACGCGAATTGGGCATGTCGTCGACGGCGCTGAGCCGCGCCATTGCGCAACTTGAAAAGCGGCTTGGCGTACGACTCTTCAACCGGACGACGCGAAGCGTTGCGCTAACGGAAGCGGGCGCGCAGTTCGTCGCAGCGGTCAGTCCGGCCCTGTCCGAAATCCAGCAGGCGATGGCCGCCGTCAACGATCGTCGTGCGACGCCAACCGGCACATTAAGACTGAATTGCGCGGTTGGCGCCGCGCGGGCCGTCCTCGTACCGGTCGTGCTGGAATATCTACGCCGTTTCCCCGCGATGAGCGTCGACATCGTCACCGAAGCGCACTTCGTCGATATCGTTGGCAAAGGGTTTGATGCTGGCATCCGTACCGCCGACGCCGTGCCACGCGACATGATCGCTGTGCCGTTTGGCGGGGCATTGAATTTTTCCGTCGTCGCCGCACCCTCGTATTTTGCGAAACACAGGAAGCCGCGTACGCCACAGGATCTGATGTCGCATCAATGCATACGTGCGCGCTGGCCAAGCGGTACGCTGTATCGTTGGGAGTTCGAGCGACGGGGTGAGAAACTTGTACTCGACGTACCTGGCGATCTGACGCTTGACGAGCCTACGTTGATGCGCGATGCCGCGATCGCGGGCGCGGGCATCGCGTATCTCTGGGACGCAACCGTGGCGGACGACCTCGCGGCGGGGCGGCTGGTTGCCGTGCTAAAGGACTGGACCGTCACCTCGGCCGGTTTGTGTCTCTACTACACGGATCGGCGTAACGTGCCGGCGGCGTTGCGGGCGTTCATCGAACTGCTGCGCGAACCTGTTTCCCGGGGCGACCCACTTCACCCGCGTGGTCAAGCACTTGGCGCTGCATCGCCCAAGACGCGTTGATGTATCGGCGCCGGAAGAATCGTAAAGAGCACTCTTGATGCTTCCTTGAAGAAATTGGCCACGATCAGATACCCATGGTCGCGGATACACGCTCTTGATCCAGCTTGCCCAACATGGCGAAACTGTCGGCCAGCGTCTGGCATGCGAGTGCTGCTCGCACGTGAGTGTCCACCTCGGCAGCAAGATTGCCGAAGAAAGCACTGAAGTTCGAACTGACGAGACACTGATGAGGATAGTCGCTGCGCGGCGACCACAGTTCCTTCTCCCCCATCACTGCGTCGTAGATGTCGCAAAGCGTGATCTCTTCCGAGGCTCTTCCCAACGCCAGCCCCCCGGCGCGGCCCATGCTGGAAGTGACCAGTCCGGTTTCGATTAAAGGCACAAGCAGGCGCCGGACGAAGGTGGGATGTGACCCCACGCCCTCGGCCAGGCGCGTCGAGCTGACGGGTTCGGCGCACACGGACCTCGCCAACGTGAGGCCCAACATCAGTTGCAGGGCTGTTGCAAACCGGACATCGATCACGGGAATCTCCTTTGCAGCATTATATGCGCTTTTCAATGTTGCACTTATTGCTCAACCCATATATGCTTTTCATAGGCGCATTTTATAGGATGAAGGAAACCATGTCAGTGGACTACGACATCGCGAAGGTTCTGGCCCGCTACGTTCGCGCGGCCGACCAGCGAAACGGGACGGCGATGGCCGAATTGTTCCTCCCCGAAGGCCGAGTGAAGATCTTCTACAACGACGCAGGTACCCCGGAACCGCTGGGCGAACTCTTTGGGCGCGAGGCCATTGCCGATGCCGTCACAAACATGATGAAACCTCACCCGCCAAGGGGCTGGAGCCATCACACCACACATGACGCGATCATCGACGTCGACGTCGATGGCGATACTGCGACGCTCGATGCGCAGTTCATCGTCTATAACGTTGTCGGAGACTTGAAGCCCGAGGGTGGCTGGCCGCAAGGCGCGTCGGGGGCACAAGGGACGGTGACGCCGATCGAGTCCGGCTACTATCGCCCCACTTTGAAAAAGGTTGACGGTCGCTGGATGATCGAGACCCTCCAGATCATTCTTGATCTGCCGGCAGCGTTTTGAGGTCCGGCGATGAAAGCAATCGTTTATGACCGATATGGTGGACCCGACGTGCTCGACTATCGTGAGGTCCCCGATCCCAAACTGAGCCAGAACAGCGTCCTGATTCGTATCAAAGCTGCTGCGCTTAATCCTGCGGACGTCGCGCTGCAGGCCGGACTCGGCGACTCCCATATGCCCGTATGGTTTCCCGTTATACCCGGATGGGATGTCGCCGGCGTCATCGAGACCGTCGGCCCCGGCGTCAAGGAGTTTTCCCCGGGCGATGAGGTGATGTCCTACGTCCGCGAGGAAATTCTGCATCACGGCGGCTACGCCGAACTGATCGCCGTGCCTGTCTATGCTGTGGTGCGAAAGCCCGCCAGGGCGTCATGGGAAGAATCTGCCGGTTTGCCGCTGGCGGGACTCACGGCCTATCGAGCTATCGTCCAGACACTGGCGGTCACGTCACAAGACGTTGTGCTGATCCACGGCGCCAGTGGTGGTGTTGGCTTGTTGGCAGCCCAGCTCGCCCGGAATGCGGGCGCACGTGTCATTGGCACCGCGGCCGTGAGCAATCACGATGTGCTTCGGACGTTCGGTGTTGAGCCTGTCGAATATGGCGAGGGCCTGGTTGGACGAGTCCGACAAATCGTGCCGGAAGGTATCACAGCGGTGCTCGACTGCGTCGGACGCGGAACGCTGCTCGCGACCACGGCGGTGAATCGTGCGAACGCACGCGTCTGCTCGGTGGCGGATGCGGGACCCGGGATCGTCACCGTCTTTGCACGCCAGGACCCCGATATCCTGAGGCGCCTCGCGCAGCTTATGGACGAGGGCACACTCCGCGTGATCGTCGCACAGGTGTTCCCGCTCCACGACGCTGCAAATGCCCAGCGCGCACTCTCCAGTCGGCGCAGAGCTGGAAAGATCGTCCTGGTGCCATAACGAACACCCGCGGCGTTCCTTCGCCTTGTCCCGAGGCAAAACGGTACGGGTGGCGAGGTCAGACCAGAATGTCCGTGTTGAGGATCGAAGGTGCCGAAATCGAAGACTGGGATGCCCGACCAACCTTCAATCATCAATCACACTGGTATGTATCGATGCGTCGATGGCAGGCGAGCTGTTGTCATGCACAAAAATCCAGGCACCGGTCGCCACTGCGCCGCCGGCTAAGTTCAGTTCCGTCGCCAGCTTGTACAGGCTCGCTGACGATGTCACGGCGTGGTCTTTGGCATACGTTGTCGGATAAGGCACCTCTCCGAAGTCATGGACAGCGCGTTCATGCTGCCGGTTGGAATCCATTCCGTGCTGGGGCAGATGGACCACAACGACAGCTACTACTGAGATGGCATCGCATTGAGCTGGATCACTTCTACGGGGCGGGTCTTTGCCTAGATGATAGTGCTTTGACACCAGCCCATAAGGTCGGAGACCAGTGCTCGGCGCTTGCAGGATCCGTCGGCGGCTGATGCTACTCTTACCCTATGAAAAAACCTGCGATCGAATTCAAAGCTATCGGCAACAAGCTCCATCTGATCTACCGACCGCACGACGGCACGCAATGGGTCTACAGGAAATTCAAAGTAGGCGACGACGTCACCGTCAAGGGCACGTTCCGCCTTACGCGCCATATCCTTGTCAAGGACGACGTCGATGAGTGGACCGAGATCGATGGTTGGGAGCCTAGAACCGACCCGGACGAATTCGACTTCGACCTGGGTGGCGAGGATCGGATGGACTTCGTCATCGCATCGGCAAAGGGTGACTACTTTTGGTTCAACGCAGAGGCGTTGCCCGTTGGAGTCTCGGTGCTGTGGCACCGCCAGGCGCGACCTACCTGGAAATGGTTTTGCGCCGAGAGAAAGACATCCATTCTAGGCGTCGTAGCCCAGCTAAAGATGAGCCGTATCGTGATCGGCGGGCCAGAGCCAGATGCGATTCCCGTAGCCGAGTTCGAAAAGCTCATCGCCCAGTTTCCGACGACGCACGAGCTGAAGCGATACGTTATTGCACGGATCAGCGGGGTAATTCGCGAATACACGGACGCAGAGATTGACGGCGAGGAACAGCTTAGAAAGACAGTTTCACGAAAGGTCAAGAGCACGCCAAAGGATCTCGCGGCGCCCTTTCGTGAAGCGGACGTGCGCAAGTTTGAATACCTGCTTGCGCACCTCAAGAGGATGTTGACCAAGCCGAATGAATACAAGGAAGCGCAATGGCAGGCCGAGATCGTTAAGATCATTTGCCTGCTGAACCCCAAGTACATAGAGGCGTTTACTGGCGTGCGGGTCAAGGATTTTGATAGCGGCAGCTATCGGATTCTGGACATCCTGCTGCTGGATGCATCAGGCAACATCGACGTAGTTGAGATAAAGCAGCCATTCGGAGAGGCCATGGTCACTCCGCGGCGCTATCGCAAGAACCACGTACCGATGCGAGAGCTGTCTGGCGCGGTTATTCAAGTCGAGAAGTACCTGCTGCACCTGACCCGGTGGGGCCAGAAGGGCGAAGATACGCTGACCAAACGCTACGCATCGCGGCTGCCGCTTGGATTCAAGATCCGCGTGGTGAACCCTAGCGGCCTCGTGATCATGGGCCGCGATGCCGACATGACGCCGGACCAACGTGGCGACTTCGAGGTCACAAGACGGCACTATAAGCACATAGCCGATATCGTTACCTACGATGATCTGCTGCGGCGCCTCGAAGCGGTACTGAACAAGCAGCGCGCTGGGCTCTGAGGCCTAAACTTGCCGGCTGTAACTCCCAGCCGCCACGGCTGGACGTCAGAGATTCAATGGCCGGATTGGAGACGAAACGGCAAGCTGGAAGGCCCCTCAGCCGTGCGACCGGTTGCGCTAAATACCGGTCGTTCGCTGAGCAAGCCCCGACCTTTCGGTTCGGTCGATCAGGGTCCTTCGGTGCATTCAGCGCTTCCATATTCCTCAGCTTCCTGCGGAGCGTGCGGCATAGTGGATCTCGCTACGGGATAGCGCGGGGTACCCGATGCGATCGACTGGCGGATCGTATAGCGATGATTGCGATTCCGCGCGAGTCGATTTGGGTTGGTCACTGTGGTTCCGTTGTGGCCGAATATTCTATGATGTGAAAAATTGTCTCTGTCTCGATGTAGGGGTAGGAGCGGGGGTGAGGTTGTGCTCCAAGACCGGGAGTCAAACCCGACGCTGGTTTCCGGGCAATATCGAACCCCTCCGTCTCCGCCAGAAGAATGCAAAACCCCGTAGGTCTAACGACTTGCGGGGTTTTTGTTTTTTCTGCCCATCGTTTGACCGATCCCGCCGATGTCGCAATGCCGACTCAGTTTCCGTGCGATACAGCGTCTCCTTATTCTGTTGATGTCCGAATGACGCCGTGCGGTTCTGCTATGCCTGAGTCTGAGCGTCCAATCCCTTACTTACACAGCGAATTGCGAGGTTTGCCTTACGACGTCGCGATGACGAAGCCGTGAGAGAACCACAGTTGCGCAACCGTCCAAGCTTACCAGGTCGTTTATCGGTACCGGTGGCAGCGGCATTGTGGTGCGGGTTCCGGCGAACGAAGTAGAAGAAATATGCCGAGCCGTCCCCATTGGACAATTAAACGCGTTAGTACGTGCGATCCTGCGGCACGCATATCTGAACTGTCTTGAGCCGCGTATCCGGGGCGATTCGCGTCCTTCATGCTTGTAATTTTTAGTCAAATGTCACGCCTTCGGATCGACATTGTTAGAAAGATTCTGCATTGTTAAAAACGATGCTCCGTTCTTATGCAAACACAAGGATTGCTTCAGGCGGCTGATGGATTTCGAAACCGGGCAAACATGGCAACAGAACTGAAAACGGATTCATGGCACAGCTACGTGCTGTATCGGAAGAAGGACTATGCGCCCAGTGTCTTTCCAAGTCCGGAAGAAACGCAAGCCATCGAAGCAGGCAAAAAATACGCCCTAGGTGCGGACTCCTACATATGGGCCAAGGACGCAGGCTTGCTCAAACGGGTGCGCGAGTTTCTTGGCAAGAATTTCCACTGGCATGATCGCCTTGCAAAGAGCGGCTCGGATTCGGATGTTGTCCAGGCTCTAATGGAGATGGTGCGGGGTGGTAGCGTCGTAGTTATTCCTGAAAAACCGATGCGCAGCGGCGGCGCTACAGGAGCATCGAAGAACGCCGACCCGTCGTTTCGGCGTGTTTCGGACTATGACGTGCCGAAGTACAAGGCGACCAAGGAACGATATCAGGCGCAACTCGAAAAGATGAATGCCGATCCAATACCGTGGTCGGAAATCCAGTCGATGAACGACAGCATGAACACGCAATTCATGCACGCGGCAATCTTGGCCGCGCCAGCACTCTCGTTGCCTGTATTCGCCCGAGCAGGCTGGATCAGCAAGTACAGTCTGCCTGACATGACCGGCGTTGGCTTTGACCGTGTGAATGTTGTCGCAGGCGACGATAGCTCTGCTGGCATGACAACATCACTCGGAGGTATGCCGTTTGGATACGGGTCCGAAACCGGCTCGTCAACGGAAGTTCGTCAGCTCGCATGGTTGCCCCGAACGGGAGGTCTCGCCAGTGCGTGGGTTGAGAATCCGTCCGGAAGCAAACAGATGCGGCTCTATGATGGCATTGGAAACGCAGCAGTCGATTTCGACTTCGATCATGATCATGGATTCGGTGCACCGCATGCCCACAACTGGGACGGCAACATCCGTGATAAAGGCAACGCCTTTTCTCTCTTACCTTACTGATGCGCGGCAATCATGGATGACCTCAAGGCATTTACGTTTCTTCACGACTGGTACATCGATATCCTCGCTGTTACTGATGACGGAGATAGTTTGACAGTCGGTCTTAAATTGGACGAGCGACGCGCTACTGTAACTTTTGTCGGGACAACCCGATGCGTTATAGAGCATTACGGGCTTCTCAATATCGTCTATGACATAAAATTTTTGGAACCCGGGACACCGTGCTATGAGAAAGCGTTGAGAGCGCTCAACCAATCTGACCGCTTCTCCGACAAACAACCGAAGCATCTCGCGCTAGTCGCGGCAACGGTAGGCGCCGAGATAGTTGTTGAATTCGGGTCCCTGCGAATCGAATCGACGTAATTTAGCCATCTCCACCTTCAGGAGTGACGCGAGTAAGCGCGCCTTTGGTCTGCCGTTGCTGTTTCATTCTCGCGGATGGTGCAACGGATCATCGACGGTGGTGGTCGGCATCGTCAGTTCCAGCCTTGGGCCTTACGATGAGCACAGGCGAACAACTCGGTGTGTCTCACGCAACCTTCTTAGGCGTTATGAACGAGCACGCCGCTTTCAGTTCTGAGATCGCTGCGAGGATCGAGCAGTCGACAACGGAACCATCCGCGCTCGGCTGGTTGCGATGCAAGTTAAATGCGACATGTGGCAACTTCGTGCGAAGGCCATTCCGAAAGTTACTCCAGCTCGTCCGGGCGTGCACACCCAAAGCCGCTTAAGCGTCAGTCGTCACCGTCTGAACGCAGCCGCCGTCGCTTCATCCGCCGGGAAGAACAACTCGATCGCCAGCTCCGACAACGTGATATCAATCGGCGTACCGAACATCATCGTTGTACTGATGAACGACAACGGTCCCGCAGCCGTGCTCAACACGAATGGGATCACGATAGAAGATTCGCCCGCGTCATTCCAACCGGATCCCCCCGGATATCGCTTCAACTCATCGCGCAATGCGCTCAACTCCAAATCCGCCGTGAGTGCGATCTGACGCTCCAGCCGTTCAAGTAAATGCGCGCGCCATTGCCCGAGATTCGCGATCTTCGACGCCAACCCCTGCGGATGCAGACTCAAGCGCAACACATTCACCGGTGGTTCGAGCAAAGACGGATCAGCATCGGCGATAAGCGCAGCCACCGCACCATTCGCCGACACCAGGTTCCAATGCCGATCGATAGCCAGCGCCGGATACGGTTCGTGCCCCTTCAATATCTGCTCGACTGCGGTTCGCGCGGGCTGCATTGATTGATCTGTGAGCGCGCGTTCCCGGAACACTGGCGCGAACCCCGCCGCGGTCAGCAACTCATTACGTTCACGCAGCGGCACCTCAAGGTACTCAGCCAGCCGCAGCACCATCGCGCGGCTCGGCGCGGCACGCCCCGTTTCGATAAAACTCAGATGCCGGCTCGAAATCTCCGCTTCGCTGGCCAGATAAAGCTGGCTCATGCGCCGTCGTTCGCGCCAGTGCCTGATCATTGGGCCGATACCGATACCCACAGCCGTCGCAGTCAGTGTGTTCATGGCCGTACCTTATCAAACCACCGCACGCCGTTCCATTACCCGCCAGGTAATCGACGCACGACATGCTCGTCCCGATGATTGCTCCCAGGCCGCGCCAATCCAGTCCGGCCATAGCCCCGAAGACTATCGAAGGAGAGAATCATGACTGAGCATGACGTTCTGGTGGGTCGCTATATCGATACATGGAACGAGACAGATTCGTCGCGACGGAACGCGCTCGCAGAGCGGGTTTTGCTCGACGGCGCGCGCTACACCGACCCGATGATGAGCAGCACCGGCCCGAAAGGATTCGCCGAGATGATCGGCGCGTTTCAGTCGCAGATGCCTGGGTTGAGGTTCGAGCGGGTTGGTGGGATTGATGCAACGGGCGCGATGGTCCGCTTCAGTTGGCGTCTGATCGATGCCACTGGCCGGCAACTGGCGAGCGGGACGGACGTTGGCGAATTTTCCTTCGACGGACGGTTTGCCGGCATTACCGGTTTTCTCGATAGCACCCTGATGGGCCCGGCATGGTGCGTGGAAAAGTACGCCGCGTTCTGGGCCGCGCCGGACTTCAACCGGCCGAGCGATGAACTGGCGGTGGATATCGAAGGATATTGGCCGGGATTGCACGCGCCGTTGAAGGGCGTGGAGGCCTATGTGCGGCCGCTGCACGAACTGTTGCGCCACGTTCCGGATTTCAGGCTGGAAGTCGCCGACCACGCGAGTCGCGGCGATACAGTCTTCATCCGATGGATTGCCACGGGGACGCACGGCGATGTGCCGCTGCGCTTCGAAGGGGTCGACTGCGTGCGTCACAGCAACGGCCAGGTTTATGAGAACCGGATCTACTGCGACCATCCGCTGATTCATGAATTGAACCGCTAGCGGGATCGGTGCCCCCGTTTTTCTTCGATCGAATAGGGCGCTTCGCTCGGCCGACATGCCGGCGCGAGCGCCCAAGCGAACTCAGACTTCGTCGTCGTCCAGGTCATCGGGGCCTTGCAGGTCCGCTGGTCCCGTTTCACCGCGTACAGCCCGGCGTTTGCGCTGCACGTGGTACGCCGTCAGTACAGCGTGCACGACCATATCCAGCGCGGGTTTCGCGTTACCTTGCTTGTCCGTCCAGGTCTTCGGCGTGAGTGCGCCGGCAAGCGATACGCTGTCGCCGTCATCGAGCGCCTGGAGCGCGTCCTTGACGGTGTCGTCGAAGGCAATCACGTTCACGAACAGGCTCTCGCCGTCGCCGGCCGAGGCGCGAACCCGGCATGTCACGAAATGCGTGCCGTGCTGACCCGTACGCACTTGCGCCGTGCCGTAGAGACGTCCGGAAACCAGACCGTCGATCATGATGTGCCTCTCCAAAATTCAGCAATTGTCTCACTCGCGAGCAGACGTTTCGCGGTTGCACGGGTCAGGCGGGATTTAAATCGGGCGGCCTTGGCCTGCGGTTCGTAGCGGGCTACGGTGATTGATGAACGGTAGAACGATACGTGCTTTACTAGTCCGATTCTATCGCGCGCTTCGAACTGCTCGCGGCGCGTGCCCAATCCCAGCGAGCCTCCGCGACGAGAGATGAGGGGCCGCCAAATCAGCTAAGGAAATGTTGTGTCACACCCTGTTGGCGATCGTAATTCTGAGTTACCAACTTGAAACATCTAGGCCGGCTCGTTCGGCTAAGATTTAATCAACAAACCTACTCCGTTGAGGTGCACTTCAAATGAACAACAAACTGAAGACTTCCATTTTTGCCGGCGCGATTGCAATCGGAGCGCTCGGAATGTCCGGCGCGGCGATGGCCCAAGTGCGTCTTGGTATCAATATCGGCGTGCCCGCGCCGGTGTACGTTGCGCCGCAGCCGGTCTACGCACCGCCGCCGCCGCCGGTCGTCTACGCACCGCCGCCACCGGTGTATGCTGCAGCGCCGGTCGTGGTAATCGGTTGGCACGGCGATCGTTACTGGGACGGCCGCCGTTACTGGAACCGTAACGACTGGTACCGTTATCACGGCGGCCCGCATTACGACCATCGCGGGTACTAAATACCAGCCGTAATACAGCAGCCGTCAGGTAGCTGGCCCAAAGGCCATCCGGCGAAAACCGGGTGGCCTTTGGTTTTTCAGCATCCCGCCAGCCGTCCGTCCAGTGCTACCCTGATTCCCCGTTTTTCATGATGTAACAAAGAGTAAGCTTTCAGCAGACGATACCTCTGCGCCGAAGAACCACTTACAAAGTCGAAGTACCGGATTGAAGGCGATCCGCTATATTCGCTACCACCTGAACAATGATGCTCAAAGGCGCGCTACATGAATGAGATAAAAAGCATCCGGATTCTGACTGGCATTGCTGGTTTGTGCCTCGTCACGATGTCTGGTTTTGCCCACGCCAGCGGCGTGCGGCTGGGGATCAACATCGGTATTCCTGCTCCGGTTTACGTCGCGCCGCAGCCTTATTACGCGCCACCGCCACCGCCCGTCATTTATCAACCGGCTCCGGTGTACGTGCAGCCGCAGATCGTGATCGGCTGGTACGGTAATCGTTACTATGACGGCCATCGCTATTGGGGACGTGACGAGTGGTATCGGCACAACGGTGGCCGGCCGAACTACGGTCATGGCGGCCCGGGATACGGCGGCCACGGTGGCAACTACAATCACGGTGGCAACTACAACCATGGCGGGAATGGCGGTCACGGCGACCATCACAATTAAACACCGTGGTCAGACGCATTAAAAAAGCCGTCCCGCGCAAGCGGGACGGCTTTTGATTTTATCGGCGGCAAAGGAGAGCCGCGGAGAGCCGCCGTTATCGGATCGTTATTCCGAGACCGCCTGCGCGGTCATCCCGCCGACCACGGCATTAAAACCGCCATCGACGTGGATGATCTCGGCACTTACGCCGCCAGCCAGATCCGACAACAGGAACGCCGCCACATTGCCGACCTGATCGATGCTCACGTTGCGCCGCAACGGTGCATTGTTTTCCACGAACTCGAGAATCTTGCCGAAGCTCTTGATGCCGCTTGCTGCCAGCGTCTTGATCGGCCCCGCCGAGATGCCGTTCACGCGCACGCCCTTGTCCCCAAGCGACACCGCCAGATACCGCACGCTTGCCTCAAGCGATGCCTTCGCCAGGCCCATTGTGTTGTAGTTCGGGATCGCGCGTTCGGCGCCGAGATAGCTCAGCGTGAGCAACGACGCATCCGGGGAGAGCATGGATTGCGCCGCTTTGGCGAGTGCCGGGAAGCTGTACGCGGAAATATCGTGGGCGATGCGGAAGTTCTCGCGCGTCATGCCGTCGAGGAAATTCCCCGAGATTGCCTCGCGCGGCGCAAAGCCGATGGAATGCACGAGGCCGTCGAGCGTGCCCCAGCGTTCTTTCAGCGAGACGAAGAGCGCGTCGATTTCCTCGTCGCTACCCACGTCGCACGGAAACACGAGATCGCTGCCGAATTCGGTCGCGAACTCGGTAATGCGGTCCTTGAAACGGTCACCCACGTAGGTGAAGGCGAGTTCGGCGCCTTCGCGCTTGCAAGCCGCCGCGATGCCATAGGCAATCGAGCGGTTCGATAACAAGCCCGTCAGCAGAATCCGTTTTCCAGCGAGAAATCCCATGAATGCTCCTTAAGAAGTCGATAGTGCACATGCGCCGGACCGGGCGCGCGCAAGCCGTGCGCACGTCGTTACAATGCCCGGGACAGTGGTTTTAGTAGAATTCTCTCACATCGCTTAAGGCCCGCTGCGCTTGGGGCGCTTTGAGCAGGCCATGAGCAGCCCCTCAGCCGGCTCTGAACGGCTGGGTGTTTTTCCGATCATCGTTTCACTGGTATTCATAAAGGCACTCATGGCAACTGGCTCCCGACGGGTCCTCGGTCTTCTGTTTGGCAGCTTGCTGATCGGTTTTGGCGGGCTCGCGGTACCGAAAGCGGCATTGGCCGTGTACGCCATCGCGCAGTATGGCGAGCCGAAATATCCCGCCGGCTTCAAGCACTTCGACTACGTCAATCCGGACGCACCCCGCGGCGGCACGCTGGTTCTGGCGAATCCGAACCGGCTCACGAGCTTCGACAAATTCAACCCGTTTACCCAGCGCGGCAACGCCGCGCCCGGGCTCGGTTATATGTTCGAGAGTTTGACAACCGGCAGTCTTGACGAAGTATCGACGGCTTACGGGCTTCTCGCCGACGACATCAGCATCGCGCCCGACGGCCTCTCTGCCACGTTCCACATCAATCCCAAGGCGCATTTTTCGAATGGCGATCCCGTCACCGCCGAAGACGTGAAATACTCATTCGATACGCTGAAAAGCCCGCAGGCCGCGCCGCAATACGCGGTGTATTTCGGCCAGATTTCGCGCGCGGTCATCCTTGACCCGCTGACCATTCGTTTCGACTTCAGGGAGCGCACGCGGGAGATGCCGTTTATCGCGGGCGCGATTCCGGTGTTTTCGCGCAAGTGGGGCATGAAGCCCGACGGCAGCCACGTTCCCTTCGATCAACTCGCGTTTCAGAAGCCGATAGCAAGCGGTCCGTATCTCATCGAACAATATGACAACGGCCGCACGATTACCTTAAAGCGCGATCCGGCCTATTGGGGCAATGCGTTGCCGGTGCGCGTGGGAACGTTTAACTTCGAACGCATTACGTACAAGCTCTATTCGGATGGCGTCGCGCGGCTCGAGGCGTTCAAGGCCGGCGAGTACGACGCGCTGGTCGAATATATTGCGCGCAACTGGGTACGTCGCGACATTGGCAAACGTTTTGATAACGGTGAGCTGATCAAGCGCGAATTTCGCAATCACAACGGCACGGGCATGCAGGGGTTTTTCATCAACCTGCGCCGGCCGATCTTCCAGGACGTGCGCGTGCGCCAGGCGCTCGATCTTGCGTTCGACTTCCAGTGGCTGAACCGGCAACTGTTTTTTAACCAATACACGCGCACCGACAGCTTCTTTGCAAACACCGACCTGCAAGCGACGGGCAAGCCAAGCGCGGGCGAACTCGCAATTCTCTCGCCGTTACGCGCGCAACTCGATCCCGCCGTGTTCGGCGACGTGGTGAAGCAGCCCGACACCGATCCACCCGGCTCATTGCGCGCGAACCTGATCACGGCGCGCAAGCTGCTGGCTGACGCGGGCTGGACGTATAGGGACGGTGCGTTGCGCAACGCGAAGGGCGAGCCGTTCGTCTTCGAGATTCTCGACGACTCGGCCAGCGGATCGTCGATGGAACCTGTCGTCGCCACGTTCCAGCGCAACTTGCAGAAGCTCGGGATTGTCGCGAATTTTCGTACGGTTGACTTTGCGCTGATCCAGAAGCGGCTCGACGCGTTCGACTTCGACATGACCAGCCTGCGCATGCCCGACGTGCAGATTCCCGGCACCGAACAGGAGACGCGTTTCGGCAGCAAGTCCGCGGATCAGCAGGGCTCGGATAACATGAACGGGCTGAAGTCGCCGGCCGTGGATTCGATCGTGCACACCTTGCTTGGCGCCCAGACCCGCGAGCAACTCCTCGATGCCACCCATGCGCTCGACCGCGTCCTGATGCATGGCTACTATGTGATCCCGCATTGGTACACGGCGTCGCATAGGGTGGCGTATCGAAACACGCTCGCGTATCCGGCGACCTTGCCGCTGTATTACACCGCCGAAGACTGGATCACATCGACATGGTGGTTCAAGCCGCCTGCCGCCGCGTCGGCCTCTGCGTCGGCCACGGCCGCGAAGTAAATCCACGCACTTAATCACTCAAGCGGACCGCGCCCATGTGGAGCTACATCCTGAAACGCATTTTGCTGATGATCCCGACCTTGCTCGGTGTCCTCACGCTGACGTTCGCCGTGATCCAGTTCGTGCCGGGCGGACCGGTCGAGCAAGCCGTGCACGAATTGCGGCGCGGCGAGCAAGGCACGAGCTTCGGCATGCGCATGCACACGGGCGTGGATGCGCAGCAAGTCGCGCAACTTCGCGCGCTCTACGGCTTCGATAAACCGCCGCTCGAACGCTACTGGCTGATGCTCGGACGCTTCGCCCGTTTCGATCTCGGCGACAGCTATTTTCGCCATCAAAGCGTGTGGTCGTTGATTGTGTCGAAGCTGCCGGTGTCGATCAGCATTGGCGTGTGGACGTTCTTTCTCACTTACCTGATTTCGGTGCCGCTCGGGATTGCGAAGGCGGTGCGCAACGGTTCCACCTTCGATTTCACCACCAGCCTGCTCGTGCTCGTCGGCTTCGCCATTCCCGGCTTCGTGCTCGGTGTGCTGCTTCTCGTGCTGTTCGGCGGCGGGTCGTTCTGGCAACTGTTTCCGCTGCGCAACCTCACCTCCGACAACTGGGCAACGTTGAGCCTCGGCGGCAAGATAGCCGACTACTTGTGGCATATCACGTTGCCGATCATTGCGTCGGTGGTCGGCAGCTTCGCGGTCGTCACCATGCTGACCAAGAACGCATTCCTCGATGAAATCCGCAAACAGTATGTGCTGACGGCGCGCGCCAAGGGGTTGTCGGAGAGAAGGGTGCTGTGGAAGCACGTGTTCCGCAACGCGTTGTTGCCGCTGATCGTGGGTTTTCCGGGCGCGTTCATCGGAGCGTTCTTTACGGGCAGTTTGCTGATAGAAACGCTTTTTTCACTCGATGGCCTCGGCCTGCTTTCGTACGAGTCCGTCGTGCGGCGCGATTATCCGGTCGTGCTCGGTACGCTATATCTGTTCACGCTGATCGGGCTTGCCACCAAGCTGATCTCTGACCTCTGCTACGTCTGGGTCGATCCGCGCATTCAATTCGAACAACTGGAGCGTTGAGTTGAACCGTTCCCTGCTCCGTACGCCTCAAGACGGCGACGCCCAGCCGCTCAGCGTGCCGGTTTCGATCACGCCGGGACAACGCGTCTGGCAACGTTTCAAGCGCAACCGGCTCGGCTACTGGAGCCTGGTGATTTTCGTGATCGCGTTCGCAATCAGTCTCGCGGGACCGCTGTGGTCCAATGACAAACCATTGGTCGTCCGTTATCAGGGGCAGCTTTATTTCCCGCTGGTCAAGACGTACGCCGAGACCACGTTCGGCGGCGACTTTCCGACGCCCGCCGATTACCTCGATCCGTATATTCGCGACCGTTTCAGCGAGGGCAGCAACTTCGCCGTTTATCCGCCGAACCACTACTACTACGACACGCTCAACTATTTTTCGAAGGCCTCGAACCCGGCGCCGCCATCGCGTGAAAACTGGCTCGGCACCGACGATCGCGGCCGCGATGTGTTCGCCCGATTGCTCTATGGCTTTCGCGTCTCGGTCATCTTCGCGCTGGTCCTGACGGCGATAGGCACCGTGCTCGGCCTGCTGGCCGGCGCGGTTCAAGGCTACTTCGGCGGCCGTACGGACCTCACCGGACAACGCCTGATCGAAATCTGGAGTGCGTTGCCGGAGTTGTATCTGCTGATCATTTTCGCGTCCATCTTCGAGCCGAGTTTGCTGCTGCTCGTCGTGCTGTTGTCGTTGTTCGGATGGATCGGGTTATCGGACTATGTGCGCGCGGAGTTCCTGCGCAACCGCACGCAGGATTACGTGCGGGCGGCGCGGGCGATGGGTCTGTCCAACGCCCAGATCATCTGGCGTCACATCCTGCCGAACAGCCTCACGCCCGTTATCACCTTCCTGCCATTTCGTATGAGCGGGGCGATCCTTGCGCTGACCAGCCTTGATTTCCTGGGCCTGGGCGTGCCGCCGCCCACGCCATCGCTTGGAGAATTGCTCGCGCAAGGCAAGGCGAATCTCGACGCGTGGTGGATCTCGCTGTCCACTTTCGGCGTACTGGTCGCGACCCTGTTGCTGCTCACGTTCATGGGCGATGCGCTGCGTAACGCGCTGGACACGCGCATCTCCGACGCCGTCAAAGCCGGAGGCGGTCAATGAGCGCTCCGTTGCTGGAAATCACGGATCTGCGGGTGCGCTTTGGCGAGACCATGGCCGTCGATGGCGTGAGCCTCAAGATTGAAGCCGGCGAACGCGTGGCGCTGGTCGGCGAGTCGGGATCGGGCAAAAGCGTGACGGCGCTGTCTATCCTGCGGCTTTTGCGCGACGCCGAGCTGAGCGGGTCGATTCGCCTGGACGGCGAGGAGTTGCTCACCAAAAGCGAACCCGCGATGCGCAAGCTGCGGGGCTCGGACATCGCGATGATCTTCCAGGAGCCGATGACCGCGCTCAACCCGCTGTACACCATCGGCGACCAGATCGCGGAGACGATTCAGCTGCACGATGGCGTGTCCGCTCGCGACGCCCGCCGGCGAGCGATTGACCTGCTCGCGCGCACGGGGATCACGGATCCGGAAAAGCGCATCGACCGATATCCGCATCAACTCTCGGGCGGACAACGCCAGCGCGCGATGATTGCAATGGCGCTCGCGTGCCGCCCGCGTCTGCTGCTCGCCGACGAACCCACGACCGCGCTCGACGTGACCATCCGCGCGCAGATCGTGGAATTGCTGCTGGAATTGCAACGCGACGAAGCCGCTTCCCGCGGTATGGCCGTGTTGCTGATCACGCACGATCTCAACCTCGTGCGTAAATTCGCGCAGCGCGTGGCGGTGATGGAGCAGGGCGTGCTGGTGGAAAGCGGTACGGTGAAGGACATATTCGCGTCGCCGCAGCATCCCTATACGGTACGTTTGCTTGCGAGCAGGCCGGAGCGCACGGTGTTGCCGGTGCTGCCGCTGTCGCCCGTATTGCTCGACGCGCAAGAGGTATCCGTGGAATTCGCCACGAAGACGCCAGGCGTGGGCGGCTGGTTCCGGCGCGGCGCGTTCAAGGCGGTGGATCGCGTTTCCGTGACGGTGCGGCAGGGTGAAACGTTGGGTATCGTCGGTGAGTCGGGGTCGGGAAAGTCCACTTTGGCGATGGCGCTGCTGGGTTTGCAGCGCACGTCACACGGGAAGGTGGAGTTTCAAGGGCGCTTGCTTGCCGACTATCGTGGCCGTGAAAAAACCGTGTTGCGATCAAATATGCAGGTGGTGTTTCAGGACCCCTATAGCTCGCTGTCGCCGCGCCAGACGATTGAGCGGATCGTAGGCGAGGGGCTTGGGCTGCATCGTCCGGAACTCGATGCTGCCGCGCGGCACGCCAAGGTGGTGGCCGTTCTGCGCGAAGTCGGAATAGACCGTACGGCGTTGAATCGATACCCGCACGAGTTCTCCGGCGGTCAGCGCCAACGTATTGCAATCGCCCGCGCGCTGGTGCTCGAACCGCGCATCCTGATCCTCGATGAACCGACCAGTGCACTCGATGTGTCAATTCAGTATCAAGTTTTGCGTCTACTTGCCGATATACAACGGAAGTACAACCTGGGCTATGTGTTCATCAGCCATGACCTGGAGGTGATCGGCGCGATGGCGCACCGGGTTGTAGTCATGCAGAACGGAACTATCGTGGAAACCGGTGATGTGGAGAATATTTTTGCGACGCCGTCCCACGAATACACAAGAAAGTTACTGAAAGCCGCGATCGCGGCCTAATTTTCACCAATTAGGTGCGTATCTCAATTGTATTTTTCTATGCCTTTTGACATGTAAATAATATCTGGCTAGTATCAAGCCAACTTTTCCGCATGACACTGATTTTTCAGACTTTTTCACCCAAAACTACCGACCGATGCAGCAATTAACTTTGACTCAAACATGCGCGCGTGCAGCAGCCAGCATGTTGATCGGCCTGATGATGACAGCAACTTTCGGTGCGTTCGCCGACGAAGTCAACAATTCAAGCCAAAACGCCAGCAATGGCATCTCCGCGTCGGCCAAAGCAGCTAACGACATTTATCCCGTCGCTGACTCTGGCAATGTCTCGGGTAATGTGACAAGTAACCCATCCAGCGGCACGCGTTCTTTTCTTTCCGGCATGGCGAGCAAGGCGGGCGACGTAGTAGTCGGCGCGCTCAATATGATCGGCGTGCGCTATCGCTGGGGTGGAAATACCCCGGATTCCGGTCTCGATTGCAGCGGTTTCGTGCGCTACGTGTTCCAGGACACGTTGGGCATGACCTTGCCGCGGCGTGCGGAAGAGATGAGCCGGGTTGGCGAAAAAGTTCGCGTGAGCGAGCTGAAGCCGGGTGACCTCGTGTTTTTCAACACAATGCGCCGCTCGTTCTCGCACGTCGGGATTTATATCGGCGACAACAAGTTTGTTCACTCGCCGTCCACGGGCAGCACGATCCGTGTGGACGACATGGACAACAGTTATTGGGAAAAGCGCTACACGGGCGCTCGGCGTGTTGAAGCGACCTTCCCGATTGACGGTGTCGATCTACGTCAGCGTGTCAGCGCCACGATTGGTAACAACGGCAACTAAGTCGTCGTCACTCATCTGACCGGTTGCTGGTAACCGGTACGGTGTACAAAAGCCTGCCTTTCAAAAAAGGGCGGGCTTTTGTCGTTCCCGCGGGGATTGTGTGTGTTGCTGATGGTTGACCTTCGCCACGTCGCCGGACTGCCACTTCAGATTCAGGCAACCCACCGCGTATTTCGCCAGGACCCGGTCTAAACCCTCGTACATTCGGATGCTTCCGAGTGACATTGACGCCACACGTCACAACGGATTTCCGCTCGCCTCGCCAATCCCTGCCAAGCACAAAACTTTACATGCCGAACGCTGCCTGCAGGCAAGCTTGGCACTTACAATCGCCAACCTTCCCGGGGTAGTGCCGGGCGCTCCGCAGCGACAAGAACCCTGCTCAAGGCAAAGCCTGAAAAAGCCAGCCAAACATTGAAACAGGCTGGTGCAAATCCTTGTACGTTGAAGAACCTGAAGTGCGATTACGATCGGGGATACTCCGATATCTCATCGTCGTCTTTCGTCATCACGCACCGGATCAAGCGGTTATACGAACAAGGTAATAATTTCGGAATGCAAAATAAAAACCGAAACCCGAAGCAGCGTGGCTTGAAGCTCTCAGCCGATCATTCAAGGAGAGGACTATGAGAGAACTCGACCGATCGCGTCGTGGTTTTTTGAAGGCGAGTGCAATTGCGGGATTGACCGTCATTATTGCGCCGCTCGGCAGTCGCGCATTCGCTGCGTTATTTGAAGAAAAAATCCTGACGCCGATTCAGTGGGATACAACGAGCGGCCGCGCGAAGTTTCGTATCGACGGGATCGCGAAGGTCACGGGGGCAAAGGTATTTGCGCGCGACGTGCGTGCGGCCGACATGCCGCACTGGCCGAACCAGCAATCGCACGCGTTCATGCTGCGCACGACGCAGGCCGACCGGACGTATGAGGGTTTCGACCTGAGCTTGCTTGGCGACGACCTTCAGCCGGACCGGATTGTCACGGCTGCGGAGCTTGCCCGCGACGGTCTCGCATTTCCCGCTTTCTATGGCGACGACATGCTGCTGCCGCCCGGCAAGACGCCAGCTTATCTGGGCCAGGCCGTGGCCATGCTGATCTATCACGATTTCGCACGCTTCCGGTTCGCCAAAGACAAGCTGCAGTTCCGCGATGAAATCATCCGCTACGGCGAGAAGACCGGACCGCTTGAACGCGATCCGTGGGGCACGTTCCGCTTTGTGCGCGTCGGGGGGGCGACGGCCTATGACGAGGACACGTTCTCGAGCTTGAAGGACAGCATGCTGTTCCCAAGCGCGATGCGCAAGCACGAGCCTGTGTGGGCGGCGGGGCGGCAGGACGGCAAGCTGGATGAGCAGGGCATGTTCCATGCGCAAAACATGCAGGGCGAACTCGACCATCCGCCCGCGGACTGGCTTGTGCTGGAGCGCAACTACAGTACGCAATCCATCGATACCGCCGCGCTCGAAGCCGACAACACGAACTGCTGGTACGACGCGGCAACGCAATCGCTGCATATGGTCGTGCCGACGCAAGGGCCGAACGAGGTCGCCGAAAGCGCTGCCGGCATGGCGGCGAAGTGCCGCTTCCCGGTGAAGAACCTGTTCGTGCATCCGGTCTATACGGTCGGCTACGGGTCCAAGGATCACTTCACGGTTCCGTTCTACGGACTGCTGGCGGCCATGTATGGCGACGGCCGTCCGGTACGCCTTGCATTTGACCGCTATGAGCAATTCCAGACATCGATAAAACGCCATGCGTCGAAGATGCGTTATCGAATTGCGATCGATAAGAAAACGAACCTCCTGCAGTCGTTCAAGGCCGAGCTCGAAGTCGACGGCGGCGGGCGCTGCAACTTTTCGCCATCGGTGGCCATGGTGGGCGCATCCGCCGCGCAGTCGATCTACTACTTCCCGAAGAGCGACCTGACCGGCGTGGCGATCGCTTCACGCGCGATCGACGCCGGCTCCGCACGCGGTTACGGCACGCTGCAGACCATGGTCGCGACCGAGATGCTGATCGACGAAGTTGCGACGCAGCTTGGAGTCGATGCTATCGACTTACGGCTGAAGAACGCGCTGCGCTCGGGCATGAAAAATACCCAGGGCGCGATTCCCGCCGGCGCGATTCGTGTCGATGAAGTCCTCCAGAAGGCCAAGGTTCACCCGCTCTGGACCGGTCGCGTGCAGAAGAAAGCGGAGTATGAACTGGCGCATCCTGGCAACCGCTACGGTGTCGGCTTCGCGTGCGTGCAGAAAGACTTTGGCACGGGTGCGGAGGCGTCGTTCGCGAAGGTTGAAATCGCGGCCGACGGCAAGATCACGCTGCATCATACGGCCGCGGAAATTGGCACGGGCGTGTCTACATCGCAAGCAATCGCGTGCGCGAAGTGGCTCGGCAAGCCGGCCGCCGAAGTGCGCATGGCGATTGTCGACTGGCCCGAGTTGCCGGTCGTGACCAGTGGCGACCCATACCTGATGTCGCAGGGCGAGCAGGACAAGCTGTCGGCTAATCCGCGCTGGTCGCCGAGTTTGATATCGCCATCGAGCGCGACGAATTCAGCTTTCTATTTCACGCATAGCACCTACGAAGCGGGACGCGTGGTCTTCACGCACGGTTTGTGGCCGGCGGCGATGGCGCTATGGAGCAGTGGCATAGGCGGTGGTCAGGCTGCACCGCTCACCGTGCGTCGTGAAGATGCGCGCTGGGTGGACGGCAAGCTGACGGCGGCAGGTCTTGAGCCACTGTCGCTCGAACAGGTCGCGAGAAAAGCGCATGACCTCGGGCTCGTCACGGGCGCGATCGTGCATGTGTTCAATCGATGGCAATGGAGCGAGGCGGAATTCAACATTGATGGCGTGACCGAGCGTCTGCCCATCGACGGCCTGTCGCTGCTTCACGGCGCGGGCAAGACCGACGCCAGCAAGACCAACACCAGCAAGACCCACGCTGCGCCGGTCCAGCCCGTTTATCGGGCGCTCGATCGCAAGCGTGTGTTCATCGCGCCGGTCAGTCGTAACAACGCGGCGGTCACCTACTACAGCGCGGTCGGAACGCTTGTCGAACTCACGGTGAACGAAGGGAGCGGCCGTGTCAGCCTGCTCTCGCATCACTCGATCATGGAGTGCGGCAACATGCTTTCGCCGCAACTCGTCTCAGGTCAGTTGCAAGGCGGACTGGCGATGGGTATTGGACATGCGCTGCATGAGTATCTGCCGCTCTACGAAGAGGGTCCCGGCAACGGTACCTGGAACTTCAATCGCTATCACGTGCCGCGCGCAAGCGATGTCGCTGTCTGGGCCCAGACCGGCGAAGTGCTGCCGCCGCTGTCCGAGACCGATCCGCCGAAGGGCATTGCGGAGGTGGTGATGATTCCGGTCGTCGGCGCCATCGTCAACGGTATCGCGCACGCTATCGGGCATCGATTCAACGACTTGCCGGTGAAACCGCAAAACATTCAGGAGGCGCTCGCATGACCGCTGCCAACCCAACTCCGACACCGCTCATGCCTCAGCCCTTGCACCAGCCTTTGATCCAGATGAAGCCCATTTCGCTGACGATCAACGGTGCTGCCGTGGGGCCGATCCAGACCCCTGATGGGCTCATGATGATCGATTTCCTGCATGAGTACGTGGGTTTGACCGGCTCGCGGCTTGGCTGCGGGCAGGGCGTCTGCCACGCGTGCGTGGTGATTCTCGACAAGCCGGACGGATCGAGCGAAGAAGTGCGCTCATGCATCACGGGCGCGCATTTCTTCGATGGCAAAAAGGTGCGGACCATCGAAGGCCACGCCAAACGTAACGAGCAAGGCGAGGTGGTCGAACTCTCGCCGGTGCAGCAGAAATTCCTCGAACACTTCAGCTTCCAGTGCGGGTATTGCACGCCGGGATTCGTCAATGCGGCGACGGTGCTGATCGAGCGGCTAAAACGCGAGCCGATTGCCAGGGAGTCGGTGGAGCAGGAGATCACGAAAGCACTCGACGACCACATCTGCCGCTGCACCGGCTACGTGCGTTACTACGAAGCGGTCAAGGACGTCGTGCTGAATACGCCTGGACTTGTTAAGGATTCCGCATGAACCGGGCAATTTCCTTTCGCCTCGGGCGCGGTTGCGCTGTCGGTTGCGCTATGCGTCGCGGCGCTGTCCGCATGCAGCGACCGTTCCGATGAAACTGCAGCCCCCACGCATGAAACGGCCGCCGAGCAGATCGCGCGGGGCAATTATCTTGCGAAAGCGGCCGATTGCGCCGCCTGTCACACGATCCCCGGCAGTGCGCCGTTTGCCGGCGGCGTGAAGCTCGGGTCGCCGTTCGGTACCTTTTATGGCACGAACATTACGCCGGACCCTGTAAATGGCATCGGCAAGTGGAGTGCTGAGCAGTTCTACAAGACCTTGCACGACGGTGTGGCGCCTGACAAGCATCTCTATCCGGCAATGCCTTACACGTCTTACCGGACGATGTCCCGCGCCGACAGCGACGCCATCTATGCATATCTGATGGCGCAAAAGCCGGCCGCCGTGCCGAACCGGGATCCCGAGTTGATGTTCCCGTTCAACGTGCGGTTTGCGGTGATGTTCTGGAACATCCTGTTCCTCAAGGACAAGTTGCCGGATGCATCGGCGGGAAGTTCGGCTGACTGGATCCGCGGACGATATCTCGCCAATGCGCTGGGTCACTGCGCCGAATGCCACACGCCGCGTGGCGTGTTTGGGGAGATGAACGGTGCGAAGACCTTGCAAGGATCGATGCTCGGTCGTGTCGTGCCGCCGGATATCACGCCCGCGGGGCTCGCCGCGCGTGGCTGGACCGGCGCCGATTTGCAGACATTCTTCGCAACGGGAATCAGCCGCCAGGGCTCGGCGTTCGGCGAGATGCATCCGGTCGTGATGCTGAGCAGCCAGCACTTGAGCCCGGGTGATCTGCGCGCGCTGTCGACCTATCTGCTCGGCGACGCACCGCTTCCACCCACGCCGGTTCAACCGGGTTCCGCCGATGCCGCGCAAGTGGCAACCGGCCGGGCGAGCTATGTCGCCGTATGTGCGGGGTGTCATGGGCTCGAGGGGCAGGGCAAGCCTCACGTCGCGGTATCGATGCAAGGGAGTTCGACGTTGCGTCAGGCCGATTCACATAACCTGATCGTTGCGATGCTCGATGGCGTGGCTGCCGCCGAGTTCGCCGGAACGGAAAGCATGCAGGCAATGCCCGGATTCGCCGCCACGCTCACCGACGATGAACTCGCGAACCTCGCCAACTACCTGCGCTCAGGTTGGGGCGGCCAGCCGGGGGATGTATCGGCGGCACGCGTCAAGTCGTTGCGCTAAGCCGCCTGGTTTTACAAGGGCGAAAGGCGCTACCGTTGATTCAAACGGTAGCGCCTTTTGCCGCCATTTGCCGCTGCAGTTCCGGCCAGATCTTTGCGACGGCTTCCTCGCCGGCCAGGATCGCTGCGTTGCGCTGGCCGAAGTCGCTGCCGCTCATGGCGGCAAGGTTCGGGCGGATGACGAAGTCGGCGTATTTATCGAGTTCGTACGCCTTGATGGTCTGGCCCATGATCGTGAAGGTCTGCATCAGGACGTCGAAGGAGCTTTGCGTCAACCCCGTCTCAGGGCGCGCCGAAATATCCACCGCGATCACAAAATCCGCGCCCATCTTGCGCGCGAACGCCGCCGGCACCGGGCTCACCAGGCCGCCATCCACATACTCATGACCGCCGATCTTCACTGGCTCGAAGATGGACGGCACGCTGCACGACGCGCGCACGGCAATGCCGGTGTTCCCCCGCTGGAACAGGATTGGCTGGCCGGTCTTCAGGTCCGTCGCGACAATGCCGAGCGGTTTCGCCATCTTTTCGATCGGCCGGTTGTCGAGCGTCTTGTTCAGATAGTTCTGCAACGCGACGCCCTGCAGGAAACCGCGCGTGCGGAATGGCATCGCCCAGTCGCTGATCGACGCTTCATCCATGGTCAGCGCGAGCTTGTTGATGGCAATGCCGTTCATTCCCGACGCCGATAACGCCGCGATCACCGAGCCCGCGCTGGTACCGCTCAGCAAGTCCACCTTCAGGTTACGCGCTTCGAGCGCCTTGATTACGCCGATGTGAGCAAACCCCCGGGCCGCGCCGCCGCCCAGTGCAAGGCCGATCCGCACGGGCCGCTGGGGCGTGCTGGCGGCCGGCACTGGCGACGCGGGCGGGGTGACTGCTGTGGTGGAGCGGGTCGTCGTGGTGCACGCCGTTAGCACGGCGGATGCGCAGCCAAGAGAGAACGCGCGCCGCGACAACTGAGGCAGCGACGAAGGCGAGGGCGGCAATGTTTTCAAGGAGTTCTCCTGCGATGCAGCGGGGACGAGCGTGGAGCGTGGAGGCGGCGCTGGCAGTGTGGATAGCTGCCCGGTCAAGCCATCCGGTGACGGCGCATATGATAAAACATGATGACCCCCGAAAGCGGGCCAAAAGCGCCGGCGGGTATAATTGACACTCGTTTCGACCGCTCGCCAGGTTCGTCCAGAAGACGCGCCGAAGCCGGTCCCCGATATATCGCTTGCCTGGCTCCTCCCGTGCCGGCAAACGCATTTGAGCTATCGAGCACACCGCACATGACCCAAGTCCGTACCCGTTTCGCTCCCAGCCCCACAGGCTTCATCCATCTCGGCAACATTCGCTCCGCGCTTTATCCGTGGGCATTCGCGCGCAAGATGAAGGGCGTTTTCGTGTTGCGCATCGAGGACACTGACTTGGAGCGCTCGACCGACGCGTCCGTCGACGCCATCCTTGAAGGCATGGAATGGCTCGGCCTCGACTACGACGAAGGTCCGATCTACCAGATGCAGCGCATGGACCGCTATCGCGAAGTGCTCAAGCAGATGCTCGACCAGGGCCTGGCTTACCACTGCTACATGTCGACGGAAGAACTCGACGCATTGCGTGAACGCCAGCGCGAGGCCAATGAAAAACCGCGTTACGACGGCACATGGCGCCCCGAAGAAGGCAAGGTGCTGCCGCCCATTCCGGAAGGTGTCTCGCCGGTCATTCGCTTTCGTAATCCGCTGGGCGGCGTAGTGAGTTGGGACGACGCGGTGAAGGGCACGATCGAAATCTCGAACGACGAGCTCGACGACCTCGTGATCGCGCGTCCGGACGGCACGCCAACTTATAACTTCTGCGTGGTCGTGGACGATCTCGACATGAAGATCACCCACGTGATCCGCGGCGACGACCACGTGAACAACACGCCGCGCCAGATCAACATCCTGCGCGCGCTGGGCGGCGAAGTGCCGGTGTACGCCCACTTGCCGACCGTGCTCAACGAGCAGGGCGAGAAGATGAGCAAGCGCCATGGCGCGATGAGCGTAATGGGTTATCGCGACGCAGGTTATCTGCCGGAAGCGGTTCTGAACTATCTGGCCCGGCTTGGCTGGTCGCATGGCGATGCGGAGATTTTCTCGCGTGAGCAGTTTGTCGAATGGTTCGACCTGGACCATCTGGGCAAGTCGCCGGCGCAATACGATCCGGATCGTTTGAACTGGCTGAACGCGCACTACATCAAGGAAGCCGACAACGCGCGGCTGGAAACGCTCGTGAAGCCGTTCCTGGCCGAACTGGGTATCGACGCCGCCATGATCGAGCAAGGGCCGCCGCTGGAGCTCGTGATCGGTTTGCTGAAGGATCGCGCATCGTCGGTAAAGGAGATCGCCGATAACGCCGCCATGTTCTATCAGGAGCCCGTGATCGACCCCGCCGCGCTCGCGCAGCATGTCACCGAAACCGTGCGTCCCGCGCTCGCTGACTTGCGGCAGGCGTTGAGCGAAGTGGAGTGGAGCAAGGAAGCCATCTCGGCGGCGTTCAAGGCCACGCTGACGAGCCATAAGCTCAAGATGCCGCATCTCGCCATGCCGGTGCGCCTGCTGGTCGCGGGTACCACGCACACACCGTCCATTGACGCGGTGCTGATGCTGTTCGGCCGTGAGACGGTGCTGACCCGGCTCGACAAGGGCATTGCCTGAACGTGGGATGCGCCGTAGGTACATGATGGGTGCATGGCATCGACGCGAACGGTGTCCGGTTTGCGCCCCAAGTTTGCACCCTAAGGACGAACTATTTTCAGATGCTGGGCTAAAAGGTATTTACAACTTCAAAAGTGCCCTTTAGAATCTCGTTTCTGTTCTGCAAGGGGGGTATAGCTCAGCTGGGAGAGCGCTTGCATGGCATGCAAGAGGTCAGCGGTTCGATCCCGCTTACCTCCACCACAGAACAGAAATGAAGCTTTTTAAAGCGCCAGAGCATCGGAAAAAAAGCTTCACAAGAATCACAAAGCTGTTTATAATGTCGTTCTTCGCTGCTGACTAAGAAGAAACTGCGCGAAACTGATTAATAAGGTTTAAACGATTAAGAAAGTATTAATCGAAGTTAATCAGAAGCCAGTCAGGACGTAAGCGAAAAGAGTAAAAGACATTAACTGAAAAGTTTATGTCCCCATCGTCTAGAGGCCTAGGACATCACCCTTTCACGGTGAGTACAGGGGTTCGAATCCCCTTGGGGACGCCAAAACATCGGCGGCTGCGAGAAGCGCTGCAAGTTTGATGAGTCAACCAACCTCACGAACTGATGGAAAGAAGTGGAGCGGTAGTTCAGTTGGTTAGAATACCGGCCTGTCACGCCGGGGGTCGCGGGTTCGAGTCCCGTCCGCTCCGCCAACAAGTTGTAAAAGAAAAATCCAGCTCAAGCTGGATTTTTTTCGTCCACGTTTTTTGTGCCCGCGGTTTTTCGTCCTTTCCTTCCTCCTCCTTCCCGATTCGCCTTTCGGTTCATTCCGCTATTCTTCGTACCACGATCGCGTTGCATCTGGTTGAACGTGTGGCGTGCATGACATCGAACTTGCACGCTCGTAAAACTCTCCATTGCCAGCGCGCGCCGGCTGACTTAGTGTTGATGACTTGATTCAGTGCTTTCATCGCGCAATGCTCGATCCCACCGAAGCTCTCTCGCCGTTTCAGTTGCGCCTGGCGTCGATGGACGATTTTTCGTTCGCCGAGGCGCTCACGCGCAACAACATGAACGGCTACTACCGCCGCCACAATCTCGTGTGGCGCAGCGATCTTTTCCTGGGTAGCTGGCGCGAGTCGGAAAACTTCGTGCTCGAGTGCGACGGTCAGGCTATTGGCGTGATGCGCGTGACGGAAGAAGATCAGTCGCTGCACATCCGCGACGTACAAGTGGTGGAAGGATGGCGCCGGACGGGCGCGGGAACCTTTCTCCTCGATACCGCGCACCGATGGGCACGTGCACGTGGACTAACGGAGACTCAGTTGCGCGTATTCGTCGATAACCCCGCCGCCCGGCTTTATATCCGCATGGGTTATAAAACCGCGGGTTCGCGGCTCGCGCAATTCGGCGCGATCCGGCATATGGTGCGCGGCGTTTAGCGTTTCAGCGCTCGCTCGACAACGCCGTTCTGAGTATCGTTTCGCGGCTCGCCGTCGCGGACAAAAAAGGCTCGCGGACTTTCGCCGAACGCACGTCTGAACATCGCGGAAAAGGCGCTCTGACTTTGATAGCCGAGCAGCAACGCGACTTGTGACAGCGGTCGGCCCTGGCTCAGTAACGGAATCGCGCGCGCCAGCACCGCCTGCTGACGCCATTGCGAAAAGCTCACACCGAGTTCACGTCGGAACAAGCGCGCGATCGTGCGAGTGCTTGCACCGGCGAATGCTGCCCAATGCTCTAGCGAATCGGCGGAAGCAGGGTCGGCGAGGACGGCTTCGCATAATGCCAGCAGGCGTTTGTCGGTAGGCATCGGGATGGAGAGGGGCAGCGGCCGCGAGCGCGTGATTTCATCGAGTGCAAGCGTGCCGAGCAGCCGTTCACGCTCGCTCGAAATCGTACGGTCATCCAGCGCAACCGCCACCTCGCGAAGCAGCGGCGACACTTCCACTACGCGGCACGCATCCAGTCCCGACGGCACTACGCTCGCGTCTATATACAAAGTCCGCAGAAACGCGTCTTCCACGATCACCACTTCATGTGTCACGTTCGGCGGGACCCAGATTGCCCGCGACGGCGGCACCATCCACGTCGAGCCTTCCGCCGCGATTCGCAGCACGCCCCGTGTCGTGCACGCGACCTGTGCCCACGCGTGCGTGTGCCGCGCAATCCGGACGCCAGCCGGCACGGGCCGCGAGCGCACGCGAATGGGATGCGCGAGCGTAGGCGACGACTCGGCGGGAATGTCGAGATGCTCGACTTCTTCCGGCTGCAGCGGCTGATCGATGGACGTGAACATGGTTTTTAGGCGCTCCTCCTCCATGATATTAAATGCATCGGGCGGGATTGGCTTTGAATCACGACTTAACGGCTGTTCTATGCACTTGGCATAATGCGCGCTGAATCTTCATGGAAGGAATGAACGCATGCAACACGTATTCGTCTACGGCACGCTGCGAGCGGGCGAGAGCAATGACATTTGCCTCGCGGCAGAGCGTAACGGGATCGCCGCGCCGATGCTGATCGGCTCGGGCCATATCAATGGCCGGCTGTACGACTTCGGCGCGTATCCCGGCCTGGTGCTTGATTCCGTGGCGGGGCCGGTGCATGGCGATATCTATCGAATCGATGAAACGCTCCTGCCCGTGCTCGATGAAATCGAAGAGATCGTGCCGGGTGTTATCGGCTTGTATCGCAGCGAGCGGTTGCCGGTGACGGTTCAGATGGACGGGCGCGCGCAGGTTGTCGATTGTCTGGTTTATCCGGTCGGCGAGGAGGCGGTGGAAGGTTTGCCGCGTATCGATAACGGCGATTGGGTTGCGTATCGACGATCAAGACGATCAAGGCAGTGATTTGTTCTGCGTGCGCAAAAAAGCCGCCCTGAATTCCAGAGCGGCTTTGTTTCACAGAAGACCAGCGGCAGGTCTTAAATCTCTTCGTAAAGCGGTAACGTCAAAAACTCCGCGAACGTATCCGATGTCGACATCGCTTCGAAAATAGTCGCTGCCCGGTCGTACGGCGCGGTGTCGCCGGCAACGACTGCCTTCACCTTCACCAACTCTTCCTGCGTGAAGGCGCGGACCATGTCGGCGGTCACTTTGCGGCCATCGTCGAGCTTGCCTTTCGGTGAGCGAATCCACTGCCACACTTGCGAGCGCGAAATTTCCGCGGTCGCGGCGTCTTCCATCAGGTTGTGAATCGGCACGCAGCCGTTACCCGCGAGCCACGATCCAAGATAGTGGATGCCCACGTTGATATTGCCGCGCACGCCGCCTTCGGTGATGGGATCTTCAGGACGGAAATCGAGCAGATCGGTTGCCGTGACTTGTACGTCCTCGCGTTGCTTCGCGATCTGGTTCGGCTTGTCGCCGAGCACCTTCACGAACTCTTCCATCGCGATCGGCACGAGGCCCGGGTGCGCTACCCATCCGCCGTCGTAACCGTCGCTGGCATCGCGCGCCTTGTCAGAGCGAACGCCGCCCATGGCTGTGTCGTTGGCTTGCGGGTCGTTCTTGATCGGAATCAACGCGCTCATGCCGCCAATCGCCGGCGCGTTACGCCGATGACAGGTCTTCAACAATTGCAGCGCATAGGCGCGCATGAACGGCACGGTCATCGTGATCTTTGCGCGGTCGGCGAGGCAGAAATTGGCGTCGTTCTTGAACTTCTTGATCGCGGAAAAGATGTAGTCCCAGCGGCCGGCGTTCAGTCCCGACGAATGCTCGCGCAACTCGTACAGGATCTCATCCATTTCGAACGCGGCCAGGATGGTTTCGATAAGAACCGTCGCCCGAATCGAGCCACGCGGCACCCCCACAATCTCCTGCGCGGCCACGAAGATCTCGTTCCACAGGCGCGCTTCGAGATGGCTTTCCAGCTTCGGCAGATAGAAGTACGGACCCGCGCCGCGAGCCAGTTGCTCCTTCGCGTTGTGGAACAGGAACAGCGCGAAATCGAAGATGCCGCCCGATACACGCTGACCATCCACGGTCACGTGTTTTTCATCGAGATGCCAGCCGCGCGGACGCACGATCAGCGTCGCGGTTTTATCGTTGAGCTTGTATGACTTGCCGTTCTGTTCCAGCGAAATCGTGCCGCGTACCGCTTCCTTCAGGTTGATATGGCCGGTCAACTGGTTGTCCCAGTTCGGCGTGTTCGAATCCTCGAAGTCGGTCATGTACGAATCCGCGCCGGAGTTCAGCGCGTTGATGATCATCTTGCGTTCGACCGGCCCGGTGATCTCCACGCGGCGGCATTCCAGCGCCTTCGGCAACGGTGCGATGGTCCAGCCGGCATCGCGGATGGATTGCGTTTCGCTAAGAAAATCCGGGCGTTCGCCTGCGTCCAGCCGCTTCGTGCGTTCGGCGCGCGCCTTCAGCAACGCCTGACGACGCGGCTCAAACGCGCGATGAAGGGTTGCCACTAATTCAAGCGCCTCGGGCGTCAGGATGGTCTCGTAGCCGGGTTTGATGTCAGCCGTGATGGTCATGCCCTGCGGCACGTGGGTCAGCGTGTTCGCCATGTTCTACATCTCCTTGGTCGGTCAGACGGTTTTGCGTGCTGGTTGAATCAGTGAATCGGTTAGTGGGTGGGACTGCGGGGCATGCGCTTTGAAAGATCGAATGGCGCCGCGTGCTGATGCCGGGGGCAGTCTGCATCGATGAAAGCAAGCAGATCGGTCATATCGCGTCCGGTGCCGCGTGGCAGGACGCCGAGTTGTTCGGCAGGCATCGCCATGCGGTTGAGCCAGAAAGTGGTGTAGCCGAACCACGTTGCGCCCGTCACGTCCCAGCCATTCGACGATACAAACACGATTTCCGAGGCCGCCACGCCGATCGCCTGCGTTCCGAGTGCATACGCGGCATGGGCGGGTTTGTAGGCCCGCACGGCGTCAACTGAGAGGACGTGATCGAAGAGACCCGACATGCCGGCGCTTTTCACCGCGATGTCGAGCATCTGCGGATTGCCGTTCGACAGAATCGCGAGTTTCAAATCCGGGCGTTTGCGTAGCGTTTTCAGCGCGGTGACGGTGTCTGGAAACGCCGCAAGGCAGGCGTATTCGTCCATCAGGCGCTTTTCCGCAGCCGGAGTGAGCGCATGGTCGAGCATCAGGCGCGTGGCGGCGTAGCGCAGCGCGTCGAGCGTGATCGCCCAGAACGGCTCGTATCGGGCGCCGGCGGGGTCCGATAGCGTGCGTAGCTGCGTGTATTCGATCTGCTTTTGGCGCCACAACTGCGAAAGCGCGTCGCCGTGGCCGGGGAATAACTGCTCGGCAGCCGCCACGACCGAGTGCACGTCGAACAGCGTGCCGTAGGCATCGAAGATGACGGCACGAGGAGGCGAAATCGATGTCGGTGACATGGCCGGCGCTCCGTAAGTAGGTCTCCAACCATTCTATTAGTGCGTTGGAACGACCGGAAGATGCATCCAGATCACTTGATCTTTGACTTTTTCACGCCTAATCTGGGCGCCCTGTCATTTGAATAAACGAACAAACGCACGCATATGGACCGCTTCAAGCAAATAGAAACGTTCGTGGCGGTCGTCGCGAAGGGAAGCCTGTCCGCCGCAGCACTAGCCGAAGGCGTTGCGCCGGCTGTGATTGGACGGCGGCTGGACGCACTGGAAGAGCGGCTTGGCGTAAAGCTGCTCGTGCGCACCACGCGCCGGCTGACGCTCACCTTTGAAGGATCGGCATTTCTGGAGGATTGCCAGCGGGTGATTCATGACATGCAGAGCGCGGAGGCGAGCGTGTCGGCGGGTGGCGTGAAGGCGAGCGGGCATCTGCGGGTGTCGGCGCCAGCGGGTTTCGGCAGGCGCCACGTTGCCGCGCTCGTCCCCGTTTTTACCTCGATGCATCCGGATGTATCGATCACGCTCGACCTGACGGACCGGATGGTCGATCTGGTCAACGAAGGTTTCGATTGCGCCGTGCGGCTTGGCGAGTTGCCGGATTCGTCGCTGGTTTCGTTGAAGCTGGGCGAGAACCGCCGGGTTTGCGTGGCGTCACCGGACTATTTGCGCGAGCGCGGCGCGCCCGCCGATCTCGACGCGCTCGCACAGCACAATTGCCTGCCGCTTGGGGCGAACTCGAATCAGCAGCGCGGCTGGGTGTTTCAGAAAGACGGCAAGGTCGTTCAGATGCGTGTTTCCGGCACTATGGAATGCTCGGACGGCGCCGTGCTGCATGAGTGGTGTCTAGCAGGATATGGGCTGGCGTGGCGCTCATGGTGGGAAGTTGGCGATGACATCGCCCAAGGGCGGCTTATCAGCGTGCTCGATGCTTTCGCCGCACCGCCTATCGGGATTCACGCCGTGTTTCCCCAGCGCCGGCATTTGCCGCTACGAGTGCGTCTGTTTCTCGATTTGCTGAAACATACGTTCGGTGCGCCAGGATATTGGGGCTGAATTGCGGGCCGCTTGCCCCGATCCAGTTACTACAATGAAAGTGCACGATGGCCACTGCCCAAGGAGTCGACCATGTTCAAGCACATTCTGGTTCCGACGGATGGATCGGTCCTTTCGCAGAAAGCTATTGATGGGGCGATCGATCTTGCCCAGTCGGTGGGTGCGCGGATTACGGCCTATGCGTGTTTGCCGCTGTATCCGTATTCACCTTTCGCCGATGTCGCCGTCGAGCCGCCCAGTGATTTTCATGAGCGCGGCGAGCGCGAGGCTCGCGAGCATCTTGGCGCTGTCGAAAAGGCCGCTGCCGCCGTCGGCGTTTCCTGCAGTTCCGTCACGAGCGTTGAGTCCGCGCCTTATATCGGCATTATCGATGTTGCAGAGCGGGATGGTTGCGATGTGATTTTCATGGCGTCGCACGGGAGGAGGGGATTGGGGAGTTTGCTGATCGGCAGCGAGACTCAACGGGTGCTGACCCACACGAAGATTCCGGTGATTGTTTATCGGTGAAGGGCAGCCGTTCCGATCCGAGCTAATCACGCTTGCCGGGTGTCACGCGCCAACGCCAGAAAAGCGAGCACTGCGCCGCCGGTTTCATTGGCACGGCTGAACAGCAGCAGATCCGCCGACATCCCCGTCTCTACGATCGGCCGATAGATCAGGTTCGGGATCGTGACCTGATCTATCGGCGCGGGCACCAGCGCGACACCCAACCCGGCCGCCGCCAGTGCGAGCACGCTCAACGTGCTGGAAACGCGATGCACGACGTTCGTCGCTTTAATCACTTGCTGTTGCAGCACCGGAAACGCGTCGTCGCCAACGGCATACAGGATGAGCGTTTCAGTTGCCAGTGACTTGATGGACACACGTTTCTTTTTTGCCAGCGGATGGTCGGCCGCCATGGCCACCATAAACGGCCACGCGCCGATCTTTTCGGTGACAAGCCGGGGATCGGAAATGGAGTCGAGGCTCGGGCTGTATCCCACATCAAGATGGCCTGCGAGGATCGCTTCGCCCTGCAAATGCGGCGCCATTTCGATGACTTGCAGTTGAGCTTCCGGATAGCTGCGATGAAAAACGCGCAAATTGTCCGCCAGCTTGCCAGTCAGGACGGCGTTGCCCGCAAAGCCCACCTTGACACTGCCGATTTCGCCTCGCAGCGAGCGCTGGACGACGCTCTTGGCACGTTCCGCCTGAGCAAGCGTTCGTCGCGCTTCGATCAGCAGGAGAGCGCCCGCTTCGGTCAACTCCACGTTCCGGCTGGTACGGACGAACAGGGGGCCGCCCAGATCTTCTTCCAGCGCGCGAATCTGCATGCTCAAAGCGGGTTGCACGATATGCAGACGCTGTGCCGCGCGGCCGAAGTGCCTTTCCTCCGCGACGGCGACGAAATAGCGCAGGTGACGCAAGTCCGTTCCAGCTCCACGATCACTTAAACTGATTAATCGATCATATCAATCTATTTCACTTTATAGATGACTGGCGCGACACTGCTGTTCATCGGCTGGATATTGAACAACATTGAACGCATTCGAATGGTCGCCAAACGCGGCCATTGGTTGAAATGAAAAGGAACTGGTGATGCAAACGTATTTGGATGACCGACTCAGCATTGCAGATTTGATGACCGGCTGGATTCATCGCGATCTCGCGCAGTGGGACAGCTTGCGCGATCTGTTTCATCCCGACGGCACTATCGAGATCACGTGGTTCGAAGGTCTCTTCAGCGACTTTGTCGATGGCTCGATACGAATGGGCGCGTCCGACCTTCGCACCAAGCATTTCGTCGCGGGACCGGTGGTGAGTTTTCAAGGCGATAAGGCCATCGTGGAAACTAACGCGATTATTGTCGGCGAGAACGTTCGGCTTGGCCTCGGCTGCAGCTCGCACAACCGTTTTTACGATCGTGTCGAAAAGCGCAACGGCGTCTGGAAGATCGTGAAGCGTCAAAGCGTGTATGACATGGGCTCATTCACTTTTCCGCGCGGCGTGGTCGACATCGACACTGAGCGGGTTGAACGATATCCGCGTGAATACGCACCGCTTGCTTACTTGCTGGAGGTAAGCGGCTTCCCGGTGCACAAGACGTTTGCAACGAAAGGCAGCGAACTCGAGCGAACCATGAAGGAAGAAGGGCAGGCCTGGCTGCTTGGCTGACGAACTCGACGTCCACAAGGCACACACCAAATTGAATCAATTAATTAGGAGTTTTAATCAATAAAAAAATCAGGCGTGGTGCACACCGAAGGCGCGGACATAGCCTATGACTGCGAAGGTCAAGGACCCTTGTTGCTTTTGATCGTCGGTGGCAATGGCGACAGCCGCCGTTATGTCACGCTATCCGCCCTGATGGCCAGCTCACACACCGTGGTCAGATACGACCGGCGCGCAAATTTCCGCAGCACCGGCGACATGACAGTCGATCTGGATCTGGCGCAGCAAGCCCGGGATGCGGCGGCATTGATCCGCACGATGGACGCGGGGCCGGCCTACGTGTTCGGCAACAGCGCCGGCGCGAATATCGCGATCAAACTCACGGAAGATCACCCGGACGTGGTCAAGGCACTGGTCGCGCACGAACCGCCCATCACCGGCATCCTGCCCGATGCCGCACAGCATTCGGCCTTCATGAAAGACGTACGCGAAACGTTCGTCGCTCAAGGGGCCGGGCCGGCCATGAAGAAATTCATGGGCTCATTCGTCGGCATGGATAAGACGGCAGAAGCGCCCGCGGATCAAGGCGGCAACATGGAGCATTTCATGGCCCATGAATTTTTGAGCATCAGTCGTTATGTTCCCGATCTCGATCGCGTGCGTCGCGGTGGCGTGCCGGTGGTGACTGCCGTCGGTCGAGCCAGCGGCGATGCTTTTTACGTGCAGACGGCGCGGGCGATGGCCGAGCAGTTGGGCTGTCCGTGCGTGGAGATGTCGGGCAATCACGTAGCCTTCGCTTTGCAGCCCGGCATTTTCGCGGCGGAGTTGAGCGAAATTCTTGGCAGTTTCCGGACGCCTGCTGTTACTACCGCCGGCTGACTCGCATCAACGTAAAAAGGGCATACGGCTTGTGGCCGTATGCCCTTCAGATGCCTAAAGCAGCCTAGGTTTATCAGGCGACTTTCTTCTCGAAAAACTGTTCATCTTCGGTCG
This sequence comes from Caballeronia sp. dw_19, assembly GCF_018449515.1. Taxonomy (GTDB): domain Bacteria; phylum Pseudomonadota; class Gammaproteobacteria; order Burkholderiales; family Burkholderiaceae; genus Caballeronia. Next base: position 55,668 of record NZ_JAAVUQ010000005.1, on the reverse strand, counting down.
AGCCGTGCAACGCGGTCGTCGATGCGTCTTTTTCAACCGCCTGCGTCACTGCATCGAAGTAGCCCGTTCCCACTTCACGCTGATGCTTTACTGCAGTGAAACCCTTCTCAGCCGCCGCGAATTCCGCTTCCTGCATCTCGACGAATGCGCTCATCTGATTGCGTGCATAGCCGTGGGCGAGGTTGAACATCGAGTAATTCAGCGCATGGAAACCGGCCAGCGTGATGAACTGGAACTTGTAACCCATCGCGCCAAGCTCTTTCTGGAATTTGGCGATAGTCGCGTCGTCCAGGTTCTTCTTCCAGTTGAACGACGGCGAGCAGTTATACGAGAGCAGCTTGCCCGGGAATTCACGATGAATCGCTTCAGCAAACTTCTTCGCGTACGCCAGGTCCGGCTTGCCGGTTTCGCACCAGATCATGTCGGCATACGGCGCGTAGGCGAGGCCACGCGACACGGCTTGTTCCAGGCCCGGCTTCGTGCGGAAGAAACCTTCCACGGTGCGCTCGCCGGTCAGGAACGGCCGGTCGTTTTCATCGACATCCGATGTCACCAGATCCGCCGCTTCCGCATCGGTGCGGGCGAGCAGGATGGTTCGCGTACCGGAAACGTCAGCCGCGAGACGCGCAGCCGTGAGTTTCGCGATGTTTTCGCGCGTCGGCACGAGCACCTTGCCCCCCATGTGCCCGCATTTTTTCACCGATGCCAGCTGATCCTCGAAGTGCACGCCCGCAGCGCCGGCTTCGATCATCGCCTTCATCAGTTCGAACGCGTTCAGCACGCCGCCGAAACCGGCTTCAGCGTCGGCCACGATTGGCTGGAAGAAGTCGAGATAGCCTTCATCGCCGGGATTCTTGCCTTCCGACCACTGGATCTGATCGGCGCGCGACAGCGTATTGTTGATGCGCTTGACTACCAGTGGCACCGAATTCGCCGGATACAGCGACTGGTCCGGATACATCTCGCCGGCAACGTTCGCGTCGCCCGCCACTTGCCAACCGGACAAGTAGATCGCCTTCAAACCGGCCTTGACCTGTTGCATGGCCTGATTACCGGTCAGCGCGCCGAGTGCATTGACGAACGGCTCTTCATGAATCGATGCCCACAGTTTTTCCGCGCCGCGTTTCGCCAACGTGTGCTCGACTGGCACCGAACCGCGCAGCCGCACGACGTCGTCGGCGGTGTAGCTGCGCTTGATGCCCTTCCAGCGCGAATCCGTGTCCCATTGCTTTTGAAGTTCCTGAGCTTGTTGTTGGCGCGACATGGCGTTTCTCCTTTGATTACCTGACTAATGACTAATGGATGGTCGTCCGGTTGAGCAGTCTTTGTGCTTCTTGTTGCTCAACTCTTATATAAGAGTCTAGGGAAAGGAAGATAGGGGAGCCAGTCGTTTAGCGAAGTTTTCTAATAAAAATTATCGTTTTAAATCAATATATTAGTATTTATATTTCACAATATAAAATGATCTTTCCCATGTTGGGATGTGAATACTTGTGCCATGCACCAACAATTTCGTGGCACAAAAGGTCTTTCCGCATTGTGAAATTCAGGGCGTGAACGAAAAAAAACCGACGCACGAGGCATCGGTTTTCTTTTTGCCGGCACACGCAAGAAGCGCGCGCCGCACTGATTACGACTTAGCTGCCACGACGCGGAGCGCGCGGGCCGTCATTGCGACGTGCTGCATAGCCGTCACGCGAACCGCCGCCAAAGCCCGAACCACCGTCACGCGATCCACCGCCGCTACGATAGCCGTCACGTGAACCACCATCGCGCGAATCGCGAGCACCACCGGCGCTTGCCGGCTTGTTGCCCCAGCCGCCCGGCTTAGCCGAGCCGCCGTTGCCAGCACCGCCGTTACCAAAGCGACGACCTGCACCACCCGCACCAGCGCCACCGCCGCCCGGACGGCCACGGCCGCCAAAGCCAGGACGACCACCGCCACCGCCGGCCGGAGCCGAGCGACGCGGTTCAAAGCCAGCGATCACGCTCACATTCAGCGGCACACGCACGAAACGCTCGATGCGCTTGAGCGCGCCTTGCTCTGCGTGATGCACGAGGCTGATTGCCGTACCCGTGCGGCCAGCACGGCCCGTACGGCCGATACGGTGAACGTAGTCTTCCGCGAACTTCGGCAGATCGTAGTTGAATACGTGCGTGATGCCCGGGATGTCGATACCGCGAGCCGCGACATCGGTTGCCACCAGCACGCGTACTTTGCGTTCGCGCAGTGCACGAATCGTGCGGTTACGCGCGCCTTGCGGCAGATCGCCGTGCAATGCAGCCGATTCAAAACCAGCGTCCGACAAACGGATAGCCAGTTGGTCAGCGTCGTTCTTGGTTGCCGTGAAAACGATAGCCTGATCCAGGCCGGCATCGCGCAACAGGTGGTCGAGCAGACGATCCTTGTGATCGCGGTCATCGACGTAATGCACGGTTTGCGCAATGTTGTTCTGCGCTTCGAGCTTTTGGATGATCTCGATGCGTTCCGGGTTCTTCAACAGGCGGCCGGTCAGCGAGCTGATCTTGCCGTCGATGGTTGCCGAGAACAGCAGCGTCTGACGCGTGGCCGGCGTAGCGGCAACAATGGTTTCGATATCGTCGATGAAACCCATGTCCAGCATGCGGTCGGCTTCGTCGAGCACGAGGATTTGGAGTTGCGACAGGTCAATACGGCCGCGTTCCAGATGGTCTAGCAGACGGCCCGGCGTAGCAACCAGGATTTCCGGGTTCTTCGCGAGCAACATCAATTGCTGGCCATACGCAACACCGCCGAGAATGCTGACCGTGCGCAACCGGCGCAGGTGCTTGCCGTACGTGGTCGCGGCAGCGGTAACCTGCATGGCGAGTTCGCGGGTCGGCGTCAGAACCAGCATGGTCGGACGAGCGACCGGCTGGGTGCGGCGGGCCGGGCGTGCGTTCGGGTCATGCGGCTCACGCGGAGCGGAAGCCTTGGCTTTTTCGAGCTGCGAGAAACGTTCGATAGCCGGCAGCATGAATGCTGCGGTCTTGCCCGAACCGGTCGGGCTGGAAACCAGCAAGTCGCGGCCGGCGAGCGCTGCGGGAATCGCGCGCTGCTGAACCGGCGTCGGCACTTGATAGCCAGAAGCGGTCAGCGCAACGATGATCTCGGGCGACAGGCCGAGCGATTCGAAGCTCGGGCCGGTCTGCACAGCGATAGCAGCGGCGACAGGCGCAACTGAAGAAATGGGGGCGGGGATAGCGGGTGAAACAGATGCTGCCGGCGCGGCGGGTGTGTCTTCGCCGAGTGCCAGTGCAGCGATGGAGTCCAGCGGGCTATGGGTGTTGCTCGAAGTCATGTCGATCCTTGAAACGGGGAATAAGGCGTATGGCGCCAATCGGCATACCCAAGTCGTCAGATTCAGCGAGCAAAGAAGCAGCGAGCAAATCGAAAAACGGGGGCAGCTCGCAACAATAAAGGCGAGCTTTTCGTTAGAAGCTGTATCGGATTCGACAGGCCGAGGCGGCTTTGTCGTCAGCCTGATGCATGATCGGCCGAAGAGAAGGCCTAGCAGGGAGGGGACAGTTTCTAAACTGGATTGGAGCAAAACGCTACGAGTCGCCGCGCTGCGCGGGTTAATCAGCTAATGAATTGACTAAAACCATCAATTCGCCCGGTCACAGTGAAGCGCAGGCAACAGTATAGCGGCAATTGTTGCGCTGCGCCAGATTTTAAGACAGTTTGATTCAACTTGTGGTCTACCGGGGCGCAGAATTTCGCCTGCCTCTTGGTAAAGTGCCGCGCGCACTCAATCAGCGGATGCCCGGCACCGGCCCTCCCGGACTTTACGCCGAGGCGCCGCTTTTCAGCGATTCCACCAGCCCGATATATTGCTGCTTTGCGGTGTCCTGCGGCGTGCCGGCGAGTGCGCTCCACGCGTCGTACTTGTATTTGCCGGCGATATCGGCGAAACCTGGCTTGTCACCTTGCACATCGCCCAGGCTCGCTTGCTTGTAGAGCGCGTAGAGGCGCAGCAGCGTCAGGTTGCCCGGCCGTTCGGACAGTTCCTTGACCTCCGCTTGGGCAAGCGCAAATTGCGCGTCGAGTTCGTTGATTCCGCTCATTCAGTTCTCCGGACAGGCTGGTTAAGGTCTGACGATCATAACAAGCCGGTTGCGCGGGCTTGTCGAGGGTTTCTTCCGGAACTCCCCGGCCAAGGCCCGATCCCCGGCACAAGCGGGCATTGTCCGCGCGGCGCTCGCAGCGTCACGGTTCACGCGTTACTTCATGCATTACGGCACGCATTACAATAGCGGCCATGACACGCACCGTTTTGCTCGCCCTCGATACCTCGACCGAATTCTGCTCAGTCGCGCTGCTGATCGCTGACCCGACGGCCGCCGCCGCGCCGACGGCTTATGGAAGCGCTCCTCATTACTCTGCCGGCGAAGTCCACGTCTGGTTCAGCCATGAATTGACGGGACCGGTATCCAGCACGCGCTTGCTGCCCGCGATCCGCGAATTATTCGATACCGCCGGCCTGACGCTCAAGGATTGCTCCGCGATCGCGTTCGGCGCCGGGCCGGGCTCATTTACCGGTTTGCGCACGGCAACCGGCGTCGCACAGGGGCTGGCGTTCGGGTTGAGCGTACCGGTGGTGCCGGTCGGCACCTTGCTCGCCTGCGCGGAGTTCGCGCGCTTGCACGACCCATCGGCAACACGCGTGCTCGCGGCGCTCGACGCCCGCATGAACGAGGCGTACTGGGCGGATTTCCGCTGGGATACCGGGGCGGGAGCGGCGGGCGAGTGGGCCACGGTCCAGGCGGCATCGCTTGATCTGCCCGAGGCAATCGTCCTGCCGGACGAGCCGTTCACGCTGGCGGGCAATGCGGCGGCGGCTTTCGGCGAACGGTTGCCGATGCCGGCCGCTCCGGCGTGCCGCATCGATTTCGATGCGCTGCCGCATGCGTTGCCCGTGGCGCTTGCCGGCTTACGCGCGCTGCGTGCCGGCCGGACGGTCGCGCCCGATCAGGCCGCGCCCGAGTACGTACGCAACAAGGTCGCGCAGACCACCGCCGAGCGGATGGACGCGCGTGCCGCCAAAGCTGCCGCTGCGGGAGATCAAGCCGATCATGCCGACCCCGCCGCTCCGATCGCTCAAGCGACGGAGCCTCTACGGTGAGCGGCGTGTTGATGGCGGATCGTTATCTGTCGTCGATGACGGAAGCTGATCTCGATGAGGTCGCCGCCATCGAAAAGCTCGCTTACGAATTCCCCTGGACCCGTGGCAATTTCCAGGATTCGCTGCGCAACGGCTATTTCGGCGTGTGCCTGCGCCATGTCACCGGGACCTTGCTGGGGTATTGCGTGCTGATGCCGGTTGTCGATGAAATGCATTTGCTGAACCTGTGCGTCGCGCCCGAGGCGCAACATGCCGGCGCCGGGCTCACGTTGTTGCGCGAAGCGGTGCGCATCTCGCGGCATCAGAAACTCGAGGGCGTGCTGCTGGAAGTACGGCCGTCGAATCCGCGCGCCATCCAGCTTTACGAGCGCTTTGGTTTCGCCACCATCGGGCGGCGCAAAAACTATTACCCCGCGCGGCACCGCTCGCGCGAGGATGCACTCGTCATGCGTCTGACGTTTTCAAAGGAGGCCGTGGATGGCGCTGCATAAGTCGATGCTGGAAGAGTTCGGACTGGGAACGGTCTGGGTGAGGCGGGGGCCGGCATCGGTTGAAACGTCCGTGGCCGTGCCTGATCAATCGACAGACTCGACGGCGATTGCGCACGATCATGCCGCCGCCGAGGTGCACCGGTCGGCTCCGCGTGTGCTGGTCGAAGAAGCGTACGCGCCGGTAGCCCGGAAAGCTGATCCACTCGACACGCTGACAGCGCTCGATGCCGCTCTTTCCGCCGCGCAGACGAGCCAGGGCAACGCGCATCAAGCGCCGCCTGCAAAGATCGCTTCCGTCGAACCGCCAGTCTTCGATGACCTCCCCTGGCTCGACGATGTACCGCCGCAATCACTGGCTGTTTCGGAAACCGTCGACGACACGGCCGCCGATATCGCGACCCTCGACTGGGACACGCTCGCCGCTCGCGTCGCCGTGTGCGAACGCTGCCGTTTGTGCGAGCGTCGCACGAACTCGGTATTCGGCGTGGGTGATCGGGACGCGGACTGGATGCTGATCGGTGAAGCGCCCGGTGAGAACGAGGACAAGCTGGGCGAACCGTTCGTCGGCCAGGCGGGCAAGTTGCTCGACAGCATGCTGCACGCGGTGGCGTTATCGCGTGAGGACAACGTGTTCATTGCAAACGTGATCAAGTGTCGCCCGCCCGGTAACCGCAATCCGGAACTCGATGAAGTCGCGCGCTGCGAGCCCTATCTGAAGCGGCAGGTCGAACTGGTCAAACCCAAGCTGATTGTTGCGCTTGGACGGTTTGCCGCGCAGAGCCTGCTCAAGACCGAGGCGAGCATTGCGTCGCTGCGGGGACGGGTGCATGACTATCAAGGTGTGCCGGTCATCGTCACGTATCACCCGGCCTACTTGTTGCGCAGTCTCCCCGATAAAGCCAAGGCATGGGCCGATCTATGTCTCGCAGAGGCGACTTACCGCAAGTCGCTGCAGGCGGCAGACGGCCCGTGACGGCCGCGAACGGGATCACGTCATTCCACGATCCCGCCGTCCGGGATCTCGCGTGGCTGCTGTTCTCGCCGGACTTGCTGAGCGTGTCGCGCGCGGGCGCGCCGCTCGCGCGTCCCGCCGCAACGGAGAGTGAGCGCGAAATCACACTCGTTTGGCTCGATGCACTCGACCGCGACCCCGCAGCGCTGCACGCGCAGGTTCACAAACCGTCGCTGACGCGGCTCGGCTTTTACGCCGAAGCGTTGCTCGAATATTTCCTGATGCATGGCCCGCACGCGCGGTTGATCGCCGCGAACATCCCATTGCGCACGGCCGAGCGTACGCTAGGCGAAGTCGACTTCCTGCTGGAGAACGTGCGTGGCGAGCGGTTGCACTGGGAACTCGCAGTGAAGTTTTATCTGCATATTGGCGAGGGTCAGGGGGCCGCTACGCTCGCTCATTACGTCGGTCCGAATCTGCAGGATCGCTTCGACCTGAAGCACGCGCGGCTCTTGAATCATCAACTGGGTTTAAGTGCGCGCGATGAGTTTGCATCGCTCGGTTTCGAGGGTCCGTGGCGCGCCGAGTTGTTCGTCAAAGGGCGCTTGTTTTATCGCGATGACGGCCATGACTATCGCATTCTCGCGTCGAACCTGCCGCCCGAGCTTGCCGGCGATCATCTGCGAGGCTGGTGGAAAACGGCGTCGGAATGGCGGGATTCGAAGACGGATGGATTGTTTGCTTCGTTGCCCAGGTTGGGATGGATGGCAGAACGAACGTTATCGGCGCAAGAGAGTGACGCGCTGGTGGAGCAGGCTGCGGTGTTGTCTGAGCGCGTTGCAACGCTGTCGTCGCCGGTCATGGTTGCTCGTTATGAACGTTATGACGGCCACGACTGCGCCGCCGGCAATGTCTGGCGCGAGCATTCGCGCGGTTTTATCGTGCCCGATGAATGGCCGGCGCGCGCCGCTGACTTTGCCGGGTAAACAGGGTTAAACAGCGTTAAGCCGGGTCGAGCTCGCGTGTAGCAAAGCGACCCTCACCACCACCTGAAAAAATGATGCACCGGGCCAACTCCGTGCCCGACTTCCAGCCGCGCGCTTTGTTCGATCGCGCCGGTCAGATAGAGTTTGGCGTCGGCGGTAGCGGCAGCGAGCGAGTCGCGTTGGGTCAGCAGCGCCGCAATCGATGACGACAACGTGCACCCCGTCCCATGCGTATTCTTCACCGGCACGCGCGGCCCGCCAAGCCGCAGCGCGCCGCTGTCCTCGATCAGCCAGTCGGGGCTATCGGTGGAACTTAGATGGCCGCCCTTCATCAATACCGCCCGCGCGCCCAACGCCCGCAGCGCTTCGCCCTGGCGCACCATCGCGTCCTCGTCTTCGGCTGATGCCACGTCCAATAACGCAGCCGCTTCCGGCAAGTTCGGCGTGACCAACGTCGCGAGCGGCAGCAGTTCATCGCGCAGTGCTGCCACTGCATCCGGCGCAAGCAAAGCGTGATTGCTCTTGGAAATCATCACGGTATCAAGCACCACATGCACCGGCCGATACCGGCGCAACGCCGCCGCTACCGCGCGCACTACATCGGCATTGGCGAGCATGCCGATCTTCACGGCATCGATGCGGATGTCGTCGAAAACGGCGTCAAGCTGAGCGGTGACGAACGACGCGTCGGGCGTATGGATCGCCGTCACGCCGCGCGTGTTCTGCGCGGTGAGGGCGGTGATAACGGACAAACCGTAAGCGCCGAGCGCCGAGAATGCCTTGAGGTCGGCCTGGATGCCCGCGCCGCCACCGGAATCGGAACCGGCGATGGTGAGGACGTTGGGGATCGAATGGGTCATGAGATTTTCAGGAGGATGCCAGCAATCGTTGCGCGGCGAGATGCGGGTCGGCAGCGGTGCAGATCGCAGATACCACCGCGATACCGCCCGGCCCCGCGCGTTTGACATCGGCGGCGTTGTGCAACTGGATGCCGCCGATAGCCACCGTCGGATGAACAGAGCGCGCGCACAGCGCGGCGAGGCCGTCGATGCCACATGCCGCCGACGCGTCCGGCTTGGTCGGTGTATCGAATACCGGCCCTACGCCCACGTAATCGATCATGGCGCCCAGCGTGTTGGCGCGATCGACCTGCATGGCATTCGATACCGATAGCCCGATCAGCGCCTGCGCCCCCAGCAGCTTCCTGGCGACATCGGGTGGCAAGTCGTTCTGGCCGATATGCACGCCATCGGCGCCGGCCGCGAGCGCGACATCCACGTGGTCGTTGATGATGAGCGGCACGCCATACCGGCGCGTGAGCGGCAGCAGATCGAGCGCGAGGTCTAGCCACGCGCGTTTATGCCACTCGGGCGCGCGCAGCTGCACGATCGTGACGCCACCATCGAGCGCCGCCCGGGTCACATCGAGCGCGCGTGCATGGCCGCCGCACTGGACGGGATCGAGGACGAGATACAGCGCGAGATCGAGGTTCATCACGCGGTGGGCACGACATCACGCGACACGAGCGTGGCGGCGAATTCGTTTGCATCAAGCGATGCCAGCCGGTCGAGATACGCAACCGCGAAACTGCCGGGCAATGCAGCGTCGCGCGATGCCAATTCGCCCGCGATGCTCGAATAGGCGATCGCGGCGACCGTTGCGGCCCAACGGTCATCGTTATCGGCAACGCCCACAAACGCCGCGACCGTCGCTGATAACGCACAGCCCACGCCGGTCACGCGTGTCATCAACGGCGATCCATTCGATAACGCGACCGTGCGGCGGCCGTCGGTGACGTAATCGGTCTGACCCGTGACCGCCACTACAGCGCCCGTATTCAGCGCGAGGAGTTGGGCTGCGTCGAGCGCGGCTTCGGCGAAAGCGGTGCTGTCGACGCCGCGTGCGCTAGATTCGCCGCCCGACAAGCTGATGATCTCCGACGCGTTGCCGCGAATCACGGCCGGATGTGCATCGAGCAGATCAAAGGCGAATGCCGTACGAAAACTCAGCGGACCGACCGCCACCGGATCGAGTACCCACGGTTTGTGCGCGCGATTGGCGGCCTCTACCGCGGCGCGGATCGCCTTGCTTTGCGGCAAGTCGAGCGTGCCGAGATTCACCGATACCGCATTGGCCAACGGCACGAATTCACCCACTTCCTCACGGGCGATGACCATGGCGGGTGCGGCGCCCAGCGCGAGCAGCACGTTCGCCGTGAAATTCGTGACAACGAGATTCGTCAGGCAGTGGACAAGCGGCGCGCGTTCGCGCACGCGCACGGCGAACGAATAGAGATCGGCGGCGAGCATGGGCAGGGTGTAAAGAAAATGGTGGTAACAGGATTATCGCGCGCCGGGCGGCTGGGCGCCCGGTGTGATTTCAAGCTTTGATTGGGTCAGGTCAGGCGCAATCCGTACGCACTGACCATTCCGAAGTCGCCGCTCAATGCCGCGACTCGCCGATCAGCGCGACCGAATCGAAGGCCCGCTGATTCGCCTGATGCCGCCGCATGACAAAGTACATCATCAGGCAGACGAAGGTGCCGAACAGCACGATCACGAATTGAATCGGTACGTCGAGCCAGACGAGCACCGCGTACAGGCACAACATCACGAGCACCGAGAGGTTCTCGTTGAAATTCTGCACCGCGATGGAGTGACCCGCCGACAACAGCACGTGGCCGCGATGCTGCAGCAGTGCGTTCATTGGCACCACGAAAAAGCCCGACAGCCCGCCGACGATCATCAGGAAGATATACGCGACGATCAGGTAACCCGGAATGTGCATCCGGCCGAAATAGATGCCCCAGTGCACGGGAAACAGATGCTTCGAATAGAACGCGAGCAGCATCACCGCAACGCCCATCATGATGCCGACCGGCAGCACGGAAAGCGACTTCTTCAGCGGCACGCGGGCGGCCGCGAGAATAGCGCCGACCGCGACGCCAACGGCGATGATCGCCTGCAAAATGGCGGCTTCCGATAACGACATGCCGAGCGAGACTTCCGCCCACTTGAGCACGATGAACTGCAGCGTCGCGCCCGCGCCCCAGAACAGCGTGGTCACGGCGAGCGAGATCTGGCCGAGCTTGTCGTGCCAGAGCGCGTTGAAACAATCGGCGAAATCGGTGATCAGCTTGAGCGGACGATGCTCCTGCTTCGGATAACGCGCGCCGGTGTCGGGAATCCGCAGGTTGAAGATGGCCGCGACAATGTACATGAGCACGATCACGAGCATGGCGGCTTCGGCGGGGGTATCGACCTTCGGAATGTGCAGGGAGAGAATGTGCGAGGCGATGTGCGGACTGATCAGCGCACCGCCCATGACGGTGCCGAGGATGATCGAACCTACCGTCGTGCCCTCGATCCACCCATTCGCCGCGACCAGCCGGTCAGCCGGCAATAGCTCGGTGAGAATGCCGTATTTCGCGGGCGAATACGCAGCGGCGCCGAATCCGACAATGCCGTAGGCGAGCAACGGATGCGCACCGACCAGCATCGTCAGGCAGCCGACGACCTTGATCGAGTTGGTGACGAACATCACGTGGCCCTTCGGTCTCGAGTCTGCAAAGGCACCCACGAAAGCGGCCAGAACAACGTATGACAGCACAAAAAACAGCTTGAGCAGCGGTGTCATCCAGTTCGGAGCGTGAAGATCTTTCAGCAGGGCGATCGCAGCGATCAGAAGGGCGTTGTCGGCCAGCGACGAGAAAAACTGCGCGGCCATGATGGTGTAAAAACCTTTTTTCATCTGATCCGATGCTAGTCCGCACTGCGGGTAATCCGCCCCGTTCGCACACGGCGCGCTCGTCGCTCGCGTCCGGCTTTGCGCTCAGGCTCCCGTTCAGGCAATTTCTGTTCGAAATGGGTTGTGTGCACGGCTTTATAACACGAAAATAGGCGCATTCTGACTAGCAGTAACCTGCATGACAATTCGCGGACGTTCAGGCCGGAACGTCACCGGTCTGCAAGGTAGCGATAAGGTATTGATTCGGGTACTGATTCAGCAATTGGCCTGGCTATCGGTACTTTTCGAATTTATCATCATGTGCACGGGCTATTGCCAAGTGGCCATCAGATGCAATGATCGATCGCTGGCTGATCAACGCCAGGCGGCCGGTATCGCTTCCGAGAGATCATGAATCGATCCCAATGAATAGGGCACGATCGGCCGCCTCCGTGCCGGGGTAGTCACGCAGCGTTCCGGCAACCGTCGAGCTGCACCCCGTTCTTGCATAATCACCTGTTTTTTCCAACCGACCTCCCATGCCGCGCCCGATATCCGCCACGATCCACACCGCCGCACTTGCCAGCAATCTCGCCGTCGCACGCCGTCATGCGCCGAAATCCAAGATATGGGCCGTGGTCAAGGCTAATGCATATGGCCACGGTGTAGCGCGAGCGTTCCCCGGATTGCGCGCAACGGACGGCTTTGGCCTTCTCGACCTTGAAGAAGCGGTCAAGTTGCGTGAGCTGGGCTGGGCTGGCCCCATCCTGCTGCTGGAAGGTTTTTTCCGACCGACGGATATCGACGTGATCGATCGCTACAGCCTGACCACAGCAGTGCATGGCGATGAACAGTTGCGAATGCTGGAAATGGCGCGACTGTCGAAGCCGGTCAATATCCAGTTGAAAATGAACACCGGCATGAACCGGCTAGGTTACACGCCGGAGCGTTTCCGGGCAGCGTGGGAACGCGCGCGGGCAGTACAGGGTGTCGGCCAGATCACGCTGATGACCCATTTCTCCGACGCCGACGGTCCGCGCGGCATCGGTCATCAACTCGAAGCGTTCGAACGCGGTGCTGAAGGTATCGCTGGCGCGCGCAGCCTCGCCAACTCCGCGGCCACGCTGTGGCATGCGGCGTCGCATTTCGACTGGGTGCGGCCCGGCATCATTTTGTACGGCGCTTCGCCGTCGGGCAAAACGGCCGATATCGCCACGACCGGATTGCGGCCCGCCATGACGCTTGCGTCCGAGCTGATCGCGGTGCAGACGGTGCCGGCGGGTCAGTCGGTCGGCTATGGGTCGGTGTTCTCGGCTACAGGTCCTATGCGGATCGGCGTAGTGGCGTGCGGTTATGCGGACGGTTATCCTCGAGTGGCGCCTGAAGGCACGCCGGTTATCGTCGATGGCGTGCCGACGCGGATTGTCGGCCGTGTCTCCATGGACATGCTGACGGTCGACCTGACCCCGGTTCCGACGGCGGGAGTTGGTACGCCGGTGGAGTTGTGGGGCGAGAAGCTGCTGATCGATGACGTGGCGGCTGCGTGCGGCACGATCGGTTATGAGTTGATGTGCGCGGTCTCGCCGCGCGTGCCGATGCGGGCGGAATAGAGCGTTCGCTGGCTTGTTTGGGTAGGTAACGACGCAATAACGACGGAATTCAGGAAGGCGAGTGGCGAAAGTAGCGAAGGTCAAGACACTGTACGTATGTACCGATTGCGGCGGCCAGGCGCCGAAATGGCAAGGTCAATGTCCCGCATGCGGAGCGTGGAACACGCTGGTCGAGTCGGTGGCGGAATCGCCGTCGGCGCATCGCTTTCAATCACTCGCGAAGACCTCTCCGGTGCAGCGTTTGTCGGAGATCGAAGCGTCGGACGTGCCGCGCTTTACCACGGGTATCGGCGAATTTGACCGGGTGCTGGGCGGCGGCCTGGTGGCCGGCGGCGTGGTGCTGATCGGCGGTGACCCAGGCATCGGAAAATCCACGTTGCTGCTGCAATCGCTGGCGGAGATCGCCCGTGAGCGGCCAGCGCTTTATATCAGCGGCGAAGAGTCCGGCGCGCAGATCGCGTTGCGCGCGCAGCGGCTCGGCCTGCTAGGCGATTCCGGCAAGGCAGCGCCTGATTTGCGCTTGCTGGCGGAAATCCAGCTTGAACGAATTCAGGCGACGATCGATAAAGAACGGCCGGAAGTTGCGGTCATCGATTCAATCCAGACCGTTTATTCCGAAGCGCTGACTTCAGCGCCGGGATCGGTCGCCCAGGTACGCGAATGCGCGGCGCAACTCACGCGGATCGCGAAGCAGACGGGCACGGCCATCATCATGGTCGGGCACGTGACGAAGGAAGGCAACCTCGCCGGGCCGCGCGTGCTTGAACACATCGTGGACACGGTGCTGTACTTCGAAGGCGACACCCATTCATCGTTCCGGCTCGTGCGTGCGTTCAAGAACCGTTTCGGCGCGGTGAACGAACTTGGCGTATTCGCGATGACCGAGCGCGGCTTGCGTGGCGTGGCGAATCCATCGGCGCTGTTTTTATCGCAGCATGAGCAGAGCGTGCCTGGTTCGTGTGTGTTGGTGACGCAGGAAGGTTCGCGGCCGTTATTGGTGGAAGTGCAGGCGCTTGTCGATACCGCGCATGTCCCGAATCCACGCCGTCTCGCCTTGGGGCTGGAGCAGAACCGGCTTGCATTGCTGCTGGCCGTGTTGCATCGGCACGCGGGCATTGCGTGCTTCGATCAGGATGTATTCCTGAACGCGGTGGGCGGCGTGAAGATCACGGAACCCGCGGCCGATCTGGCGGTATTGCTCGCGATCCATTCGTCGATGCGTAACAAGGCGTTGCCCAAGGGTCTGATCGTGTTCGGCGAAGTCGGGCTGGCGGGTGAAATCAGACCGTCGCCGCGCGGTCAGGACCGTCTGAAGGAAGCCGCGAAACTGGGCTTTTCGATCGCGCTGATTCCGAAGGCGAATGCGCCGAAGCAACCTATCGACGGGCTGGAAGTGATTGCGGTCGATCGGATTGAAGAGGCGATAGACCGGGTGCGGTCGCTGGCCTGAAGCAACTCGGCAGCGCGCTGGGGTCGCGTTGCGAGGCGTCGTCGATCGGTCCCTTAGTAATGTCGTGTAAAAAACCGCGAGATTCGTGTAACCCAAGCGGGGCGTGCTTTTTCTATCCTTGTATCGCGACAAACCCGGATACGAGCGGAAAAGGAAAAAGGACTACGCCTTGAAACACGCAGATCAAACTTTGTCTCGCCCAACATTCCATCTGCGCGGCTGCCGTGTGTCCGCGCCCATCCAGCAGCCATGGGGCGGCGGTTGCCGGATTGTCGAGTGGATCGACGCTGAAGGGCAGATATCGCGTCGCGTAGTAGCCGAAGACGTGACCGAAGATGAGGTGGTGGCGACCATTCGGCGCCACGTGAAGGGCCGCAAGCACGTACTGGTCGACGACGAAGGAATGCCGCGGCAAACCCTGCCGAGGCGTTAAGCCAGGGCGGATCAGCCGATCTGCTCCAGTTCCTCGTGCGCTTCCAGCCATTGCGCTTCGAGCGCTTCCAACCGGCCGTTCACATCGGCCTGACGGCGAATCGATTCCGTGAGCTGCGCCTTCATGGCGGGCTCGTAACTGGCTGCATCGGCCACGAAAATATCAAGCTGCGCTTTCTCGGCATTCAGCTTGTCCATCTCCTTCTCGATCTTCGAAATCCGCGATTGCAGCGGCTTTTTCAAATGCGAGAGTTTCTGCCGCTCTTGTGCCTCCAGGCGACGCTGCTCCTTGCGGTTCTGCCCTGATTCCAGCGAATCGTCCGATGTACCATTGCTGGCCATTTCCTTGGCCGCTGCTCGCTGTTCGGCCGCGTGCTGCAACAGCCAGTCGCGATAATCGTCAAGATCGCCATCGAACGGCTGCAGCCGGTGCTTCGCCACGAGCATGAAGTTATCCGTGGTGGCACGTAGCAAATGGCGGTCGTGCGACACCAGGATCAATGTGCCTTCGAACTGCGCGAGCGCCATGGTCAGCGCGTGACGCGTTTCGAGATCCAGATGGTTCGTCGGTTCGTCGAGCAGCAGCAAATTGGGTTTTTGCCAGATGATCAGCGCAAGCGCGAGCCGCGCCTTTTCTCCCCCGGAAAACGGTGCGATCTTCGCGGTCGCCATTTCGCCGGAAAAATTGAAGCCGCCGAGGAAATCGCGTAATTCCTGTTCGCGTGTGTCGGGCGCGAGCCGGGCGACATGCTCTAGCGCCGAGTCCTGGGGACGCAGCGTTTCGAGTTGATGTTGCGCAAAATAACCGATCCGCAAGCCCTTGCCCTCGCGCACCGTGCCGCTCAACGCTTCCAGCGTGCCCGCCAGCGTCTTGATGAGCGTCGATTTCCCCTGACCGTTCGCACCCAGCAAGCCGATTCGCTGACCGTTCTGGATGGACAGCGTGACGCCTTCCACGATCGGTACTTCACCGGCGTCCGTGTGATAACCACAGCGCACGGACTCCATCACCATCATCGGGTTCGGCGCGGCATCTGGCGTGCGGAACTCGAACGTGAAAGGCGAAGAAGCATGCGCCGGCGCGATGATTTCCATGCGCTCCAGCGCCTTCACGCGGCTTTGCGCCTGCTTCGCTTTGGTCGCCTGCGCCTTGAAACGGTTGATGAAGCTTTGCAGATGCTCCACCGTCTTTTGCTGCTTCACATACGCGCTTTGCTGCAACGCCATTTGTTGCGCGCGCAGGATTTCGAACTGGCTGTAGTTGCCGCCGTAACGCTTGATTTGCCGGTTTTCCAGATGCAGCGTGACGTTGCAGACGGAATCGAGGAATTCTCGATCGTGCGAAATCACGATCAGCGTTCCCGGATAGCGATGCAGCCAGTCTTCCAGCCAGATGATGGCATCGAGATCCAGGTGGTTCGTGGGTTCGTCCAGCAGCAGCAAGTCCGAGCGGCACATCAGCGCCTGCGCGAGGTTCAGGCGCATGCGCCAGCCGCCGGAGAAGCTCGTGACCGGGTCTTTTGTTTGCGCGAGCGTGAACCCCAGGCCGATCAGCAGGGTTTCGGCGCGGGCGGGCGCGGTGTAACCGTCTGCGTCGGCGAAAGCGGCGTGCGCGTCGGCTTCGGCTGCCCCATCGTGAGCCGCCGATGCCGCCGCAATCCGCGCTTCGATGCGCCGTAATTGCGTGTCGCCGTCAAGCGTGTAGTCGAGCGCGGTGCGGTCCACGGCCGGCGTTTCCTGCGCGACGTGGGCGATTTGCCACGACGGCGGCATCGAGAAATCGCCGCCGTCCGCGTGCAGATCGCCGCGTAGCACGGAGAAGAGCGTCGACTTGCCCGCGCCGTTAGCGCCGATGAGCCCCGCCTTTTCGCCAGGATTGAGCGCGAACGTGGTCTGTTCGAAGAGCGGTTTGGTGCCTCGGGCAAGGCTGAACTGGTTAAAGCGAATCACGGCGTGGAGACCCAGACAAGTACGGGAAAACGCTATTTTAGACTGGCGCGGGTAGTCGCCGCCGGCTCATTGACGTTGGTGCGTGAGGTCGGCGCGCCGTTAGCCGTTCGGTCGGGTGTTTTTTGACCTGCGTTTCGCTTAGACTGGATTTTTTCAAGCGGAGCATCGAATGAACCCTATCTACTCGTTTTCGGCGGAAACCCTCGGCGGTGAAACCGTCAGCATGGACAGTTATCAGGGCAAGGTGCTGTTGATCGTGAACACCGCGAGCGAGTGCGGATTCACGCCGCAATACAAGGGTTTGCAGGAGCTGTACGAACGTTACGCGGATCGCGGGTTTGCGGTGCTGGGCTTTCCGTGCAACCAGTTCGGCAAGCAGGAACCAGGCGATGCGGCTCAAATTGGCAGCTTTTGCGAGCAGAACTACGGGGTCACGTTCCCCCTGTTTGCGAAGATCGACGTGAACGGGGCGAACGCGCATCCGCTGTTTCGCTACCTGACCGAGGAAGCGCCGGGCGTGCTGGGGACCGAAGGCATCAAGTGGAACTTCACGAAGTTCCTGGTCGACAAGGAAGGCAACGTGATCACCCGGTTTGGCTCGGTGACGAAACCGGATGCGCTTTCCGGCGATATCGAAAAACTGCTCTGACGGCAGTTTTGACAGGGCGACGTCCGGCTGGACGTCGCCCTGTCAAAGAATGGGTGAAAACAGGCGCGCGACGTGCATTGTCATGCGGCGCCACGCGGGGGCGCCGAGATAATCGTCGCGGCTGATTTCCCATGATTGCGCGAAGTCGTCGAGCAGCATTTTTTCGACTTCGCTTGCAAAGCGCCGGTCCACGGTCAGGACCATGATCTCGAAGTTGAGACGAAACGAGCGGTTGTCGAGATTCGCGCTGCCAATGGCGGCGGACATATCGTCCACCAGCACCACTTTCTGATGCAGGAAACCCGGGCGATATCGAAAGATTTTCACGCCTGCCAGCAGCGCATCGTAGGCATAGAGTTTGGACGCGGCAAATACCACGCGATGATCTCGGCGACTCGGAATCAGGATGCGTACGTCCACGCCGCGCAAAACCGCGAGCCGCAGCGCGGAAAGCACGGCTTCGTCGGGGATGAGGTACGGCGTCGTGATCCAGATACGCGAACGCGCCGCGTTGATTGCCTCGACGAAAAACAGCGAGCACGTTTCCTGATGGTCGGCGGGGCCGCTCGCGAGGATGAGGCAGCTCATGTCATCCGCCGATGTCTTCGACTCCGCCACTTCTGGAATGCGCTGTGTTGCCCAGTACCAGTCTTCTATGAACACAAACTGGATGCTGGCGACCGCCGGCCCGCGCACTTCAATGTGGGTATCGCGCCAGGGTGACAAACGTGGATTCGCACCGAGATATTCCACGCCTACGTTGTGACCGCCGACAAACGCGCATTCACCGTCAACGACCACGATCTTGCGATGATTACGAAAGTTGATCTGGAAGCGGTTAACGAACTTGCGCTTGGTCGCGAACGGATGCGTCTGCACGCCGCCCGCGCGCAGCGTGTTCACATAGCGTTTCGGCAAATCGAAGCTGCCGATGCTGTCGTAGAGAAAATAAACCCGTACGCCTTGCTGCGCTTTTTGGATCAGCAGGTCTTTCAGCTTGCGGCCAAGGTCGTCGTCGCGGACGATGAAAAACTGCACGATCACATAGACCTTCGCCGCGTCGATGGCTTTGAAGATGGCGTCGAACGTGGCGTCGCCGTTGATCAGCACGCGCACGGAATTGCCGCGCAGGAACGGCATGCCGCTCAAACGCGTCAGCGCGCGTATGGTCGGATGGCCGAGATACTCTGCAGGATCGCCGTCCGCCGCGCCGCGCAGACGCGCGGCTTCATCGGGGAAATTCCATTCCGTCGGGTGCGCGCTCTTGCGCAGGATCTCGTTTTCCAGCCGACGCGCGTCAATGTACCCGGCGAACTTGCTGCGCCCGAGAAAGAGATACGGGATCAGCGTGAAGTAGGGCATGGCGACAAGCGACACGGCCCACGCGACCGCGCCTTGCGAGGTGCGCGTGTTGAGCACCGCGTGGCACGCTGCGGCGGCGCCCAGTAAATGGGCGATGATCACAAACGTGCCGAGATGAAGCCAGTCCTGCCACTCGAAGTGCATGTACGCGGTGCCTGGAAGTCGGGGGTTGTGCCGTCAGCCCGGCAAGTCGGCTGCCTGGATGAGAAACACGTTGTCGTCGCCGGCGCTGGTTGAGAGCCAGACAATGTCGAGGCCACCGAGCGTCGCTTCCACGTTGGCCCGTTCGTTGCCGATTTCGACCACGAGCACGCCGTCTTCGGTCAGCCACTTGCGCGCTTCGCCTACGATCCGCTTCACGATATCCATGCCGTCCGCGCCGCCCGCGAGTGCGAGTTCCGGCTCGTGGCGATATTCAGCGGGCAGTGTCTGCATGGCCAGCGCGTTGACGTACGGCGGATTCGTGATGATGACTTCGTAGCGGCCAACGGGTAGCGGTCCGAACAGATCGCCCTCATACAACGCGACGCGCGAATCCAGGTCGTAGTCGTCCACGTTCCGGTGCGCCACTTCCAGCGCGGGTGCGGAGATATCGACGGCGTCGATGTCCGCATTCTGGAACGCCTGCGCCGCGAGAATCGCGAGGCAGCCGGAGCCCGTGCAGAGTTCCAGCACGCGCGACACTTCGTCAGGGTCCTGCACATAGGGCTGCAAGCCATCCTGCAACAACTCGCCAATGAACGAACGCGGCACTATCACGCGCTCATCCACGTAGAAACGGTGCCCGTGCATCCACGCTTCGTGCGTGATGTACGCCGCCGGCACGCGATCCGTCGCGCGGCGCTCGATCACTTTCATGATGGCGTCGATTTCGGTGTCGAGCAGGCGCGCGTCGAGGAACGGGTCGAGCGTGTCGAGCGGCAAGTGCAGGGTATGCAGCACGAGGTACGCGGCTTCATCGAATGCATTCGATGAACCGTGGCCAAACGACAAGTCTGCCTCGGTAAAACGCGACACGGCAAAACGCAGCAGATCGCGAACGGTGGTGAAGGGAAGCGCCATCGCAGGCTCCTTATAAGAGTGAGTCGGATCAGGCAAGCAGGGTTTCAAGCACGCGCCTATACACATTTTTCAACGGTTCGATAAACGCGACTTCAACGTGCTCGTCGATCTTGTGAATGCTGCCGTTCGGCGGTCCGAATTCGACCACCTGTTCGCAGATGCGAGCAATAAATCGGCCATCCGAGGTGCCGCCCGTGGTGGACAGTTCGGTGCGCACGCCGGTTTCATCGAGGATGGCTTGCTCCAGTGCGTTCGACAACGTGCCGCGCGGCGTGAGGAACGGCAGGCCGCTGACGCTCCACGCGAGATCGTAGTCCAGCGCGTGCTTATCGAGGATCGCGTGAACGCGGCTTTGCAGGCCTTCCACCGTGCTTGCCGTGGAGAAGCGGAAATTGAACATCAACTCGATGTGACCCGGGATCACGTTCGTCGCGCCCGTGCCGCTATGCAGGTTGGACACCTGCCACGTGGTCGGCGGGAAATATTCGTTGCCGTCGTCCCAATGCGTCGAGACCAGTTCGGCCAGCGCCGGTGCGAGCAAGTGAATTGGATTCTTCGCGAGATGCGGATAAGCAATATGACCTTGCACGCCTTTGACGATTAGCTTGCCGGACATGGAACCGCGTCGGCCATTCTTGACCATATCGCCGAGCGTGGCGCTGGAGGTGGGTTCTCCCACAATGCAGTAGTCCAGCCGCTCGCCGCGTGCTTTCAACACTTCGATTACTTTGACGGTGCCGTCGGTGGCGGGGCCTTCTTCGTCGCTGGTGATCAGGAACGCCAAAGAGCCGCGATGTGCCGGGTGCGCCGCGACGAACTCTTCGCTCGACACAACGAACGCGGCTATCGATGTTTTCATGTCCGCCGCGCCGCGACCGTACAGCTTGCCGTCGCGATGGGTCGGCACGAACGGCGGCGACGTCCATTGTTCCAGCGGACCGGTCGGCACGACGTCGGTATGGCCGGCGAACGCGAGCAACTTGCCGTCGGTGCCGTCGGTGCCACGTTTCACGGCCCAGAGATTCGTGACGCCGCCCGACGCGATCGTTTCGCACTCAAAGCCGAGTGCCGATAACCGCTCGATCAGCAGATTCTGGCAGTGCTGGTCGTCGGGCGTGACGGACGCGCGCGCGATGAGTTGTTCCGAGAGGAGAAGGGTGCCGGACATGGATTCGAGCCACTTTCAATAAAAAAGCCGGCGCGGCGGCCGGCAGGGATCAAGATTCGCGCGCCTTTATCGAAGGGGCGCGCGATGCTGCGCTTAAAAGCTTAGAGCTCAATCTTTAAACGAACAGCGTTTCGTACTTGTCGGCATCGAAACCGAGCGATTTCACACGGCCGTTCACCACGAGCACGGGCCGTTTGATGATCGACGGCTTGTGGATCATCAACGCGATCGCGCCGGCCGTGGAGCCGGCTTCGTCCTTGTAGGTATCCGACAGGCCGCGCCAGGTGGTGCCGCGCCGGTTGATCAGTTCGTCGAGCGTGACGTCCTTCAACCAGTCCTGCAACAAGAACGTCGATACCCCGGCTTTCTTGAAGTCATAGAACTCGAACGGCACGTCATGTTCTTCCAGCCACACGCGCGCTTTTCTCACGGTGTCGCAATTCGGAATCCCATACACGACGATCTTTTTCGCGGCCATGGATCAATCGCCTCGCAGCAACTCGTTCAGGCCGACTTTGGCACGCGTTTTCGCGTCCACCTTCTTCACGATCACCGCGCAGTACAGGCTGTGCGAACCGTCTTTCGAAGGCAGGTTGCCCGCGACCACGACCGAGCCCGCCGGAATGCGGCCATACGTGACCGAACCCGTTTCGCGGTCGTAAATCTTGGTGCTCTGGCCGAGATACACGCCCATGGAGATGACCGAGTTCTCTTCCACGATCACGCCTTCCACCACTTCCGAACGCGCACCGATAAAGCAGTTGTCTTCGATGATCACCGGGTTCGCCTGCAGCGGTTCCAGCACGCCACCGATGCCCACGCCGCCCGACAAATGCACGTTCTTGCCGATCTGCGCGCACGAACCGACGGTGGCCCAGGTATCGACCATCGTGCCTTCATCCACATACGCGCCGATGTTCGTATACGACGGCATCAACACGACGTTTTTAGCGATAAACGAACCACGGCGCGCGATAGCCGGCGGCACGACGCGAAAGCCGCCCGCAGCGAAATCTTCAGCCGTGTAGTTGGCGAACTTCGACGGCACTTTGTCGTAGAACTGGCTGTATCCGCCAGCCGGCATGGGCGCGTTGTCTTCCAGGCGGAACGACAGCAATACCGCTTTCTTCAGCCATTGATTGACCACCCATTCGCCGTTCTGCTTTTCGGCAACGCGGGCCAGGCCTTTGTCGAGTTGCTCGATGGCGTGAGCGACGGCGTCGCGCACTTCGGCGGGGGCCGATTTCGGCGATAGCTCGGCGCGGTTGTCCCAGGCGGTATCGATGATCTGCTGAAGTTGTTGCGACATGGTCGTGAACTTAAGTGAGTACTGTGATTAAGGAGAGATTTACCGGGTCGGTCAACGCTGCTTCAGCGTGCCGCAAAATTCGACGATACGCCGTGCACCTTCCACACATTCATCGACATCGGCGACCAGCGCAATGCGAATGAAGCCGCTGCCGGGATTCGTGCCGTGGGCGTCGCGCGCCAGGTATGAGCCCGGCAAAACCGTCACATTATAGTCGGCGTAAAGGCGTGCGGCGAACTCGGTGTCGGACAGGCGGGTGCGCGCCACGTTCGCCCACAGATAGAACGCGGCGTCGGGCAGACGGACGTCGAGCACCTCGGCGAGCATGGGGGTGACGGTCGTGAATTTCTTGAGGTACAGCGCGCGGTTGTCGCGCACGTGCGCCTCGTCTTTCCACGCAACGACGCTCGCTGCCTGGAACATGGGCGAGAGCGCTGCGCCATGATAGGTGCGGTAGAGCAGGAATTGCTTGAGTATCGACGGATCCCCGGCGACAAAACCCGAGCGCATGCCGGGCACGTTCGAGCGCTTCGACAAGCTCGACAGCATCACCAGCCGTTCGAAACCCCGACCCAGCTTGTGCGCGGCTTCCAGGCCGCCCAGCGGAGGCGTGGCTTCGTTGAAATAGATCTCGGAATAGCATTCATCGGAGGCGATCACGAAGCCGTGCCGGTCCGATAGCGCGAACAACTCGCGCCAGTCGTCGAGCGTCAGCACGGCGCCGGTCGGGTTGCCGGGGGAGCAGACGAAGAGCAATTGGGTACGTGCCCAGACGGCGTCGGGGACGGCTGCGTAATCGCAGGCGAAGTTGCGCGCCGGATTGCTGTTCACGAAGTACGGCTCGGCGCCGGCCAGCAAGGCTGCGCCTTCGTAGATCTGATAGAACGGATTCGGGCACACGACAACGGGCGGTTCAACGGTGCTGCGGCTGTCGATCACGGTTTGCGCCAGCGAGAACAAGGCTTCGCGGGAACCGGAAACGGGCAGGACTTCCGTGGCTGCATTGACCGCGGGCAGGTCGTACCGCTGCTTCGTCCAGTCAGCAATGGCCTGACGCAACGGCTCGCTGCCGGCGGTGGCGGGATACGACGCGAGGCCGGACATCGCATTCACGACTGCCTCGCGGATCAGCGCCGGCGTTGCATGTTTCGGCTCGCCGATACCAAAGCTGATCGGCGCCAGATCCGCGCGCGGCGTGACGCCCTTGAATAGCGCGCGCAGCTTTTCGAATGGATACGGCTGAAGTTTCTGGAGAAGTGGATTCACGGCGAAGTCGGTGCAAATGATGAAACGACAAGGCTCGGATTATAGCCCCCTCGTGCCTCCTGGTTGGGTTTGCTGGCGCTTTGAGGCGGTCCTGCCGCCGGCCGGAAGGCCGGTTTGCGCCATGCGCAGCCATTGGACCGCCGCTGCCGCCGGCTAGCTGAAACAGACTAGCATTGACCCTTGCAGAACCCCGGCCCGCCCACCGTTGCGAGCAAGAAACCCTCTGTCAGCAAACCAAAAGAATTCAAGACGGGCGATGGTATGATTGTCACCGTTCGCCGGGTTGCGTGCTCGCGGTTGCTTGTAGTTATATACATAAGCCGTCGGGCAATGGCACCACGGGTTGCGCTCCGTCGCTTCGATTCGACAGGGTTCGACCCACCGCCCGAGCGTTTTCGACCGGCGTTAGTCGTTATCTCCTGCCGCACAAGCATCACGGCTCGGAGGCCCGCCGGCCCGTTCTCCCGAATTCTTTTCAATCAGCGATATCGCCGTGCGTCTGACCTCGATAAAACTCGCTGGCTTCAAGTCCTTCGTCGATCCCACCCATTTCCAGGTCCCAGGCCAGCTTGTCGGCGTGGTGGGCCCGAATGGCTGCGGCAAGTCCAACATCATCGACGCCGTGCGCTGGGTGCTCGGCGAATCGCGCGCGTCCGAGCTGCGCGGCGAGTCGATGCAGGACGTGATCTTCAACGGCTCCACCGCGCGCAAGCCTGGCAGCCGGGCCAGCGTCGAACTCATCTTCGATAACGCCGACGGCCGCGCCGCCGGCCAGTGGGGCACCTACGCCGAAATCGCCGTCAAGCGCGTCCTCACGCGCGACGGCACCTCGAGCTACTACATCAACAACCTGCCAGCCCGGCGTCGCGATATCCAGGACATCTTCCTGGGTACGGGCCTCGGACCGCGTGCTTACGCGATCATCGGGCAGGGCATGATTGCCCGGATCATCGAAGCCAAGCCCGAAGAGCTGCGCGTGTTCCTGGAAGAAGCCGCAGGCGTGTCCAAGTACAAGGAACGCCGCCGCGAGACCGAAAACCGCCTGCACGATACGCGCGAAAACCTGACCCGCGTGGAAGACATCGTGCGCGAGTTGAGCGCGAATCTGGAAAAGCTCGAAGCCCAGGCGATCGTCGCGACGAAATACAAGACGCTGCAGGCCGACGGCGAAGAAAAGCAACGGCTCCTGTGGTTGTTGCGCAAGAACGAAGCGGGCAACGAGTCGGAGCGTCAGCAGCGCGCCATCAGCGACGCGCAGATCGAACTCGAAGCACAAACCGCCAAGCTGCGTGAAGTAGAAGCGCAACTGGAAACGTTGCGGGTGGCGCACTACAGCGCGAGCGACGCCATGCAGGGCGCCCAGGGCTCGCTGTACGAAGCGAACTCGGAAGTGGCCAAGCTTGAGGCGGAGATCCGCTTTATCGTGGAATCGCGCAACCGGGTGCAGGCGCAGATCGCGGCTTTGAGCGCTCAGCGCGAACAATGGCAGATGCAAGCCGAGAAAGCCCGTGGCGAGATCACGGATGCCGAAGAAGCGTTGGCTATCGGCGAAGAAAAGGCGGCGATCGCGCAGGAAACGGCTGCCGCGAAACACGACGAACTGCCGGCGCTCGAAGCGCGCTTCCGCGACGCCCAGGCCGAGTTGAACGCAGAGCGCGGCGGTATCGCGCAGACTGAACAAGCGTTGAAGCTCGAGGCCGCGCATCAGCGCAATGCCGATCAGCAACTGCAGCAGTTGCAGCAGCGTCACGAACGCCTGAAAAGCGAAGCGGGCGGCCTGGACGCGCCCGACGAAGCGCAGCTCGAAGAGTTGCGCATGCAACTGGCCGAGCACGAAGAAATTCTCGCTGAGGCCCAAGCCCGCCTCTCCGACGCGCAGGACACGCTGCCGCGTCTGGATGGCGAGCGTCGCGCGGCACAAGAGAAAGTGCAGGCCGAAAGCGCGCAGATTCACCAGCTCGAAGCGCGGCTCGCGGCATTGAAGCAGTTGCAGGAAAGCGTCCAGACCGAAGGCAAGATCCAGCCGTGGCTCGACAAACACGAGCTCGGTTCGTTGCCGCGTCTTTGGAAAAAGCTGCACGTTGAAGCGGGTTGGGAAACGGCGCTGGAGTCGGTTCTGCGTGAGCGGATTGCGGCGCTGGAAGTATCGAATCTCGACTGGGTGAAGGCGTTTGCAACCGATGCACCGCCCGCCAAGCTCGCGTTCTATGCACCGCCCAACGCCGGCCGTCCGCAGGAAACGCCCGCCGGCTTGCGGCCGCTGCTGGCGCTGATCCGTATTGACGACGCCGGTCTGCGCGCCGTACTGACCGACTGGCTGGGCAACGTTTTTGTCGCCGATGACATCGCTCAGGCTCTGGCCTCGCGTTCGCAATTGCCGGACGGCGCTGCGTTCGTGGTGAAGGCCGGGCATGTGGTGACGCGCGTCGGCGTACAGCTTTACGCCGCCGATTCCGAGCAGGCCGGCATGCTCGCCCGCCAGCAGGAAATCGAAAACCTGACGAAGCAAGTACGCGCGCAAGCCCTGCTCGCCGATGAAGCCAAAGCCGCCGCTGTACGAGCGGAAGCGGCGCATACGCAGGCATCGGCGAGTCTGGGCGATGCCCGTTCCTCCGCCGAACGCGCGACCCAACGCGTACACGCGTTGCAAATGGACGTGTTGAAGCTCGCGCAGGCGCACGAACGCTACATGCAGCGCAGCACGCAGATCCGCGAGGAACTGTCGGAAATTACCGCGCAAATCGATGAACAGCGTGCGTTGCGTGCTGAATCGGAAGCGAATTTCGAGCGCCACGACGGCGAACTCGCCGAGTTGCAGGCGCGTTTCGAAGATCATCAGTTGGCGTTCGAAGCACTCGACGAAGCGTTGACCAACGCACGCCAGGAAGCGCGGGACCTCGAACGCGCGGCCACCGACGCCAGCTTCGCGGCGCGTGGGCTCGCCGCCAAGATCGAGGAATACCGGCGCAACATTGAAACGGCCAAGGATCAGAGCGAACGCGTGGCCGGTGCACTGGAAGACGCCCGCGCCGAACTCGAAACGATCAACGAGCAAACGGCGCACACCGGCTTGCAGGACGCGCTCGAACTGCGCGCGGCCAGGGAAGCGGCGTTGCAATCGGCCCGTATCGAACTCGACGATCTCACCGCGCGACTGCGTCAGGCCGACGAATTGCGGCTTATCGCGGAACGTTCGCTGCAGCCGTTGCGCGACAAGATCAACGAATTGCAGTTGAAGGAACAGGCGGCACGCATCAGCGGCGAGCAGTTCGTCGAGCAACTGGCGGCGGCGGGTGTCGATGAAGCCGAGTTGCAGGCCAAGCTCACACCGGATCTGAAACCTTCGTATCTGCAAGGCGAAGTCACGCGGCTGAACAACGCGATCGCGGCCCTTGGCGCCGTGAACATGGCCGCGCTCGATGAACTCGCCGCGGCCAGTGAGCGCAAGGATTTCCTCGACGCGCAATCGGCGGATTTGAACGACGCCATCGGCACGCTGGAAGACGCGATCCACAAGATCGACCAGGAAACGCGGTCGTTGCTGCAAGGCACGTTCGACGAAGTGAACCGTCATTTCGGCGAGCTTTTTCCGCGTCTTTTCGGCGGTGGCCAGGCGAAACTCGTGATGACCGGCGACGAAATCCTCGATGCCGGCGTGCAGGTGCTCGCGCAGCCGCCGGGCAAGAAGAATTCGACCATTCACTTGCTGTCGGGCGGCGAAAAGGCACTCACCGCCACGGCGCTCGTGTTTGCGATGTTCCAGTTGAATCCGGCGCCGTTCTGTCTGCTGGACGAAGTGGATGCGCCACTCGACGACGCCAACACGGAGCGCTTTGCGAACCTTGTGCGGGCGATGTCGGAGAAGACCCAATTCCTCTTCATCTCGCACAACAAGATTGCAATGGAAATGGCGCAACAACTGATCGGCGTGACGATGCAGGAACAGGGCGTCTCGCGGATTGTTGCCGTGGATATGGAATCCGCGGCGGGTTTCGCCCAAAATGCTTGAACGTTTGACCGGGCTTTTTTAGAACGGGCATCAAGATAGTAGGGAGAACCGGCCCCGGAGGCCGGTTCTGGCGCGCAGGCGCGGAGTGACCCACGCGGTATCGGATGAAAATCCAATACCGCGCGGGGCGCAGATCGCACAGCGTAAGCTCAACAAGCGCTCAAATGAGCGCCGGATGCCTTCAATAGCGCCGCCAAGCGCGCCGAGAGCGCAACCAGAAAGTAGGACGGAGAGTGCATGGACGAGTTGACACTCGGGTTGATTGGAGCGGGAGCCGTGGTGGTAGGCGGCGTGGTGGTGTACAACGCGTGGCAGGGCGCCAAAGTGCGCCGCAAGATGCCGCGCCCGATGCCTGACGAAGCAGCGGAGTCGCTCGCGCGCAACGACGCCGACGAGGAGCAGCCGTTCATCGAACCTACACGCCCGGTGCGGCGTGAACCCGCCATGGGCGAGGGCGATGGCGAGGCGGCGGACACGCGGGTCGAGCCGAGTTTCGGCGGTGCGCCGCTTTCCACTGTAGCGCCGGCCGATACCGCAGTCGATATCCAGGCTGAATCGACCTCGGTGAATGGCGATTTCCAGGAGACGAATTCGTCCCCCATCCTTGACGACGATGACGAACCCGTTTTGCCCGGCGCGACCACCATTTCATCGGCGCCGCCGGCTATCGTGGATCGGCGGATCGATTGCGTGGTGCCCATCCGTTTGCTTGCCCCCATCGCGGGCGAAAAGCTGATTCCGAGCGCGCAGAAGCTACGTCGCGCGGGCGCGAAGCCCGTGCATATTGAAGGCAAGCCGGAGGGCGGCACGACCTGGGAATTGCTCAAGAACGGCGCGCGTTACGAAGAGTTGCGCGCAGCGGCACAGTTGGCCAATCGCGGTGGCCCGCTGAACGAACTGGAGTTCTCGGAGTTCGTGACGGGGGTGCAGCGTTTTGCCGACACTATCGACGGTTCCCCCGAATTCCCCGACATGCTGGAAACGGTCGGCATGGCGCGCGAACTCGACGCGTTCGCGGCTCAATGCGACGCGCAATTGTCGATCAACATTCTCTCCGACGGCGCGCCGTGGTCCGCCAACTACGTGCAGGCGGTGGCCTCGCAGGATGGTTTGCTGCTGTCGCGCGACGGTACGCGTTTCGTCAAGCTCGATGCCCGCCAGAACCCGGTGTTCATGCTGCTCTTCGGCGATACCAACTTCCTGCGCGACGACCTGACCTATAAGGGCGGCCAGATGATCACGCTGGTGCTGGACGTACCGGTGGCCGACGAAGACATCCTGCCGTTCCGCCTGATGTGCGATTACGCGAAGTCGCTCTCCGAGCGCATCGGCGCGCGCGTGGTGGACGACCAGCGCCGGCCGTTGCCGGAGTCGTCGCTGCTGGCTATTGAAAAGCAGTTGATGACGTTGTACGCGAAGCTCGAACAGGCTGGCATTCCGGCAGGTTCCCCCGCCACGCGGCGATTGTTCAGCCAATAAAATCTTACGGCGACGCCCGTTGGACAGTTAGCGATTTTCGTCAGGCATCGACTGTACGGTCGATGCCACGATCACCCGATCTCTGAGACAATCAACAGGCCGGTTTCCTCTAACTCTCTAGCCTGTCCAACGCGCATGTCCGTCAAGCCAAACGCTGCCTCCAAAAGCAATCTAAGAACTCGCGCGGCCCGTGCTTCCAAAGTAGACGCGGATGGACCGGAAAAGCGGGTTTTATGGCTTCGTGAAGAGCTCAAACGTGCGAACCACGCGTACCACGTGCTCGACCAGCCCAGCATGTCAGATGCTGAGTACGACACCTTGTTTCAGGAGTTGCAGCAGATCGAGGCCGACCATCCGGAACTCAGCGATCTGTGGTCACCGACCCAAGAAGTCGGAGGCGAGGCTTCGTCAGGATTTCAGCCCGTCGTTCGTGAGATTCCGATGTTATCGCTGGAAAAAGGATTCAAAGACGAAGATATTTTAGCTTTCGATAAGCGGGTTTCGGGTGCGCTCAGGAAATCGCCTGTGGAATACGCCTGTGAATCGAAGCTTGATGGGTTGGCTATTTCACTGCTTTACAAAGAGGGGCGACTCACCCAGGCTGCAACACGTGGCGATGGGCTGATCGGAGAGGATGTGACGGAAAACGTCCGCACTATCGATTCGGTTCCGAAAAAATTGACTGGCGAAAAGTTGCCGGAACTGCTTGAAGTGCGTGGTGAAGTGTTGATGTTCAAGCGGGACTTCGAGCAATTGAATACCCGCGAGGAAGCCGCTGGGCGAAACGGTTTCGTCAACCCGCGTAACGCGGCGGCGGGCGCTCTACGACAGCTAAATGCCCAACTTACGGCTGCACGAAAGCTATCGTTCTTCGCCTACGGTATTGGCGCGCTAAAAAGCGCGGACTTACCACGAACGCATTCAGCTCTGCTCGACTGGCTTGAGCAAATGGGATTGCCGGTCAATGCGGAGCGAGACGTTGTCCGAGGGGCAGAAGGGATGCTCAGTTTTTTTCGCCGTATTGAGGTCAAACGGGAGCAATTACCATACGAAATCGATGGAGTGGTTTATAAAGTTAATCCGGTTACTGACCAAGAACGACTAGGGTCCACATCGCGAGCGCCACGCTTCGCTCTAGCGCACAAGTTTGAAGCACAGGAAGCTCGTACCACGGTGCGTGCTATCGACGTACAGGTCGGCCGAACCGGCGCAATCACTCCAGTCGCGCGGCTCACACCTGTCTTCGTAGGCGGAGCCACAGTGACGAATGCCACACTACATAACGAGGACGAGGTGCGGCGTAAGGATGTTCGGATCGGCGACACGGTACGGGTTCGACGTGCCGGCGATGTGATTCCCGAAGTCATTGGAGTGGTCATTGATGACCGTCCTGAAAATACTCGCATGTTCGAGATGCCGACAGAGTGCCCAGTCTGCGGATCGAAGATCGCAAGGTTGCCCAATGAAGCCATTGCTCGCTGCACGGGCGGCCTGATCTGTCCCGCGCAACGCAAGCAGGCGTTGTGGCATTTCGCGCAACGGCGCGCGCTGGATATCGACGGGCTGGGTGAGAAGATCATCGACCAACTGGTCGATGAGAACATCGTGCGCACGCCCGCGGACCTGTTCAATCTCGGTGTGGCAACGCTCGTCGCGCTCGACCGTTTCGCCGATAAATCCGCCCAGAATCTGTACGATTCCCTCGAAAAGGCGAAGCAGACCACTTTGCCGCGTTTTCTGTACGCGCTGGGTATTCGTCACGTCGGGGAGTCGACGGCGAAGGATCTGGCCAAGCATTTCGGCTCACTCGATCCGATCATGGCGGCAAGCGTCGAGGAATTGCTGGAAGTGAACGATGTTGGCCCGGTCGTGGCCGAGTCGCTGCACAATTTTTTCAGCGAACCGCATAACCAGATGGTGATCGAGCAATTGCGCGCGCCGGGCAAGGTGACCTGGCCCGAAGGCCCGCCCGCGCCGAAGGCGCCGCAGGGCGTTCTCGCCGGCAAGACGGTCGTGCTCACCGGCACGCTGCCTACTCTGTCGCGCGAAGACGCGAAGGAGATGCTGGAGGCGGCGGGCGCGAAAGTGGCGGGATCGGTATCGAAGAAAACGGATTACGTGGTGGCGGGGGCGGAGGCCGGCAGCAAGCTTGTGAAGGCTGAGGAACTCGGCGTCCCGGTACTCGACGAAGAGGGTATGCGCAAGCTTTTGGAGGGAGAAACACCATGATTCGCGAAATCCTCAAAATGGGCGATCCGCGTTTGTTGCGTATCGCCGAGCCGGTCGATCACTTCGATACACCCGAGCTGCACGCTCTGGTTGAAGACATGTTCGACACCATGCGCCACGCAAACGGCGCCGGGCTTGCCGCGCCGCAGATCGGCGTGGATTTGCAGGTCGTGATCTTCGGTTTCGCGCACAACGAGCGTTATCCGGAGGCCGAGCCGGTGCCGGAAACGGTGCTGATCAACCCGATCATTACGCCGGTCTCGCACGACATGGAGGAAGGCTGGGAAGGGTGTTTGTCGGTGCCGGGCCTGCGCGGCGCCGTGCAGCGGTATTCCATGATCCGCTATCAGGGGTTCGATCAGTACGGCTCGCCTATCGAACGGCTGGCCGAAGGCTTTCACGCGCGCGTCGTGCAGCACGAATGCGATCACCTGATCGGCAAGCTGTATCCCATGCGCGTCACGGATTTCTCGAAGTTCGGCTTCACCGAGATCCTGTTTCCAGGACTCGATCCGAAAAGCGACGATTGATCGATCGACGGGCGAACGGCTGGTTTGACCGGCTGGTCAGCCGCTGAAAGGAATAAGGGCCGCGAAGAATCGCGGCCCTTTTGTTTGGTGGGGTGGTTTGGCCAAATGCGGCTTTCGTTGCGGTGCATGAATTGGCGACGTGCTCAGCCGTGCCGTACAGGATCCGACCGTTTAGCCGGATCATTCATGTATCAAGGAAGCAAAAACCGCCGGAGCCCGGCGGCTTCATCCTTCAAGCGAAGCTTTTCTTGGGTCCCGACGCCATTGCCGGCTGGCGGAACAATGCAATGTGCTCCGGATTCGCCGATGCCTGCAAGCGTCCGTCCGGCAACCGCGCGATGACCACTTCACCCACGCCCGGGCTCATCACGACAACTTCGTCGTGCACGGCGAGCAGCGCGTCGAGTCGACGTCGGCCGCTGATGATTTCGAGGCCGGTTTTGGTTTCGCGAACAATGATCTCAACGGACATGGCAATTCTCCAGTAGCACTTCGCAGCATTCGCCCAAGCACACGCGACTTGAAGCGGTAAATTGCGCGTGTACCTGACTAACGGTCATGTGTCATATTTTCTTTAGCCAAAAAATCGGCCAAAAAAAATCGATGCGATCGGCAGGTGCCGTTCGCATCGATTGGTAACAATTTCGTCGTTTTTCCGCGACGTTTTGAAGCGCGCGGAGAAGGCAGCGAAGCTGTTTTTAGAAAGCTTCGTCCGCGCCCAGATAACGCCACTGGCCCGGCGGCAAGGCGCCGAGCGTCACGTGACCCATCCGGATCCGCTTCAGGCCAACTACCTCCAGCCCAACCAGCTCGCACATCCGGCGAATCTGGCGCTTTTTGCCTTCGCGCAACACAAAGCGCAACTGTTCACCATTTTGCCAACTGACCTGCGCTGTTTTGAGCGGCACATCATCGAGCGAGAGTCCGTGGCGCAGCAGCGCCAGGCTTTCGGGCGGGAAGTGCGGTTCGATATCGACTTCGTGTTCGCCGAATTTCACGCGCACGAGATATTCCTTATCGACGTCGGAATGACCGCCGATCAGTTGTTTCGCCACGCGGCCATCCTGGGTCAGGACTAGCAGCCCGGTCGAATCGATATCCAGACGGCCTGCCGGCGCAAGCGTGCGCAGATGCAGCGGCGTGAAGCGGATGCCGGACTGGTCGTCGGCCCAATGGTTGGACGGATTGACCAGTGTGACAGCCGGCTGATAGCCGTCTTCCGCCTGACCCGACACGTAGCCAACCGGCTTGTGGATCAGAATGGTGACCTGCTGCATCTGGGCCGCGTGCGCGGCGGGTGCGATTTCAACGTTCTGGTCGGGACGAATCTTGGTGCCGAGCGTATCGATGACTTCGCCGTCGACCAGAACCCAGCCTTTTTCGATCCATTCATCGGCTTCGCGGCGCGAGCACAGGCCGAGTTCCGACATCACCTTCGACAAGCGCACGAGCCCTTCTTCATTTTCGCGTGCGATGCGGGCGGGTGAGGGCGGGGCGTCGGCATCACGCGGTTTTGACGGTTTCGATACCGGTTTGCGCGCGGCGGGTTTGTGCTCATCGCCGAAGCGTCCGGATGTGTCGCGTGCTACGTAAGGGCTGTCGCCCGAGGGCCGTTGGCGGTCGGTAGGGGCTGGGTGCGGGCTGCCATCGTGCGAATGGTTGCGCTCGCGCGGAGCGCTGCGGTCACCGCGGTCATTAAACGATGGGCGGGGCGTGCGGTCGCTGCTTGGGACGCGCGAATCATCGCGGGGTTTGAACGGACGACGTTCGTTGTCGCTTGAGGGGCGGTCGCCACGTGGGGCACCGCGGTCGCCGAAGGACGGACGGGGGCCGCGATCGCTGCTTGGACTGCGTGGAGCGTCGCCGCGCGGCGCGTATGGGCGACGTTCGCCATCGCCGGAAGGTCGATCACCGCGCGGAGCACCACGGTCGCCAAAGGACGGGCGCGGACCGCGATCGCTGCTTGGGCCACGCGGAGCATCGCCACGAGGTGTGAACGGACGACGTTCACCATCGCCAGAAGGCCGATCACCGCGCGGAGCGCCACGGTCGCCGAAGGACGGGCGGGGGCCGCGATCGCTGCTCGGACCACGCGGAGCATCACCACGCGGCGCATACGGACGACGTTCGCCATCACCGGAAGGTCGATCACCACGCGGAGCGCCGCGATCACCAAAGGAAGGACGCGGACCACGATCACTACTCGGACCACGGGGAGCATCACCACGAGGTGTGTACGGACGGCGTTCGCCATCACCAGAAGGCCGATCACCACGCGGAGCACCACGGTCGCCAAAGGAAGGACGCGGGCCGCGATCACTACTCGGACCACGCGGAGCATCACCACGCGGCGTGTACGGCCGACGTTCACCATCACCGGAAGGTCGATCACCACGCGGAGCGCCGCGATCACCAAAGGAAGGACGCGGGCCGCGATCACCACTCGGATCACGCGGAGCATCGCCACGCGGCGCGTACGGCCGACGTTCACCATCGCCGGAAGGGCGGTCACCACGCGGAGCGCCACGGTCGCCAAAGGAAGGACGCGAGCCACGATCACTACTCGGACCACGCGGAGCATCGCCACGCGGCGCGTACGGGCGACGTTCGCCATCGCCGGAAGGGCGGTCACCACGCGGAGCCCCACGATCACCAAACGAAGGCCGCGGACCGCGATCACCACTCGGACCACGCGGAGCATCGCCACGTGGCGTAAACGGACGACGTTCACCATCACCGGAAGGCCGATCACCACGCGGAGCGCCACGATCACCAAACGATGGCCGCGCCCCGCGATCACCCGCGCCCCGCGAGTCATCACTACGCGCCTTGAAAGGTTTCCGCTCACCCGCCCCCGAAGGCCGTGCACCGCCAGCCGGTTTATCACTACGCACTGGCCGATCGCCGCTCGCGATTTCAGCGCGTGCGGGCTTTTTTCGTCCGGCAGCGCTGCCGGTACGAACGGGGGAACGTGCCGGCGATGCCGGGCGCGGGTGCTTCGCTGTCAGTTTGACGCGCATATATTCTCAGGCTGCGATCGCGCGCAGCAGTTCGGTTTCGACCTGGATCTGCGTCCGGTTGTCGGATAGGGTTTTGCCGTCGAGCAGGAACACGTCTTCCACGCGTTCGCCAAGCGTATTGATCCGCGCCGCGTGGACGCCGATCCGGTGCTGGGCCAGAACCCGCGCGATCGAATAAAGGAGGCCCTGCCGGTCGTTAGCCGATACCGACAGGATGTAATACTGACCACGTTCGTCGGGACGTAAATCCACGCGCGGCGTGATCGGAAAAGTGCGCACAAGCCGCGAAACACGTCCCTTCGACGGTTCCGGCAAAATGCCCTCGGCGGTCAGCAGCGTACTCAACTGCTGTTCGACGAGATTCGCAATGTCGCGATAATGCCCGTCATGGTCGGGATGCGCGACCAGAAAATTGTCGAGCGCATAGCCGTGGCGCGTTGTTGTAACGCGTGCATCGAGCACGGACAGGCCGTTTTTGTCGAAATACGCGCAGATCCCGGCGAACAAATCGGGCCGGTCCTGCACATACACCAGCACCTGAAGCGCGGCGCCAATCGGCGAAGGCCGCGCCCGCACGATCGGCTTTTCGCTCTCCACGTGTTTATAAAGCACGCGGGTCTGCCACGCGATATCGGCGGCGTCGTGGCGCAGGAAATAGCCGACATCAAGCTTGTCCCACAACACTTTTTCCGCGTTTTCGGGCACGGTTTCAAGGCGCAGCAACGCGAGCGCGTCTTCCTGGCGCGACTTGAGTTCCGAGTGCGCGTGCAGTTCGGCGCCGCCGAGCACGGCGCGCGTGGCACGGTACAAATCCTCGAGCAGCTTGCCTTTCCACGCGTTCCAGACCTTGGGGCTGGTGCCGCGGATATCGGCGACGGTCAGCAAATACAGCGCGGTCAACCGGCGCTCGGTCTTGACCATCGATGCAAATTGCTTGATGACTTCCGGATCGCTCGTGTCCTGCTTTTGCGCGACCTGGCTCATGGTCAGATGCTGTTCCACGAGCCAAACGACCAGATCGCTGTCGTCCGCGCCAACATCGTGTTCACGGCAAAAACGCCGTGCATCCGCCATGCCGAGCACGGAGTGATCGCCGCCGCGGCCCTTGGCGATATCGTGAAAAAGTGCCGCAATATACAGCACCCAGGAGCGCTCGAAATTACCCATCAGCTGGCTGCAGAACGGGTATTCATGCGCGTGTTCGGCCATCGCGAAGCGCCGGATGTTGCGCAACACCATCAGGATGTGCTGATCGACGGTATAGACGTGATACAGGTCATGCTGCATCTGGCCGACAATGCGCCGGAAGTTGAGCAGGTAACGCCCCAGCACGCTTGTCTGGTTCATCAGCCGCAGCGCATGTGTGATGCCTTCGGGCTGCTTCAGGATCTCCATGAACAGGCGCCGGTTTTCGGGGTCCCGCCGCCAGTCGCGGCCCATCAGGTCACGTGCGTTATAGATTGCCCGGAGCGTTCGGGCGGATAAACCCTTCACGCCGCGCGTCTGTTCGTACAGCAGGAACGCTTCGAGAATGGCGTTGGGTTCGCGTTCGAAAACGTCGTCGCTGGCAATTTCCAGCATGCCCTGCTTCTCGACGAAACGCTCGTTGAGCACGCGGGTAATACCGCTCGTCGATGGAAACAGTTGCGCTTCCACGTTCTGGATCAGGATGGTGGCAAGCTGCGTGACGGCCTTCGCGGCCCAGTAGTAGCGGCGCATGAGCTGTTCGCTCGCGCGCTTGGACGATGTGGCTTTGTAGCCGAGGCTTTCGGCCAGCGCCGTCTGCAAGTCGAAGACGAGAATGTCCTGGCGCCGCCGGGCAATCACATGCAGCCGCGCGCGCAGGGTCTTCAGAAAACCTTCGTTGCGGCGCAGTTCGCTGGCTTCGCGCTCGGTAATCAGCCCGCGCGAATCCAGTTCACGCCAGCTGCTGCCGAAACCGGCCGCGCGCGAGATCCATAAAATAAGCTGCAAGTCACGCAGGCCGCCGGGGCTTTCCTTGATATTCGGCTCAAGGCTGTACGGCGTGTCCTGATACTTGGCGTGCCGCTGGCGCATCTCCAGGACTTTCGCCTGGAAGAACGCACGCGGATCGAGCGTCTGCCGATACCGCGCCTCGAACGTTTCGAACAGTGTTTCGCTGCCTACTATGCGGCGCGCTTCCAGCAGCGAGGTCTGGATGGTGATGTCGTTGCTTGCTTCATCTATGCACTGCGTCACCGACCGCACGCTGCTGCCGATCTCCAGGCCAAGATCCCACGCCATGCCAATCAGCCGCTCGATACGCGCGGCCAGTGAAGCGGTGTGGTCGGGCGTTTCGTCATCGGGCAGGAGGACGAGGATATCGACGTCCGAATAGGGCGCAAGTTCGCCGCGCCCGTAACCGCCGACCGCAATCAGCGCCGCCGATTTCGGCATCGCGCAGGCTTCCCAGGCGCCTTGGAGCGCTTCGTCGGTGGCGCGCGCGAGGGCATGCATCAGGCCATCGACGTTGGTTGCGCTTTGGAAGCGCTCGAGCAGGGCGGCCTTGGCCGTCTTGTACGAGGCTTTCAACGAATCGGCTTGGGGCGGGGCGTCGGCAGGTACGCTCATGGGCAGGCGGGTCGTCAAGTCAGTGGATGAAAATTGATCGTGGCGAACAGGCGGTTCGCCGGTTTTAAATCAGGTCACGCGCGATGCGGTCAGTGCGCACCCCGGACATGGGCTGGATGCGGCGTGGCAACGCAGGGTGCTGTCTGACCAGTCTTGACCACGAGCCCGAGTTGTTGGACGCGGACCAAGGCGAGATGCCGTAAGCTTCCTATACCACGCTATACAGCAAGCTTAAGCCGTCTTTAAACCGGGCGAAATAACTCTGGCTTGATCGGGCACAACTCAAGATCCGGCGCGACTCAACGACAACAATTCATGGCGCGAAAAGCGCCTGACGGGCGGAGCACAACCCAAATAGCGAGATTCGCCCCGGTTGATATAGGCCGGAACACGATACGTGCACGACTCGGCCACAACCTGCAGCGTCAAAAAAACCCGGCCGGTCAACGGTAGAACCACATGCTCCGGGTTCTCGGTCAAGCCGCTTCAAGCCGCTGCGGCGATCAATTCCGAAGGCGCTTGCGTGCCCGCCGACACGGTCAGCACTTCATAGCCTGTCGGCGTAACCAGCACCGTATGCTCCCATTGCGCGGACAGACTGCGGTCGCGCGTCTTGACGGTCCACTGGTCGGGCATGGTGCGGATATCGCGGCGGCCAGCATTGATCATGGGTTCGACCGTAAAGATCATGCCCGCCTGCAATTCGATGCCCGTGCCGGGCCGGCCATAGTGCAGCACTTGCGGATCTTCGTGAAAAACCTGGCCCACGCCGTGGCCGCAGTACTCGCGCACCACGCTGTAGCCTTGCGCTTCAGCATATTTCTGGATGGCGTGCCCGATATCGCCCAGATGCGCGCCCGGCTTGATCTGGTCGATTCCGAGCCACATGCAGTCGAACGTGGTTTGCACCAGGCGTTTTGCCAGAATCGATCCTTCGCCGACCAGGAACATCCGGCTGGTATCGCCGAAATAGCCTTCCTTGATCACGGTGATGTCAATATTCAGCGCGTCGCCGTTTTTCAGCGCCTTGTCGCCGGGAATGCCGTGGCAAATCACGTCGTTGACCGAGATACAGGTGGCTTTCGGGTACGGCGGATAGCCGGGCGGCTGGTAGTTCAGCGGCGCGGGCACCGTGCCTTGTTCTTTCAGCATGTACTCGTGGCAAAGCCGATCGAGTTCGCCCGTCGTCACGCCGGCGACAATATGAGGCGTGATGAAGTCGAGCACTTCGCTGGCAAGTCGGCAGGCGACGCGCATTTGCGCGATATCGTGGTCGGTTTTCAGCGTAATGGACATGACTTGTATCGAGAATGCGTGTAAGCGGCGGCTGGCGCCAATCGGTCATTATCGCACCTTAGAGGGCTCGCCGCACCCGGGTGCGGGCCGGCGCGGCGGTTTTAGAGCAGCCGGCACATGAATTCTGCGATTGTTTTGCCGACGTTTTGTTGCTTGTTGTCCCGCCCGCGCCGCTTGGGCGGCACAACAAGCAACACCGCCCGGGCTCGCATCCGGATGAACGAGCATCTTGAGTCGTGCCATTTGAGCGTGATATACTCGCTGGCTAAGTCTGCATCTACTTTGTAATCGTCTTCTCAATGCGTTTTTTCTGAAAATTATGTTTTCTGAAAAACACATGGAGAGAAGGTGCGGGGAAGAGTGGACTTGAATCGCAAGCCGGCGCACCCAGGGTGTCCGGCGCCCCGAAAAGCTAAGAAACACGGGGCGCCCGATGCGGCAGCCGGCTTAAGACCTAACCCTCGCGGAGAACTCTCATGGCAGTAACAATGCGTGAAATGCTGGAAGCCGGTGTCCACTTCGGTCACCAAACTCGCTTCTGGAACCCGAAAATGGCTCCGTTCATTTTCGGTCATCGCAACAAGATTCACATTATCAACCTCGAAAAAACGCTGCCGATGTACAACGACGCGCTGAAGTACGTGCGTCAATTGGCAGCGAATCGCGGCACGATTTTGTTCGTTGGCACGAAGCGCCAATCGCGTGACACGGTGGCGGAAGAAGCGCAACGCGCTGGTATGCCTTTCGTGAACGCGCGCTGGCTCGGCGGCATGCTGACCAACTTCAAGACGCTGAAAGTATCGATCAAGCGCCTGAAGGACATGGAAGCAGCGCTGGAAGCCGGTGAAACGGAACGCATGAGCAAGAAGGAAGCGCTCCTGTTTGAACGTGAAATGGCCAAGCTGATCAAGTCGATTGGCGGCGTGAAGGACATGGGCGGCATTCCGGACGCAATTTTCGTGGTTGACGTTGGTTACCACAAGATTGCCGTGACTGAAGCCAAGAAGCTGGGCATTCCGGTTATTGCCGTGGTTGATACGAACCACTCGCCGGAAGGCATCGACTACGTGATCCCGGGTAACGACGACGCCAGCAAGGCAGTCATGTTGTACACGAAGGGCGTGGCCGACGCGATCCTGGAAGGCCGTTCGAGCGCGGTGAACGAAGTGGTTCAGGCAGTTCGCAGCGGCGAAGGCGACGAGTTCGTGGAAGTCAACGCAGAAGCGTAAGTCTCTGCAGAAGACGCCGGCATGATGGTTTCGGCAAAAAAGGGGGCTTTGCGAAAGGCCCCCTTTTTTTAACCGGCAGCTACTGCAACGTAAAGTAACAACGGCACTATTCGTGGGCAGCAGGGCGCGAAACAGTCGTGAAGTATCTGTGAAGTATCGAAGTTATCGAAGTATCAGGCAGCACCCCCATTCTGGCCGCGGGCATTTCTCGCCGGCGGCGCGTGTCAATAGTGCGAACGTGTGAAAGCACGGCACAGACTCAAGGAGCAAATGATGGCGGCAATTACCGCAAGCATGGTGGCAGAACTGCGCGCAAAGACCGACGCGCCCATGATGGAATGCAAGAAGGCGCTGACGGAAGCCGAAGGCGACATGGAGCGCGCTGAAGAGCTGCTGCGCGTGAAGCTGGGCAACAAGGCGAGCAAGGCTGCGTCGCGGGTGACGGCTGAAGGCATCATCACGGCGCACATCGACGGCGGCGTGGGCTCGCTCGTTGAACTGAATTGCGAAACCGACTTCGTCGGCAAGAACGACGACTTCCTGGCATTCGGCAAAACCGTCGCCGAGATCGTGGCGAAGAGCAACCCGGCCGATGTCGCCGCCCTCGGCGCGCTGCCGCTGGAAAGCTCGACGGTCG
This sequence comes from Caballeronia sp. dw_19, assembly GCF_018449515.1. Taxonomy (GTDB): domain Bacteria; phylum Pseudomonadota; class Gammaproteobacteria; order Burkholderiales; family Burkholderiaceae; genus Caballeronia. The sequence continues at coordinate 15,090 of NZ_JAAVUQ010000005.1, read as the reverse complement.
ACGCCGTGCGTCTCGCGCTGGTCGGCAAGATCGGTGAAAACGTGTCGATTCGCCGTTTCGTGCGTTTTGAATCCGCCAACAAGCTGGCTTCGTATCTCCACGGCACGCGCATCGGCGTGCTGGTCGAGTTCACGGGCGCGGACGAGCAGGTCGGCAAGGACGTTGCCATGCACATCGCTGCCATGAAGCCGGTCTCGCTGTCGTCGGACGACGTTCCGGCGGAACTGATCGCGAAGGAACGCAGCATCGCCGAGCAAAAGGCCGCGGAATCGGGCAAGCCGGCTGAGATCGTCGCCAAGATGGTCGACGGCAGCGTCCAGAAGTACCTGAAGGAAGTTTCGTTGCTGAACCAGACGTTCGTTAAGAACGACAAGCAGACGATCGAACAGATGTTGAAGGCGGCAGGCGCGTCGGTGCAGAAGTTTGCGCTGTTCGTGGTCGGCGAAGGCATCGAAAAGCGGTCGGATGACTTCGCTGCCGAAGTGGCCGCACAAGTTGCCGCCGCCAAGCAAGGCTAAAGCGTCAAACGGCGGTCAGGACTGCGCGGCTGGCTAGATACAGAAGTCGCGCGCGCAGTCGGCGCAGCATCAGCCGGCCCGTTCAACCGGGCCGCTCGACGCAGACGCACTGGCCTCCGAGTCAAAAATGCAGTGAAAAGCAGCTAAATGCAGCTAAATGTGAGGCGGGCGTTCCCCAACGCGGAACGTCCGTCTCGCGCCCTCATGGCGGTCAAGACCGCGCTGGACGGGCAAACCGGGGTTGATTCAGGTTAACCCCCGGGTGAATCCGTTGCGCCGCCGCGGCTTGTCCAATATGGGATGCTTGCCGGAAATATCGTTTCACCCCTACAGTTCTACGTTGTTGCACTCCCTCTCGGCGCGATCGGAACCCTCATATGCCCACAGCCTACAAACGCGTACTCCTCAAACTCTCCGGCGAAGCACTAATGGGCGACGATGCCTTTGGCATCAATCGCGCGACAATCGAAAGGATGGTGGCAGACGTTGCGGAAGTGGTGCGCATGGGTACGCAACTCGCGGTTGTTATCGGCGGCGGTAATATTTTTCGCGGCGTGGCGGGCGGTGCGGCCGGCATGGACCGTGCAACGGCCGACTACATGGGCATGCTCGCGACCATGATGAACGCGCTCGCGTTGCAGGACGCCATGCGCCACGCCGGTATCGAGGCGCGCGTGCAATCCGCGCTGCGCATGGACCAGGTGGTCGAGCCGTACATCCGCCCGCGCGCCATTCGCCAGCTCGAAGAAGGCAAAGTGGTCATTTTCGCGGCGGGTACGGGCAACCCGTTTTTCACCACCGATACCGCCGCTGCGCTGCGCGGTTCGGAGATTGGTGCGGAAGTCGTGTTGAAAGCGACGAAAGTGGACGGTGTATATTCCGCCGATCCCAAGAAAGACCCGACCGCCACCCGCTACAGCACGATCAGTTTCGACGAAGCGATCGGCAAGAATCTGCAGGTCATGGACGCGACGGCGTTTGCGCTGTGCCGCGACCAGAAGCTGCCTATTCGCGTGTTTGCGATCAATAAGCCGGGCGCGCTCAAGCGCATCGTTCAAGGCGACGACGAAGGTACGCTCGTCCACGTGTAAACTCTCGCGGTGACAAAAGGGCAAGGGCGGGTGCGCTCCCAAGGAACCGCGCCGCCACCGCCAGCACTGCATGCAATAAAAGTACGGAGGCTCACATGAGTTTGGCTGACATTAGGAAGAGCGTCGATCAGAAGATGCAAAAATCGATCGAAGCGTTCAAGAACGATCTCGCAAAGATCCGTACGGGCCGCGCCCACACGGGCTTGCTGGACCATATCCAGGTGGATTACTACGGCTCGAGCGTACCCATTTCGCAAGTAGCGAACATGACGCTGATCGACGCCCGGACAATTGGCGTGCAGGCGTGGGAAAAGAAGATGGTGCCGGTGGTGGAAAAGGCGATTCGTGATTCGGATCTGGGCCTGAACCCCTCCAACCAGGGCGATCAGATCCGCGTCCCAATGCCCGCGCTGACCGAAGAACGCCGCCGCGAGCTCGTGAAGGTTGTAAAAAGCGAAGGCGAAAACGCCAAGATTGCCGTGCGCAATCTGCGTCGCGACGCCAACGAGCAACTCAAGAAACTCGTGAAGGACAAGGAAATCTCCGAGGACGACGAACGTCGTGCAAGCGATGACGTCCAGAAGCTCACCGATAAAAACGTCGCGGAAATCGACAAGCTGGTTGTGTCGAAAGAAGCCGAAATCATGACGGTTTGAGGCCGTTTCCGGTCTCTTGCGTCGTGCCGGCGCGTCACTCTGTCGATACTTAGATTCAGCGGCCATGACCTATACCAGCTCTACCGTTCGCGTACCCGATGTCGCGGCTGTCCCGCGTCATATCGCGATCATCATGGACGGCAACGGCCGTTGGGCGACGCAGCGGCGCCTGCCGCGCGTGGCCGGCCACACGCGCGGCGTTGACGCCGTGCGGGCAACGGTCGAAAGCTGTGCGCGCCAGGGCGTCGAATTCGTGACGCTGTTCGCTTTCAGTTCCGAAAACTGGCGTCGTCCGACTGACGAAGTCTCGTTCCTCATGCGCCTGTTCGTGACGGCGCTGGAGCGGGAAGTCGGCAAGCTGCACGCGAACGGCATCCGTTTGCGCGTGGTCGGCGACACCTCCATGTTCGACGAGCGCATCCGTGCGCTGATCCAGCGCGCCGAAACCAAGACGGCGCGCAATACGCGCCTGACACTGACCATCGCGGCAAATTACGGCGGCCGCTGGGACGTCATGCAGGCGGCGAAAAAGCTGGCGGAGCAGTCGGTTCTGGAAGGCCGCGTTGTTCCGGTCGACGAAGCGGCGTTCGAGCAGCACCTGGCCATGGCCTATGCGCCGGAGCCGGACCTGTTCATCCGGACGGGCGGGGAGCAGCGCATCAGCAATTTCCTGCTGTGGCAGATGGCGTACACAGAACTCTATTTCACCGATACCTACTGGCCCGATTTCGACGCCGAAGCACTGGCTCGCGCGATCGAATCGTATGCTGAGCGCGAACGGCGGTTCGGGCGGACCAGTGCGCAACTCGAACCGCAATCGCAGAAGGCCGACACCCTTTCATGCTAAAGACCCGTGTCATCACGGCAATCGTCCTGCTGGCAGTGCTTCTGCCAATCACGTTGTTCGCGCCGGTGGGCGTTTTCGCGGCATTGATCGCGGTTGTGGTCATCTTCGCCGCCTGGGAGTGGGGGCGGCTGCTCAAGCTGACCGGAGGGTCGCCGGTGGTGTACGCGGTGATTGCCGGCATGGCGCTGATCGCCAGTACGCGACTCGGGCTGGGTTACAAACCGCTGTATCAGATGGCGGCCATATTCTGGGTGCTGGCCGGCCCGTTCGCACTTGCGCGCAAGCCCGCTCTTGCCGACGGCGCGTGGCGCGTCTTCCTGCTGTTCGCCGGCATTGTGACGTTCGTGGCCTGCTGGCACGCGCTGGTTGCAGCCCGTACGGTCGGGGTGGCGTTCGTGCTATCGCTTCTCCTAGTCGTATGGCTGGCCGACATTGGCGCATACTTCGCCGGAAAAGCGTTCGGCCGGCATAAACTTGCACCGTCCATCAGCCCCGGCAAAACCCGCGAAGGCGCGTTGGGTGGCTGGCTGGCGGTGATGATCGTAGGTTCGGCGGGCGCGGCCACGCTGGTTTTTGCGCCGACACTTTTTTCGGCGCTGGTGGCGCATCTCGGCTGGGCCGGGGCGCTCCTCTCGTTGACGGTGCTGACCGTATTCAGCGTAATTGGCGACCTGTTCGAGTCTCTGCTGAAACGCCAGGCGGGCGTCAAGGATTCGAGCGGATTGCTGCCCGGGCACGGTGGCGTCCTTGACCGGATCGACGCATTGTTGCCTGTATTGCCGATCGCACTCCTGTTGCTCGGTCCTGTTGCCCAGTCAATCGGCTAATCGGCTAAAGAAGGATTTATGCAAAAACGTCTGACTCTGCTCGGCTCCACGGGCTCGATCGGCGAAAGCACGCTCGACGTCGTGGCGCGGCACCCGGACCGTTTCAAGGTCTACGCGCTGAGCGCGCATCGTAACGGCGACAAGCTCGTCGATCAATGTGTGCGGTTCCAGCCGGAAGTGGCGGTGGTCGGTGACGCCGATACCGCCGCGAAGGTCGCCGCCGCACTGCGCGCCCAAGGCTGCAAGACCGAGGTGAGCTACGGCCCGCAAGCGCTTGTGGACGCCTCGGCGAGCGCCGGCTGCGACACGGTGGTGGCTGCTATTGTCGGCGCTGCGGGGCTCGCGCCCACGCTGGCTGCCGCCCGTGCGGGCAAGCGCATCCTGCTGGCCAACAAGGAAGCGCTGGTCATGTCGGGCAAGATTTTCATCGACGCGGTGCACGACAATGGCGCGGTGCTCCTCCCGGTCGATAGCGAGCACAACGCGGTGTTCCAGTGCATGCCGCGTGAAATAGCGCTGCACGGCGGGGTATCGAAGATTATTTTGACGGCATCCGGCGGCCCGTTCCGCACCCGCGAGCCGTCAACGCTGCGCCACGTCACGCCCGACGAAGCCTGCAAGCATCCGAACTGGGCGATGGGCCGCAAGATTTCCGTCGATTCCGCCACGATGATGAACAAGGGTCTCGAAGTGATCGAGGCGCATTGGCTTTTCAACGTGCCGGGATCGCGCATCGAAGTGCTGATCCATCCACAAAGCGTGATTCATTCGCTTGTTTCTTACGCGGACGGTTCGGTACTCGCACAACTCGGCAACCCCGACATGCGCACGCCGATCGCCTATGCGCTGGCGTTTCCGGAACGTGTGGATTCAGGTGTCGCTCAACTTGATCTCGCACAAATTGCGTCGCTCACCTTCGAGAAGCCTGACCTGAAACGTTTCCCTTGCCTCGCGCTCGCGCTGAAGGCGCTGGAAGCCGGCGGCACCGCGAGCGCGGCGCTCAACGCGGCCAACGAGGTCGCGGTGGAGGCGTTCCTTGCTCGCCGTATCGGCTTCATGGCGATCGGGGAAGTGGTCGAGCGCGTGCTGGATGCGTTGCCGAACGGCAGTGCCTCCACGCTCGATGAAGTGCTCGCCGCCGATGCCGAAGCGCGTCGCCTGGCAGGCGAGTTCGCCGCTTTGCTGACAGCCGACGCGCCGCACGCCGAACGCGTCCTGCACTGAGGTCGCCATGAACTTCCTGATTGAAATCGTTGCGTTTGTGGTGGCTATCGGCGTGCTGGTCGTCGTCCACGAATTCGGCCATTACAGCGTCGCGCGACTGTGCGGCGTGAAGGTCCTGCGATTTTCGGTCGGATTCGGCAAGCCGCTCGTGAAGTGGGTCAGCAAGAGCACCGGCACCGAGTGGACGATCTCCGCGCTGCCGCTGGGCGGCTACGTGAAGATGCTCGACGAACGGGAAGCGGAAGCGAGCATTCCCGAAGCCGATTTGCCGCGCGCATTCAATCGTCAACCGGTGTTCAAGCGGATCGCGATTGTTGCAGCGGGTCCGGTGGCGAACTTCATTCTCGCCATTTTGTTGTTCGCCGGCGTGTTTGCCGGGGGTGTGTCTGAGCCGGCGGCGATTCTTGCGACGCCCGCGCCTAACACCGTCGCCGCCAAGGCGGGCTTCGAGGGCGGCGAGACGATCGTTTCAATGCGCGATGTGCAGGGCAGCAGCGACGCGAGTGGCGAGACGCACAAGGTGCGCTCGTGGTCCGATCTGCGCTGGAAACTGCTCGATGCTTCGTTCGATCACCGCCCTGTGGTGCTGACGGCCAAGACGAACGAGGGCACGTTCGATTTCCCGGTGAGCGTGGGCAAGATCGACGATCAGGACGTCGACCAGGATTTCATGGATAAACTCGGCTTCGAGCCGGGTGGCGGCACGCTGGCGGTGGCCGGCGTGGAAGCGGGCAGCGCGGCGGCGAAAGCGGGCTTGCAGGCGGGTGACGTGTTGCGCGCTATCGACGGTAAAAAGATCGATAACGCGATGGGTTTTATCGACTATGTGCAGCATCGTCCGGGTACGCCGGTTTCGCTGACAATCGAGCGCAACGGTGCGCAGCGCGCCGTGCAGATCGTGCCGGAGCTCAAGCAGGACGCTGCCACGCATCGCGATGTCGGCCGGATCGGCGCGTCGCTCGCGACCCGGATTCCGGCGGTGGACGTGCGTTACGGGCCGGTCGAAAGCCTGCAGTTGGGCGTCAGGCGGACCTGGGACATCAGCATTTATTCGCTGCGCATGTTCGGGCGGATGATCACGGGCGAAGCGTCGCTGAAAAATCTTTCTGGGCCGGTGACGATCGCTGATTACGCCGGCAAGAGCGCGCGGCTTGGATTGTCGGCGTTTCTGTCGTTCCTCGCGCTCGTGAGTATCAGCCTCGGCGTATTGAACTTGTTACCGATTCCGGTTCTTGACGGTGGGCATCTGTTATATTATTTGGTTGAAGCCGCAACCGGCAAAGCCGTGTCAGATCGCTGGCAGTTGGTTTTGCAGCGGGCGGGTCTTGTTTGCATCGTCGCCTTGTCGATGATCGCGCTCTTTAATGACCTTGCCCGCCTGATCCGCTTTTGATCTGGCTTGGCCGTAACCTTGATCCTTTTTCATCTTGTCTGGCGGCGCTTGAACGAACGCCGTCCGGCTCGATGCAGCTATACACACTGGGGAAGCACGTTGTTCAAACCTCATCGCTTTGTTCCTAAGTCGGCTGTGGCCGCAGCATTGGCCGCAACCGGAATGGCGGCGCACGCGACAACGCCGTTTGTCGTGCAGGACATCCGGATTGACGGCCTGCAGCGCATTGAACCCGGTTCGGTATTCGCCTATTTGCCTATCAAGCAGGGCGACACGTTCACCGACGACAAAGCCTCCGAGGCAATTCGCGCGCTTTATGCAACGGGCTTCTTCAATGACGTCCAGATCGCCACACAGGGCAACGTGGTGGTGGTGCAGGTGCAGGAACGTCCGGCCATTTCGCAAATCGATTTCTCCGGGATCCACGAGTTCGAAAAGGACAACCTGGCGAAGGCGTTGCGCGCGGTAGGCTTGTCGCAAGGGCGCTCGTACGACAAGGCGCTCGTCGACAAGGCAGAACAGGAACTCAAGCGTCAGTATCTGACGCGCGGGTTCTATGCTGCCGAAGTCACGACTACCGTGACGCCGGTCGACCGCAACCGCGTGCAGATCCTGTTCTCGGTGGCGGAAGGTCCGAGCGCGAAGATCCGCCAGATCAACTTCATCGGCAACAAGGCGGTCAGCACGAGCACGCTGCGCGACGAGATGCAGTTGTCCACGCCGAACTGGTTCTCGTGGTACACGAAGAACGACCTGTACGCGAAGGACAAGCTCTCGGGCGACCTTGAAAACGTGCGCTCGTACTACCTGAATCGCGGTTATCTCGAGTTCAACATCGACTCGACGCAGGTGTCCATCTCGCCCGACAAGAAGGACATGTACCTGACGATCGCGCTGCACGAAGGCGAGCCGTACAAGATCAGCGCGATCAAGCTTTCGGGCAATCTGCTTGACCGCGAGGCGGAGCTGACCAAGCTCATCAAGATCAAACCGGGTGACCGTTTCTCGGCCGAGAAGCTGCAGGCGACCACGAAGTCCATCGTCGACAAGCTCGGCGAATATGGCTACGCGTTCGCGCAGGTCAACGCACAGCCGCAGATCAATCAAGCCGATCACTCCGTCGACCTGACGCTGAATGTGGATCCGAGTCGCCGCGTGTATGTGCGGCGCGTGAACATCGCCGGCAATACGCGTACACGTGACGAAGTCGTGCGCCGGGAAATGCGTCAGCTCGAAAGCTCATGGTTCGATTCGAGCCGGCTGGCGCTGTCGAAGGATCGCGTGAATCGTCTCGGGTACTTTACCGATGTCGATGTGACCACGGTTCCGGTCGAAGGGACGAACGACCAGGTGGACGTGGACGTGAAAGTCACGGAAAAGCCGACCGGCGCGATTACGCTCGGTGCGGGTTTTTCATCGACGGACAAGGTGGTGCTGTCAGCGGGCGTGTCGCAGGACAACGTGTTCGGTTCGGGTACCAGCCTTTCGGTCAATGTCAACACGGCCAAGACGTACCGGACGTTGACGGTGACGCAAGTCGATCCGTATTTCACCATCGACGGCATCAAGCGTATTACCGACCTGTACTACCGCACGTATCAGCCGCTGTATTACTCGACCGATTCGAGCTTCAAGATCGTTACCATCGGTGGTGACCTGAAGTTCGGCATTCCGTTCTCGGAGCAGGACACGGTGTACTTCGGCGCGGGCCTCGAGCAGAACACGCTCGACGTCGATGCCAACACGCCGCAGAGCTACAAGGACTACGTCAACGAGTTCGGCCGCGTAGTGAACAACGTGCCGGTGACGGTTGGCTGGTCGCGTGACAATCGTGACAGTGCATTGGTCCCGAGCCGCGGGTATTACACGCAGACGAACTTCGAATACGGTACGCCGGCGGGTAACACCACCTACATCAAGGCAGACGCCCAGGTTCAGTATTACTACTCGTTCGCGCGCGGCTTCGTGCTCGGCCTGAACTTGCAGGGCGGCTACGGTAAGGGCCTGGACGGCCAGACGTACCCGATTTTCAAGAACTACTATGCTGGCGGTATCGGCTCGGTTCGCGGTTATGAACCGAGCTCACTGGGTCCGCGTGACACGACCACGGGAGACCCGATCGGCGGTTCGCGCATGGCGGTGGGTAACATCGAGCTGACCTTCCCGTTGCCGGGTACGGGTTATGACCGCACGCTGCGCGTCTTCACCTTCCTCGACGGCGGTAACGTCTGGGGCGATCCGGGTCAGGGCGGCACCAGCACGGGTGCGAACGGCCTGCGGTATGGTTACGGTTTCGGTCTGGCCTGGATTTCGCCAATTGGTCCGCTCAAGTTGAGCTTGGGTTTCCCTGTGACGAAGCATGCCGGCGACCAGTATCAGAAGTTCCAGTTCCAGATCGGTACGGCGTTCTAAACCACGATCGGGATGTGTCGGTGGCCCGGTTTTCCGTTCTTGTCGCGGAACCGGGACGCCTGACGCAGAGGCTTGGCTTAGTGATCTGACTTAGTGATCTGATTCAGTGACCTGATTGGGTGGCATCATCAGTCAGTGGTGTAAATAAGTAACGTGAGGAAGACTTTGCGAACCGGTAAGCTTTCGAAACATGTAGCGTTGGCGCTTGTTATGTCGGTGACGCTCGGCCTGATGGGTGCCGCCAAGGCAGAGGCGCAGGAGACCCGGATTGCAGCCGTCAACTCCGATCGCATCTTGCGTGAGTCCGCAGCGGCCAAGGCGGCGCAGACGAAGCTCGAACAAGAGTTTTCGAAGCGGGACAAGGCGTTGCAGGACATGGCGGCGCGGCTGAAGACCATGTCGGACGCAATGGACAAGAACGGCGCCGCCATGGCGCCTGCCGACCGTGCCTCCAAGCAACGCGATTTGTCGCAGCTCGACCAGGACTTCCAGCGCAAACAGCGCGAATTTCGCGAAGACCTGAACCAGCGCCGCAACGAAGAGCTTGCTGCCGTGCTGGACAGGGCCAACAAGGTCATCAAGCAGATTGCCGAGGCGCAGCACTACGACCTGATCGTGCAGGAAGCGGTGTACGTCAGTCCGCGCATCGATATCACCGATCAGGTGCTGAAGGCGCTGGCCGCGAATCAGGCGAGCCTGTCGGCCAATCCAGCTAGTAGTTCGAACTGATCGGGAGCGGTACCGGATGGCATCAGACAGCGCGATCACGCTTGGCGAACTGACACAACGGTTCGGTGGAGACATAGCAGGCGATGCAGCGCATCGCGTGAACGGCCTCGCGCCGCTCGACCAGGCCGGCCCCACGCAACTCGCCTTTCTCGCGAACCTGAAGTATTTGTCTCAAGTGGAAAGCACGCAGGCCGGCGCGGTGTTGATTTCGCCGGCGGACCTGGAGAAAGTGACGTCGCGGCAAGGGCGTAACTTTATTGTCACGGCGAATCCCTACGCTTATTTTGCGCGTGTCGCGCAGGTTTTCATCGACCTCGCGACGCCGCCGGTCGAACCCGGCGTGCATCCCACGGCGTTTATCCATCCTAGGGCGAAGGTGGCCGCCAGTGCCGTGATCGGGCCGCACGTGAGCGTGGAAGCGGGCGCCGAGATTGGCGAGCGCGTGAAGCTGGATGCGGGCGTGACTATCGGCCGGGGCGTGAAGCTGGCTGACGACGTCCATCTTTATCCCCACGTGACCGTCTATCATGACTGTAAGCTCGGCGCGCGCGTGATCGTGCATGCGGGTGCGGTGATCGGTGCTGACGGTTTTGGTTTTGCGCCGGATTTTGCCGGCGACGGCGACGCGCGCACCGGCAGCTGGGTCAAGATCCCGCAAGTCGGCGCCGTGGTCGTGGCGCAGGACGTGGAGATTGGCGCGAACACCACGATCGACCGGGGTGCAATGGCCGACACGGTGATCGAGGAAGGCGTAAAGATCGATAATCTGGTCCAGATCGGGCATAACTGCCGGATCGGCGCCTATACGGTGATTGCAGGCTGTGCGGGCATTGCGGGCAGCACGAATATCGGGCGGCATTGCATGATCGGCGGCGCGGTGGGCATTGCGGGCCACGTAACGCTGGCGGATTACGTGATTGTCACGGCACAGTCCGGCGTGTCGAAGTCGCTGCTGAAGCCGGGCATGTACACCAGCGCATTCCCCGCCGTGAATCACGCGGACTGGAACAAAAGCGCGGCCATTGTGCGTAATCTGGACAAGTTGCGGGAACGCATCAAGACGCTCGAAGCGGCGGTAGCCGCAGGCATTAACCCGGATACCACCGCGAATAACACCCCGGACAGCACTTCAGGCAAGCATTAAGACGGTAAAACCCGCGGTAAAACCCGCGGTAAAAACCGGCATCCCACGCGAAGCCGCTTGGCAGGCTTGTTAGCTTATAAGTTTCCTGACGAGCGGTTTCGCAGTCAACACCCGCGCTGTGAAGCGCGCGAGCAGAACGACTATGAGCACCGAAAAAATCAATCTAGACATCCACAAGATTCTCACGTTGCTGCCGCATCGGTATCCGATCCTGCTTGTCGACCGTGTACTCGAACTCACGCCGCATCAGAGCATCAAAGCGCTGAAGAACGTGACGGTCAACGAGCCGTATTTTCAGGGTCACTTCCCGACACGGCCGGTGATGCCCGGCGTGCTGATTCTCGAAGCGCTTGCGCAGGCGGCCGCGCTGCTGACGTTCGCCGAGGAAAAGGAACCGCACGATCCGGAAACGACCCTGTATTACTTCGTGGGCATCGACAAGGCGCGTTTCAAGCGCGTGGTCGAACCCGGCGACCAGCTGATCCTGAACGTGAACTTCGAGCGCTATATGCGCGGCATCTGGAAATTCAGCGCACGTGCCGAAGTGGACGGTGCGGTGGCAGCCGAAGCCGAGTTGATGTGTACCGTGAAGAACACGGCCGCCGACACGAAGACGCCAGGCACGCCTTAACCGGCGCGGCTGATCAGGGCAGAGCAGAGCAAACTCAGCAACAGAACACCAAGCGAGGGCGCATGAGCAAGATTCACCCTACCGCGATCATCGAGCCGGGCGCGCAGCTCGACGAATCCGTCGAAGTCGGTCCGTACGCGATCGTCGGCCAGCACGTGCAGATTGGCGCGCGCACGACTATCGGCTCGCACAGCGTAATCGAAGGCCATACGGTCCTCGGCAGCGACAACCGCATCGGCCACTACGCATCCGTCGGCGGCCGGCCGCAGGACATGAAGTACAAGGACGAGCCCACCCGGCTCGTGATCGGCGACCGCAACACCATCCGCGAATTCACCACCATTCATACCGGTACGGTGCAGGATACGGGCGTGACCACCATCGGTGACGACAACTGGATCATGGCGTACGTGCACGTGGGCCATGACTGCCAGCTCGGCAGCAACATCGTCATGTCGAGCAACGCGCAACTGGCAGGGCACGTGATCATTGGCGACCACGCCATTGTCGGCGGTATGTCGGGCGTGCATCAGTTCGTGCGCATTGGCGCGCATTCCATGCTGGGCGGCGCTTCGGCGCTCGTGCAGGACATTCCGCCATTCGTGATTGCCGCCGGTAACAAGGCTGAACCGCACGGTATCAACGTGGAAGGGCTACGCCGGCGCGGCTTTTCGGCTGAGGCTATTTCGGCGCTGCGTTCGGCGTATCGCGTGGTGTACAAGAGCGGCGCGACGCTTGAAGAAGCGAAGGTGCAATTGCGCGAACTCGCGTCCGCAGGCGGCGATGGTGATGCGCCCGTGACGGCGCTGGCCGATTTTATCGACGCGTCGCAGCGCGGCATCATCCGTTGACCGAGCGCCCAATGACGCTGGCCCCCGCCCCCCTGCGCGTTGCGATGGTGGCGGGTGAGCCGTCGGGCGATCTGCTCGCGGCTTCCCTGCTGGGCGGCCTGAATGAGCGCTTGCCGGCCGGTACGCAGTTCAATGGTATTGGCGGCCCACGCATGACGGCCGTTGGTTTCGACGCGCACTGGCCGATGGACAAGCTCACGGTGCGCGGTTATGTCGAAGCGCTGAAGCATATTCCCGAGATCCTGGGCATTCGCAACGAGCTTAAGCGGCAACTGCTGGCGGAGCCGCCGTCGGTGTTTATCGGCGTGGATGCGCCCGATTTCAATTTTGGTCTCGAGCACGCGTTGCGCGACGCCGGTATTCCGACGGTGCATTTCGTGTGTCCGTCGATCTGGGCGTGGCGTGGCGGGCGGATCAAGAAGATCGTCAAAGCCGTCGATCACATGCTGTGCGTGTTCCCGTTCGAACCGGCGCTGATGGAGAAGGCGGGTATTGCGTCCACGTACGTGGGCCATCCGCTCGCCGATGAAATCCCGCTCGTGCCTGACGTTGAAGGCGCGCGGCGCGCATTGGGCTTGCCGGAAGGCGGACCGATTATCGCCGTGCTGCCGGGTAGCCGGCGTTCGGAGATCGCGCTGATCGGCCCGACCTTTTTCGACGCGATGGAATTGATGCAGCGTCGCGAACCCGGTGTGCGTTTCGTGATGCCGGCGGCGACTGCCGCGTTGCGCGAATTGTTGCAGCCGCTGGTGGCCGCCCATCCGAATCTGGCCCTGACTATTACTGAAGGCAAGGCCCAGGTCGCGATGACCGCCGCCGACGCCATCCTGGTCAAGAGCGGCACGGTGACGCTGGAAGCGGCGTTGCTTAAGAAGCCGATGGTCATCTCGTACAAAGTGCCCTGGCTGACGGGTCAGATCATGCAGCGGCAGGGTTATTTGCCGTATGTCGGTTTGCCGAACATTCTGGCCGGGCGGTTTGTCGTGCCGGAGATTCTCCAGCATTTCGCCACGCCGGAAGCGCTCGCCGACGCCACGCTCAAACAGTTGAACGACGAAGCGAACCGCGCGACACTGACGGAAATCTTCACGGAAATGCACCACGCGCTGCGTCAGAACACCGCACAACGTGCGGCCGAGGCCGTGGCGCAGGTTCTGGAAACGAGGAGGCCGCGGTAATGGTGAAGATCGTTGCGAAGGGCGTGGTACGGCGCGCGGGGCAGCCTGCGTTCGACTTCGATGTCGATACGCCGTCCGACGTCATTTGCGGCGTGGACGAAGCTGGGCGTGGCCCGCTGGCGGGTCCTGTGGTTGCGGCTGCGGTGATCTTCGATCCATCGAAACCCAGAATTCGCGGACTTGACGACTCGAAGGTGTTGAGCGCCAGGAAGCGCGAGGAGTTGTACGAGAAAATTATCGACCGTGCGCTGGCTTATTGCGTGGCTTCGGCGACGGTTGAGGAAATCGACACAATCAACATTCTCCACGCCACCATGCTCGCGATGAAACGCGCGGTGGAAGGGCTGTCGGTTACGCCGACGGTGGCGAAGATTGATGGTAATCGGTGTCCTCAATTGTCGATGCGTTCGGTGGCTATTATTGGTGGCGATGCGTTGATCGCGCAGATTTCGGCTGCGTCGATTCTGGCTAAAGTCACGCGCGACCGCATGCTATTGCAATTGCACGAAGTCCACCCCGTTTATGGTTTCGATGCCCACGCTGGTTACGGTACGCCACAGCACCTTAGGGCGTTGCTTGAACATGGGCCTTGCGAGCATCATCGGCGTTCGTTTGCGCCCGTGCGCGAGGCGCATGCGCGATTGAGCACGGCGCTGCCGGTTGTCGCAGCCGGGGTGCTGGAAGCGGCTGCCGCGGAGCAGGGCATCGACGCTCCTCCGTTCTGAATTCTCCCCAAGTGAAAGCCATTACCTCGCGGGATAACCCGCTTTACAAGCGCCTGAAGGCGCTCGCCGGATCGACCGCGCAGCAGCGCCGCAGTGGTCACGCGTTGCTCGAAGGGCTGCATCTCGCCAGTGCTTATCTTGATGTGGGTGGGCAGCCTGAGACGTGCGTTGTCACCGAGGGTGCGCTTCAGCACGATGAAGCGCGGCAGATTGTCGGGCGGATCGATCCTGCGCATGTTTATACGTTGCCCGATGCTTTGTTCGGACAGCTATCGAGTGTCGTGCATGGTGTGGGGATGGTGTTGCTGGTCGAGAAGGTTGCGCCATTGTTGCCCGAGCGCATTACCGGGACGTGTCTGGTTCTCGATGGCATCCAGGACGCCGGCAATGTTGGATCTATTTTGCGGAGTGCCGCGGCGGCTGGGATTCAGCATGTGTTTTGCATGCCCGGGACGGTGTTTGCGTGGTCATCGAAGGTGCTGCGGGCTGGCATGGGCGCGCATTTCCTGCTCGGCATTTACGAGGATGTTGAACCGGCGGAATTGTTGTCGCGGTTTTCTCCCGAGGTGCGGGTGACTATCACTGATTCGCACGGTGCGAAGGCGATCTACGATGTGGATTTGTCGGGGCCTGTGGCTTGGGTCATGGGCAATGAGGGTGCGGGTGTTTCGCCATTTTGGCGCGACCACGCGACGCTTCGGGTGACCATTCCCCAGCCGGGTGGCATGGAGTCGCTGAATGTAGCGGCGGCCGCTGCGGTTTGCCTTTTTGAGCAATGTCGGCAGGGATTTCGCTCGCGCTAGGGGGGCGGTGGTCGGGGTTTGTGCTGGGGTGGTCGGTTCTGGGGTTAGCGGTCCGGGTCAA
>NZ_JAAVUQ010000049.1 GCF_018449515.1 Caballeronia sp. dw_19 | reverse complement strand
GACAAAGAAATGACGTGCCGCCACGCACAGTGGCTAATAGTGATAAAGAGAAAATCCGACTCACGCAGACCACTAACGCTGAAAGCATCAACCCGGCATAGACTCCGACCACTAACCCCAGAACCTAATACCCCACCCACCCCCCCCCCCCCCCCCAACCCCGAGTGCCAACTCACCCCACTGGCATTGGCGCCAGCAACGCCTCAATATCCTCGGCAGAAAACTTCACCGCCCCAGCCGCGTCCTCACGCAAAATACTATCGGCGAGAGCGGCTTTGCGGCCCTGCATCGCCACAATCCGTTCTTCAATGCTCCCCGCCACAATCAGCTTGTACACAAACACCGGCTTCAATTGCCCAATCCGATGCGCCCGGTCCGTCGCCTGATTCTCCGCCGCCGGATTCCACCACGGATCGTAATGAATCACCGTGTCCGCAGCCGTCAGATTCAACCCCACGCCACCCGCCTTCAAACTGATCAGAAACAACGGTACCTCGCCATCCTGAAAACGCGTCACCGGCGTAATCCGATCAGTCGTATCTCCCGTCAACATGACATAAGGAAGCGCGGCTTTATCGAGCGCGGCAGCAATAATCGCCAGCATCCCGGTGAACTGCGAAAACAACAGCACCCGACGCCCTTCTTCAAGTAACTCCGGCAGCATATCGAGTAACAAATCGAGCTTCGCCGATTCCTCCACACGCTTCGCCCGCGCCAGCTTCACCAACGCCGGATCACAGCAAACCTGCCGCAACTTGAGCAACGCCTCAAGCACGACAATATGGCTGCGCGCCAAGCCCTGATCCGCCACCGCCATCCGCACTTTTTCCTGCATCGCGATCCGCACGGTCTCGTACAGATCACGCTGCGCACCCTCGAGCGCCACGGTCCGCACAATGGTCGTCTTCTGCGGCAATTCCTTCGCGACCTCATCCTTCCTTCGACGCAGCATGAACGGCCGAATCCGGCGCACGAGCAACTCACGCCGCACCGGATCGTCGTATTTCTCGATCGGTGTGCGCCAACGCTTCGTGAAATCTTTCTGCGTCCCAAGGAAACCGGGCAGCAAGAAATCGAATTGCGCCCACAACTCACCCAGGTGGTTTTCCAGCGGCGTGCCAGTCAAACATAGCCGATGCCGCGCGCGCAAATCGCGAATACCCTTCGCGGCCTTGGTCGCGACGTTCTTCACTATCTGCGCTTCATCAAGGATCAGCAGGTGGTACTCGTGCAACGACAACATCGCCTGATCGCGCCACAGCAGCGGGTATGTGGTCAATACAAGATCGTGCTCGCCAATCTGATCGAAACGTTCCTTGCGCTGCGGGCCGTGCAGATCCAGCACCCTCAAATCTGGCGCGAACTTTTTCGCTTCCTCACGCCAGTTGTGAACCAGCGTGGTCGGCAACACCACCAGCACCGGCCGGTCGAGCCGTCCGGACTCCTTCTCGACCAGAATGTGCGCCAGCGTCTGCACGGTCTTGCCGAGACCCATGTCATCGGCGAGAACTCCCGACAGATTGCGCTCGCGCAAATACTGCATCCAGTTGAGCCCTTCGCGCTGATACCCCCGAAGCTCGGCATGCAAGCCAAGCGGCACGGGCACTTCCCGCAGCCCCGGCCCTTCCTGCAAGCGCTGAGCAAGCTCGCGAATGGAAACATCGCCGTGAAACTCCCAGCGGCCCGTGTCGCTGAGCGCTTCCAGCCGTCCGGCGTCCTGTTCGGAAACACGCAGCGGATGCGTGCCGAGGGTATCGAAGAGATCGATCAGTACGCGTACCACCGGCTTGATCCGCGACGCCCGCACCCGCAGCCGCTCGCCAAGATCGGTCTTGAGCTCGATGCCTTCGTCGTCGTGGATCGAATCGATAGCGCCCGCCAGCCAGCGCCGGTCGCGCTGGAACAGGTCAGCCAGCAGCGGTTCCAGCCGAACGCTCCGATCCCCCACGGCAATGCCGAGTTCCAGGTCGAACCAGCCATCGGTTCCCTGGCGCGCGGTGCCCTGGATGTCGTCGATCTCAATAAAGTCGAAGCGAAATTCCGGCGTCATGCTCACGCGCCAGCCGTCCTCACGCAACGCGGGTAGCGCGTCGTTGGTGAACACGGCCCATGCGTCGGGCACGGGCAAGCCGAGCACGCCACTGGGAATGGGCTTGGGTCCAAAACGCTGATGCGAGGGAATCTGGCGGAAGCCAAGATCGTAGAGCGAGGCCAGATAACGCGCTTCAACGTCGTGGCGGCGTCTCACCTGGACCATCTCACCGGACGCGGCGCGCATGACCGTGGTGGCGCGCGTGGGGTCGATGCTGAAACCGTCGTAATCGAAAGTCACGAGGGCAAAGTCGAGCACGTTCGCGGCGGTGCGCTCGTCGCGGGGACGCCAACTGCTGTTGACGGGCTGCGTATCGAGCACAAGCACCGGCACCGGTTCCGTATCGACAATACGCACGTTCAGCGTTTCCGGCTCCGGCGGCGGAGGCAGATCGGAGTCGACTTCACGCAACATTGCGCTGACCAGCGGCGCTTCGGCAAGCGAGATGGGCGGCATCGACAAATAATCGGCCAGTTGCCGCGCGGGTTGCGGCATATCGACGATGCCCGCTTCAAGCGTCTGCGCGTCGGCGAACCACAGCGGTTCGGTGGGAATGACCAACGTGGCAGGCGGCTCGGTTTGCAGCACGGGACGCACGCGATCGTCCAGATCGGGCGTCCACTCGATTCGTCCCGGCCGCTGCTCACCTTCACGCAGCGGCCGGCGCGGCCCCGAGGTCTCGTGGCTGGCCAGCCTGGCGCTGAATAACCGTCCTGTCGCCAGCATGCGCTGCAGCAAGTCCGCGCCTTCTTCGCCGTGGAGCCCGAAGCCGCCGAAATCGTTGCGGGTACGTCCAATGAGGAGCCCCCGCACGATGCTCATGTCTTCATCGCCGACGAACTTCGGCTGCTTGACAAGCGCCGCGTCCAGATTCGTCCAGGGCCGGTCGAACGTGTGGACCGAACCGTCCGGACTGAGCCGCACTTTATACAGCGTGACTTCGGCGGTGCGCATGATGCGCGACGTTCCCAGCATATAAACGAGCGCGAGCGCGCCGCTCGACTCGCCGGGCTTTTTTGCGGAGGCACTGCGAGTGGAGGCGAACCGCGAGCGGAATCCTTCAAGCCAGCCTGCTACCTCGGGGCGCACGGTTTCGGACTCGCGCGGTCTGTCCGCGGCGCTCGCGAGCAATACGGCGGCGGCATGCTTGCAGCCGAATCCGACCGGGCACGAACAACGGCCTTGCGCGGAAAGTTTGCCGTGCTGATCGTTAAACGTCACCTCCACGGTATAAGGCTGGCGTTGCGTCCCTTGAACGTTGGCGCGCAGCACGTCTTCGTCCCAGTGCAGACGCGTCACGTCGTCCACGTACCCGCGTGCCTTGGCAACGGTATGCGCGCCGAGCCATTTGACGATTTGCGCCGTGTTGTACACAAACGCCGGCATCAGCAAACCCGCCCGTGCATGGCCCTTCGTGTCTCCGCCTGTCTTGCCGCCATCCGCTCGATCACCGTCTTCTCACCGTTCCCTTCGTTCCAATAGTTCCAGCAAGCCGCGCAGCGCGTACGCCGCCGCCTGGGTGCGAATCTGCTCGCGATCGCCCTTGAATTGCTGCGTCTCCACCGCCGTGTGCAAGCGGTTGCTCCATGCAAAAGACACCATGCCGACGGGCTTCGTTTCCGTGCCGCCGCCCGGTCCGGCCACGCCGGTAATCGATAGCGATACCTGCGCCCGGCTGTTCCTCAGCGCACCTTCCGCCATGGCTTTGGCGACCGGTTCGCTGACCGCGCCGTGGCGCTCGATCAGGTCGGCCGGCACGCCGATCATCTCGGTCTTCGCCAGGTTCGAATAGGTGACGAAACCGCGCTCGAACCACGCGCTGCTGCCGGAAATATCGGTCATGGCGGCGGCGACCATCCCGCCGGTGCACGACTCGGCGGTCGCGAGCATCAGCCGCTCGTCGCGCAGTTTGTTGCCGGCACGGATGGCGAGCTGGTGGACGACGTTATCGGTAGCCATGGCAAAGCCTCGGGTGGGGGCGGTCGGAAACGTGAGATGCGGGCAAGACAGAAATCAAATGGTCATGCGCCATAGCGCAATTACGAGCAGCGTGAAGAACGCAGCGGCAATATCGTCGAACATGATGCCGAAACCGCCTTTCAACCGGCGGTCGAAATAACTGATGGGCGGCGGTTTCACCATGTCGAAGAAACGGAACACGATGAACGCCCACAACTGCCCCGTGAACGTGGCCGGCGTGACGAACAGCAACACCAGCCAGAACGCGATGATCTCGTCCCAGACCACCGGCGACGGATCGGAAATGCCCATTTTCTTCGCCGTGAAACCGCAGAACCAGCAGCCGGCCACGAACCCCACGGCGATCAGCAAGGCCCATTCGGCAACCGTCAGGTGCGGGTTGAACACCACGAACGACGCCCACGCGAACAAGGTGCCGACCGTGCCGGGCGCGATCGGCGACAAGCCGCTGCCGAAGCCCAGCGACAGGATATGCAGCGGATGCGACAGCATGAAGCGCGCGCTCGTGCGGCGCGACGGCTTCGGGCGGGGTGTCTCGTCAATTGTGTCGATGATCGGATCAGTCTGCATGAAAATGGTCGAAGCCCGTGTCGGGGAAAGAAACCGGACCGGTGTTGTCGCGCCAGTCGATGGCCGGCAAGTCGTTCGGGGCTGTGCCGGACGTGTTGGACGCCGCTCGTTCCTCGGTGGCTGGACCCTCGATTGTACCGATACGCGTCAACAAAACTCCCTGCGCCGTCCCTATCCGCTCGATTTCGGTCCTCACGGCGGCAGGCGCGGTAAAGCAGAGTTCGTAGTCGTCGCCGCCCGCCAGGATGCAATGCACCTGCGTGGCCGCGGGC
Organism: Caballeronia sp. dw_19; assembly: GCF_018449515.1. Taxonomy (GTDB): domain Bacteria; phylum Pseudomonadota; class Gammaproteobacteria; order Burkholderiales; family Burkholderiaceae; genus Caballeronia. Next base: position 46,513 of record NZ_JAAVUQ010000049.1, on the reverse strand, counting down.
AGCCCAGCGAGCGTGCCGGAGCGCGGTATCTGATCGATATTCACCGTCGCGCGCACGTTCGAGCGCTTCAATACGTGGAGCAAGTCGCCGGCGAGGCCGTCGGAGATATCGAGCGCGGCGTGCGCGACACCCCGCAACGCGATGCCGAGCGCCACGCGCGGTTCCGGCAGTTCGAGCGCCTTGATTGCGATGGCTTCGCCGGCAGGATCTTTCATCGACCATTCGCCGCGGCGGATACCGAGCCCGGCACGCGCGCCGCCAAGCACGCCGGATACCCAGATATCGTCGCCCGGTCGTGCGGCATCGCGCCGCAGTGCCTGCGCAACAGGGACATCGCCGAACACGGTAATGCTGATGCACACGTGCGGGCCGCTGGTTGTATCGCCGCCGATCAGCTCGCAGCCGTACTGGTTGGCTAGTTGGAAAAGGCCGCTGCTGAACGCTTCGAGCCAGCTTTCATCGGCTTTCGGCATCGACAGCGCCAGGGTGAACGCGCGCGGCTTTGCGCCCATAGCGGCGAGGTCCGACAGGTTCACCGCCAGCGCCTTGTAACCGAGCGCCCACGGGGACACATCGGGGAAAAAATGGCGGCCCGACACGAGCATGTCCGTGGAAATTGCCAGGTGCTGTCCGTGCTTCGGGGCAAGCAACGCGCAGTCGTCACCTATGCCGAGCGTCGCCTTCGGCGCGTCGTCCGTTGCCGGGAACGCGGCGGCGGGCTGGGAGAAATATCGTTCGATCAGGGAAAACTCTGAGAGCATCAGCAATCCGGCGACGTGGTGGGAGAGAGTTGGCGACGATGCGTGCCTGTTGACGCGCGTTTCATCTCAATAAGGGAATTTTGCGGCGTGAACCCGCTGCCGGCGTACGGCTGATGCTGCTTTTCCAGCCCTTGTCCAAATGGGCTATGTGCCGCGAATTGCCGGTATTGCCATCCGGAGGGTCGGTTGATTGGCGCTACAATGCGTTCGAACTTCTATTCTAATCTCGCCTAAAGCCAGACGCCTCATGACCTCTCCTGCCGATAGCGCCAAAGCCAAACTCCGCGAAGCCGCACTCGATTACCACGAGTTTCCCACCCCCGGCAAAATCGCGATTGCTCCCACCAAGCAGATGATCAACCAGCGTGATCTAGCGCTGGCGTATTCACCGGGCGTGGCGTTCGCGTGCGAGGAAATCGTCGCCAATCCGCTGAATGCCGCGCGTTTCACCGCCCGCAGCAACCTGGTCGGCGTCGTGACAAACGGCACGGCGGTGCTCGGGCTCGGCAATATCGGGCCGCTCGCGTCGAAGCCGGTCATGGAAGGCAAGGCCGTGCTGTTCAAGAAGTTCGCCGGTATCGACGTGTTCGACATCGAGTTGAACGAGATGGACCCGCTGAAGCTTGTCGAAGTGATCTGCGCGCTCGAACCCACGTTCGGCGGCATCAACCTGGAAGACATCAAGGCGCCGGATTGCTTCATCGTGGAGCGGGAATGCCGCAAGCGCATGAAGATCCCGGTGTTCCACGACGACCAGCACGGCACGGCTATCGTTGTCGCGGCTGCTATTACCAACGGCCTGGTCGTGGTCGGCAAGAAGATTGAAGAAGTGAAGCTGGTTACCTCGGGCGCGGGCGCCGCAGCGCTGGCCTGTCTGGACCTGCTGGTTGAACTTGGCCTGAAGCTCGAAAACATCTTCGTGACCGATCTTGCCGGCGTGGTCTACAAGGGCCGCGTGGAGTTGATGGACCCGGACAAGGACCGTTTTGCGCGCGAAACCTCGGCGCGTACGCTGGCCGACGTGATGGAAGGCGCCGACGTGTTCCTCGGCCTGTCCGCTGGCGGCGTGTTGAAGCAGGAGATGGTCAAGGGCATGGCGCAAAAGCCGCTGATTCTCGCGCTCGCCAACCCGACGCCGGAAATTCTGCCGGAACTCGCACTGGAAGTGCGTCCGGACGCGGTGCTTGCCACCGGCCGTACCGACTATCCGAACCAGGTCAATAACGTCCTGTGTTTCCCGTTCATTTTCCGCGGCGCACTCGACGCAGGCGCGAGCACGATCACGCGCGAAATGGAAATTGCCGCGGTGAATGCGATCGCGGAACTGGCGCGGCAGGAACAAAGCGATATCGTGGCAACGGCTTATGGCATTCAGGACCTGTCGTTTGGTCCCGAGTACCTGATTCCGAAACCGTTCGACCCGCGCCTGATCGTGAAGATCGCGCCGGCGGTGGCCAAGGCCGCTATGGATTCAGGCGTGGCCACGCGTCCTATTGAAGACATGGACGCGTACGAACAGCATCTGCAGCAGTTCGTCTATCACAGCGGCACGACCATGAAGCCGGTGTTCCAGCTCGCACGCAGCGTGGATCCGGACAAGAAGCGCATTGTGTTCGCGGAGGGTGAAGAGGAGCGCGTGCTGCGCGCGGTCCAGATCGCGGTGGACGAGAAGATTGCGAAGCCGATCCTGATCGGACGACCGGCCGTGATCGCTCAGCGCATCACGAAGTACGGTTTGCGTTTGACCGCTGGCGTGGACTTCACGGTTGTGGATACCGATCACGACGAGCGGTATCGCGACTTCTGGCAGACATATCACACCATGATGGCCAGGAAGGGCATCAGCGCGCAGATGGCGAAGCTGGAGATGCGCCGCCGCACCACGCTGATTGGTGCGATGCTGGTCAAGAAGGGCGAAGCGGACGGCATGATCTGCGGCACGATCAGCACGACACACCGCCATCTGCATTTCGTCGATCAGGTGATCGGCAAGAAGGAAGGCTGCAGCGTCTATGCAGCAATGAATGCGCTGGTGCTGCCGGGCCGGCAGATCTTCATTGTCGACACGCACGTGAACGTGGACCCGACCCCCGAGCAGCTCTGCGAGATCACGATCATGGCGGCGGAAGAAGTGCGCCGCTTTGGCATTGTGCCGAAGATCGCTCTGCTTTCGCATTCGAACTTCGGTACCAGCAACGCGCCGACGGCCATCAAGATGCGCGACACGCTGGCATTGTTGCGCGAGCGTGCGCCGGATCTGGACGTGGACGGCGAAATGCACGGCGACGTAGCGCTGGATGCCAACCTGCGCCGCGAAGTCCTGCCGGAATCAACGCTGGTAGGCGACGCGAATTTGCTCGTACTGCCGAATATTGATGCCGCGAATATTTCGTACAACCTGCTGAAGACGGCAGCGGGCAATAACATCGCCATTGGGCCAATGCTGCTGGGTGCGGCTCAACCCGTGCATGTGCTGACGGCGTCGGCTACGGTGCGCCGGATCGTCAATATGACGGCGTTGCTGGTGGCGGACGCCACGGCTGCGGCGCGGTAAGGGTTCGAAGCGGGTTTTAAAGTTCGCCGGACAGGAACCCGCGCAGGACTGGCGGGTTCGAGTAGAACTCCGGGAAGAGGGATTGCAGAAATAGAAAGAGGGATTGCGGCAAGTGGTCGCAATCCCTCTTTTTCATTTCCGCGACGATTGGACCGCATAGTTGCAGCGTTTCGTCGGCTTGGATGATCGGATTCCTGATGGTCACTTCGGGCGCCGGAACAAAAAAAAGCGTGCCGGATGATCCGGCACGCCACGAGGCATGCAAGGGGATTTGCTTTCTCCTCCAAACAGCAATGATGCCGATTTTTACACCGTGGGAGCTTCGCGAGAGAGGCGACGCTGGCTCCGCTCCCCAAACCATGCATGAAGTCATTTTCAACCTAAATAAGATAAAAATATCTCAGACTGATCCTAAATATGATCGAGGCCTATTTTTTTGTCATTCGTGAAAAAGCGTTGGCGAGCCGCATGTAACGGTCAGATAAGAGGCAAAAAGCGCCTGAAAAATGGGCATCTTCCGAACCAACATTGATTCCCGGTGTCATTAGCGATACCCTTACGTCTTTAATGGTCGTCATATTTCTGGGTTCAAAGCGGGGACAGGTTTCGTGAAGCGCGCATGGTTTTGTGGGTTCATTGTGGCGCTTTCGTGGGTATTGAGCGGCTGCGGGAAAAGCGGGCCGGATTCCCCAAGCCCGGCCGCGAGCGCCTTGGCAGGAGCGTCGCAGGCGGAACCGCCGCACGTGTTGCAAGACAAGGACAAGCTGAAAAGCGATCCGCGCGCAAAGAGCTGGCGCGATGCCGCATCAACGGGTTCGGAACCGTCGCAGACTACCGTCGACGCCGCACAATTGCCGAAACAGGCCGTTGTGACGCTGCGGCGGATCGAGGCTGGCGGGCCTTTCCCGTATGAGAAAGACGGCATCGTGTTCGGCAACCGCGAGCGTATGCTGCCGCCGCACCCACGCGGCTTTTACCACGAATACACCGTTCCTACGCCGCGCGCCCGCGATCGCGGCGCACGGCGGATCGTATGTGGCGGGCCCCGTCGGCAGGTCGACAACTGCTTCTATACCGACGACCATTACGTGAGTTTTAAACGCATTGCGGGATTAACTTCGGGATGAACGGCATGAGCGACAACATCTACGCGCACGACAACGGTGTCGCGGGTGATCTTTTCGCCGGCGATGGCAACATGTTTCAGCGAGTTTTGCGACTCCGCACGACAGACGAAAATCGACCCGACGACGAACAGAGCACGGCGCTGTCATCATTGAACGAGGGGTCTATGAGTCTTTTCAAGACGGTACGATCAAATATCGTGCAGTCGATCCGCGCTTTCAGGGTCCAGGATCTCGCCGACGAAGCGAGCAAGCTCGGCCAGCATTTTCTCTACGCGTATTGCGGCCAGGCCCAGAGCAAGCAGGAAGTGCTCGAAACCATCGCCACGTCGTTTTTGTTTCCGAAGCACTTCGGGAAGAATTACGACGCGCTGTACGACAGTCTCACCGACCTCGTGCACAAAGCCGGTTCGCAGCCGGGTTTCGTGATCGTGCTGGAAGCACTGCCTGTTGCGCAGAAATTTGACAAGGAAGGGCGCGAGACCTTGCTCGACGTGTTTCGCGAAGCAGCGGAATTCTGGGCCGAACGGCGTGTGGCGTTCAGGGTGTTTTACTCGTTCGCCTGAGCGCAAGCGGCAAGCGCCCGAGTTCTGAACAAGTTCCATGCGCAAGGCGTTGAGTTTTCTCGGCGCAGAGAAGTTAGAAAGCCGGTCATCGTCTGTTGAACACAGGCGCTGACTGGCTTTTTTGCGTTTTATTTCGAGATGGATCGCAGCGATGCCGCGGTTAATTCACCACCCGCCCCAGCGCGCGGCCAGTGCCGCGAGGACTGCAATACCCGCCGTCTCGGTGCGCAAGATGCGAGGTCCGAGACCAAGGGTGACAAAACCGGCATCGACAATGGTCGCTTCCTCTGGCGGCGAAAATCCGGCTTCCGGCCCGATCGCGATAGTTACGGGCGCCGTGGGCGCGCTCGCGGGCAAAGAGGCAAACCCAAGCTGCGCTCGCGGCGACAGCAGCAGCCGCAACTCGCCGTCTTCGGCGGGCGGCAGGTTGCCGAGCCATTTGTCCAGGTCCTGAGGCACTGCTACGTCCGGCACCCGATTTCTTCCGCATTGCTCGCACGCGGCTCGCACCAACGCCTGCCAGTGTCCTTGGCGACGCGCCGCGCGTTCGCCCGATAACCGCACCACGCCGCGCTCGGCAGTGAGCGGAACGACGGACGTGACGCCCAGTTCGACCGCCTTCTCGATCAGCCAATCCATCTTGTCGCCGCCCGCCACACCTTGCACCAGCGTGACGCGATATGGCGGCTCCGCTTCGCGGTCGGTGAATTCATCGAGTTGCACGGTCGCAGTCCGCTTCCCGATCTCAACCAGGCGCGCGCGATATTCGCCGCCCAAGCCGTTGAACAGGTGGACCGTGTCGTCGGTTTGCAGGCGCAGGACGTGAACATGGCGGACGACATCGTCCGGCAAGGGCATGATTTCGCCCGCGACGAGCGGACTGGCAACAAAGAAACGTGGCATGAAATGACTCGCCCGGACGCCGTGAAGCGCGCGGGCAGGGAAGTGATGGAGCTTGAGCGCGACCTGATCAACGTTCAAGGTTCGACGAACAACCGTGAACGCGACGTACCCAGCCTAATTCAAATGCCGGGCGATTGCCCAGCGATACCCGTCCGGGTCTTCGAACTGCGCAAAACGGTCGCCCCAGTACTGGTCTTGCGGTTCGATCAGCGGCTTTGCGCCAACCGCGACCGCACGTGCGAACGCGGCGTCTACATCGTCTACGTAAAGATAGAACGATTGCGGCGCCATCAGGCCCGTGCTTTTCGGCGTCTTCGCGTGCGAACCATAGGCGCCTTCGGGGGCAAACATCAGGATCAACTGTCCGCGATACGTCATCTCGACGTGGATCACGGCGCCGTCGTCGTTGACGCTGTCACGCACCGCAAAACCTAGCGCCTGTTCGTAGAAGCCCGTGGAGACACGGGCATCGCGAACGGTCAGGTAAGGCGTGAGCCACGGCACATCGGCGGGGCGGGGGTCGGACATAAGGGCTTCTCCTCGAGCTCGGCTTGATCAGTGCATTGTGCCATGACGCCCTTTGGCAGAAGGGCTGCGCGGATTTCTGTTGTTGCGCGACGTCGCGTTCGCTCGCTATGCCGGTGCAGGGAGCGTGCCCGCGCGAAGCGTTCGTTATGATCTACCTTTGCGGCGGCAGCCAATTGGCGCCCAATTCCTTTGGCGCCGCGACGGCCCTCGCGGCAGTGCGCCAAAGTCGTCTGCTAGAATAACCGGCTTCCGATCCTCTTCGTTTCTCGTCGCTCCGGGTGTTGAAAACGTGGTTTCATCGTTTGCTCCGGTGCGTCGCCGAGAATCATCCCAGGATTTTTTCAGGACCTACCGGACTCGACATGACGACCCCGAATTCCAGCCAGACCAGCCTGATGGCCAACGCAATCCGTGCGCTGGCAATGGACGCTGTTCAACAAGCCAACTCCGGCCATCCGGGCATGCCAATGGGCATGGCGGAAATCGGTGTCGCGCTCTGGTCGCGTCACCTGAAGCACAACCCGAGCAACCCGCACTGGGCTGACCGCGATCGTTTTGTCCTGTCGAACGGTCATGGTTCCATGCTGTTGTACTCGTTGCTGCACCTGACCGGCTATGACCTGCCGATCACCGAACTCAAGAACTTCCGCCAACTGCATTCGAAGACGCCGGGACACCCGGAATACGGCATCACGCCGGGCGTTGAAACCACCACCGGCCCGCTTGGCCAGGGTCTGGCGAACGCGGTCGGCATGGCGCTCGCTGAAGCGCTGCTCGCGGCGGAGTTCAACAAGGACGGCGCGAAGATCGTCGATCACCACACGTACGTGTTCCTCGGCGACGGCTGCATGATGGAAGGCATCTCGCACGAAGCCTGTTCGTTCGCGGGCACGCTCAAGCTGCACAAGCTGATCGCGCTGTACGACGACAACGGTATTTCCATCGACGGTCACGTTGAGCACTGGTTCCACGACGACACCCCGAAGCGCTTCGAAGCGTACGGCTGGAACGTGATCCGCGCGGTAGACGGCCACAACGTGGACGCGGTGGACGCAGCCATTGCGCAAGCGAAGAACTCGGATAAACCCACGCTGATCTGCTGCCGTACGACTATCGGCAAGGGTGCGCCGACCAAGCAAGGCAGCCACGATTCGCACGGCGCGCCGCTCGGTCTGAAGGAAATCGCCGATGCACGCGCAGGAATGGGCTGGAGCTGGGAACCGTTCGTGATTCCGCAAGAAGTCTACGCAGCATGGGACGCGAAGGAAGCGGGCGCGCACGCGGAAGCGGAATGGAACAAGCAGTTCGATGCGTACCGCGCGAAGCATTCGGCCGAAGCCGCCGAATTCGTGCGCCGGATGAACGACGAACTGCCGGCCACGTGGGCGCAGGACGCGAAGAACATTATTGAAGCCGCGAATCAGAAGGGCGAAACCATTGCCACGCGCAAGGCTTCGCAGCAAACGCTCGACGGCCTCGCCGCTGCGCTGCCTGAACTGCTTGGCGGTTCCGCTGACCTGACGGGTTCTAACCTGACCAACTGGAAGGCATCGAAGCCGGTGCGCGCCGGTGAGAACACGAACGAGATCCAGTGGGGCAACCACATCAACTACGGCGTGCGCGAATTCGGTATGAGCGCGGCCATCAACGGCATCGTGCTGCATGGCGGTTATCGGCCGTTTGGCGGCACGTTCCTGACCTTCTCGGACTACAGCCGCAACGCGCTGCGCGTGGCCGCCCTAATGAAAGCGCCGTCCATTTTCGTGTTCACGCACGATTCGATCGGCCTGGGCGAAGACGGTCCGACGCACCAGTCGGTGGAACAAACGTCGAGCTTGCGGCTGATTCCGCACTTGCAAGTGTGGCGTCCGGCGGACACGGTCGAGACGGCCGTCGCATGGACGCATGCCATTGAGCACAAGGGCCCGTCAGCGTTGATCTTCACGCGTCAGAACCTGCTGTTCTCGCCGCGTAACGACGTGCAGATTGCGAATATTGCGAAGGGCGGCTACGTGCTGCGCGACTGGAACGACGACATCCCGGCACGCAAGATCATCCTGATCGCGACGGGCTCGGAAGTCGAACTGGCGCTCAAGGCCGGCGAGAAACTGGCGCAGGAAGGCATTGGCGCGCGCATCGTGTCCATGCCGTGTACGAATGCGTTCGATCTGCAAGATCAGGAATATCGCGACCGTGTGTTGCCGAAGGGCGTCGTGCGCGTGGCGATCGAAGCCGGTGTGACCGATTTCTGGCGTAAGTACGTGGGTCTCGAAGGCGGCGTGGTGGGCATCGATTCGTTCGGCGAATCCGCGCCTGCCGGCGAGCTTTTCAAGTATTTCGGCTTTACCGTCGAGCATGTCGTGGAGACGGCGAAAGCCGCGCTCGCGGGCTGACAGGGCGCTTGGGTCAGAGCTTATGACCCAGCCAACCCAGCCAACCCGGCAGCAGCGAACTGGAACCTTTTTTCAGCCATCAGGAGATAGATCATGACGATTCGCGTTGCAATCAACGGCTACGGCCGTATCGGCCGCAATACGCTGCGCGCCTTGTATGAAAACGGCAAGAAGCACGACATCGAGATCGTTGCCATCAATGACCTCGGCGACGCCAACACGAACGCGCACCTGACGCAGTACGACACGGCGCACGGCAAGTTCCCCGGCGTTGTGTCGGTGGATGGTGACTACCTCGTGGTCAATGGCGACCGGATTCGCGTACTGGCGACCCGCAATCCGGGCGAATTGCCGTGGGGCGAGCTGAACGTGGACGTCGTGATGGAATGCACCGGCTTCTTCACAACGAAGGAAAAGGCCAGCGCGCACATCAAGGCTGGCGCGAAAAAGGTCATCATCTCGGCGCCGGGCGGTAAAGATGTCGACGCAACCATTGTCTATGGCGTGAATCATCACGTGCTGAAGGCATCGGATACGGTGATCTCGAACGCATCGTGCACAACGAACTGTCTCGCGCCGCTGGTCAAGCCGCTCAACGACAAGATCGGCCTGGTGAACGGCCTGATGACGACTATCCATGCGTACACGAACGACCAGGTCCTGACGGACGTGTATCACGAGGATTTGCGTCGCGCGCGCTCGGCCACGCATAGTCAGATCCCGACGAAGACGGGTGCTGCGTCGGCGGTGGGCCTGGTGTTGCCGGAACTGAACGGCAAGCTGGACGGTTACGCTATTCGCGTGCCGACCATCAATGTGTCGATCGTGGATCTGTCGTTCATTGCTGCACGCGACACGACGGTGGACGAAGTGAATTCGATCATGAAGGAAGCATCGGAAGGCTCGTTGAAGGGCATCCTGGGCTACAACACCGCGCCGCTGGTGTCGATCGACTTCAACCACAACCCGGCTTCATCCACGTTCGACGCGACGCTCACGAAGGTGTCGGGCCGTCTGGTGAAGGTATCAAGCTGGTACGACAACGAGTGGGGCTTCTCGAACCGCATGCTGGACACGGCCGTAGCACTGGCTAATGCAAAGTAAAAGCCGCAAATTAACGCGGTGAAATCAAGCTGAAAAAAAAGCCGCCGGTTTGCAAGAACCGGCGGCTTTTTTACACGTTGCGCACTGAACCACACGCACGAACGGTTAACTGAAATCAGTTCTTTCTGTGTGGACACTGCTCCTTCGTACACGTGCCATACAGTGCAAGCGCGTGCTCGTGCAGCTTGAAGCCGCGCTCCTTCGCGATATCCTGCTGACGGCTTTCGATTTCAGCGTCGAAGAACTCTTCCACCCTGCCGCAGTCCAGACACACCAGATGGTCATGATGGGTCCCTTCGTTGAGCTCGAACACGGCTTTGCCCGACTCGAAATTACTGCGCGTCAGCAGGCCGGCTTGCTCGAACTGCGTAAGCACGCGGTACACGGTGGCGAGACCGATGTCGAGTTCTTCGTGCAACAGGTTTCTATACACGTCTTCTGCAGTCAGGTGACGCACAGGACTATGCTGGAAAATCTCAAGGATCTTGAGCCGGGGCAAGGTTGCCTTCAGCCCGATATTTTTCAGATCGGCGGGATTGGTCATCGCTAGGCATCCCTAGAGTACAATTCAAGGTTCTCATAGTAATGCGTTTTTACCGTTCCGGTCACCATCCGAACGAAATGGCGCGATCTCCGAAAGACTCCGAAACTTCTTGCGCCCCCACGGGCGATGGGCCAGGCGAAGGGTGAAATGAAGGGTGAAATGTTTCTAAAATCTTTATTGAATAGCCGGGAGAGCCGTCGTATGCGCGGAACCTTGATCGCTGCCGCCACTATGACCGTCCTGGCTGGTTGTTCCGCTTACGATAGCGTTACGCAAAGCATCGCGCAGCGCATCACACCGTACCGGATCACGGTTGTGCAGGGGAACTTCGTTTCAGCGGAAGCGGCGAGCCAGATGAAGGTCGGCCTGACGCGCGACCAGGTGAAGACGCTGCTCGGCACGCCGTTGCTGGCGGACATGTTCCATGCGGATCGCTGGGACTACGTCTTCTACTTCAAGCGCGGTTCCACGTCGGTCGTGCAGCAGCGTGATTTCGTCGTGTTGTTCGCGGGCGATCACGTAGCGAGCTGGTCGGGCGGCGAGGGGTTGCCGTCGAATCTCGAATTGCTTGCCGAAATTGACGGCGACAAGGGCCGCAAGCTCACCGCCGCTACGGCTGCGGCCACGGCCGTTTCAGCCAGCGGCGCCAGCGCAACGGACGCAGCTGCTGCAGCGGGTACGTCCGCTAGCGGCGCAGCGGTCGCGGGAACGGCGAGTGCGTCGGGCGTCCAGCCGGATGCATCGAATGCGTCGAACGCATTTGCCGGCGACGCCAACCAGCAAGCCGCTCAAGCCGCCAATCGCGCGACCGACGCCGTGCAGGCACCCACGGGCCGCACCCGCTCGTCGGCCATGCCGACCGTGCCGGGCAACCCGGGATTGCCGCCGAACGTCAGCGCGGCAGGCAACTCGCAGATCCAGCTGCAACGTCGTCCGAATACGATCACGATCCCGGACAGCACCGCTGTGGGTCCGCAAGGCACGTCGCCTGCCCCGGCGAACACGAGCAACGGTTTAGGCGCGTCCTCCGTGCCGGCAACGACTACCAACTAAGCAGAACGGCGGGCCGACGTACGTTGCCCGCCTGCTTTGTCTGGTTTCGTCGAGACCTGTCCTGTTCGGGCGGCCGTGTGCCATGCGGCCGCCGTATCTGTCGTATCGCTGCCATGCTTCTGACTTCATCGCCCCAACTCACGCGAGACACGCCATGAAAATCGCCATTGCCGGCGCATCGGGCCGCATGGGCCGCATGCTCATAGAAACCGTTCTCAAGGACGCCAACGCCACGCTGGCCGGTGCGCTCGACAGAACCGGATCGCCGCAACTCGGCCAGGACGCGGGCGCGTTCCTCGGGCAAGAGACGGGCATTTTGCTGACTGACAATATTGAGCAGGTTTTCGCCAACGCGGACCTGCTGATCGACTTCACGCGTCCCGAAGGCACGCTCGTGCATCTGGAAGCGGCGTTGCGGCATAACGTGAAAATGGTGATCGGTACCACCGGTTTCAGCGATGAGCAGAAAGTCCGCTTGCGTGCGGCCGGCGAAACAATCGGGATCGTGTTCGCACCGAACATGAGCGTGGGCGTGAACGTGACGCTCAAGCTGCTCGAATTCGCGGCAAAGCATTTTGCCGAAGGTTACGACATCGAGATCATCGAGGCCCATCACCGGCACAAGGTTGACGCACCCTCGGGCACCGCGCTTGCAATGGGTGAAACCATCGCGCACGCGCTCGGCCGCGAGTTGAAGGATTGCGCCGTGTACGGCCGCGAAGGGGTGACGGGGGAACGCGACCCATCGACTATCGGTTTCGCTGCGATTCGCGGCGGCGACATTGTCGGCGATCACACCGTGTTGTTCGCGGGCATTGGCGAGCGGGTCGAGATCACGCACAAGTCGTCCAACCGTTTGTCTTACGCGCAGGGCTCGTTGCGCGCCGCTCACTTTCTTGCGGGCCGCGAGCGCGGTTTCTTCGACATGCAAGACGTGCTTGGTTTGCGCTGAGCCTGAGCCACCCAAACCCGGGGTTTTTGTCCGATGGCTACAACCGGCATCATCCATTACCTGCAGAGCAGCGACGGCATCACACACGGCGTCGCGGGCGTGCTTCTGGCCATGTCGGTGGCGAGCTGGTGTTTTCTCATCGTGAAGGCTTGGGTTTTGGTGCGCGCGAAGCGTCAGGGGCCGCGCGCCGTGCAGCGTTTCTGGCAGGCGCCGACGCTGGCCGAGGGTATCGCGGAATTGCGGAAAGTGGATCGGGAGCGCGTGTATCTGCCGCTCGCGGTTGCTGCGTGGCGAGCCACGGAAGCGGAAATGCCGGGGGCGCTGATCGCGCATGTGGAGCCCGGCGAGCGGGTATTGCGCGCGTTGCGGCATGCGTTGCTGGCGTCTCAGCGGCGGCTTGAGTTCGGGCAGGTTTTGCTGGCGTCGGTGGGGAGTACGGCGCCGTTCGTCGGCTTGCTGGGCACGGTGTGGGGCATTTATCACGCGCTCGGAAGTATCGCGGCGAGCGGACAGGCGATGATCGAGAACGTAGCCGGCCCGGTCGGCGAGGCGCTCATCATGACCGCGTTCGGGCTGGTCGTGGCAATCCCCGCCGTGCTCGCGTACAACGTGCTGGGGCGGCTCGTGCGGCAGATATCGGAAGAACTCGACGGTTTCGCACACGACCTGCACGCCTATACAAGCGGTGTGGCGCCGCGCCGCGTCAAGAGCGCGCCCGTCGTTCAAGACCACGCGATTTAAGACGTCGCGGTATTCATAGCTGATCCTTCAAGACCACGCATCCGGACGAGCACATCATGGCATTCGGCGGACTGGACAAGAAATCGAACGGCGCGCCAATGGCGGAGATCAACATGACGCCGTTGATCGACGTCATGCTGGTGCTGCTGGTGATTTTCATCATCACGGCGCCGTTGTTCACGCATGCTATCCGGCTTGATTTGCCGAAGGTCGCGTCGCAAGCCGCGCACGAGACGCCGGACACGATCACGCTTTCCATCGATGCCACCGGCAAGCTCTACTGGAACGACAAGCCGATCACGCTCGAGCAGATGCGAAGCCAGTTCGCGGCTGAAGGCAAACGCGCAACGCCGCCGGAGATTCACTTGCGGGCGTCGAAGGACACGCGCTACGACGTGATAGCGCAGGTGATGGGGGCGGCGCAGGACGCGGGGCTGAACAAGATCGGCTTCGTGACGGATCAGGTAAAGCCGGCGCATTAGCTCCCGGACGAGTGACGCTCCAAAGCCAAACCGACCCTCCAAAGCCAAACCAACGCAGAGCCCGCGAGTGCAACGCTTCGCCGGGATAAAAGTCCCATGCGCGACGCGAGCCCAGGGCGCAGGAACGCACACTGCCGGAACCTTCTGCCCCAACGGTATAATCGCGTTTTGGCCGCGCGGGCGCGCCCAACCGGGGTTGGAATAGCGCCAGGCAGCGGCCCGAGGGGCTGCGATCCTGGCAAAGCCCGGGCAGAATCCGGGCAGAACCCGCAACCGACGCCAGCCGAGCACCGCCGCCAGGCAGTACTGCCGCAACGCCGAAAGGCAAAACCGCCAAAAACCACACCATGCAAGATAAATACGTACCCGCCGACGTCGAATCCGCAGCGCAAAGCGACTGGCGCGCGAAAGATGTCTACCGGGCGACCGAAATCAGCGACAAGCCCAAGTTCTATTGCGTGTCCATGTTGCCGTACCCGTCGGGCAAGTTGCACATGGGCCACGTGCGCAACTACACCATCAACGACGTGATGTACCGCTTCCTGCGCATGAACGGCCACAATGTTCTGATGCCCATGGGCTGGGACGCGTTCGGCATGCCCGCGGAAAACGCCGCGATGGCGAACAACGTGCCGCCGGCGAAGTGGACTTACGACAACATCGACTACATGAAGAAGCAGATGCAGTCGATGGGGCTGGCTATCGACTGGTCGCGTGAAATTGCGTCGTGCAAGCCCGAGTACTACAAATGGAACCAGTGGCTGTTCCTGAAGATGCTGGAAAAGGGCATTGCGTACAAGAAGACCGGGACGGTGAACTGGGACCCGGAAGACCAGACGGTGCTCGCGAACGAACAAGTCATCGACGGGCGCGGCTGGCGTTCGGGCGCACTGGTGGAAAAGCGCGAAATCCCGATGTACTACATGCGCATCACGGATTACGCGGATCAGTTGCTCGGCGACCTGGAAGGCCTCGGCTGGCCCGAGCGCGTGAAGGTGATGCAGCAGAACTGGATCGGCAAGAGCTTCGGCGTGAATTTCGGCTTCCCGTACGAGATCGACGGCGAGAGCAAATTGCTGCGCGTGTTCACCACGCGCGCCGACACCATCATGGGCGTGACCTTCGCTGCCGTTGCTGCTGAACATCCGCTCGCCACGCGCCTTGCTCGCGATAACGCGGGTTTGCAGGCGTTCATCGAAGAATGCAAACGCGGCGGCGTGGCTGAAGCCGACGTCGCGACGATGGAAAAGAAGGGCATGCCGACCGGCTTCTTCGTCACGCATCCGCTGACGCAGGAAAAGGTCGAAGTGTGGATTGGCAATTACGTGCTGATGAGCTACGGCGAAGGCGCCGTGATGGGCGTGCCGGCCCATGACGAACGCGATTTCGCGTTCGCGAAAAAATACGCGCTGCCGATCAAGCAAGTGGTCGCGGTGCAAGACAAGACCTACAGCACGGACGCCTGGGAAGAGTGGTACGGCGAGAAGGGCGTGGGCACGCTGATCAACAGCGGCAAGTACGACGGCCTCGGTTTCGAAGACGCGACCAGCGCAATCGCCGCCGACCTGAAAGCGCAAAATCTCGGCGATAAACAAATCACGTGGCGTCTGCGCGACTGGGGCATTTCGCGCCAGCGCTACTGGGGCACGCCGATCCCGATCATCCACTGCGCGACTTGCGGCGACGTGCCCGTGCCGGAAGCCGATCTGCCGGTCGTGTTGCCGGAAGACCTGGTGCCGGACGGCACGGGCAATCCGCTCGCCAAGTCCGAAGCCTTCGTCAATTGCACGTGTCCGAAGTGCGGCGCGCCGGCGAAGCGCGAGACTGACACCATGGACACCTTCGTCGATTCAGCCTGGTATTTCTCGCGTTATGCCGCGCCCGACGCAACGTCGATGGTCGACGAACGCACCGATTACTGGATGCCGATGGATCAGTACATCGGCGGGATCGAGCATGCGATTCTTCACCTCTTGTACTCGCGTTTCTGGACCAAGGTGATGCGTGACCTGGGCTTGGTGAAGTTCGGCGAGCCGGCGAAGAACCTGCTCACGCAGGGCATGGTGCTGAACGAAACCTATTTCCGCGAAGACGCGGCGGGCAAGAAGACGTGGATCAACCCCGTCGACGTCACCGTCACGCACGACGACAAAGGCCGCCCGGTCGGCGCGGTGCTGAACGCCGATGGCAAGCCGGTGGTGATCGGCGGCGTGGAGAAGATGTCGAAGTCGAAGAACAACGGTGTTGATCCGCAATTGCTGATCGATGCCTACGGCGCCGACACCGCGCGTCTGTTCGTCATGTTCGCTGCGCCGCCTGAGCAGTCGCTCGAGTGGTCGGGCACGGGCGTGGAAGGCGCGAGCCGCTTCCTGCGCCGCGTGTGGCAACTCGCGCATGGCCGTGCCACTGTCCTTAAAACACATGCCAAGCTCGATTCATCGAAGTTCAATGACTCCGATCGCACGCTGCGCCGCGAGATATACACCATCCTGAAGCAGGCCGATTTCGACTACGGCCGCTTGCAGTACAACACGGTCGTCTCGGCGGCCATGAAGATGCTGAATGCCGTGGATAGCGCGAAGGACGCAACGCCCGCCGTGCTGACCGAAACCTTCGGCGTGTTGCTGCGTGTGCTGTATCCGGTCGTGCCGCATATCACGTTCCAGTTGTGGCAGGAACTCGGTTACGTCAATCTGCATGGCGGTTTGCTCGACGCATCCTGGCCGAAAGTGGATGAAGCCGCGCTTGAACAAGCTGAAATCGAGCTGGTCTTGCAGGTCAACGGCAAGGTGCGTGGTTCGCTGACCATGGCGAAAGATGCGTCGCGCGAGGACATCGAAAAGGCGGCGGTCGCCCATGAGATGTTCGCGAAGTTTTCGGAAGGGCGCACGCCGAAGAAGGTCGTCGTGGTGCCGGGCCGGCTGGTGAACGTGGTCGTATGAGCCTGAGATCGCGCGCCATGAAAATCCTGGAGGACGTTGTGAGCAGGAAAGCTGTCAGCTTGAATTCGACCAACACCATGACGAAGCGCGCGATCAGCCGGCGCTCGATCCTGACGCTGGCGTGCAGCGCGGTGCTGCTGTCCGCCTGCGGCTTCCAGTTGCGCGGGCAGCAGGACTACGCGTTCAAGCGGCTCGCCATTAGCGGCGGCACGCCGGAAATGCTTGGACGCCTCCAGCGAGTAGTGGAAGGCGGCAGCGACACCGTGATCGTCAAGGTGTCGGAAAAGCCCGACGCCATCCTTTCGCTGACCGGCGGCAACGGCATGAAGACCTTGAGTCTGAATGCACAAGGCGTCGTGCAGGAGTACGAACTCGACTACAACCTGAATTATTCGATGGTGGGCGCCGACGGTACCTTGCTGATTCCGCCGAGCGTGATTTCGCTGAACCGGGCGCTGACATATAGCGATCAGTTCACGTTGGCGAAGGGTATTGAAGCGCAGACGCTGTATCGCGACATGCAGTTCGACGCTGTGGACCAGTTGACGCGCCGGCTTGCCGTCGTGCGTTCGCTGCATCCGGCGCCGAGCGAGGCTTTGCCGGGCATCGCGCCGCGTGCGCCGTTGCCTGTGCCGCCGCTCTAAGCGCCGGAGCGTCACGAAAAACCATGCAACTTCGACTCGACGCGCTCGACGCGCACCTCGCGAAAGGCCTGAAGGGCTTGTACGTTGTCTATGGCGACGAGCATCTGCTCGCGCAGGAAGCGTGCGACAAGATTCGCGCGGCGGCCCGGGCGCAGGGTTTCACGGACCGATCGGTGTTTGTCGTCGACCGTTATTTCGACTGGAGTTCGTTGTTGGGCGCGAGCCAGTCGATGTCGCTCTTCGGCGACCGCCAACTGGTCGAGTTGCGCATTCCCACCGGCAAGCCGGGCAAGGAAGGTGGCGAGGCGTTGAAAACCCTGGCCGCCGCCGATAACCCCGACGTCCTCACGCTTATCACCTTGCCACGGCTCGATGCCGCCACGCAGAAGTCCGCGTGGTTCACGGCGCTGAGCGGCCCGGGCGTGATGATGAAAATCGATCCGGTCGAGCGCGCGCAGTTGCCCATGTGGATCGGCCAACGCCTGAGCGCGCAAAACCAGCGCGTGGCGCCGGGCGAGGACGGACGGCGGGCGCTGGTGTTTATCGCGGAACGGGTGGAGGGCAATCTGCTCGCCGCGCATCAGGAAATCCTGAAGCTTGGGCTTCTGCATCCCGCAGGCGTGCTCACGTTCGAACAGATCCATGACGCGGTCCTCAACGTCGCACGCTATGACGTGTTCAAGCTCAACGAAGCCATGCTGACCGGCGACGTCGGCCGCTTGACACGCATGCTCGACGGCCTGAAGGGCGAGGGCGAAGCCGGCACGCTCGTGATATGGGCGCTGGTGGAAGAAATCCGCACGCTGCTGCGCATGAAACGCGGCGTTGCGGCGGGCAAGCCGCTCGCCACGCTGCTACGAGAAAATCGCGTGTGGGGACCGCGCGAGCGGTTGATCGGACCTGCGCTCTCGCGCGTGAGCGAAGCGGCGCTTGAAAAGGCGTTGTCGCTGGCGGCGAAGCTGGACAGGCAGGTGAAGGGATTATCCGGCGGTGGCGGTCCGCGAGGCAGCGCAAACCCGGGCGATCCGCCGCCGGATCCGTGGGACGGCATGTTCGAACTCGCGATGACCGTCGCGTCGTCGGGCAGTCCGCTGCACGGCAAGCCGCCCGCAGCCTCGCCGGCTACCAAGCGCCCAGCCTGACAACGGCTTAAAATCGGTTGCTGGCACGCCGTCCGATCTGACAGCCTCGCCACATCAAGCGTCGAACGAACCCAAGAGAATGACGATGACCAACATCGACGAATACATGACCGACCTCGGCCGCCGCGCGCGCCAGGCTTCACGCGCGATGGCGCGGGCGTCGACGGCTGCGAAAAACGCCGCACTCAACGCGGTCGCCGACGCGATAGAACGCGAGCGCGCCACGTTGAAGGACGCGAATGCGCGAGATCTCGCCCACGCTCGCGACAAAGGCCATGACGCCGCGTTCATCGACCGCCTGACGCTCTCCGATAAAGCGCTGAATACGATGATCGAAGGCTTGCGGCAAGTCGCCGCGCTGGCTGACCCTATCGGTGAAATCAGCGGGTTGAAATTTCGGCCGAGCGGGATTCAGGTCGGCCAGATGCGCGTGCCGCTCGGCGTGATCGGGATCATTTATGAATCGCGTCCGAATGTGACCATCGACGCAGCCGCGCTTTGCCTCAAATCCGGCAACGCGACCATTCTGCGTGGCGGTTCCGAGGCGCTGGAATGCAATACGGCGCTGGCGAAATTGATTGGTGAAGGGCTGGAAGCGGCCGGCTTGCCGCAGGACGCGGTGCAGGTCGTGGCGACGGCGGATCGCGCGGCGGTGGGCAAGCTGATCACCATGACCGAATACGTCGATGTCATCGTGCCGCGCGGCGGCAAGGGCCTGATCGCGCGATTGATGGAAGAAGCCCGGGTGCCGATGATCAAGCACCTCGATGGCATCTGCCACGTCTACGTGGACGACCGCGCGGATCTCAACAAGGCGCTCAACGTCTGCGACAACGCCAAGACGCATCGCTACGGCACCTGCAACACCATGGAAACGCTGCTGGTGGCGCGCGGCATCGCGGCTCAGGCGCTGCCGGTGCTGGCAAAGGCGTTCCAGGCGAAAGAGGTCGAACTGCGCGTGGATGCCGCGGCGCGCGCCGTGCTGAACGAGGCAAAATTCAGCGGCCCGCTCGTGGACGCCACCGAAGCCGACTGGAGCACCGAATATCTCGGCCCCATCCTGTCGATCAAGCTGGTGAACGACCTTGACGAAGCCATCGATCACATCAACACCTATAGCTCGAATCACACGGATGCGATCGTCACGGAAGACCACGACCGTGCGATGCGTTTCCTGCGTGAAGTCGATTCGGCGAGCGTGATGGTGAATGCATCAACGCGTTTCGCCGATGGTTTCGAGTTTGGCCTGGGTGCCGAAATTGGCATCTCGAACGACAAACTGCATGCGCGCGGCCCGGTTGGACTGGACGGACTCACATCGTTGAAATACGTGGTGCTGGGCCACGGCGAAATACGCCAATAATCGAGAAAATGCTTCCGATGCTCTGGATCAAATCGCTGCACATAGTATTAGTGGCTTCGTGGTTCGCCGGCCTGTTCTACCTGCCGCGAATTTTCGTCAATCTCGCGTCGGAAACCGACGCGGCAGCTACGCGGCGACTGCTGCAGATGGCGCGCAAGCTGTTCCGCTTCATGACGTTTATCGCTGTGCCGGCGCTGGCGTGCGGCTTGTGGCTGCTGCTGGTAATGGGAATCGGGCGCGGGCAGGGATGGATGCACGCCAAGCTGGGCATCGTCGCGCTGGTGATTATTTATCACGCATATTGCGGGGTTTTGCTCGGGCGGTTTCAACGTGGCGAAAATAAACGTTCGCACAAGTGGTACAGACTGTTTAACGAGTTTCCCATCCTCGGGCTGCTCGGTGCGACGCTTTTGGTGGTGATCAAGCCGTTCTAAATTGCGTTACCGCATGGTCACGTCAAGCGGTGCACGTGTTGCCACGCTTGATTCGCTTCAGAAAGAATCTGTTTCACCAAGTCAGCCGACGTCTCCACGATCGCGTATTCATCCTGTCCCGGACCGCCCATTTTTACCCGTTCATTGCGATAGCGCATGCCGCTGGGGGAGGGCACGCGTCCGGAGGTGTGGTACTCGACGCAACCGGTTTCCGCGACCAGTCGCGCAATATTGTTCACCCGTACGCCCGCGCCCGGCATGATCACCAGGCGCTCGCCGGCGGCCTCACGCAGCTTGCTGATGAGCGCAGCGCCTTCCAGTGCACTGGCTTCCTGTCCGGAGGTGAGGAGGCGGTTGCAGCCTGTGGAAATGATGTCTTCCAGCGCTTCAAACGGATCACGCGCTACGTCGAACGCCCGGTGAAACGTAACCGGCATGGATGCAGCCAGTTCCACCAGATGCCGGGTACGAGGCACATCGATATCACCGTCGGCGGTGAGCAACCCGATCACCACGCCGTCGACGCCGAGCTGTTTGCAGGCGCGGATATCTCGCTCCATCACGTCAAACTCGACATTTGAATATAGAAAGTCACCACCGCGCGGGCGGATGATGACGTTCAACTGTATCTGCAGTTTTTCGCGCGCGCTGGCGGTGGCGCCGTATGAAGGGGTAGTGCCCCCTTCCAGCAGGTTGTCGCAAAACTCGACACGGCTCGCGCCGCCTTCTTGCGCTGCCAGGCATGAGGTAACCGAACCCGCACAGATTTCCAGCACGACAGGGGAGGTTGACATGGAGGGGTTTCCTCATTGAGACATAGCCTCGCAGCTTAAAGCACGCCAACCCGGGCATCGTCCTGCTTGTGCTTATTTCTCACGCTTATTGCGATGTTTTGCCCGGGCGGTTTAACGAGGCGAAAATAAGCATTCTCACAAGTGGCACAGAATGTTTAACGAATTTCCCGTCCCCGGATTTGCTGGTGCGACGCTTCTTGTTGTTATGACGCCATTTTAATCATCGTTACGTTCTGCTTCGTTAATCAAAATGCCGGCCCGCGCGCCGGCATTTTTGCGTCTGGCCGTCCCATCCGAATTCCCCATCGCTATTCGTTTAAGTAGGCGTAAGCCGCTGATTTTTCAGCGCATGTTCACGAACAACTCAAGAGTTCGGCATCCGTTTAATTAGGACCATTCTCATGGTTCTCTGAGCCTCCGACGACGAGAATCAACTCATCGCATTAAGTCAGTGCGCAGAGCAGCAATTACGGATTCCCTTCGCTGTTTGTATTTAGGACGCTTCTTATTTTCGGTGTCCGAGCCCGTGCAGATAATGCATCCGCTGAAATAAATGCATCCCGCGACGAATCGTTCCGCGTCGTTACTGAACGACGTATCCACCCCGGCTGGTCCGGAGGCCCAAGCCTCCTCACCGGACGCTCAAAAGTCAAATGCCATGAAAAATGAAGTACCGGGCGCGATAACGCCCATTCAACCGGACGGCGACGATGCATTGGCGCTATCGACGAAGGTTGACGACACGCTGTTGAAAAGTCTCGTATGGATGGCCGCGTACCACGGCAAGCCGACCAGCGAAGCGGCGATGCTCTCGGGCCTGCCCGCGGGACGATTCATTTCCCCCAAGCAAGCACAGCTCGCCATGGAGCAGTCGGGTTTCAATGTCGGCGTGGTCGAACGCCAGCCCAACGAAGTGTCGCCCATGTTGCTGCCGGTCATCCTGTTCCGCAAGGATCACGGTGGTTGCGTCCTGCTCGGCCGCGCGCCCAACGACGTCAAGGTCATCAAGCCGGCCGCTGAAATCAAGGAAGGCCAGCAACCGGCCCAGGACGAAATGGAAGCCGCCTACCTGGTGGTGCTGCCGGAGACGGGCTCGAAGGTCGTCTCCATCGGCGTCAGCCAGCTCAAAGCCAACTACACCGGCTTTGCGATGCTGGTGAAGCCCGTTGGCAAGGTCGACACCCGCGCGGGCATACCTGAGGAGAAGTCGGACGGCCACTGGCTGTTGAGCACGTTGTGGCGTTATCGGCGTTACTACTGGAGCGCCGCCC
The DNA here is from genome assembly GCF_018449515.1 of Caballeronia sp. dw_19. Classification (GTDB taxonomy): domain Bacteria; phylum Pseudomonadota; class Gammaproteobacteria; order Burkholderiales; family Burkholderiaceae; genus Caballeronia. Next base: position 24,218 of record NZ_JAAVUQ010000049.1, on the reverse strand, counting down.
TTGGCGCGCTGCTGATCAATGTGCTCGCGCTGGCCGGCACCTTCTTCACGATGAACGTCTATGACCGCGTGGTCCCGAACCAGGCGTTTGTCACCTTGTGGTCGCTCGCGATCGGCGTGGCGATCGCCATGCTGTTCGAGTTCATTGCAAGAAACGTCCGGGCTCATGTGCTCGATGTCGCCGGCAAGAAAGCCGATCTGATCATGGGCGCCATGTTGTTCAAGAAGGCGCTCGCCATTCGCATGGAGCACAAGCCGGCATCGTCGGGCTCGTTTGCCAACCAGTTGCGCGAGTTTGAATCGGTACGCGACTTCGTCGCGTCAGCCACGCTCGCCACGTTGTCGGATTTGCCCTTCACGTTCCTGTATATCGCGGTGATCTTCATGATCGGCGGCATGCTTGGCTTTATCCCGCTGCTGCTGGTCCCCGTGATCGTCGGCGTGAGCGTGTTGATTCAATGGCCGCTCAAGAGGGTGATGAAGGAAAACCTGCGCGAATCGTCGCTCAAGCAAGGTGTCCTGATTGAAAGCGTGGAAGGCATTGAAACGTTGAAGGCCACTGGCGGCGAGCGTTACATGCAGGAACGCTGGGAACTGTTTTCAGCCAAGGCGTCTGACACTTCGATGAAATCGAAGCATCTCTCGGCGCTCGCCATGAACTTCGTCTCGTGGATCACGCAGTTCGAAACGGTGATGATCGTGGTAGCCGGCGTGTACATGATTTCGGCAGGCAAGCTGACGCAGGGCGCGTTGATCGGTTCTGTGATCCTGGCTTCCCGAGCATTGGCACCGCTGGCGCAAGTTGCCGGTCTGGCCGTGCGCTTCCAGCAAGCCAAGGCTGCGCTCGACTCGCTCAGCGGGCTGATGAAGAAACCGGTGGAACGCGATCCGGACGTCCAGTATTTGAACAACCCGGGTATCAGCGGCGCGATCGAACTCCGTCAGGTGGGCTTCCACTACCCGGTTCAGAACGGCATGAAGCCGCCTGAATTCCTGAAGAACATCAACATCGACATTCGTGCAGGAGAACGCGTCGCCATTCTGGGCCGTGTGGGTAGTGGCAAGTCATCGTTGCTGCGCGTGATGTCGAATCTTTATCGTCCGACAAGCGGCCAGGTGTTCAGCGACGGCATTGATATCACGCAAGTCGATCCGGCCGACTGGCGCGAAAAGGTGGGCTATGTGTCACAGGACAGCCGCCTGTTCTACGGATCGCTTCGTCAGAACGTGATGATTGGCCGTCCCGATGCAAGCATCCACGAGTTGCTGCGAGTAGCCAAGCTGACCGGACTCGACGCAATAGCCGCGGGCAATCCGCACGGCTGGAACATGCAGATTGGTGAAAACGGCGACGGTTTGTCGGGCGGTCAAAAGCAACTTGTCGCCATCGCTCGCTGCCTTATTGCGCGTCCCACGCTTATTTTGATGGACGAGCCGACCAGCGCAATGGACACGCAAACCGAGAGCGCATTCATCAGGGATCTGGCAGAAGCCACGCGCGGCACCACGCTGGTAGTGGTCACGCACCGGCCCTCGCTGCTGCAACTGGTTGATCGCATCGTGGTTATAGATGCAGGAAAAGTGGTCACCGATGGCCCGAAGGAAGAAGTGCTTGCCGCATTGCGCAACCCTGCCGCTCCAGCCGTGAGTCACGCGCAGGGAACCGATACACAGGCGCACGGCGCCATCAAGGAACCATCATGAAATTATTTACACGATTGGGCTATTGGGCCCGCTCACTGACGCCGGGCGGCCGCAAAAAGAATGCCGCGCCTTACGTCCATCCGGCCCATACGGCCTACATGAACGACTTGCGCGAATCGATGCTCGCGCAGTCGATCCCCGGCACCATGGCCATGCTCTACCTGGTTGCTGCCGTGATTGTTGGCGGGTTGATCTGGGCGAAATTTGCCCACGTTGAAGAAGTTACGCAGGGACAGGGGAAAGTGGTTCCGGTCATGCGTGAGCAGATCATCCAGAGCCTGGAAGGCGGAATTCTCGCCGACATGCATGTGAAAGAAGGTGACGTAGTCGAGAAGGGCCAGCTGCTGTTGAACATTGACCCGAAGCGCGCTGATTCGTCGTACTCCGAAGGGCATTCCAAGCTGATCGGTCTCGAAGCCAAGGTTGCACGGCTGCGTGCTGAAGCGAATGGCACGGCCCTCGTGTTTCCCGACGATGTCCTAAAGGACCCGGCCGTCGTCCTGAGTGAGACGCAGACGTATCAATCACGTCGCCGCTCCCTGCAAGACACCGTGGCTTCGCTTCAAACAAGCTATGGGCTGGCGATGAACGAAATCAACATGACGGAACCGCTCGCAGCGCGTGGCCTGATTTCGGAAACCGAAGTTCTGCGCATGAAGCGCAGCGCGAACGAATTGCAGTCGCAGATTGTGGATCGCCGCAACAAGTACAAGTCCGATGCCAACGACGAAATGTCGCGCCTCGACCTCGAGTTGTCGCAAACGAAGGAAAACCTGGTAGGACGCGCTGACGTGCTGGAACGCACCACGCTGGTCGCGCCGGTCAAGGGCACGGTCAAGGACATCAAGATTACGACTATCGGCGGCGTGATTCAGCCAGGCGCGCAGATCATGAGCATCGTGCCTTATGCCGACCAGTTGATTGTCGAGGCGCGTATTCAGCCGAAAGACGTGGCCTTTCTTCATCCGGGACTCCCGGCCATGGTCAAGATTTCTGCTTACGACTTCGGGATTTACGGTGGCTTGAAGGGGCATGTCATTGACGTCAGCCCGGACACGCTGCAGGACGAGAAAGCGGCGCCGGGCAAACCCGATGCCATCTATTACCGGGTACAGGTTCTGACTGATAAAAGCGAACTCGTGGCCGCCGGCAAGCATTTGCCGATCATTCCCGGCATGACCGGCAACGTCGAAATTCGCACTGGCGAAAAGACCGTGCTCTCGTACCTGCTGAAACCCATTTTCAAGTCGCGTGAAGCGTTCCGCGAGAGATAAGTCGACATGTCAACACAATCAAACAAAGTGCGGTTGATCCGCGCCGGAAACAAGCTTGATGGCGCGCTTCCGTATGGCATCACCCCGAACCGGACGTTGTTCTCCGCGATGGGCGTATTGGTCGGTAGCGGTGTTATCGGGCTGGCATTCAGCGCAACGGACGCAAAGGCCAGGTCAGCGCTGGACGACATGGCGTGGGCGCCGCAGCAGTCACGGCTAACCCAGCCGGCAGCTTCGGCCGACAACAACATGGACGGGGCGGTAGCGCTGGCTCGCGCCATAGCGCCGGGCGCACCGCGAGCGCAGCCGGTGGCGGTGGCTCCTGCCGCGGCTGCCGTGTATGAGTCGCCGCAAGCGGTTGCGGTGTCACGCGCTATAGAGGCGAATCCCGTGGCCATGCAGCCTTTGCAGGCAAGCGCTAGCGAAGCGGTGCAACCCTCGGCCACGCGCTCAAGCGCGAGCTTGCCGCCGTTATCGGGCAGTTTTGCCCAGGCCTTCGCGAACGCCGGCATTGTGCAGGCTTCGCAGCAACCAGCCGTGCCGGCAGTTCAGGCCGCGGCGCCGCAGATTGCTGTCCCTGCGTCGGCTGCTGCGTCGGCCCCTTCCGCGCTGCGTCCGGAATTTACCGCTACCAATAGCGCACGCATCGGCATGGCGCAGTCGCCTATTCGCGCCGTCAGCCCGACGCAAACGGCATCCGCTGTTTCCCCGCGGGTGCCCAACGTGCTAAGCGATCTCCAGTCACTGCGAGGCTCGCTGGCTACGGGCAGCACTGCACAAGCAGACAGTGATTCGCCTTCCGTATCCGGTGCAGGCATGGCGAACAAGGCATCGGTGCAGGCCACGCTTGACGCCCGATCGGCCATGGTAATGGCCAATCCGCCCGCCGGCATTCGTCGCACCGTGCGCACCATGCGCTCGAACGACCAGACGTATTCGGACTGGCTGGACGACGGCAGCACGTCGCGTTCGGTCCTCAATACAGCGGTCGTGCCGGAGCAGGCAGTACGCGCCGCCCTGCGCAACGCCGCGGACGCCGCTGCTGCGCGCAGCCCGGCCCTCAAGCAGGCGCGCAATGACTGGGACGCGGCAAAGTTCGACGTCGATCAGGTGAAGGGCCAGCGTTATCCGCAGATCCAGGTCGGCGCGAATTCGCCTGCCATTACCGGCGATAGCGCCAGCTTCAACCAGTACAACCGTCCGACCGCGAGTGTTGCGATCACTACCCTGATCTATGACTTTGGCAAGACGAGCAAGAGTATCGACAGCCGCACGAAAACGGCGCAGGCCGCGGAGCTGTACTACCAGACCCTGGCGCAGCAGAATGCTTACGACACCTCGAGCAGCCTGGTCGAGCTGGCCAAGAACCGCGCCGTGTATGCGATTGGCGAGAACTACGTGAAGCGTATGTCGCAACTGGTGCAAATGCTGGAAGAGATTGTCAAGGCGGACCCGGGCCGCCTGAGCGAATTGACGCAAGCTCAGGCCCGGTTGCTGCAGGCCCAGACGTCGCAGGCAACGGTTGCCGCACAAGTGCGCACGCAAGAGATCGCGGTCCGCAAGCTGGTCGGCGAAGAGCCTACTCCCATGCCCGGCGGGGTTCACTGGCAATTCATGCTTGATGGCGTAGATTCAGCAGTCAGCTCCGTGGCGCAGAACCCGGCAATCGCCCAGGCTGACGCGGAAGCCGAAGCTGCGAAGTTGAACGCTCAGTCGGTGCGGGCAGACTCAATGCCCAAATTGAACTGGGTGATCAACAAGAATACGGCGCCGGATGTGTTCGGCAACCGTCAACCCTGGTCAACCATGCTGCAACTGTCCTGGACGCCATTCCAGGGTGGCAGCCAGCGTGCCGCCGAGCGCGCAGCGCTGTCGCGTGCTTCGTCGAGCCTTGATAAGCGCGACCAGCTGGCGCTTGACTCGGAATTCAAGGTACGGGATGCCTACCATGACGCGCTCGCCATGAGCACGCGCGCCAAGCTGTACGACCAGCTTTCCACGGAATCGGATCTGATCCGCAAGCAGTTTTTCGAGCAGTGGTATCACCTGAACCGACGGACGTTGCTGGACGTGTTGTCCGCTGAAAGCGATTTCTATAACAACCAGGTTAGCGCAGTTACAACGCAGTTCGACGCCTATCAGGCTGTTCTTAAAATCCATCTCAATAATGGCACGCTGGATTCGTGGTTGACGGGTGCTTGACAGCCCGTAGTCGCTGTGAATTAATCCGCTAGATCAACGTTTTTATAGATTGCCGAACGGCATGGATTCGCGCGTATTTTCAAGGCCAATTAACGACTTGTCGTTAATTGGCCTTTTTCATTTTTATAAATTGATTGATTAAGTCTGTTGGTCATTAATCGAATCGGCATATTTATTAGTAACTTATATTTTACAAATTTCGACAATTTATGACGAAATTGACGTTGCTTCGGTTGTCAGCGTGCAACGCTTTTTCTTTATAAGAATAATCCTAATTGAATGAGGCCGTTTAAGAGGCAGTGTGTGCGCCGGCCTCTTCGCCTTTGCCAGCAATGGACTTGACCAAATAACCGGTGCGCGGTTTCCTGGATTCGTACGGAGGATCAATGTCGAGAAACAAGGATTCAGTTTGCGAGACGCAAATTAGGAGTTTTCGCATTAAGTCGCTTCGGTTCCAAATCTATAGTTCGTTTGCGTTCACAAGAACCGGGCCTCACAAGTAACCCCGGTTTCAGTGCTTCGGTATTAAAGAACCGAAAGAGGCATCGAACGCCGAGCGTTACGCGGAAGCTGCAAACGCATTGGCCATCCGGAATAAAGGTGGCGATCGATCTCTGCCGAGCCGCAAGGCGATTTTCTATTTTTGTAAAAAGGTATTCATAGCATGAACAAGTCATACAAATCAGTCTGGAATGAATCGACGGGATTATGGGTCGCAGTTTCGGAACTGGCAACTGGACGCAGCAAGAGCAAGCGTGCAAAAACAGCCATCTCCAAGGCTATCCTGACGCAGATCGCGGTCGGCGGCATGAGCCTGGCAGGCGCCGGCGTCGCCATGGCTGACGACACCGTCAAGTCGGGCACGAACGCGACTGTCAATATTGCTGACGGCGTAGCGATTGGTGTCAATTCGGAAGTCGATGCAGACGCAGCGGCCCCCACCAAGATTGGCGGTATCGCGATTGGCGATTCGGCGTACTCAATGGGTTCGGGCGTGGCCGTCGGCCAGAACAGCCAGGCCAGCTCGGACAGCCTTGCGTTTGGTTCGGCTGCAGTGGCTGGAAACGGCGGCACGGCAATCGGCGCCAACGCTTACACGATCAACAACGGTGGCGTTGCAATCGGTCAAAGCGCTTCGGCAACGGGCTCCGGCGCCATGGCTTTCGGCATGAACAGCTCAGCATCGGGTTCCGGCTCGGTAGCACTGGGTCAGGATTCCGTTGCAACCGACAAAAACACGATATCGGTGGGTAACGCAACAACGCAGCGCCAGATCGCGAATCTGGCTGCCGGCACGCACGCTACGGACGCAGTGAACCTGGGTCAGTTGGCAGCAGCAGGCTTGAACATCAACACGAGCGGCGTGGTTCAGAACGCATTCGTGGCGTATGACAGCACGGCGAAGACGGGCGTGACGCTGGGCGGCGGCACGGCTGGCACGAAGATCTCGAATGTCGCAGCGGGCACGATCAATTCGACGAGCAAGGACGCCGTCAACGGTTCACAACTGTATGCCACTGCAAACAGCGTAGCCACGATTTTGGGCGGCTCAGCTGGCGTCAATACCGACGGCACGATCAAGGCACCGACCTACACAGTCGGCGGCAAGACGTATAGCACGCTTGATAGCGCAATGACCGCTACCGCTACGCTTGCTGCCGCAGGGAATCCATACGTGGTGACGAACGGCAAGAACGACGGTTCGGACAACGCCAAAGTCAACTCTGCTTACGGCATCGCTATCGGTTCCAACGCAGTTGTGGATACCGGTGGGGCTGGTAATGACGCAATTGCAATTGGTGATCACGCGACCGCGGGGGCCTACGGTTTCACGGGTTCAACCGCGGTGGGTGGCCAGTCATTGGCTGGGGGGCAGGGCACGGCATTGGGCTACGCCGCGACAGCATCAGGGGGGGGGCGGTGGCACTGGGCAAATCGTCGCTGGCGAGTACAACTTACGCCGTGGCCGTGGGCAATGCGGCCACGGCTTCCGGAGAAACGTCCACCGCCTTGGGCAATTCGGCCACGGCCTCCGCTGTCGGCTCGGTTGCTCTCGGCACTTCTTCTGTTGCGAGCCGGGCGAATTCCGTTTCTGTCGGGAAGGTCGGCTCAGAACGCCAGATCGTGAACGTGGCGGCAGGTACGACAGCAACGGACGCAGTGAACCTGGGTCAGTTGGCAGCAGCAGGCTTGAACATCAGCACGGCCGGCGTGGTTCAGAACGCATTCGTGGCCTATGACAGCACGGCGAAGACAGGCGTGACGCTTGGTTCGGGCACGGTCGGTGCGCAGCTTCACCAATTGGCGGCTGGTACTGTAGCAACGGACGCAGTGAACCTGGGTCAGTTGGCAGCAGCAGGCTTGAATATCAACACGAGCGGCGTGGTAACGAACGCATTCGTGGCGTATGACACCACGGCGAAGACGGGCGTGACGCTGGGTTCGGGCACGGTCGGTGCGCAGCTTCACCAATTGGTGGCTGGTACTGCCGCAACGGACGCAGTGAACGTCGGTCAGTTGACAGCAGCAGGCTTGAACATCAACACGAGCGGCGTGGTTCAGAACGCATTCGTGGCGTATGACACCACGGCCAAGACCGGCGTGACGCTGGGCGTTGGCACAGCAGGTGCGCAAATTCATGGCCTCGTTGCCGGTGTTGCTGACACGGACGCAACGAACGTTGCTCAGTTGAAGGCAATGGGCGCTACGTTCAACTCGAGCGGCGTGGTTCAGAACTCGTTTGTAGCGTATGACACCGCAGCCAGGACCAAGGTTACGCTGGGCGACGGTACGACCGCAGTAACGGTCTCGAACGTAGCAGCAGGCGTGGCGGGTACGGACGCGGTCAACGTGAACCAGTTGAACTCCGCATTTTCCGGCGCCGCAGGCCTTAGCGCTTCGCTGAAATATATCAAGTTCGGTCCGAGCACAGCAACGCAAGCTCAGGCAACACAGACCGACTCGATGGCAATTGGCGGCAACGCGTTCGCCAATGCGTCAGGCGCCCTCGCGTTTGGTTTGAACGCGCGTGCAACTGGCAATAACTCTGTTGCTATTGGTGTGAACTCGTCGACCTCCATCGACAACACCGTGTCGTTTGGCACGGCAGCGGCTACGCGCCGACTGATCAACGTCGGGGCAGGTGTGGCCGATACCGATGCAGTGAACCTGGGTCAGGTCGACGACTTGATCGCCCAGGCAATTGCACCGGCAGCGCAGAAGGTCAGCTCGACGCCGGTCATGGCAACTCGCACGTTGTTGGGTGACACTGTACAAACGCCGGTTCTGTCCGACGTAGTTGCAGTAGGCCCGACGGACAAGCTGGGTCATAACGAAGCACTGTCCCAAGACGGCATTGCAATTGGTCTGGGGAACAGCTCGACGGGTATTCAGTCTGTGGCGATCGGTTCGAACGTCAGTTCGACGGCTAATACGTCGGTCGGTCTGGGCTACGGCGTCATCGCTAACGGCGACAACGCAACGGCTATCGGCGTAGGCTCTCAAGTTATTGCTAATGAAGCTTTGGCTATCGGCTACAACGCACAGGTCGAAACGGTCGGCGGCGTGGCGATTGGTAATAACTCGCTGGTGACGGGTGCCGCTGTGAATGGTATTTCGGTTGGTTCGAACAACCAGCTCACTGGTGCCGGCAACGTTGTTGTGGGTAACAACACGCTGATTTCGGGTACGAACACAGTCGCAATCGGCAACAACATCTTCGGTACGAAGTCGACGACGCCCGCGGTTGGCAGCAACAGCGTGATCCTGGGTAACGGCAGCGATGGCTCGCAGAGCAACGTTGTGTCTATCGGTGCAAAGGGTTCGGAACGCAAGATCGTGAACGTGGCTGCTGGTACCACGACCACGGACGCAGTCAACCTGGGTCAGATGACCACAGCAATCGCCGCAGCAGGAACAGGCGGTGGCGGTTCGACGCTGATCACGCAAGCTGCTGCAGGTGCTGACCTTCTGGTTGGCGGTGCAACGCAAGGCACGCATGTGAACTTTGCCGACAGCACGGGTGCTGCTCGTGAACTGACCGGTGTAGCAGCAGGCACGGCGGACACGTCTGCAGTGAACCTGGCGCAGTTGAAGCCGGTGGTTGCAGCTTTGGGTGGCGGTGCAGCGATTGATGCAGCGGGCAAGGTAACTGGCCCGACGTATTCGATCGGTGGTCACACAACCACGAACGCAGGCGATGCATTCAAGGACGTTGATACCGGCCTGACGAACCTGAACAACGCGGTCGCAGCAATCTCGGCGGATACGGGCGGTACGGGTCTGGTTGCTCAAGATCCTACGACGCAAAACATCACCGTCGGCAAGATGACTGGTGGCACTGTTGTCGACGTAACGAATTCGTCGGGTGTTCAGCGCACGATCACCGGTGTAGCTGCCGGTGCCGTGAACTCGTCGAGCTTCGATGCAATCAACGGTTCGCAACTGTTCAACAACTCGCAAAGCATCGCAACCGCGATCGGCGGCGGCGCGCAAATGAACTCTGACGGTTCGTTCACGCAGCCTACGTTCAACGTGGGTGGTGGCACGGTTCATAACGTCGGTGACGCAATCAGCAACCTCGACAGCCGTGTTACGCAGAATGCGGACAACGTGACGAATCTGCAGACCACGGTGAACAACATCACCGCAGGTGGCGGAGTGGCAGCGCCGAACGCAGTGTCGTATGACTCGTCAGCACATGACCAGATCACGATGGCTGGTACGGCTGGTACGAAGTTGACGAACCTGGCGGCAGGAACGGTTGCAGCAGGTAGCACGGATGCAGTAACCGGCGACCAGTTGTACTCGACGAACCAGGCTGTCGACGCTCTTCAAACCTCGGTGACGAACATCGCCACGACGGGCTCCACGAGTATCGGCATCAATGGTACGAACGGTGCTGATGGCGCACCGGGTACACCGGCTGCAGCAGCAGCGGCAAGCGGCAACGACGCAATCGCCATGGGCGACAACGCTTCGGCTGCTGGCGATCACGCAGTTGTGATTGGTGGCGGTGCAAGCGGTACGGGTGACGGCACGATCGCTATCGGCGGCAACGCTGGTGCGACGGGTACGAACTCGATCGCTATCGGTAACGGTGCTACGGCTCCGAATGCCAATTCGGTAGCGTTGGGTGCTGGTTCCACGACCGATCGTGACAACAGCGTTTCGGTCGGCTCTGCAGACCAACAACGTCAGATCACGAACGTTGCAGCGGGTACGCAAGGTACGGATGCAGTCAATCTGAACCAGATGAACTCGGCAGTGGGCGGTATTGCTCGCAAGGCGTACAGCGGTATTGCGGCAGCGACAGCGCTGACGATGATCCCGGACGTCGATGCTAACAAGACGTTGTCGATCGGTATTGGTGGCGGTACGTTCCAGGGCTATGCAGCATCGGCCATTGGCGGTACGGCTCGTATCACGCAGAACATCAAGGTGCGCGTAGGCGCAGGTTGGTCGGCAGCGGGTACGACGGTTGGTGCGGGCGCTTCGTACCAGTGGTAATCAGGGCTTAAGCCTCGGGCCCGGTTCGTCAAGAACCGGGCTGGTTCAAGGGCTTTTGCACTACAAGTTGTTCATGTTGTAGCAGTACCTTAAGGCAGTACTTGAAGCGGGTTCTTCTTCGGAAGAACCCGCTTTTTTTTGGGGCTTACGCAGAGCGTAGGCGCAAGCATGCAGATCACGCGCACACGGCCGCGACCTGTTTGCGGCATGGACATGGTCAGGTTCCCTGGCCGTCAGGCCACAGCAACGCTTCCCAAGTAACCTTCCTAATTCCCCACTCGCCTTCTGTCGAGCACGCCCTTGGCGTCCGCCAGTCTTTCCGCGAACTCGGGTCCCCTCGCCAGCGCTACCCCAACCGCCAGAATGTCGCCTATAGCGAGATGGGACACGCGAGAGGTCATCGGCGAGAAAATGTCGGTGTCTTCATCGACGTTCGCAAAGAGTCCCACGCTCGCGAGCCGTGCCAGCGGAGAGCTTCCATGCGTGATCGCAATGACCTTGGCGCCGCCCTGGAGCGCGGACTTCACGGCGTCCAGAATGTCGCGCGTGCGTCCCGTATTCGATACCGCCACCACCACGTCCCCCGCGCCCAGCAGCGCGGCGGAGGTGGTGTAAGTGTGCGGGTCCGAATAGGCCACGCTCGGCACGCCGAGCCGGAAGAATTTGTGCTGGATATCGAGCGCGGCAATGCCGGAGCCTCCCGCACCGTAGAACTCAATGCGTCGCGCTTCGGCCAGCAAATTGATTGCCGCGGCCACGCTATCCGACGACAAACTATTGCGCACCTGCAATAGCGCGCCAATGGTCCTGTCGAGAACTTTTGCGGCTACGCCGGCGGCGGGTTCATCGGCGCGAACGTCGCGAAACACAGCGGGGGCGGGAACGTCGGACGCAATGCTTTGAGCCAGCCGGATCTTGAACTCGCGGAAACCTGAAAATCCCAATGCCTGGCAAAAACGCGCAATGGTCGGCTGGCTGACACCGGCGCGTTTGGCGAAATCGGTCATTGCGAGATCCAGCACCTCTCGCGGAGCGTCAATCACATAATCGGCCAGCTTGCGCTCGGATGGGCGCAACTGCTCGCGCATTGCTTCGACTTGGGACAGCAACATCGTGAATCTCACCTATGCTGGAATTGAACGGACTATAGCTGATTCGTGGTTATGTACAAAAACTACACAACCAAAAGTGATTTGATGCCGAATTCCGTTGACTATCAACCGTATCATTCGTCTATCAGTTCATGGTGAACGGATAAGTAAGGGTTTTCCAGATATGAAAAATGTAGTTTTTCTACTAACATTCGTCTGATCCGCTCGGTTATCGTCAAATACCAAACTGCCGACTCCGAGCTTCTATTCGTCCCGGGCGCCCCCGGATGCTCGCCGACCCCAGGCGAAGGAGTTTCGATGGTTTCCCCGCATTCGCATCTCAACAAAGTGACGCAGCGCGTGATCGAGCGCAGCAAGCCGACGCGCGCGGCCTATCTGGCCCGCATCGCGGGCGCACAGGGGCACTTTCCTGCCCGCGGCGCGCTTTCGTGCGCCAACCTCGCGCATGGTTTCGCCGGCATGGAAGGCCAGGAAAAGATCGCGATCAAGGCGATTCGCGAGCCGAACATAGGCATTGTTTCGTCCTACAACGAGATGCTTTCGGCCCATGCGCCGTTCAAGAATTACCCCGACATCATCAAGCACGCGGCGCGCGAAGCGGGCGGTGTGGCGCAGTTTGCGGGCGGCGTTCCGGCCATGTGCGACGGCGTTACGCAAGGCAACGCGGGCATGGAGTTATCGCTGTTTTCGCGCGAAGTCATTGCCATGAGCACGGCGGTGGCGCTGACCCACAATATGTTCGATGCCGCGCTGTGCCTCGGCATCTGCGACAAGATCGTTCCCGGCTTGCTGATCGGTGCGCTGCAATTCGGGCATTTGCCGACTATTTTCGTGCCGGCGGGCCCCATGACAAGCGGCCTGACCAACGACGACAAAGCCAAGGTTCGCCAGCAGTTCGCCACCGGCGGCTGCGACCGCGACGCGTTGCTCGAAGCAGAAGCGGCGGCGTATCACGGCCACGGCACATGCACGTTCTACGGCACGGCGAACAGCAACCAGATGCTCATGGAAGTCATGGGCCTCCACTTGCCGGGCTCGGCCTTCATTCACCCGCACACGCCGTTGCGAGATGCGCTCACCGCCGAAGCGGCGAAGCGCGTGCTTGAGCTGACCGTGGAGCGGGGGCATTACACGCCGGTCGGCCACGTGGTCGACGAAAAAGCCATAGTCAACGGCATCGTCGCGTTGCTGGCTACCGGCGGTTCGACCAATCACACGCTGCACCTGGTAGCAATCGCGCGGGCGGCGGGAATCGTGATTGACTGGAATGACTTCGATGAACTCTCGCAGGCCGTGCCGCTCACGGCGCGGATTTATCCGAACGGGAAGGCCGACGTGAACCACTTCCACGCGGCAGGCGGTATTGCCTTCCTGGTGCGGGATCTGCTGGAAGCCGGTTTGCTGCACGAAGACGTGCAAACGGTCGCGGGCCCCGGCCTCAAGCATTACACCCGCGAGCCAAAATTGATCGATGGAAAATTGCAATGGATCGATGGCCCCGAAGCCAGCCACGATACAAAAGTGTTGCGCAGCCACAAGGAACCCTTTGCGCCCGACGGCGGTCTTCGCCTGATGCAAGGCAAGCTGGGGCGCGGCGTGATCAAGATATCGGCGGTGGCTGACGCGCATCGGCATGTCAAGGCGCCGGCAATTGTTTTCGATTCGCAGGAACAGGTCCAGGAAGCCTTCGATAACGGCGAGCTCAAGCGGAATTTCGTGGCGATCGTGCGGTTCCAGGGGGCGCGCGCCAACGGCATGCCGGAGTTGCACCGGTTGACGCCGCTTCTCGGCGTGTTGCAGGATCAGGGCTTTCATGTTGCGTTGGTGACCGACGGGCGCATGTCCGGCGCGTCGGGCAAAGTTCCCGCGGTGATTCACATTTCGCCGGAAGCGTTGCTGCAAGGGCCGTTGGGCAAGGTGCGCACGGGCGACATGATTGTTATCGATGCAAACAAGGGTGTGCTGGACATTGAAATAGATGCAAACGAATGGAACGCGCGTCCGGTCGAACAGCCTGCGCATCAAGCTGCGAACGAAGTCGGATTCGGGCGCGAATTATTCGGCGTGTTCCGCAGCGCGGCCATGCCGGCAGAACTGGGGGCATCGGTATTCGGCCCCATGGTGGGCGAACTGAGCGAACAGAGCGAACAACAAGCAAACATTGCCGAGCGCCGATAAAACCGCCGTCGAGCCTGAGAGAACCAGAACCACTATAAGGAAGGAGCAGAAAATGAAGTCAGTCAGTGAAATAGTGCGTCTTGGGCCGGTCATACCCGTGCTCGCGTTTGAATCGGCGGAGCAGGGTGAGAATGTGTCGCGCGCATTGCACGCGGGCGGCGTCAAGGTGCTGGAGATCACGCTTCGCACGAAGGCGGGACTGGAGGCAATAGAACGCGCATGCGGACTGGGCGATGACATCGTGGTCGGCGTGGGCACCATCACCCGGCCGGAACATTGCGCGCAGGCGAAGAAAGCGGGCGCGCAATTCGGGGTATCGCCGGGATTGACGAAGGACATTCACATGGCCGCTCTCGACGCCGGCTTGCCGCTGCTGCCGGGCGTGATGACGCCGACTGACATCATCACGGCCATGGAACTGGGCTACGAAATCGTGAAGCTGTTTCCGGCGCAACAGGCGGGTGGCATTGCGATGCTTCAGGCGCTGAACGGTCCGTTCCCCGGCCTGAAATTCTGCCCGACGGGCGGCATCACAGCGGAAACCGCTCCGAGCTTCCTGGCATTGCCGAACGTGGTGTGTGTGGGTGGATCGTGGTTGACGCCCAAGGCGGCGCTCGCCGCGCAAAACTGGGAAGAAGTGACGCGTCTGGCGCGCGCTGCCAGCACCCTGGCGCCGCGACCGTAAAGCACCACACAAGCCCCTCCCTTGAATATCAAGGAACGACCGAAGCCCCTGCCATCTGCCAGCGGGGGCTTTTTCACATCAAGACACGTTTGAAAGACGTATTTCTCTACCTGCAAGTAAAATCCCCGGGTTGAACACCGGCTGCGCTACGGCGTGTTGCGACGACCCGGCCCCGACGGGCTTGAGATCCAGTCTGCTGCCGCGCGGCATATCTACTAAACAACCTCGGAGGCGCTTAATGGAGCCAGTCCACGGCAGCATGCTGTTGGTGTACGCGGTTATTGCCATCGCATTGCTGATCCTGTTGATCACGCGTTACAAGGTTTATCCGTTTCTTGTCCTGGTGATCGTTTCGTTGTTGCTTGGCCTGGCAGTCGGCATGCCGATGGAGAACATTGTCAAAGCGTTCGAGACCGGCAATGGCAACACGCTGGGGCATATAGCGATCGTGGTCGGACTGGGCACCATGCTCGGCAAGATGATGGCCGAGTCGGGCGGAGCGGAGCAGATTGCCAATACGCTGATCAAGTGGTTTGGCGAGAAGCATATTCACTGGGCCATGATGTGCGTGGCGATTATCGTCGGCTTGCCGGTGTTCTTCGAAGTGGGTTTCGTGCTGCTGATCCCCATAGCGTTCAACGTCGCGAAACGCACCAACAAGTCGCTGTTGCTGGTTGGCTTGCCCATGGTCGCCGGGCTTTCGGTGGTGCATGGATTGATTCCTCCTCACCCCGCCGCGCTGCTTGCCGTGCAGGCTTACCACGCGGACATTGGCCGCACCATAGCGTATGGGCTCATTGTTGGCATTCCTACTGCGATTGTTGCGGGCCCGCTGTTTGCGCTGCTGATCAGCAAACATATCAAGCTGCCTGAAAACAATCCGCTCGCGGCGCAGTTTATCGACTCAGGCAAGGACTCAGGCAAGGAAGGTAAGCAAGGCGAGAAGCGCGAGCTGCCCGGGTTCGGCATCACGCTGCTCACTGTCTTGCTGCCCGTGATCCTGATGCTGATTGGAAGCTGGGCCGACCTGATTTTCGCGCCCAAATCGCTGCCCAATAACTTGTTGAAATTTGTAGGCAATGCCGACGTCGCGTTACTGATTGCCGTGCTGTTCAGTTTCTGGAGCTTCGGGGCGTCTCGCGGCTTCAACCGTGAACAGATCCAGAAGTTCTGCGGCGATTGCCTCGCGCCCATTGCGGGCATTACCTTGATCGTGGGCGCGGGCGGCGGCTTTGGGAACGTGCTGCGCGAAAGCGGGATCTCGCAGCAACTGGTTGCCACTGCTTCGGCTGCGCATTTGTCGCCGTTGCTGCTTGGCTGGTTCGTGGCTGCGCTGATCAGGCTGGCAACCGGGTCCGCGACGGTCGCCATGACCACGGCGTGCGGGATTGTGGCGCCTATAGCGGCGGCATCGAATGGCGCGGTCAGCGCGGAATTGCTGGTGCTTGCCACCGGTTGCGGATCGTTGATTTTCTCGCACGTGAACGACGGGGGATTCTGGCTCGTCAAGGAATATTTTGGCATGACGGTGGGTCAGACGTTCAAGACGTGGTCGCTTTGCGAAACCATCATTTCGCTAATGGGATTAGGTTTGACCTTTGCGCTTGCGACGGTCGTATAAGGAGATTCCAATGATATTGATTGCGATGGGCGTATCCGGCTGTGGCAAGACCACAATAGGCGAGATGCTGGCTGAACGGCTGAGCTGCGATTTCGCCGATGCTGACAGTTTTCATAGCCAGGCAAACAAAGACAAGATGCACCAGGGCATTCCATTGACGGACGAAGACCGCTGGCCGTGGCTGAACGCTATTCGCGCTTCTATTGTGGAGAAGCAGGCTGACGGCACGCCGCATGTCTATGCCTGCTCAGCGTTGAAGCGCGTTTACCGCGACATTCTTCGCAATGGAGACCCGGACGTGACTTTCGTTTATTTGAAAGGATCGGAAGAACTGTTGAGAGAGCGCATCAAGACACGCAAAGGGCATTTCTTCGACCCGGCATTATTGCAAAGTCAGCTTGATACATTAGAACCGCCCGGTCCCGACGAAGCCATTGAAGTGGATATTGCGTTAGCGCCGGAGAAAATTGTGGATACAGTATTGAGTGCAATGAGCGACCGCGGTTTCTAAATTCAAGCATCTATTACGCGCACGTGCTTCGCATGCGTTTCAAAATTAAAGCGGGTTCAGTGCAACACTGAACCCGCTTTATTTTATTCAGGCCGGTTTCTCATGGTCCGAATTGGGCTTGGCCGTCCATCGCGCGGCAATGGGCGGTTTTATCTGTGGCGGAGCAGGCGGACAGACCTGGGCAACCCTATTTGACCTTTGACTGCTCGACAACGGCGCGGTGTAAGCCGGATCGACGCAGTCGGGTTTCGTCGCGGAATGGCGAATACATCGTTTCCAAAGGCCGCTGTAATTCGGCCTCACGTGCCACTTATCAACCACGCGGTTGAGAAACTGTGCGTTTCAGCGTTGTACTGGAACCTTGCATAAGGGTCCTATATTGTCGAGCGCGGTGAAGAAATTAGTTATGCAAAGCATAGATACGATTGGAGAAATATTTTCAACAAATGTTGGGAGGGTCTGTGTGCCAGTTTGACTCATTTTCACTTTGCATTTAGGACTTTTCCTGTAGGTGCGTATTCCTTTAACAGTCAGAATCGCCGTTCATGCGTTGGAACTCACTATTTCATAGTTATCCGACTCGTTCATCTGGGTGACCGGCTCGGTTCGCGCTGAACGTGGCTCAGAGTTGCACCCTTTCAATTCACTGTAATAAAAGGTAATAACATGGCACTCCAAACATCCGATCCGTCAGCGGCAGTCATTACGTCAGTTGGCTCGGTAGGGAACGGCGGCACGATCTCGAGCACCACGCCGGTCATCACGGGCACGGCGGACGCGGGCGACATCGTCAGCGTTTATGACGGCGTGCGGCTGCTCGGCACGGCATTGGTGGATGTAAACGGCAAGTGGTCGTTCACGCCAACCGTAGCGCTCAAACTTGGCGCGCACAGCTTTGCGGCCATCCCCCAGGACAGCAAGGGCAACTTCGGCGCCTCGTCGGCGACGGTGGGCGTGCAGGTGGCTTCGAACGTAGCTCCCACGCCAGCCATCACAAATGTGCTCGATACAATTGGCACGAATGCGGCTCTCGTGAGTATTCCGAGTGGCGGCGCGACCAGCGGCAATCAGCCCACTGTCAGCGGCACGGGCACGGCCGGCGCCACCATCTACATTTACCAGAATGGCGCCGGATGCGGCACCGCGGTCGTTGACGTGACGGGTCACTGGTCGGCGAAGATTCCGGCAGCCATGACGGACGGCGTGCATGCCATGACCGCCGTCCAGATGGGTACGGGCGGACAGGGGGCAAGCGCGTCGTCGGCGAGCTGGACGATCACGATCAACACCACCACGCCGGCTACACCAGCAGCGCCCACCACCACGGACGACAACGGCAACGCAATTCCCGCAGGCGGCACAACGGCCGACCCGCATCCGCATATCCACGGCAAGGGCACGAACGGCGACACCATCACGGTGTACGACAACGGCGTCGTTATCGGCTCGACCACGGTTGCAGGGGACGGCACATGGTCGTTCACGCCGTCGCCGGATTTGCCCAGCGGCAACAACAGCATCACGGTGATTGAAACGAACCCCGCGGGCACGTCGAGCGCGAGTTCCACGCCTATCGTGGTGGTGGTGGACACGACCACGCCGGCAAAACCGTCGACGCCGGTTCTGACGGACGACAGCAACGCATCAATTCCTGCGGGCAGCACCTCGTCCGACGACCATCCGCACATCAGCGGCACGGGCACGGCAGGCAACATAGTCAACGTCTACGACGGCGCGACCCCGATCGGCTCGGCCGTGGTTGACGTCACCGGCAAGTGGACCTTCACGCCGTCAACGGACATGGCCAGCGGCACGCACAGCATCACGGCCACGCAAACCAACGCGGCTGGCACGACGGGCGCGGCATCGGCTGCAATCGCGTTCACGTTCACGCCTGTGGCAACGGTACCGGTCATTACGCTTCTGCATGAATACAACGGTTTGAACGACGTCAAGTCCGTACCGAGCGGCAGCACGACGCCGTACACGGGCAACGTTATCTATGGAACGGCGCACTACGGCGACACGATCTCCGTATACGACGGCGCGAAGCTGTTAGGTTCGGTCGGCGTGTCAATAGACGGCTCATGGTGGATCGGGTCGGGCATCACCTGGGCAAGCGGCGTGCACACCATTACCGCCACGGCCAAGACCACCACCGGTCTGACGAGCACGGTATCAAACACGTTCACTTTCACGGTGAACACCAGCACGCCGGCCACGCCGGCAGCACCGACCATGACGGACGACAGCGGCCATGCAATCGCCGCCGGTTCCTCGACGGCCGATCCGCATCCGCATATTGCGGGCACGGGTACGGCAGGCGACATCATCACGGTGTACGACAACAGCGCCATTATCGGTTCGACCACCATTGGAAAAGACGGTACATGGTCGTTCACGCCGTCAACGGATATGGCCAACGGCTCGAACAGCATCACGGTGATTGAAACGAACCCGGCCGGCACGCCGAGCGCGAGTTCCACGCCTGTCATCGTGGTGGTGGACACGACCACGCCGGCAAAACCGTCGACGCCGGTTCTGACGGACGATGCCGGCTTGGCGATTACCTCCGCCTCTCCCGACGGCCATCCGCACATCAGCGGCACGGGCACGACAGGCAACATCGTCAAGATTTACGATGGCGCGGCCATGATCGGCTCGGCCGTGGTCGATGGCGCAGGCAAGTGGACCTTCATGCCGGCAACGGACCTGGCCAATGGCGCGCACAGCTTCACGGCAACGCAAACCAACGCGGCAGGCACAACGGGCGCGGCTTCGGCTGCGGTCGCATTCACGTTCGCTCCTCCCCCAGTCATTACGAACGTTGTTGATACGTTCGGCACAAGCCCGACTCTGGTGACCATTCCGGATGGCGGCGCGACCAATGGCAATCAGCCGACCATCAGCGGCACGGGCGTTCCGGGCGACACGGTCTATATCTATGCTTCGGGCCGTGGCGTGGGCGACATGATTATCCCGCCAAGCGGAATCTGGTCGATACAGGTCAACAAGGGCCTGTACGAAGGCACCAACATCATGACGGCCACGCAGTTCCCTGCCGGCCAGGCGCAGAGCGTTGCGTCGAACAGCTGGACGATCACGATCAACACCGGTACCCCGGCGACGCCGGCGGCACCGACCATGACGGACGACAGCGGCAACGCGATTGCAGCGGGTAGCACGACGGCCGACCCGCATCCGCATATCGCGGGCACGGGCACGGCAGGCGACACCATCACGGTGTCCGACAACGGCGTCGTGATTGGTTCGACCACCATTGGAAAAGACGGTACATGGTCGTTCACGCCGACAACGGATATGGCCGGTGGTAACAACAGCATCACGGTGATTGAAACGAACCCGGCAGGCACGCCGAGCGCGGCTTCGACCCCGGTTGTCATCACGGTCGTTACGACCGCGCCGGCTACGCCGGCCGCGCCGACCTTTACCGACGACTTAGGCGGGATCATTCCTGCAGGCAGCACGACCCCTGACGCGGCTCCGCATATCAACGGCAAGGGCACGGCGGGCGACATCATCACGGTGTACGACGGCGCCACGGTGCTGGGTACGGCGGTGGTGCAGACAGACGGCACCTGGACCTTCCAGCCGACAACGGCTTTGTCTCCGAGCACCGCGCACAGTATTACCGTGACGGAATCGAACGCGGCGGGCGCGAGCGCGCACTCGGCAGCCTCGTCAGTGACGATCAGCTCGGCCGGTATCGTGATTACCGGCGTGTATGACTCAAGTGGTCATCTGATCGCGAATGGCGGTTCTAACACTGGAGCGTTTACTGTCGAGGGAACCGTCACCGGTTATGGTAACGGCGATCGGATCCTGATCGGTTTTACTGCAGGCGTGGTGGGCATCTCCGCTGCGAGCTACGTAACCGTAACCGTGATTAATGGCACGTTCTCCTATACTTTTGATAAAAATACGACGGACGACTCGGGACATCCTTTCTTTCCTGCAATAGCGGCTAGCTGCACCTTCACCGCTGTGGCAGAGCATTCAAATGCTGTAACTTATGCGACGTCCACAAGCTATACGGTCAATGAAACCAGTTGGACCTCCAACGTGCCCGTGCCGGCCACCCCGGCCGCGCCGGCTTTCTCCGACGACTTAGGTGCGGCCATTCCCGCAGGCAGCACAACCGGCGACGCATCTCCGCATATCAGCGGCAAGGGCGCTTCGGGCGACATCATCACGGTGTACGACGGCGCCACGGTGCTGGGCACGACCGTGGTGAAGCCAGACGGCACCTGGACGTTCCAGCCGGCAGCCCTCGCCACGAGCACGGCGCATAGCATCAGCGTGACGGAGTCGAACGCGGCAGGCACGAGCGCGCATTCGGCGGCCTCCTCAGTGACAATCGGCGCGCCCTCGGTCGCGATTACCGGCGTGTACGACCAAAATGGTCATTCGATCGCGAATGGCGCTTCTAACACTGGATCGTTTACGGTCACGGGGACCGTCAATGGTTATGGGAACGGCGATCGGGTCAATATCGGCTTCACCGCCGGCAGTCTCAACAGCTCCTCCGCTAAAACTTTCGTAACCGTAGTTGTAAATAATGGCACATTTTCCTTTACTTTCAATACTGCTACCACGGACTCCAACGGGCTACTATTCTTTTCGGGATACGCGTCTAGCTACACCTTTTACGCTGCTGCACAGCATATAAGCAGCGCTCCCGTCACCTACGCGACGTCCGCAAGCTATACCGTCAATGAAACCAGCTGGACCTATAGCGGCACCACGACTGTGCCGGCTACACCGGCTGCGCCGGCTGCGCCGACCTTCTCCGACGACAGCGGAGCGGCCATTCCCGCAGGCAGCACGACTACCGACGCTGCTCCGCATATCAACGGCAAGGGCTCGTTTGGCGACACAATCACCGTGTACGACGGCGCCACGGTGCTGGGCACGACGGTGGTGAAAGCAGACGGCACCTGGACGTTCCAGCCGTCAACGGCTTTGTCTAATGCTGCGCACAGCATTACCGTGACGGAGTCGAACGCGGCTGGCACGAGCGCGAAGTCGGCAGCCTCGTCAGTAACCATCGACCCGTCCTCGATCGCGATTACCGGCGTGTACGATCAAGACGGTCATTTGATTGCAAGGGGCGGTTCCATGACTGGGACGATTACGGTGAAGGGGACCGTCAGCGGTTACGTCACCGGCGACCAGGTTATGCTCGAAATTGCGGGACAAGCAGTTGCTCATAGTAATGTTGCAAGGCAACAGGTGTTTCTTACGATCGCCAGTGACGGCACGTTCTCGTACACGTACAACTCGGCCTCGAAAAATTACAACGGGGACCCCCTCTTTCTGGGGACTGCTGGAAGTGTCAGCATTCAGGCTTCAGCCGGACATGCCGCGTACGCCTTCTACGCGACAAGCACGGTATATACAGTCAACGAAACCAGCTGGACTTACAGTGCGCCGGTCGTCCCGGCTACACCAGTCGCGCCGACCTTTACGGACGACCTCGGCGCGGCCATTCCCGCAGGCAGCGCAACCCTTGACGCAGCGCCCCATATCAACGGCAAGGGCACGGCGGGTGACATCATCACGGTGTATGACGGCGCCACGGTGCTGGGCACGGCGGTGGTGAATCCAGACGGCACGTGGACGTTCCAGCCGGCAACGGCTTTGTCTAGTGCTACGCACAGCATCAGCGTCACGGAATCGAACGTGGCGGGCACGAGCGCACAGTCGCCGAACGTTTCGCTGGTGGTCGGCGTGATCGCCGTGCCGTCGTTTTCTTCGATTAACTACACTGGCAGCGACGGCAATAGGTTTACGATTGCCGATGGAGGCAACGTACCAATTGACTACCAGTCTGTAAATCTCGGCGGACAGGGCACTGTGGGCGCCACAATCAAAATCTACGATGGATCGACCTTAGTTGCTTCGGGGGTGGTTAGTGCGACAGGCTATTGGAACGCCGGGTTTAATACATCAACCCTTCCGATGGGGACGCACTCCTTCAGCGCGACGCAAACGCCAACGGGAGGCAGTGAGAGTGCACACAGTGCTGCCCATCCATTCACAGTAGGAACCACCACCGTTGGTACGTTGGTGTTTGATAGTGTCGGTTACACCGATATGTACGGCCAAAGGCACACATTTCCCGTTGCAGGCAACGTTCCGATTAGTTACCAGTCTGTAAATCTGGGCGGAGAGGGCACTGCGGGCGCCACGATCAAAATCTATGATGGATCGACCTTGCTTGCTTCGAGTGTGGTCGCCGTGACCGGGAACTGGAACGGCGGATTTTCTGGCGGGGTCCTCGCGCTGGGAGCACACTCCTTGAGCGTGACGCAAACTACAACGGGAGGCACTGAGAGCGCACATACCACTGCACTGACAATTAACGTGGTGGCGACAGTGTCGTCCAGTATGCAGCCCACGACCCAGGACGCAACCGACGACACAGCCCAAGCAGCGGCGGGCGTAGATTCGACTCAACCCGACCACCACACGGTAGTCGGCGAGCACGACGCGTTCGTCGGCACGGCGGCCAACGGCAACGAGACAGTGGACCTGAACGCGGACCCGGCGTCCTACTTCAAGGAAACCACGGCGCACATTCAGGGCTCGGGCGGTACGGCGATCGACACGCTGCACCTGACGGGCGACCACCAGGTGCTCGATCTGACATCGCTGACCGGTCAAACGGCAGCGGCGAAGATTTCGGGTATCGAAGTGATCGACCTGGGTGGTCACACGAACAACCTGAAGCTCTCGCTGACGGACGTGCTGAATCTCGGTGAACAAGACCTGTTCCAGAAGGACGGCCATCAGCAGTTGATGGTGAAGGGTTCTAATGGCGACACGGTTGACTTGTCGAATGCGCACATCGCGGGCGTGGCTGACGGTCAGTGGCAAGCGGAAGGCACGGCGGTGGTGGGCGGGGTGACGTACAACGTGTACGAACACTCCGGCGCGCACACCGAGTTGCTGGTGCAGCAAGGCGTGCAGATCGCGTTGCATAACTAAGCAGCGCAATTGAGGAGAGCGGTTCCCGGACGGAGCCGCTCTCAGCTGACAGAAACATGGAAAGGCCGTTGCGGGAGCAATCCCGCAACGGCCTTTTTTTTGGGGCTTGTCTCCCCGCCGTTCGGAAAGCGCCTAAAAGACCGCCTCGGCGTTCTGATTCAGGACATCTCGTATTGCAGCGGCCGCCGCCGCGCGAAGGCTACCCGGCGGAGTTGCACGGTGGCCGCGGCTTCAAATTGTGTGACCAGCCGCGCAGATCCGACGAATTCCATGCACTGAAGCGCATGCCGCGCATTACGCCTGGCTATCGTTACATTTCTTTTCATACAGGTCGTCCGCGGAGCCTTGCCTTTAGGATTTCTCTGGTATCTATGCCGTTGATTCGCATGGAGAATTCGCGGTACGCACGTTGG
>NZ_JAAVUQ010000048.1 GCF_018449515.1 Caballeronia sp. dw_19 | reverse complement strand
TAAGAAACACCACCACGCTCAAAGCCAAGCACCAAGCGCCCACACTTATCGGCTGTTAGTTTTTAAAGAACATTCGCTACACACCGCACAGCCCCAACCCTCAGAACCCTGCCGCTTTCGCGTCGCTGCTTCTGCAGCACAGAAACGAGATTATGTCGTGCGTTTCGCTTTTCGTCAACAGGTTTTTTACTTCACCCGAACTTTCCGATTCGCTGCGAAGCCCGTCCTGCTTGGCTCTGCGGCATCCTCTTAAGCGCCACGCTTACTGCACTTTCTCACTTCCCTTCGCCTCTTTGGGAAGCGAAGGAACGGAATTCTAGTGCCCGTTTCACCCTTGCGCAAGGGGTTCGTGAAAAGAATTTCAACGGTGCTTAAAAACCGGTTTCCGCTTCTCAACAAACGCGGCCATTCCTTCCTTCTGATCTTCAGTGGCAAAGAGTGAATGGAACATGCGCCGCTCGAAGTGAACTCCCTCTGCCAACGTCGATTCATATGCGCGATTAACGGACTCCTTCGCCATCATTACCGCAGGCAGCGAGAAGCTCGCGATTATCGATGCTGCTTCCATTGCTTCGTCTAACAAGCTTGCCGCCGGCACAACGCGCGATACCAAACCCGCGCGCTCCGCCTCTTCGGCGCCCATCATGCGCGCGGTCAGGCACATGTCCATTGCCTTCGCCTTCGACACTGCGCGCGGCAGCCGCTGCGTGCCGCCGGCACCCGGAATCACGCCAAGCTTGATTTCCGGTTGTCCGAACTTGGCGGTATCGGCGGCAATGATGATGTCGCACATCATGGCCAGCTCACAACCGCCGCCAAGAGCGAAGCCTGACACCGCGGCAATGATCGGCTTGCGAATAGTGCGCACCGTTTCCCAGTTGCGCGTGATGTAGTCACCCTTGAACGTGTCCATATAGGAATAGCCGGCCATCATGCCGATGTCCGCCCCCGCCGCGAACGCTTTTTCGCTGCCGGTCAGCACGATCGCGCCGATGTTCTCGTCGGCATCGAATTGCTTCAGCGCGACGCCGAGCTCATCCATCAGGGCATCGTTTAGCGCGTTGAGCGCCTTAGGCCGGTTCAACGTGATCAAGCCGACTCGTCCGCGGACTTCGGTCAATAGATTCTCGTAAGCCATTCATTCCTCCTATGTGAACTCGCGCGAAAACGCTTCGCGCACGCGTCTCGAAAATGCTAACATTCGCAAACCAACCGGTCGGTCAATTAATTGATCCAGCGTCCATCACCGTTACCCATCCCTTGCCGCCATGACACATCCGCTATTCACGAAGCACGAAGCGACGCTTAATCAAGCGCTTTCCGCCATTGCAACACGTGGCTACTGGAGCCCGTTTCCCGAAATGCCGAGTCCCAAAGTGTACGGTGAAACGGCTAGTTCGGATGGCGAGGCGGCCTTCAAAGCACACCTGAACCGGACCTTCGATCTGGACCAGCCGACAACCGGCGAGAAAGTTGGCAATGAGCGTTCGCCCTTTGGGCTCACACTCGGAATTCGCTATCCGAAAGCGAACGTCGACGCACTGCTGGCTGCATCCAGGACCGCTCAAAGCCAGTGGCGCGCGGCCGGTCCCGACGCGTGGGTGGGCGTAAGCCTCGAAATACTGACCCGGCTGAACAAGGCGAGTTTCGAGATCGGCTACAGCGTCATGCACACGACCGGGCAAGCCTTCATGATGGCCTTTCAGGCAGGCGGTCCGCATGCGCAGGATCGCGCGCTCGAAGCAATGGCCTACGCGTGGGACGAGCTTCGCCGAATTCCCGCCGACGCTTATTGGGAAAAGCCCCAAGGCAAGAATCCTCCGCTCGCGATGCACAAGCGTTTCACCATCGTGCCGCGCGGTACAGGTCTTGTGCTCGGTTGCTGTACATTCCCCACCTGGAACGGCTATCCGGGGATGTTCGCCGATCTGGCCACGGGTAACACGGTCATCGTCAAGCCGCATCCTGGCGCCATCCTGCCGCTGGCAATTACGGTACGCATCGCTCGCGACGTTCTGCGCGAAGCCGGATTCGACCCGAACGTGGTCACGCTGCTTGCGACCGAAGCGAACGATGGCCCCCTCGTTCAGGATCTTGCGCTGCGCCCCGAAATCAAGCTGATCGATTTCACCGGCAGCACGCAAAACGGCAACTGGCTCGAGCGCCATGCGCACCAGGCGCAGGTCTACACGGAGAAGGCCGGCGTGAATCAGATCGTGATCGATTCGGTAGATAACCTCAAAGCTGTTGCCGGCAATATCGCATTCTCGCTGGCGTTGTACTCCGGCCAAATGTGCACGGCGCCGCAAAACATCTACGTGCCACGCGACGGCATCCAGACGAGCGACGGCCACATGAGCTTCGACGACGTCGCGAAGACGCTCGCGGCTGCCGTCGAAAAGCTGGTCTCCGATCCGGCCCGCGCGGTGGAATTGACGGGTGCCATTCAGAATGATGGCGTGATGGCGCGCATTGCCGACGCCCGGCAACTGGGCGAAGTGCTGACAGATAGTCAATCGCTCGCTCATCCTACGTTCCCCGATGCCCACGTGCGCTCTCCTCTCATGTTGAAACTGGACATTCGTACCGACGCCGCAAAATTCACGCAGGAGTGGTTCGGCCCAATCTCGTTTGTCATTGCGACGGACTCGACAGCACAGTCTCTTGACCTGGCGGGATCGATTGCTGCGAAACACGGTGCGCTGACGTTCTCCGTGTACAGCACGGACGATGCAGTGGTCGACGCTGCCTACGACGCGGCGATCCGCGGCGGTGTCGCGCTCTCGATCAATCTGACCAGTGGCGTGTTCGTCAACCAGACAGCGGCGTACTCGGATTTCCACGGCACTGGCGCCAATCCTGCCGCTAACTCGTCATTGTCAGACGCAGCGTTCGTCGCGAACCGCTTCCGCGTTGTCCAAGGCAGAATGCATGTTGCACCCAAGACCGTGCCAGCAACAGCTAGCCAAACGGCATAGGTGCCCGGCCCGCAACGCCGCGTCAAGACATAGGCCATTCGGCGGAATGGAACGCGGCGCCGGGCGCGGCTAGTATCGAAGGCATGCGTATTTGCACAACCTGGTCAGCAAGGAGACACCATGTCCGACAACAGCAATTCAATCGTCATCTGTATCGACGCAAGCACGCGCGTCGCCACGCTGACGCTCAATCGTCCCGACAAGCTGAACAGCTTCACGCGGACGATGCACGAGGAATTGAACAAAGCGCTCGATCAGGTTGAAGGAAGCAACGCCCGGGCACTGGTAATCACGGGGGCGGGCCGCGGCTTTTGCGCGGGCCAGGATCTCGCCGATCTTGACTTCACGCCGGGCGCGATGACCAATCTGGGCGCGCTGATCGACCGGCATTTCAACCCGCTCGTGCGCCGCCTGCAGGCCTTGCCGTTGCCGGTGATTGCCGCTGTCAACGGTATCGCGGCCGGTGCCGGAGCGAATCTCGCCATGGCGTGCGACCTGATCGTAGCGGCGCGTTCAGCGAGTTTCGTCCAGGCTTTTGTGAAGATTGGTCTGGTTCCGGATACCGGCGGCACGTGGCTCTTGCCGCGGCGCGTTGGCGAAGCACGGGCGCTGGGCCTCGCATTGACCGGAGACAAACTGGGCGCCGAACAAGCTGAGACGTGGGGACTGGTCTGGAAAGTGGTCGACGACGAGCAATTGCAGAG
Organism: Caballeronia sp. dw_19; assembly: GCF_018449515.1. Taxonomy (GTDB): domain Bacteria; phylum Pseudomonadota; class Gammaproteobacteria; order Burkholderiales; family Burkholderiaceae; genus Caballeronia. Next base: position 48,260 of record NZ_JAAVUQ010000048.1, on the reverse strand, counting down.
CGCTGCACTGAAGCTTGCCGCGCAACTCGCACAGCAGCCCGCCAAGGCTATCGCAGCAATCAAGCACGCTATCCGTGCCGCCGCGAACAATACGCTCGATCAGCAATTGGATCTGGAGCGCGACGTTCAACGCGAACTAGGTGACTCGCACGACTACGCCGAGGGCGTCGCGGCCTTCAAGGAAAAACGTGCGCCCCGCTTCGACGGCCTCTGAAATTCGATCAGAAAACTCCGGGAGAACGCAGCAATGACACCTGAAGAACTCGCCAACGCGACCGCGCAAGCCATGTACGAAGCGGATGCATGCAGCCGTGCGCTCGGCCTCGAACTCAAGGAAGTTCGTCCGGGGTACGCGCGCATGCAAATGAACGTCCGCGACGACTTTCTGAACGGTCACGGTATCTGCCACGGCGGACTCATTTTCACGCTGGCCGACTCAACGTTCGCGTTTGCCTGTAACTCGTACAACATCAATACGGTCGCGGCAGGCTGTTCCATTGAATTTCTGCGTGCAGTGAAAGGCGGCGACCGCTTGTCGGCAGAAGCTGTCGAACAATCACTGACGGGGCGAACCGGCATCTACGACATTCGCGTCACGAACCGCGAAGGCGAAACGGTCGCGATGTTCCGCGGAAAGTCGTCGCAGATAAAGGGCAATCTGGTTTCCGTGGAATCCTGACCCACCCTACAAAACACAGCGCCCATACGAACTTGATTCGGGCGATTGATTGACGATCAAGAAGGAGACACTCGATGAACAACGCGCTTCCGCTGGACCCGATCGAGACGGCCAGCCGCGACGAACTAACGGCGCTGCAGCTCGAACGCCTCAAGTGGTCGCTCGCCCATGCGTATGAAAACTCGCCGGTGTACCGCCGCAAGTTCGACGAAGCGGGCGTCCATCCGGACGACGTGAAAAACCTGGCCGACTTAGCGCGTTTCCCGTTCACGACGAAGAAGGATCTCCGCGATAACTACCCGTACGGTATGTTCGCCGTTCCGCACGACCAGATTTCGCGAATCCACGCGTCGTCCGGGACGACGGGCAAGCCGACCGTGGTTGGTTACACGGCGAAGGACATCGACACCTGGGCAAATCTCGTCGCGCGTTCCATTCGGGCTGCGGGCGCTCGGCGTGGCGACAAAGTGCACGTCAGCTACGGCTATGGTTTATTCACGGGTGGCCTCGGTGCTCATTACGGCGCTGAGCGTGCGGGTTTGACCGTGATCCCGTTCGGCGGCGGCCAGACCGAAAAGCAAGTGCAGTTGATCCAGGATTTTCGCCCCGACATCATCATGGTGACGCCCAGCTACATGCTGTCGATCGCCGACGAACTCGAGCGCCAGGGCATTCATCCCGCCGATTGCTCGCTGCGCATCGGCATCTTCGGCGCGGAGCCGTGGACGAACGAGATGCGCACGGCTATCGAGAAGCGGATGGGTATCGACGCTGTCGATATATACGGGCTATCGGAAGTAATGGGACCGGGGGTGGCGTCAGAGTGTGTCGAGACGAAGGACGGCCCGACGATCTGGGAAGATCATTTCTATCCCGAGATCATTGATCCGGAGACCGGCGAGGTCTTGCCCGACGGTGAACTGGGCGAACTCGTATTCACTTCGCTGACCAAGGAAGCACTGCCGATCATCCGCTACCGGACTCGCGATCTCACCCGGCTTTTGCCGGGCAGCGCGCGAACGATGCGTCGGATGGAAAAAATCACGGGGCGCTCGGACGACATGATGATCGTGCGCGGTGTGAATGTATTTCCAACGCAAATTGAAGAGCTGCTGCTCAAGCAGCACGCGCTCGCGCCGCATTATCAGATCGTGCTGACGAAAGAAGGTCCACTTGATGTGCTCACGTTGAATGTTGAACCTTGTCCTGAAACGGCCCCGGATATGGGGGTTCTCGATCAGGCCAAAGTTGCGCTCGCTTACGACATCAAGGCTTTGATCGGTGTCAGTGCAGTGGTTCAGGTGCTGGGTGTGAACGGTATTGAGCGGTCGGTTGGAAAGGCGCGGCGCGTGATTGACCGGCGGAAAGCAGCGAGTTGATTCTGTATTCTGCGCTTGTTACGCGAGCGATACTTGCATTCAAGATTCCGGCTCTCTCGGGCCGATCCTCAAATGATCGCCCGCGCGCAAAGCAGCGAGTTGATTGCATAAGCGCCGGCAATCCGGCGCTTATGCCTACTCTCGCGACATCCCCAACACCCGTCTACGAATTCGGCAGCAGCAGCCACATCCTGCCGGCCTGCTTCATCCGGCCAGCGAGATCGCCGGCATCGTCACCCAGACCCCAGAAATAATCCGCGCGCACGCCGCCCTTGATCGCGCTGCCGGTGTCCTGGGCGAACACCAGCCGGTTCATCGGCGAATTGCTCAACGGGCGAGTGGTCTGCAAGAAAACCGGCGTGCCGAGCGGGATGGAGGACGGGTCCACCGCGATCGAACGTTCGGGCGTAAGCGGAACACCCAGCGCGCCCACCGGCCCGGTTCCCACGCCAGCCGCCAGCGTTTCCGTGCCCGGCATCTCGCGGAAGAACACAAAGCGCGGATTGACGTCGAGCAATGCATCGACACGCGACGGATTCGCTTTCGCCCACGCCTTGATACCTTGCATCGTGGCCTGTGCCGGCGTGAGTTCACGCCGATCCAGCAACTCACGCCCAATTGATTTGTACGGCTGGTTGTTCGTCCCGCCAAAACCAATGCGCATGGTGGTCCCGTCTTCCATCACGACTTGTCCCGAGCCCTGGATCTGCAGGAAGAACGCTTCGATAGGGTCGTCGACCCAAACCAGTTCGTTGCCGTTCAACACACCCGAACTTTCAAGCTGGGCACGCGTCGGCAATGCGGTGCCGGCTTTGAACCGATACGGCCATCGATACAACGCGTATTGATAAGCCCCGTGACGCGTACGCGAACCGCGCAACAACGGCTCGTAGTAACCGGTCACGAGACCGTCGAGCGTGCCGTCGGTGTTGGCCAACTGGAATGGCGTGAAATACGCCTCGAAGAATTCGCGGGCGGCGTTCATGTCGAGATCGTCGAGACGCTGCGCCGCCGCGCATGCCCGGCGCCACGCGGGCTGTTGCGCGAGACGGCTGCAGTTCTGGCGCATCGCGGCAGTCGCGCCGAGCAGCGAATCGTCCTGCCAGCCGGGCACTTGCTGCCAGCTCACTGCAGTCAAGCGATTAGCCGCGCGCTGTCCCGTGATGATCGGTGCACCGGTCGGTGGCGCGAGATACCCGGACTTAATGGAGCCACCGCCGCACGAAGCGAGCAGGACGGCTGCTGTGATCGACGCCGCCCAACCCGCCAATCCGGCGAGCGAGCGAGTGAAACGCATACAATGTTCGTTCTTGATGAGAACCGCCATGTCTGATCTATTCGACGAATACCCAATGCTTATTTTTGCGCTCGAGTCTCTCTTGGCGCTGCTTCTGCTGATCTTTATCGTCGTGTGGACGGCTTCGGGCAAGAAGAAAAACAGGCGCCAGGAGAAACGAAAGCAGCAAGCACCATGACGGCACGTGCTTCAGCGCTGCCAGTTCAATGCAGCGTTCGCGGCATGTGCAACGAAAACTCGGCAATTGGCGCCTCGAAACGCTCGCCATCTTCGGCTACGCAAAAATACGAACCACGCATGGTGCCAACGGGCGTCGCAATGACGGCCCAGCTCGTGTACTCGAATTTCTCTCCCGGCGGCAGCAATGGCTGGTTCCCCACCACGCCAAGTCCCTTTACTTCCTGCACTGCGTCGTCGCTGTCAGTAATGATCCAGTGGCGCGAGATCAGTTGCGCCGCGACCTGCCCGGTATTGCGGATGGTCAGGGTGTAGGCGAAAGCAAACTGCCGGGCGTCCGGATCCGATTGTTCAGGGAGATACTGCGTCTGGACGGAAACGCTGAATTCATACTGGCTCATCGCTTTTCCAATTCAAAAATGTGCTACGCGGGTTCGAACCCCTCCCCCCTTTAAGGACAGAGGCCCGGCGCGGGTCTCGCGAATTTGCGTGAACGTCAGGTGACGCATTCTGCTTGATGCAGCCGGTGCCCGCAACAGAACGCCACTGCGTGCAAGGGCTTTGTCAGCCGCACGAAGCTCCCGCGAAAGGCCGCGGGATGGGACGTAGGCCATTCGGTCAGCGGTCAAAAAGGTCTTCACGCTGTAAAATGCATTTTCCGCTCGCAACCGGCCGACGTCATGACGCAATTTCGCCTGTCCCCCAGTATTTTGTCCGCCGACTTCGCCATTCTCGGCGAAGAGGTCCGCAATGTGGTCGCCGCCGGCGCAGACTGGATCCACTTCGACGTGATGGACAACCATTACGTTCCGAACCTGACAATCGGCCCCATGGTCTGTGAGGCGCTGCGTCCGCATACGGATGTTCCTATCGACGTCCATCTGATGGTGCGGCCGGTCGATCGGATCGTGCCGGATTTCGCCAAGGCCGGCGCTAATGTGATCAGCTTTCACCCGCAAGGTTCAGATCATATCGATCGCACGCTTTCGCTGATTCGCGAACACGGCTGCAAGGCAGGTCTCGTTTTTAACCCGGCGACGTCGTTGAGTCATCTCGACTATGTCATGGATAAAGTCGACCTGGTGCTCATCATGTCGGTGAATCCGGGCTTTGGCGGCCAGTCGTTCATTCCCGAAGCGCTCGTTAAACTGCGCGAAGCGCGTCGGCGCATCGACGAATACCGCGAGCGCACCGGACGCGAGATTCATCTCGAAGTGGACGGCGGCGTCAAAATCGACAACATCCGGGAAATCGCGGAAGCCGGCGCGGATACGTTCGTGGCCGGATCGGCCATTTTCGGCCACCACAATTATCACGACGTGATTGCGCAAATGCGCGCCGAGTTGGCCAAAGTGAATACCGGGGAAGCACGATGAGCGAACTCACGGCGGAGCTTCCGGCGTTCACGAACAAGACGCTGCGCGCGGCGATCATTGACCTTGACGGGACCATGATCGACACCGCGGACGATTTCGTCGCCGCGCTCAACGGCATGCTGGCGCGGATTGGCACGAAGGCCACAGATCGGGACGAAGTCATTGGCTATATCGGCAAAGGTTCGGAGAACCTGATCCGCAGCGTGCTGGCCGTGCGGTTTTCAGCACTCGAAGCAGCCACGAAGTTCGAGGACGCGCTCGCGATCTACCAGACCGAATATGCACGCATCAATGGACAGCACGCCACGCTCTATCCCGAAGTCACGGAAGGCTTGAAAGCGCTGCGGGATCTCGGATTGCCGTTGGCATGCGTGACGAACAAGCCGCACAGGTTCGCTGTCGAATTGTTAACAAAATTCGGCTTGGCCGAATACTTCAAGGTTGTGCTCGGCGGCGATTCCGTCCCGCAAAAAAAGCCTGATCCGGCGCCTATGCTGATTGCTTGCGAACGGCTGGACGTGCTGCCACGCGAAGCCGTGGCCATTGGGGATTCGGAGAATGATGCGCTGGCGGGTCGCGCAGCGGGTATGGCGACGCTTACGGTGCCTTACGGTTACAACCACGGCAAACCCGTGCACCTGGTGAAATCCGATGGTATAGTTTCTTCCCTGCTAGCTGCCGCACAGGCAATAGCAGCAACCATGACCGCGCCCGCCGCACCCGGCGCGACAACATCGACTGACTAGTTCAATCCTCATGTTTCTGAACAAAAAACGGAGTCTGAGCAGCATCGACCGGGGAGCCTGGCCCTGGCGTCGCTGGTCGCGCTAACCTCGCCTGAGGAACGCCGAAGCTCGTCTTCGGCAACCGTTTTTTGTTTCGCTGCGCATTCCGCGCGCCGATCCCGCCGACTTGTTTTACCTTGATGCCTGGCCTGATCCGCATCATTCGTTGCGCCCAAATTCCGTTTTGCGGCCGTGCCGTTTTAGCAAATGGCTACCACCGCCTAAACGATCGGGACAGCGTTTGAAGCATCAGGCAACGCACAAACGAGAGCGAGATTCGCGCCGTGCGGTAAATTGTCCGCAGCGCCCAGTGTGTGCTCGATGTCGCCAAATCCAACAAGCGACACGTAAAGGATCAGAACATGACCGAACTCGAATTCCAATCGCTGGCGAATGAAGGTTTCAACCGCATTCCCCTGATCGCCGAGGCGCTGGCCGACCTCGAAACGCCGCTTTCGCTTTATCTCAAGCTGGCTCAAACCGAGCGCAATGGCGCCAACTCGTTCCTGCTGGAATCGGTGGTGGGTGGCGAGCGCTTCGGGCGTTACTCGTTTATCGGCTTGCCGGCCCGCACCATGATTCGCGTACAGAACGGCGTGTCGGAGGTGCTGAAGGACGGCAACGTCATTGAAACGAGCCAAGCCGATCCGCTGACGTTTATCGAAGAATTTCAGAAGCGCTTCAAAATTGCGCAGCGCCCGGGACTACCGCGCTTTTGCGGCGGTCTGGCCGGGTATTTCGGTTATGACGCCGTGCGTTATATCGAAAAGAAGCTGGCCCATACGGCTCCGCGTGACGATCTCGGCCTGCCCGATATCCAGTTGCTGCTGACCGAAGAAATGGCGGTTATCGATAACCTCGCCGGCAAGCTTTATCTGATTGTCTACGCCGACCCGACCACGCCCGAAGCATTCACGAAAGCCAAACAGCGCCTGCGCGAATTGCGGTCGCGTTTGCGCACGACCGTGCAGCCGCCGGTGACCTCAGCTAGCGTGCGGACGGAGACGTATCGGGAGTTCGCGAAGGACGATTACCTGAACGCGGTGCGAAAGGCGAAGGAGTACATCGCGGCTGGCGAATTGATGCAGGTTCAGGTTGGCCAGCGGCTCGTGAAGCCGTTCCGCGATAACCCGCTCTCGCTGTATCGCGCGTTGCGTTCGCTGAATCCATCGCCGTATATGTATTACTACAACTTCGGCGGGGAATTCCACGTGGTGGGGGCATCGCCGGAAATTCTGGTGCGGCAGGAAAAACGTGGCGACGAACGGATTGTGACCATTCGTCCTCTCGCCGGCACGCGGCCGCGCGGCAACACGCCGGAACGTGATGCAGAACTCGCGACCGAATTGCTGAACGATCCGAAAGAAGTGGCCGAACACGTGATGCTGATCGATCTGGCGCGTAATGATGTCGGCCGGATTGCGCAGACGGGATCGGTGGTGGTGACCGACAAGCTGGCGATCGAAAAGTACTCGCACGTTCAGCACATCGTGAGTTCGGTGGAAGGCAAGCTGAAACCCGGCACGACCAATTTCGACGTGCTGCGCGCCACCTTCCCCGCCGGCACGCTGTCGGGCGCGCCGAAAGTGCGGGCGATGGAAATCATCGACGAGCTGGAGCCGGTGAAACGCGGCTTGTACGGCGGCGCTTGCGGGTATCTGTCGTTCACGGGCGAGATGGATCTCGCCATCGCGATCCGCACGGGTCTGATCCACAAGGGCAATTTGTACGTGCAGGCGGCAGCGGGCGTGGTCGCTGATTCGGTGCCCGAGTCGGAATGGCAGGAGACGGAGAACAAGGCGCGAGCAGTGCTGCGCGCCGCCGAGCAGGTGCAAGACGGCCTCGATAGCGACTTCTGACCGGAGACAGACCATGCTGCTGATGATCGACAACTACGATTCGTTCACCTATAACCTGGTCCAGTATTTCGGCGAACTGGGCGAGGATGTGCGGACTTTCCGCAACGACGAAATTACCCTCGATGAAATCGCAAAGCTCAATCCCGAGCGGATCTGCCTCTCGCCGGGGCCGAGCAATCCGCAACACGCGGGCATCACGCTCAACGTGCTGCGCGAATTTTCCGGAAAGATCCCTATTTTGGGCGTTTGCCTCGGCCATCAGGCCATTGGTGAGGCGTTCGGCGGACGCGTAGTGCGCGCGCAAACCATCATGCACGGCAAAGTCAGCACTATCGAAACGGATTGCCGCGGCGTGTTTTCCGACCTGCCGAAACATTTCAGCGTGACGCGTTATCACTCGCTCGCGATCGAACGCGAGTCGCTGCCGGATTGCCTGGAAATATCCGCGTGGACGCCTGACGGCGAAATCATGGGCGTGCGTCATAAAGAACTCGCGGTCGAGGGCGTGCAATTCCACCCGGAATCGATTCTTTCCGAGCACGGCCACGCGCTGCTCGAAAACTTCGTCAAGAGCCCGGCGCAAGGCATTCGCGCGTGAACCGAGATCCGATCATGACAATTACGGCCCAGGAAGCGTTGCAACGGACAATCGAGCATCGCGAGATTTTCCACGACGAAATGCTGCACCTGATGCGCATGATCATGCGCGGCGAGATGTCGCCGGTGATGTCCGCCGCGATCATCACGGGTTTGCGCGTGAAGAAGGAAACCATCGGAGAAATCGCGGCGGCCGCCACGGTAATGCGCGAGTTCGCGAATCACGTCACCGTGCCGGATAGCGAGAATCTAGTCGATATCGTGGGCACCGGCGGCGACGGCTCGCATACCTTCAACATTTCGACGGCCACCATGTTTGTCACGGCGGCCGCCGGCGCGAAGGTCGCGAAGCACGGCAATCGCGGGGTATCGAGTAAATCGGGCAGCGCAGACGTGCTTGAAGCGCTGGGCGTGAATATCGATCTGAAGCCGGAACAAGTGGCGTTATCCATTGCCGAAACGGGTATGGGTTTCATGTTCGCGCCGAATCATCATCCGGCGATGAAAAACATCGCGCCGGTGCGTCGTGAACTCGGCGTGCGGACGATTTTCAACATCCTCGGCCCGCTGACCAACCCGGCCGGCGCGCCCAATCAGTTGATGGGCGTGTTCCATGAGGACCTCGTCGGCATCCAGGTTCGCGTCATGCAACGCCTGGGAGCTAAGCACGTGCTGGTGGTGTACGGCAAGGACGGCATGGACGAAGTATCGCTGGGTGCGGCAACCGTGGTAGGCGAGCTGCGCAACGGCGAAGTGCGCGAGTATGAGATTCATCCGGAGGACTTCGGCCTGCAGATGGTGTCGAACCGGACGCTGAAAGTGGCCGACGCGCTGGAATCGAAAACCATGTTGCTCGGCGCGCTGAATAACAAGCCGTGCGTCGCGCGCGAAATCGTGACGCTGAATGCGGGCACGGCGTTATATGCCGCGAACGTGGTCGAATCGATCGCGGCCGGCATGGTCCTCGCGAAAGAGGTGATCGCGAGCGGGCAAGCGCGTGAAAAAGTCGATGAACTCGTGCGCTTCACGCAGCAATTCGCGAAATAAAGAGGCCAGGACATGAGTGACATTCTCGACCGCATTATCGAAGTCAAACGAGGCGAAATTCGCATCGCGCAGGAAAGCGTGTCGCTCGAGGAACTGCGTTTGCAGGCGAGCACGCGCGACTCGCGCGACTTCGTCGGCGCATTGCGCGCGAAGCACGCCGCGGGGAAGCCGGCGATCATCGCGGAAGTGAAGAAAGCGAGTCCGTCGAAGGGCGTATTGCGCGAGAACTTCGTCCCCGCCGAAATCGCGAAATCGTACGAACAAGGCGGCGCCGCGTGTTTGTCGGTGCTGACCGACGTGCAGTTCTTCAAGGGCAGCGTTGCGTATCTCGAAGAAGCGCGCGCCGCTTGCAGCCTGCCGGTTCTGCGCAAGGACTTCATTGTCGATCCTTATCAGATCCTGGAAGCCCGCGCGATGGGCGCCGACTGCATTCTGTTGATCGCCGCCGCGCTCCAGCCCTTGCAAATGCGAGATCTCGAAGCGTACGCGCACTCGCTCGGGCTGGCGGTGCTCGTGGAAGTTCACGATCGTGACGAACTCGAGCAATCACTTACGTTGAAGACACCGTTGATCGGTGTGAATAACCGCAATCTCCGCACGTTCGAGACATCGATTGAAACGACGATCGGCATGCTGGACATGGTTCCTGAAGATCGTATAGTGGTGACCGAATCGGGCATTCTGAGCCGCGTCGATGTCGACCGGCTACGCGCCATGGACGTGCAGACGTTCCTGGTCGGCGAGGCGTTCATGCGCGCCGACGACCCCGGTACCGAACTGGCGCGAATGTTCTTCTGACGCTGTTGCACGGAGTTTATTTTGAGTATTGAACGCGAGATCAAACTGGCGCTGCCTACGTCGGAACATGGCGAGATAGCGAAGGACCTGACACAACGCACCGGTCGGGAAGGCCGCAAGATCCAGCTCACCAACGTGTACTTCGATACCCCTGACCGTGCGCTCGCGAAGGCGAAAAGTGCGGTGCGTCTGCGCGGTACGCCGGATCAATGGTTGCAAACGTACAAGACGGCGGGTGAATCGACGGACGGTTTGCACAACCGCCACGAGTGGGAGCGGCCCGTAGCCGGCGAAGCGCTGGAAATCCCCGCCCTGCTTGAAATTTGCGATGACGAGCACGCCGCCAATGCGCTCAGCGACGCCGCGCCCGAATTGGCCGCGCTGTTCCGCACCGATTTCTCACGCGTGATCTGGGACATCGAAATTGACGGTGCGCGGATTGAAGCCGCGCTGGATCTCGGCGAGGTGGTGGCTGAAGTGGACGGCGAGCGCCTGACCGCTCCAATCAGCGAACTCGAACTCGAACTGAAATCTGGCAACGAGGAAGCATTGAACATCCTTGCCGCGCAAATGCGGGGAGCGTTTCTGTATCTCCAGCCTGACGACGCCAGCAAGGCACGCCGGGGCTACGACCTGTGCGAGTCCAAAGTGGCTGGCTCCAACGGCGGCGTGAAATGAGTCAGGCGTCACTATTTGAAGCTGAGTCACCGAAAACCCAGCTCGAACCGTTTACGTCGCTCGAAAGTCAGTTCGACGCGTTGCCGGCGGACTGGCGCAAGCATCTGAAGACTTTTATCGACAGCCCGCATTACGCCGCGTTGTGCGCGTTCGTCGACGCCGAGCGCGCCGCCGGCAAGACCGTGTATCCCGCCGATGTCTTCCGCGCATTGCGCCTGACTCGTCCCGGCGATGTGAAGGTCGTCATCCTCGGACAGGATCCTTACCACGGCGAAGATCGCGGTGCGCCGCAAGCTCACGGCCTGGCGTTTTCGGTGCCGGCGCCGGTTCGGCCGCCGCCATCGCTGAAAAATATCTTCAAGGAAATCAACGCCAGCCTTGGTTTTACTGCGCCCGCTCACGGTTGCCTCGACGCATGGGCGCAACAAGGCGTGCTGCTGTTGAACACATCGCTGACGGTGGAACGCGATAAAGCCGGCAGCCACGCCAAACGCGGCTGGGAGCATTGCACCGACACGCTGATCCACGAACTTGCCCTTCGACACGAACATCTCGTGTTCATGCTTTGGGGTGCGCATGCGCAGGCAAAACGAGGATTGATCGCGTCGGCGGTGGCATCCGGGAAGGCGCACTGCGTGCTGGAAGCGCCCCACCCGTCTCCGCTGTCAGCGCATCGCGGCTTTCTGGGCTGCGGGCATTTTGTGTCGGCGAATACGTATCTCGAGCAACACGGGCGACCGGCCATCGACTGGCGTTTGCCTGACGTCCCAGCGTAAAAAACCCGCCGATGTCTCACGACACGGCGGGTTCTTTCAAAAGCGTCCTGCTACTTCACAAACTTGCTTACAGCGCGGCGATCGAGTCGCGTGCGGTAGCCAAAGCGGCGCCGGCAGCGTCCGGGCCCATTGCCAGGCCTTCGGCGAAGATGAAGCTGACGTCGGTCATGCCCAGGAAACCGAGGAACGACTTCAGATACGGCGTTTGCGAATCATTCGGCGTGCCGCTGTACTTGCCGCCACGTGCCGATACAACTACCACCTTCTTGCCCGTCACCAGGCCTTCCGGGCCGTTCGCGCCGTACTTGAACGTGATGCCTGCGCGTGCGATCCAGTCGAAGTACGCCTTCAGTTGCGACGAAATGCCGAAGTTGTACATCGGCGCGGCGATCACGACTACGTCAGCCGCTTGCAATTCGGCGATAAGCGCTTCGCTCTTGGCGTGGATCGCGTTTTGTTCAGCCGTGCGTTGGTCGGCGGGCGTGAAGAATGCGCCGAGCGTGGCATCGTCGAGGTGGGGAAGGTTGTCGGAGAGAAGATTGCGCACGACTAGCTTCGCACCCGGGTGCACTTGCTGCAGCTTCGCCGACACTTCGTCAGCGAGCAACGTTGATTGGGCGCCTTGCGAGCGAGCTGCGGAATTGATTTGAAGAATGGTCGTCATGATGATTCCTGTGTCTGTTGAGTTCGAGCACGGATCGCGCTCTGACAGGACGCATTCTTCTTTTTTACGACGCCGGGAACAAGCTGCGCACTCGTGACGGATTGTTGCAACAATAGAACAATCCGCCTTTAGCGCTGCTTTAACGCCTCAACCTTTCAGCCAGCGTTCGCGCCATTGCTTCGACGGACCGCGTCCATCGGCGGTAGAAAGCACATAACGCGATACCTCCGGCGGATCGAGCCTGACCTGCGCGACGCGCAATTCGTCGCGCCGGAATGCGTGCACTTCCACCTTCGCGCCTGGCAAATAACGCGCAAGCAGCGTGTCGAGATTCGATCCCGTGACGCGCAAGCCGTCGATTGCAACCAGCACGTCACCGGCCGATAGCCCCGCCTTCTGCGCCGCGCTATTCTCGTGGACAACCGCGAGTACGCAATCCGCGCCATTGCGAATCCGCGCGCCGAGCGACGGTTTCCCCGCCGTGCCGTTGGTCGCGACATCGGGCGCGAACGTGATGCCGAAGGGCTCGAACAAAGTATCGAGCGGCAGATCACGCGTCCCGTGGACACCGTCGCGGAATAGCTTTTTCAAATCGGCGCCGGTAGCTTCGGCGAACAAGGCTTCCACCTCGCTTTCTTCGATACCCCACGCTTTGCCGTGATAAAAATCCCGGCCGTAGCGTTGCCACAGAAGCCGCATGACGTCGTCGAGTGATTTCTTGCCTTCGGTTTGCGCGCGGATCGACAGGTCGAAAGCGAGCGCGACAAGCGAACCCTTCTGGTAATAGCTGACAATTGCGTTCGCTGCGTTTTCGTCCTGCCGATAATATTTGACCCAGGCATCGAACGAACTTTCAGCCACGGTCTGCTTGAGCCGCCCCGACCCGCGCAACACGCCGCCGAGCGTCTTTCCCAGAAGCGAAAAATACTCGCTCGCGCTGATCAGGCCGCTTCGCACGAGCATCAGGTCGTCGTAGTACGACGTAAAACCTTCGAACAACCACAGCAGCGACGTGTAATTTTCCTGCGATAAATCGTATGGCGCGAACGCAGCGGGTTTGATGCGCTTCACGTTCCACGTATGGAAATATTCGTGGCTGCAAAGACCAAGATACGTGCGATAACCATCCGTCACATCCGGCCGCCCGGCAACAGGCAGATCGGCGCGATTGCAGATCAGCGCCGTCGATGCACGATGTTCCAGGCCACCGTAACCATCGGCGACAGCGACCGTCATGAACACATAACGATCAACCGGCGCCTTCTTCGTGCGCGGCTCGAACAACGCAATTTGCGACTCGCAAACGCGCTTGAGGTCGGTTTCCAGGCGATGCATATCGAGCCCGGTCACGCGGCCCGAAATCACGATGTCGTGCTTCGCGCCGTGGGCATCGAAGGAACCAAGCGCGAACTCGCCGAGCGTCACGGGATGATCGATCAGCGCATCGTAATTCGGCGCTTCATACGCGCCGAAACCATAGCGCTTCGTACCGCGCGCCTCGGGCAATGCCGTCGCCACGCGCCAGTTCGCGTATTGCGTGCCCGCAGGCTTTTGAATATCGACTATGCAGGGCGCATCCGCCTGCCCTTCTACCGCGAGGAACACACTCGTACCGTTGAAAAAACCGATGGTGTCGTCAAGATGCGCCGCACGCACTGAGAGGTCCCAGCCGTAGACCTCATAACGCAGCGTGATCGGGCCATCGTGCGGTGCGGTTACCCAAGCGTGCTTGTCGGTTTTATCGATGGCGAGCTTGCGGCCCGCCGCGTTGAACGCCTGCAGCGTCACGATATTGCGGGCGAATTCGCGGATCATGTAGCTGCCCGGAATCCACACAGGCAGCACAAAACGCTGGCCCGACGGATCGGGTTGCGCGACGGTCAGCGTCACTTCGAACAGATGCGCAGCGGGATTTTTCGGAACAATGGTGTAACGGATGGCGTTCATGCGTCGAGGTCCTTTTGTTCTTGTCGCCGGGTTTGGCTGTCCGGGCTTTTTCGCGGTTGAACCGCTCATTGCAGAATCAGGCAAGTGGAAGTTCATGAAAGCGAAAGAGGCGCTTCGCGCGCCTCCTTCGTCGTTGGTCCACGAATCGACAGCGGACTTCAGTGAACCGCCGACAACTCCTTCTCCAGCCGATCGGCCGGCACTGCGCCGGGCAGACGGCGTCCGTCGGCGAGAAAAACGGTCGGCGTACCGGTGACGTTCATCGACTGGCCGAGCTTCAGGTTCTTGTCGATGGCGGTTGTGTCGCAGCCAGCGGCGGCGGTCGGCGCCGTGTGGTCCAGCATCCAGCCTTCCCAGGCGCCCGAACGGTCCTTCGAGCACCAGATCGACTTCGACTTGACCGACGAATCCGGCGACAAAACCGGGTACAGGAAAGTGTAGATGGTGACGTTATCGACGGATTTGAGCGTGGTTTCGAGCTGCTTGCAGTACGGGCAATTCGGATCGGAGAACACCGCGATCTTGCGCGCGCCCGTGCCCTTCACCACTTTGACCGCGTTCTCGAACGGCAGCTTCGCGAAGTCGATCTTGTTCGTTTCTGCCAGACGCGCTTCGGTGATGTTCGTGCGCGTGCGGGTATCGACGAGATCGCCCATCAGCAGATAGTTGCCGGTCGCGTCCGTGTACACGATCTGTGCGCCGAGATTGACTTCGTAGAGCCCTGGAACCGGGGACTTCTCGACGCTTTTGATGTCGGCGTCACCAATGCGCGATTGCAGCGTGGCCTTGATCTTGTCGGTGGTCTGATCGGCTTGTGCCGCGATGCCGATACCAAACACCGCGGCCAACGTGGCAGCAGCGACCAGGGCGCGGCGAAGAGTGATTTTCATTCGAGTTTCCGTCAATCTGAAGTAGGTGGGATGTTCTTGACCAGGTCTCAACCAAGCGCCGCAGACACAAGCCAGCGCTTGATAAGCGGTTGTGCACCCACGAGCGCCATGCCGGTATTGCGCAGTCCGCGAGCGAGCGTGCCGGGCATGGCGAAGAGTTTCTGCAGGCCGTCGCAGGCGAGCGTCAATTTCTGGATGTCCTCGCGACGGGTGCGTTCGTATCGGCGCAGTAAAACCGGGTCGCCGGCTGAGCGGAATGCTTCCTTGTTGGCGAGGGTTTCGGCCAGCGCGGCGACATCGCGCAAACCCAGGTTCATGCCCTGCCCAGCCAGCGGGTGAATCAGATGCGCAGCGTCGCCCACCAGCGCCACACGTGCGCCGATCAGCCGGTCCACGGTTTGCAGCGCGAGCGGAAAGCCCTGCGCGGGCGTCACGCATTCGAGTGCGCCAAGCATGTTTTGCGTGGCCTTTTCGACTTCCGCCGCGAGTTGGGCGGGATCGAGTTTCAGGAGGGTATCGGCGTGTTCGGTTTTAGCGGACCACACGAGCGACACGTGATCACCCGGCAACGGCAACAACGCAATGATCTCGCCATCGCGGAACCATTGGTACGCCGTCTCGCCGTGCGGCTTTTCGCACTTGAAGTTCGCGACCACACCCGTTTGCCGATAATCCCGGCGCTGCATCTTCGCGCCCGTCTGCGCCCGCACCCAGGAATGCGCGCCGTCCGCGCCGACCACCAGGTCCGTTTCGAGCGTGTCGCCGTTTGCGAGGGTCAGATGAGCGGCGTCGTCGTGGATCGCCAGGCCCTGGGCGCGCGAATCGATCCACGTGAGGTTCGGCTGGAAACGCAGCGCGGCATCGAGCGATCGTTCAATCAGCGAAGACTCCACAATCCACGCCAATTGCGGCACGGCCGCCTGGAACGCGGAGAAATGCAGTTCGGCGAAGGCATCGCCGAAAACGCGCATGTCCAGCACCGGCCCAAGCTTGTCGCGCTCCAGCGCCTGCCAGACGCGCAGCCGTTCCAGCAGCGCCTGCGAGCTCGATGACAGCGCGTAGATGCGGGAATCGAAGCTGCCGGCGGCGGGCGGGGCTGCAGCAGGCGTTGCCAGCAACGCGGTGCGCAGGCCGGATTGTGTCAGCGCGAGCGCCGCCGTCTTGCCGACGAGCCCGCCGCCGACCACGACCGCGTGAAAATTTCTTGAGTGGAAAGTCATGCGGCCATTATAGCCGCCGGGGTATGCCGGAAATCGATGGTCAATGCGGTGTTTCAGCGGGTGCGACGCCCTGTAGCGGCATATCCCGCCCGCCCAGCCGACCCGGCCGTGGCGCTACAATAGCGGTTTTTCCGGCCCGTACGACGTGGCCGCCCGCTACGCGCCTTGGTCGCCGGGGTTGTGAAACCCGCGACACGCGCATCCAGCGTTGACCCACGCGGCGCACGCCGTTTCACCAGTTCGAAGGATTCCATGAGCCTCCAATGCGGCATCGTCGGCTTGCCTAACGTCGGCAAGTCCACACTGTTCAATGCACTGACCAAGGCCGGCATCGCCGCCGAAAACTATCCGTTCTGCACGATCGAGCCGAATGTCGGCGTGGTCGAAGTGCCGGATCCCCGTCTGGCGGCGTTGTCCGAGATCGTCAAGCCCGAACGCGTGGTTCCGGCCATTGTTGAATTCGTCGATATCGCGGGCCTCGTGGCCGGCGCTAGCAAGGGCGAAGGCCTGGGTAACAAGTTCCTCGCGAACATTCGCGAAACCGATGCCATCACGCACGTCGTGCGCTGCTTCGAAGACGAAAACGTGATTCACGTCGCGAACAAGATCGACCCGCTCGCGGACATCGAAGTCATCAATACGGAACTGGCGCTGGCGGATTTGGCGACGGTCGAGAAAGCTCATCACCGTTTCGCCAAGTCGGCGCGCTCGGGCAACGACAAGGAAGCGGCGAAGCTCGTCCCCTTGCTGGAAAAGATCCAGGCGCAACTCGATCAGGCGAAACCCGTGCGCGCGCTGGACCTGAACGAAGACGAACTCGCGCTGATCAAGCCGCTGTGCCTGATCACGGCCAAGCCGACCATGTACGTGGCGAACGTGAAGGACGATGGTTTCGAGAACAATCCGCACCTGGACGCGGTGCGCAAGCACGCGGAGGCCGAGGGCGCGCCGGTGGTGGCGGTGTGCGCGGCGATCGAAGCGGAAATCGCGGATCTCGACGACGCCGACAAGCAGGAGTTCCTGGCCGATATCGGCATGGAAGAGCCGGGCCTGGATCGCGTGATTCGCGCGGGTTACAAGCTGCTCGGATTGCAAACGTATTTCACGGCGGGCGTGAAGGAAGTGCGGGCATGGACGATTCATATCGGCGACACCGCGCCTCAGGCCGCCGGCGCTATCCACACGGATTTCGAGCGCGGGTTTATTCGCGCGCAGACCATCGCCTTCGATGACTTCGTCGCGTTCAAGGGCGAGCAAGGCGCGAAGGAAGCCGGGAAAATGCGGGCGGAGGGGAAGGAATATGTCGTGCACGACGGCGACGTGATGAATTTCTTGTTTAACGTCTGATGTAATAATTTGTCGTCCAAGGTTGTTCGAGGTTGTGATTAAAAGCGGAGTCCCTGATAAAGGGATTTCCGCTTTTTTTATTGCTTTGCGCCGGCTGCCTTGCTTGCCAACCGCGCGCAACCCATCTTGGACGGTGTACATGAAGACCGAACTGATTTACTCGTTGACCGAGCATTTCGAAGCGCATGCTCAGCAGACCAATAACGGCGTCGAATTCTGGCTTGCTCGCGACCTTCAGCACCTGCTTGGGTATGCGAAGTGGGAGAACTTCGTCAAGGTTGTGAACAAAGCTGAGATTGCCTGCGAAACATCGGGGCATGCGGCGGCAGACCATTTTCCTGACGTCAGGAAAATGGTCGACCTCGGCTCAGGCAGCCAGCGCGAAGTCGATGACATCATGCTCACTCGCTACGCCTGCTATCTTGTCGCTCAAAACGGCGATCCCAAGAAGCACGAAATTGCGTTTGCACAGACCTATTTCGCCGTCCAGACCCGACGCGCCGAGTTGATCGAGCAACGTCTGCTCGACTCGGAACGTCTGGTCGCCCGCATGAAATTGACCAATACGGAAAAGGAGCTATCCGAAGTGATTTTCGAACAAACCGGTGGAAACGACGATTTCGGCATGATTCGGAGCAAAGGCGATCACGCCTTGTTCGAGAAATCCACCCAGCAAATGAAATCGCATTGGAAGGTCCCCGCCAAGCGGCCATTGGCCGATTTCGCGCCCACGATCATTCTCAAGGCAAAGGATTTCGCAGCGGAAATCACCATCTTCAATTCGCGCGAGAAACAGCTTGGCAATGAAGAAGCGATCTCGCGGGAACATATCAACAACAATGGAGCGGTTCGTAAGACCCTCCTTGAACGCGGCATCCGGCCCGAAACCCTGCCTGCCGCGGAGGACGTGAAAAAAGTCGCGCGCCGGTTGGCATCGGAAGATAAAACACGCGCGAAGAATCCGGCAGCGCTCGATTCCTGACTGATCCAGAAGGATCGCCGGTTCGATAATGCGGCGATCCAGAACGGCCAGCGCAAGCGTTCACGCTCCTCGCGCCCAAAACAAAAACAATGACGACACGTTTCTATCGGCGCACCGCGTCCATCCTCCTCGCCGCCGCCCTCGCGCTCAATGGCTCCGCCTCGTTCGCCTACGCCTATTCCTCCCCGAACGAATCCGACCTCGATAACCACCAGACCTATCGCAATCACGACGGCCGAACCGTCCACTCCCCGGCGCATTCGCGTTCGGGCGAAGCCCCCGACGGCGCCACCGCGCGATGCCGCGATGGCACGTGGAGCTTCAGCCGGCATCGCAGCGGCACGTGTTCGCGCCATGGCGGCGTCGCAGCGTGGCGTTGAGAACGCTTGGGCGCCGGCATCAAAGCCGATAAACGCCCGCCAGGCAGCCATATTCATCGAAGTACAATGTCGTCACTTCCCGCGCGCTGCGGGAGACGCATCGTCGCGTACTGAATCCAGGGGCTTCCCGGCAGAGGCTTAAGAACCAACAGCCGCCCGGCCGAAGCCCGCCGTAAAACCGCAAACCTCAAGACAACCGAATCCGCAAATGGCCCAATACGTCTTCACCATGAACCGCGTCGGCAAGATCGTGCCGCCCAAGCGCCAGATCCTGAAAGACATCTCGCTGTCGTTTTTCCCCGGCGCCAAAATCGGCCTACTCGGCCTGAACGGTTCCGGCAAGTCGACCCTGATCCGCATCATGGCAGGCGTCGACAAGGACATCGAAGGCGAAGCCACGCCGATGCCGAACCTGAACATCGGCTATTTGCCGCAGGAACCGCAACTCAATCCGCAGCAAACGGTACGCGAAGCCGTTGAAGATGGCCTCGGCGAAGTTTTCAGCGCGCAAAAAAAGCTCGACGCCATCTACGCGGCTTACGCGGAACCCGACGCCGACTTCGACGCCCTCGCCGCCGAGCAAGCCAAATACGAAGCCATCCTCGCAACCAGCGACGGCGGCACGCCCGAGCAACAACTCGAAGTCGCCGCCGACGCACTGCGCCTGCCCGCGTGGGACGCGAAAATCGAACACTTGTCGGGCGGCGAAAAGCGTCGTGTGGCGCTGTGCAAATTGCTGCTGCAAAAGCCCGACATGCTGCTGCTCGACGAACCGACCAACCACCTGGACGCAGAATCGGTGGACTGGCTCGAACAATTCCTGACGCGCTATCCGGGTACGGTCGTGGCGGTCACCCACGATCGCTATTTCCTCGATAACGCCGCCGAGTGGATCCTCGAACTCGACCGCGGCCACGGCATTCCGTGGAAGGGCAACTACAGCAGCTGGCTCGACCAGAAGCAGGATCGGCTGAAGCAGGAAGAATCAACGGAATCGGCGCGGCAGAAGGCGCTGAAGAAAGAACTGGAATGGGTGCGCCAGAACCCGAAGGGACGCCAGGCGAAGTCGAAGGCACGGATCGCACGGTTCGAGGAACTCAACAGCCAGGAATATCAGAAGCGCAACGAAACGCAGGAAATCTTCATCCCTGTCGGCGACCGACTGGGCAATGAAGTGATCGAGTTCAAGAACGTGAGCAAGGCTTACGGCGACCGGCTCTTGATCGATAACCTCAACATGAAGATCCCGGCGGGCGCGATTGTCGGAATTATCGGGCCAAATGGCGCAGGGAAATCCACGTTGTTCCGCATGCTGACGGGTAAGGAACAACCGGATTCGGGCGAAATCGTCACGGGTCCGACGGTGAAACTGGCCTACGTGGATCAAAGCCGCGATGCGCTCAACGCCAACAAGACCGTGTTCGAAGAGATCTCGGGCGGCGCGGATGTACTGACGGTCGGCAAGTACGAAACGCCGTCGCGGGCGTATATCGGCCGCTTCAACTTCAAGGGCGGCGATCAGCAAAAGACCGTCGGCGCGCTCTCGGGCGGTGAACGCGGCCGCCTGCATCTGGCGAAAACGCTGATTGAAGGCGGCAACGTGCTGCTGCTGGACGAGCCGTCGAACGACCTGGACGTCGAAACGCTGCGCGCGCTCGAAGACGCGTTGCTGGAATTCGCGGGATCGGTGATGGTGATTTCGCACGATCGCTGGTTCCTCGACCGGATCGCGACGCACATCATCGCGTTTGAAGGCGATTCGCAAGTGACCTTCTTCGACGGCAACTATCAAGAGTACGAAGCCGACAAGCGTAATCGTCTGGGCGAAGAAGCGGCGAAGCCGAAACGCCTGCGCTATAAGCCAATCGTCCGATAAGCACGGCAAGGCCAACAACAACGCACCGGATCGCCGCCCGCGCGCGGCTTGGATGGGGGACATCGGGATGGCGGTTACAAAGGCGCAACGCGTGGCGCTGTGGGCGGGCGCGGTCATCGTGGTGTTGCTGTTGGCGGTGGTCGGCGGCGGGGTTTTCGTCGCGCATGAAATGAAGGCGCGCGTGCTCGAAACACTCGGGCCGCTCGGCTCCGTGGAAGATATCGACGTGGGTTATGCGCGCATCACGCTGAGCCGCGTGCGTCTGCGGGGACCGCAAGGCTGGCCCACGGACGACACGCTGCGCGCCGAGCGCGTGACGCTGAACGTCGATATGCGCGCCCTCCTGAGCAACCGCGTGCATCTGCGCCATGTGACGGTGGACGGGTTTTATCTCTCCGTTGCGCGTTTCGCCGATGGCCACGTCGAGTTGCTGCCCAATCTCCGGCAGTCGACGCGCGAGGCTCAGGCCGGTTCAAGCGAAGCCGCCGCACACGCAGAGGAAGACAGGCTGATCGACCACGTCACATTCGAGCGCGGCGCGATGGAGTTCTTCGATGAATCCGTGCAAACGCCGCCCTACAGGATCCTGATTGCCGACGCGCGGGCCAACGTCGACAACCTGCATCTTCCCGCGCTCGCCGAACCGACCATGCTTGACATGACCGGGTCGATCAAAGGACCGTCGCACACGGGCACGGTCGCGTTCAACGGCTGGATAAAAATCGCGAACAAGGATTCGCAGACCCACACGACCTTGCGCAACGTCGACATTACTACGCTCGATCCGTATCTGCTGAGGAAAGCGGGCGCGAAGACCAGCATCACGGGCGGCACGCTTGACCTTACGCTCGATGCCACGGTGCACGACTACCGCATCCACGCGCCGGGTTCGATCACGCTGAACCGGCTGCAGTTATCGGATAGCGGCAATTCGCTCGACACCTTCCTCAGCATTCCGACCAAGCTCGCGATCGCAGCGCTGAAGAATCACGATCAGATCAAGCTGGACTTTGAACTCGACGGCGATCTGCGCGACCCCAAGTTTTCGCTCAACGAAAGCTTGATGAAAAAGCTGGCGGCGGGCTTCGCGAAGGTGGTTGGCGTGAACACCGAAGGCGTGGCCAAGAACGCCGGCGGTGTGGTCAAGAGCATCGGCGACACGCTGAAACATCTATTCGGAAAGTAATCACACGGGCAAACCGAGCGCCCTCAAGCGCGCTTCGGTCTGCTCGGCGTTCGTGTGATGCACGGCGTTCCAGCCAAGCGCGGTGGCAGCCCGGATGTTCTTCGCGTTGTCATCGATAAAAACGACTTCCTGCGGCTGAATGCCCGGAAGATGCCTTTCAATTTCAGCCCACATCAACGCGAAAATCGCCGGATCGGGTTTTGCGACCAGCACGCGCCCCGACACAACCACCTCGCGAAATCGCTGCAGCACCGGAAACCGATCCCATGCCCAGGGGAAAGTTTCGGCGGACCAGTTGGTGAGCCCGAAAAGCGGCACATCCGCGGCTTCGAGCTTGTCGACCAACGCGACTCCGTCTTCCAGCACGCCCGCCACCATTTCCTGCCAGCGCTCGTAAAACGCGCGGATCAGGGCTTCATGCTCGGGAAACCTGGCGATCAATTCAGCGTTGCCGTCGGCGATGGTTTGCCCCGCGTCCTGCTGCAGCACCCAGTCCATCGCGACCACGTTGTCCATGAACCAGCGCCGTTCGGTGGCATCGGGAATCAGCCTGCTGTACACATACTCAGGATTCCAGTCGATCAGCACGCCGCCGAAATCAAACACCACTGCCTTGATCGCCATACGTTTGCCGCTCCGTTCAGATTGCTTGCGTGCGTTTTTCGAGCCACGCTTTCGCCGCGCCGGACACATGCGGCGAGACGCGTTCGAGGACCGTTGCGTGATAGTCGTTTAGCCACGCGCGTTCGTCGTCGCGCAGCAGGGCCAGGTCGATGCAGCGTGTGTCGATAGGACACAGCGTCAGCGTTTCGAACTTGAGGAAATCGCCGAATTCGGTTTTGCCGGCGGGCTCGTTCATCACCAGGTTTTCGATGCGAATACCCCATTTTCCCGGCCGATAAAGCCCTGGTTCAATCGACGTGATCATGCCGTCTTCCATGGCCGTGTAGGGCTCGGCCGGCGCGTAGTGCGAGATGACCTGCGGGCCTTCGTGCACGTTCAGGAAATAACCGACGCCATGCCCCGTGCCGTGTCCGTAATCCGCGCCGGCTTCCCAGATGGGCGCACGGGCGATGGCGTCGAGCATAGGTGAACGGATGCCGCGCGGGAAATGCGCCCGCGACAACGCGATCGTCCCTTTCAGCACGATGGTGAAATCCCGTTTGTGCTCAGCCGTAATCGTGCCGATAGGTACGACGCGCGTGATGTCCGTCGTACCGCTCAGGTATTGACCGCCCGAATCGATCAGCAGCAAGCCATTGCCTTCGATCACCGAATGCGAGGCTTCGGTCGCGCGGTAATGCGGCATCGCGCCATTCGCATTGAAGCCGGCGATAGTCGCAAAGCTCAACGTCACGAAACCGGGCCGGCGCGCACGCGCAGCCGTCAATTTTTCGTCGATGGTGAGTTCCGTGATCGTCTCGCGCCCAAGCGTATCTTCGAACCACGCGAAGAATTCGGCGAGCGCCGCGCCGTCCTGTTCCATGGTCGCGCGAATATGCGCGGCGTCGGCGGGGCTCTTGCGCGACTTGGCGAACGTCGACGGGTTCACCGCTTCCACGATCTTCACCTCGGGCGGCACTTTCTCAAGAGAGCCGAACGTGATCCGGCGCGGATCGATGAGCAACGTGGAGCCCGCGGGCAACGCGGCAAGCGCATTGGCAACATCGGAATACGGCTCGACGCGCACATTCTCCGTCAGCAGCGACGCCTTGAGATCAGCGGAAATCTTGCCATCGCCGACGAACAATGCTGCGTCATCCAGTCCGATCAACGCGTGCGCGACGAAGACGGGGTTATAGGTGACATCGGCGCCGCGCAGGTTGAACAGCCACGCGAGATCGTCGAGCGTCGAGATGAAATGCCACTGCGCGCCCTTCTCGCGCATCACACGCCGGACTTCCGCCAGCTTTTCCGGACGCGTGACGCTCGCCTGAGGCGCGACGTGTTCGTACACACGCTCCGACGGCAAACCCGGCCGCTCCGGCCAGACGGCATCGAGCAGATCCAGGTCCGTGCGCAAGACGATCCCGCGCGCCGTCAGCGCATCTTTCAGCGCCCGCGCCGCCGCCACGCCGAGCACGGCGCCATCGACGGCCACCGTCTCGCCGGCCGCTACATTCTCCGCGAGCCAGTCGACATGCGGTGCGGATTGCTGCCCGGCCATCATCTTCATCAACGCGATGCCGGTCCCTGCCAGTTGCGCCTCGGCCTGCGTCCAATACCGGCTGTCGACCCACACGCCGGCGAAATCGGCGGTCACGACCAGCGTTCCGACCGAGCCGGTGAATCCTGATAGCCACTGCCGCCCCTGCCAGTGCTCCGGCAGGTACTCGGAGATGTGCGGGTCCGACGACGGCACCAGCACGGCGGCCAGCGCCTCACGCGCCATGGCGCCGCGCAGCAATTCGATACGCCGGGCGAAAGTCTGGCCATCGGGGGAATTCAGTCGATCGTTCATGGAGTCACCTGCAGAATTTTTTTGTTACGTCGAACATAAGATCAACGGCGTGCCGCCAGTCCCACCGTGACGGTCACGGCGGCCAGCGCCAACAACGCGCACGCAAGCCATTCAAGGGAGTCGCCATCGTGGAATGCGCCGGTGATGTTGCCGAGCATTTTTGCGACTATCGCCGCCGCCATGCCCGCGAGTCCCGCCGCCCATAGCCGGCCGAATGGCCTTGAGACCAAACGCCGCAACGGGTGCAGCCACCCGCCGGCCAGCCCGACCACCAAACCGAGAAATACGATGCCAGGCCACCCCATTAGCGGCGCGTTCCAGCGGAATTAGGACTAAACCTATGGGTTGAATCGGATTCGTGAACTAGCATTTTCGGTTCTGTAAACCTAGAAGGTCTGGAAGGCGTTTGCAGCGTAGCGAATGAGTTTAGGGGGCTGGAATGGCGATGGCAAGCAAGTGCCGCGCCGCCCGGCCCGCTCTCAGCGCGCGCGGCGGCGTCGGAAATCATGCGAATCGCCATCATCGACGCGGACGTTCAGCACGCCGCACTCATCCGCCGGACGCTTGTCCTGGACGGCCATTTTTGCCATTTCTTCCCCACTGCGCCCGTGCTGCTGGATCGGATGAGGTACGACACATTCGACTTGCTGATCGCCGCCAATGAAACGCGCGACATGATCGGCGCGGAAATCATCGAACGGGTCAGGCAACTGGCGCCGCAGCTTCCCATCGTGTTGATCGCGGCGAGCCAGAGCGAATCCGATATGGTCGCGTGCCTGAAAGCCGGCGCTGACGATTGCGTCGCCAAACCCGTCCGCTGCGTTGAACTGGCCGCCCGCGTTGAAGTACTGGCGCGGCGTAGCGCGGTTCGTACGCCCGCCGCCGAGCATTTCGGCGAGTATCGGTTCAACGCGTCGGAATTGAGCGTGAGTTTCGTGGATCAGCGGGTCTTGCTCACGCCGAAGGAGTTCCGCTTCGCCCGGTTGCTGTTCACGAACCTCTCGCGCGCCGTCTCGCGTGCACACATCATGGAAGTGGTGTGGCCGCGAGGGAGCGACATGGCGTCGCGGACACTCGATACCCACGCGTCCCGCCTGCGCACGAAATTGCATCTCCGGCCCGACAACGGTTACCGGTTGACGCCGCTGTACGGCTACGGTTACCAACTGGACCGGATTGAAGCGGACGGCATTCCGGGCGGCTTGTCTGGCTTGGGTTTCCCGGCCGGAAATGAAGAAATCCGCGAAAGGCTATAATATCGGGCTAAATTCCAAGGTCCCACAAGGCCATCGGATCAGGCCCAAAACATGCAGCTCCTCGCGATCGGAATCAACCACCACACTGCGCCTATCGCCTTGCGCGAACGCGTGGCGTTTCCGCTCGAACAGATCAAACCAGCGCTCGGCGCGCTGAAAGATCTGTGGCTGGGGTCGCTGGGGAAAACTGCACCGGAAGCCGCGATCCTGTCGACGTGCAACCGCACGGAGCTGTATTGCGCCACCGACGACAAAGCCGCCCGCGACGCCGCCATCCATTGGCTGTCCAAGTATCACAACCTGCCGGTCTCCGAGCTCGCGCCGCATGTCTACGCGCTGCCGCAGTCAGAAGCGGTGCGGCATGCGTTTCGCGTCGCCTCCGGGCTTGATTCCATGGTGCTTGGCGAGACGCAGATTGTCGGCCAGATGAAGGACGCGGTGCGCACAGCGTCCGAAGCCGGCGCACTCGGCACGTATCTGAACCAGCTGTTCCAGCGCACCTTTGCCGTTGCAAAGGAAGTGCGCACGACAACTGAAATTGGGGCGCAATCTGTTTCCATGGCCGCTGCGGCCGTGCGTCTCGCGCAGCGCATCTTCGAAAACATTTCGGGCCAACGCGTGCTGTTCATTGGCGCGGGCGAAATGATCGAGTTGTGCGCGACGCATTTTGCCGCGCAAAAGCCGCGCGAACTCGTGGTGGCGAACCGCACCGCCGAACGAGGCGAAAAGCTCGCCGATCGCTTCAACGGCCGTTCCATTCCGCTTTCCGAGTTGCCGGCGCGCATGCACGAGTTCGACATCATCGTGTCGTGCACGGCATCCACATTGCCTATCATCGGACTCGGCGCGGTGGAACGGGCCGTCAAGGCGCGCCGCCATCGGCCGATTTTCATGGTCGATCTCGCGGTTCCGCGCGACATCGAACCCGAAGTGGGCAAACTGCAGGACGTATTCCTCTATACCGTCGACGACCTCGGCGCGATCGTTCGCGAAGGCAGCGCGTCCCGGCAAGCGGCGGTGGCGCAGGCCGAATCGATCATCGACACCCGTGTGCAGAACTTCATGCAATGGCTCGACGCACGCAGCATCGTGCCGGTGATCCGCCATATGCACACGCAAGCCGACGCCATGCGCCGCGCCGAAGTCGAACGTGCCCGCAAGATGCTCGCGCGTGGCGACGACCCGGCGGCGGTGCTCGAAGCGCTGTCGCAGTCGCTGACCAACAAGCTGATCCACGGCCCCACGCACGCGCTCAGCCGTGCCAGCCGTGAGAATCGCGACCAGCTCATCGACCTGATGGGCGGACTTTACAAGCACGGCCATCCGTCGGGATCGAACGATCCGTCCGATCCGTCGGAAACTTAGCGCCCCTCTTTCGTCTCTTCTGCAGTTGCGCCGCATGCGAGCATCTTTGCGGTCGCGTTCCTGATCGCTGTCCTCTCCGGAGCTTCGCTCCAGCCTTCCATGAAAACGAGCATGCAAAACAAGCTCGACCAGCTGACTACCCGGCTGGCCGAACTCAATGACCTGATGAGCCGTGAAGATGTGACCGCCGATATGGATCAGTATCGGAAGATCACGCGGGAAAACGCCGAAATCGGGCCGGTTGTGGAGCAATACGCGTTGTGGCGGCAGGCGTCGAACGACGAAACCACCGCCATGGAATTGCTCTCCGACCCGTCCATGCGCGATTTCGCCGAAGAAGAAATTGGCGAGGCGCGCGAGCGGATGGTGGCTATCGAGCGCGATCTGCAAGCCATGTTGCTGCCAAAAGATCCCAACGATGACCGCAATATCTTCATCGAAATCCGGGCGGGCACGGGCGGCGATGAATCCGCGCTGTTCGCGGGCGACCTGCTGCGCATGTATCTCCGATATGCCGAGCGCAATCGCTGGACGGTCGAAATGATGTCGGAAAGCGTCTCCGATCTCGGCGGTTATAAAGAAGTGATCGTGCGGATCGCGGGCCAGAACGTGTACTCGAAGCTGAAGTTCGAATCGGGCGGGCATCGCGTACAGCGGGTGCCGGCGACCGAAACGCAGGGGCGCATTCACACGTCGGCGTGTACGGTCGCGGTGATGCCCGAAGCCGACGAAATTGGCGAAGTGGTGATCAATCCGGCGGACTTGCGTATCGATACCTTTCGCGCTTCCGGCGCGGGCGGCCAGCACATCAACAAGACCGATTCAGCGGTGCGCGTGACGCATTTGCCGACTGGGATCGTGGTGGAATGCCAGGACGACCGCTCGCAGCACAAGAACAAGGATCGCGCGCTGAAGGTGCTCGCCGCACGGATCATGGACAAGCAGTATCACGAGCAGCACGCGAAGGAAGCAGCCACGCGCAAGAGTTTGATCGGCTCGGGCGATCGTTCGGAACGGATTCGTACGTATAACTTTCCGCAGGGGCGAATGACGGATCACCGGATCAATCTCACGCTGTATAAGCTCGACGCGATCATGGATGGCGATATCGATGATCTGGTTGCCGCGCTCGTCAGCGAACATCAGGCCGAGTTGCTCGCAGCGTTGGGCGATTCGGAATGACGACGGTCGCCGGGTTAATGCGTGCGTCTGCCCTGCCCGCGCTCGAAACGCGGATCTTGCTCGAGCATGTGCTCGGCTGGCGGCGCACCGAATTGATCACACGCGACGACGAAGAACTGGCTGAGGAGAACGTCGGGCGCTTCGAAGCGTTGGTGCAACGACGCGCGGCGGGCGAACCGATCGCGCAACTCGTGGGAACGCGGGAATTTTTCGGGCTTGAGTTCGAGGTCACGCCGGACGTGTTGATTCCGCGGCCGGAAACTGAATTGCTGGTGGAAATCGCGCTCGAACAGATGGCCGGGGTCGAAGCGCCGCGAGTGCTCGATCTGGGCACGGGTAGCGGTGCGATTGCGATAGGAATTGCATCGGCCCATCCGCAGGCGCATGTCTGGGCGGTCGATCGTTCGACGCAAGCGCTGGCGGTTGCTGCGCGAAATGCAGCGAAGCTGCTTGATGCCGGCCGGCCGGGCGGTGAAATCACGCTGCTGGAAAGCAACTGGACAGACGCCCTCGATCCCGCCCTGCGCTTTGAAGTGATCGTGAGCAATCCGCCCTATATAGCGCAGAACGATCCTCATCTTTTCGAAGGCGATCTGCGCTTCGAACCACGTACCGCCCTAACCGATGAAGCCGACGGACTCGCCGCGATCCGGACAATCGTCCAGACAGCGCCATTTTTCCTGGCGACGGGTGGCTCGCTCTGGCTGGAACACGGCTACGATCAGGCCGCAGACGTGCGCGCCCTGCTGACGGCGCGCGGCTTTTCCGACGTACGCTCGGAGCGTGATCTGGCTGGTATCGAACGTGTCAGCGGCGGATTTTTCACGGCTTGACGCGCGCGTCAACCAACTGCAGACGGGCCGCAAGCCGTCCCAACCGCTTTGCGCCGCCCCGAATGAAATCCGCTATCATTTCAGACACGTTAGCGTGAGAAATTTCGCTTGAAGTAGCGCATGTCTCACTGCTCGACCCAAAATCAACCCCGCATTACAACGCATCGCAGGAAACGCCATGGATACGCAAGAACGCATCAAGGAAATCGTCGAAGGAGCACCGGTCGTGCTGTTCATGAAGGGCACCGCGCAGTTCCCCATGTGCGGTTTCTCCGGTCGCGCCATCCAGGTCCTGAAGGCTTGCGGCGTGACCGAGATCAAGACCGTCAATGTTCTCGAAGACGAAGGCGTCCGCCAGGGCATCAAGGAATTCTCCAACTGGCCGACCATTCCTCAGCTTTACGTGAAGGGTGAGTTCATCGGCGGCTCGGACATCATGATGGAAATGTACGAATCGGGCGAACTGCAGCAATTGTTCGCCGCTGCCTGAGATTGCCTGCCGCACGTCCTTCGCCCGTAGCACCCGCAGTACCCGCGCCACGACGGCTGATTGTCGCCATCACGGGTGCAACGGGTTCAATCTATGGCGTCCGGCTGCTGGAAACGCTGCGCCGCCTAGGTGGCGTCGAAACGCATTTGCTGATCTCCAGCGCGGGTTGGCTGAACATCCAGCACGAACTGGATCTCGATAAAACCACCATCCATGCGCTGGCAGATGTCGTGCACAACGTCCGCGATGTCGGTGCGAGCATCGCATCGGGATCCTTCGCGACCGACGGCATGATCGTCGCGCCTTGCTCGATGAAAACGCTGGCGAGCATCGCGCTCGGGCTATCGGACAATCTGATCGCCCGCGCCGCCGACGTCGTGCTGAAAGAACGCCGCCGCCTTGTGCTAATGGTGCGTGAGACGCCGTTCAACCTCGCGCATTTGCGCAATATGACCTCGGTCACCGAAATGGGCGGCGTTATTTTTCCGCCGTTGCCGGCGTTCTACCATCGTCCGGCTTCTATCGATGAAATGGTCGATCAGACGGTCGAACGCGTGATCGACATGTTCGCGCTTGGCAATCCGATTGCGGCAGCGTGGCCGGGACTGAAAGATACGGATAATTAACAACACCGGCGACACAATTCATTGCCTCGCCGGCTGTTTATCAACGCAGCGACCGTCTTTATAGTCGTGGTAACCCCTCTTTCAGAGATTCGCTGCCATGACCCGCCTTCCGACCGTTTTCATTTCCCACGGCGCTCCCACGTTGCCGATCGACCCGTCGATGCCTTCCGCCGAGTTCGCCTCGTTTGCGACGCGCTTCGAGCGCCCGCGTTCAATCCTCATGCTTTCCGCGCACTGGGGCACGGCACAGCCGGTTGCAAGCATCGCTGAGCAACCCGAGACTATCCACGACTTCCATGGTTTTCCACGCGCCCTTTACGAGATCCAGTATCGCGCGCCGGGCGCGCCAAGACTCGGTAAGCAAGCCGCGACGCTGTTGACCCAAGCGGGCATTCCGTCGGCGATCACTGAACACGGCCTTGACCACGGCGCCTGGGTGCCACTGCTGCTGATGTTTCCTGACGCGGGCATTCCGGTCGCGCAGTTATCCATCCAGCCGCGTCTCGACCCGGCGCACCACTATCGCGTGGGCCGCGCGCTACGAGCACTAAGGGACGACGGCGTGATGATCGTGGGCTCGGGACAGATCACGCACAATCTGCGGACCGCGGATTTCAGCGCGCGGCCGGAAGACGCCGATCCGCGCGTGACCGAATTCACGGACTGGTTTGAGGATCGACTGGAGAAACGGGATATCGAAGCCTTGCTGGACTATCGGAAACAGGCGCCGCACGCGGTGCTGATGCATCCGACCGACGAACATTTGCTGCCGATTTTCGGCGCGCTAGGAGCCGCTGGCGATGATTTCGAACTCGGTATTCAGTCGCTCGGTACATTTCAGAAAACGTTGGCCATGACAAATTACGTTTTCAGCGACGCCTGAGTCCCCACAAAATGCGGTGATTTGCCACGAACAGAAATAAAAAACCCGCTTGATTGCTCAAGCGGGTTTTTTTAATTGAGATAGCGGGGTTTTACGAGCCGGCTATCACGCACCGACTTCGGCGAGGATATCTTCATCGCTTTCGCGTTCATCGAGATATTTGGTCCGATACCCGGTTTGCACGCCCCAATAATAAAACGCCAGCGCCATGACGGCCACCAACGCCATATCCCAGCCGTACGGCAATAATCCGCGTCCGCCGAATTCCTTGCTGCCGATGAGCGAAACAAGGGCCATCGCAGGCAAATACACGATCAGCCACCATGCCGCCTTCAAGTCATCGCCCCACTCGTGGAAACCCGTCTTGAACTGATAGTAGAAATACACCGGCAACGCGACCACCATCAACAGGATGATTTCACCGGTCAGCGGCCACTTGGCCCAATACAACACCTCGGACGCGCACACGAATGCGAACGGCGCGATGATGCTCATGCCTTTGATCATCAGCGGCCGATGCAGATCCGTGGCCGCGCGGCGCAACGCCATCAGGCTCACCGGGCCGGTCAGGTACGAAATCACGGTCGCGACCGAAATCACCGCCGCCAGCGAGCTCCAGCCGCGGAAGAAGAACATGAAGACGAACGCGACGCCGAGGTTGAAGAACATTGCCGGGCGCGGGACACCGTAGAGCGGATGGACGTAGCCCAGGATCTTCGGCAGCGTGTTGTTGCGCTCCATTGCGTAAATCATGCGCGAGGTGGTCGCCATGTAGGTCGTGCCGGTACCGCTCGGGCTGACGAATGCATCGACGTAAAGGAGAAACGCGAGCCAGTTGAGGTTAAGCGCCAGCGCGAGTTCCGCGAATGGCGATGCGAAGTTGAATTGGCCCCAGCCTTTCAACACGTCGCCAGGACTGACCGCGCCGATATACGCCACTTGCAACAATACATAAATCACGAGTGCGAGCAGGATCGAGCCGATCACGGCGAATGGAATACTCTTTGACGGATTGCGCGCTTCTCCAGCGAGATTCACCGGACTCTGAAAACCGTTAAAGCTGAATACGATTCCGCTAGTGGCAACCGCAGTCAAGACTGCGGACCAGCCGTAAGGCGCGAAACTCGAACTCGTACCAAAGTTCTCGCTATGAAAACCGGTCAGCATAAGACCAAGAATAGTCGCGCCGGGAATAATGAACTTGAATACGGTAATAGCGGAATTGGCGCGGGCGAATAATTTAACGCCCCAGTAATTCAGGAGGAAATATACGATCACTAATAATGCCGATAAACCGAGTCCGACCGGCGTTAACGATCCATCGACAAAAAGTGCATGGGCCCATTGATATGGCCAGGTACTCATATATTGAATCGATGCTTCCGCTTCAATCGGAATCACCGAAACGATCGCAATCCAGTTTGCCCAGGCACTGACGAATCCAACCAGCGCGCCATGTGAATAGCGTGCATACCGGACCATTCCGCCAGACTCCGGGAACATTGCGCCGAGTTCCGCATAAGTCAGAGCAATGGCAAGTATGACGACAGCACCAATAACCCATGCGACGATAGCCGCCGGACCTGCAATCTTGGCTGCTTTCCAGGCGCCGAATAACCAGCCCGAACCAATGATGGAGCCCAGACCGGTTAGCAGCAGCGCAACCGGCCCAATGTTCCGTTGAATAGAACTTTTCACACCATCTCCTTCAGTCAGAAAACTTTCAAATACCTTATGCGGGATAATACGGAGCCAGAGCCTATATTCATGCCCTGCCCCAACGTGGCGCGTAGTTTAACGGGTGTGCCGGCATAACGCTCTATCTGTTACGACTGAGGTTTGGACGAGTCCGACTCAAGCAGAAAACATCGATCGAAAGATTTGTAATATGACGTTAGGATGTCGCGAAAACATCTCAAAAAACCCCGGTTTACAGTCGGATATTATTTGACCTTGGGTTTGATTCGCCGTATAAACCTTCTTGCAGGATTTCAAGTGGCGAGTGAATTGGTCTTTCGTAGTTCGCCCATCACGGTACTCCGGTTGTCCCATTGCCCCTTCCTTGATTTTCATGCACATTCGGGCTTCGGCCTTATTCAACATCTTTAGGAACAAGTAACATGGAAACCGGTACCGTCAAGTGGTTCAATGACGCAAAGGGCTTTGGCTTCATCACGCCGGACGGCGGCGGCGAAGACCTGTTCGCACATTTCTCTGAAATTCGCGTGGAAGGCTTCAAGACGCTTCAGGAAAACCAGAAGGTAAGCTTCGAAGTGAAGACAGGCCCGAAGGGTAAGCAAGCTGCCAACATCAAGCCGGCCTGAGTTTTATTGCCGTTTGAATAGCAGAGAAAACCCCGCATTCGCGGGGTTTTTCTTTTTGCATCCCGGGTTTATCAGTAATTAATGAGAAATTACTTTAAATGACTGACCGGACGGTGATAGCAAGCAATACCGATCGGCGAAAACTCAGTCACCGTTCACTTACCGATCAGCCGAATAGCCGGCGTGCATAAATACCGAGCCCGGTCGCCACGCTGGCCAGCCGGTCGCCAAACACGGCTTCAGCCTCCGGGAACGCATTGGAGAGCGATTGCGAGAGAAAACCCAGACCGGTCGATCCGCCGGTGAAGTAGATCGCGCCCACATCCTGGGGCGCGACGCCCGCGCGGTGCACCGTTTCCCGCGCCGCCGCCACGATCCGCCGCGTCTCTTCCAGGCCCGCGTCAATGAGCTGCTGTTCGTTGAACCCGATACGCAGCGCCTCTTCCACCTCTTCCATTCCGATAGTGGTCTCACCGCCCGCCGCCACTTCGATCTTCGCGGCCTCCGCGTGCGACGCCAGCGCGTGTCCAAGACGACGCTCGACCACGCGCATCAGGCGGTCGTGGTGCTTCGAGTCGCTATAGAGATGCCGCATCAATTGCAGTTCGTTGACGCGTTTTGGCCCGTAAACGGTGTTGATCAGATGCCAGGTCGCCAAGTCGAAATAGACTCGGTTCGGCACCTCGCGGCCTTCCGGCGCTATCGACTGATAGCCGAGTTCGCGAAGGATTGTCGCGAGTTCCACACGCCGGTCGAAGTCCGTTCCGGCCACATGGACGCCGTAATGCGCGAGCACGTCGTCTTTTCGCGACAACAGCTTGGCGCGCGCCGGCCCGACCCTCACCAGCGAAAAGTCTGACGTGCCGCCGCCAATATCCGCGACCAGCACCAGCCCTTCCTTCGTCAGGCGCGCTTCGTAGTCGAAAGCGGCGGCAATCGGTTCGTACTGAAAGTGGATATCCGTCAGACCAATGGCTTGCGCCGCTGCCTGAAGCTGGTTCTGGGCGAGCTGATCGGCGCGCGGATCGTCATCGACGAAAAATACCGGACGGCCCAGCACCGCCCGCGTGATAGGCGTGCTGGAAACGGCCTGCGCCTTCTGCTTCAGATGCTGCAGGAACAGCGTGATGACGTCGACGTAGCGGATCGCGGAACCGTCGCCCAGGTCCGTACTCGTCTCAGCCAGCGGCGAGCCGAGAATGCTCTTCATGGAGCGCATCAGGCGGCCGTCGAAGCCGTCGATGTAAGACTCGAGCGCGGCACGCCCGTAGGCCTGCTCGTCCTCGTCCGTGTTGAAAAAGACAGCGGTCGGCAGCGTGGTGGCACTGCCTTCGACCGGCGCGAGCCGGATCGATGCCCCGTCGGGCAATGCGACCGCTGAATTCGACGTGCCGAAATCGATCGCGCAATAGGTCATGAGGTGAGCGACGGCAGCGTGAACGCGGCCGACGTCGCAAACAAAAAGTGGAGCGCGTTTTTAGCACGTAACGCGCAGTACATCAACAACCAATCAAAAACATGGCCGGGGGAATGGATTTTGCTCGAAAACCCGGTAATTAATGCTCTGCCGGAGGCGCGTGCAGCCGGTTATTTCCACGTCATAGGCCAAACGCATGAATGATGCTACGACCATCCGCACGATTGAAGGAGAAAAGGAAGCGCCGGCGAGGATCATTGAAACCGATCTGCCCGGAAGGCTCGACCGGCTGCCGTGGGGCCGCTTTCATACGCTGATCGTGCTGGCGCTCGGAATCACGTGGCTGCTCGACGGGCTTGAAGTGACGCTCGCCGGCGCAGTGGCCAGCGCGTTGAAAACCAGTCACGTGCTGAAGTTTTCGAACGCCGATGTCGGGTTCGCCGGTAGCGCCTACATTGCGGGTGCGGTGATCGGCGCGCTGGGTTTCGGCTGGCTTACAGACCGGCTCGGGCGTCGCAAGCTCTTTTTCATCACGTTGTTTTTGTATGTAGCGGCCACGGCGGCTACCGCCGTTTCATGGAATCTCGCGAGTTTTGTGCTGTTTCGCTTCCTGACCGGCGCGGGGATCGGGGGCGAATACACAGCGATCAATTCCACGATCCAGGAGTTCACCCCCGCCCGCGTGCGCGGCTGGACGGACCTGGCGATCAACGGCACGTTCTGGGTGGGCGCGGGATTGGGCGCGGCGGGTTCGATCGTGCTGCTCGATCCTGGCTTGCTGCCGCCCGATTACGGCTGGCGGGCGTGTTTTCTGATCGGCGCAATCCTGGGATTGCTGATCCTTTTCATGCGCATGTGGGTGCCCGAAAGTCCACGCTGGCTGATCACGCATAACCGTGTGGACGAGGCGAAGGAGATTGTGGAGGGCATCGAGGGGAAGTTTCGCGAACATGGTGTGACATTGCCCGCCGATCCCGTCAAGCCACTGCGCCTGCACGCCCGCGATCACACGAAACTCAGTGAAGTGCTCCACTCGCTGTTTCATTCGCATCGGCGGCGCTCGCTGGTCGGGTTGACGCTGATGACCGCCCAGGCGTTCTTCTATAACGCGATCTTTTTCACCTACGCGCTGGTGCTGACCGATTTCTACGGTGTGCCAGGGGATCACATCGGCTGGTATGTGTTGCCGTTCGCCGTCGGCAATTTCCTCGGGCCGATCATGCTCGGCAAACTCTTCGATATCCTCGGCCGGCGCAAGATGATCGCCTTCACCTACGGTATGTCGGGTGTTTTGCTGACCATCAGCGGATATATGTTCGAGCAGGGCTGGCTGACAAGCACCACGCAGACTATTTCCTGGATGGTGATCTTCTTCTTTGCATCGTCGGCGGCGAGTTCGGCGTATCTCACCGTCAGCGAAACCTTTCCCCTCGAGATTCGAGCGCTGGCCATTGCGATTTTCTATGCCTTCGGGACGGCGCTGGGCGGCATTGCCGGGCCGGCGCTGTTCGGCCGGCTCATTGACACACATCAGCGCGGCGCGGTGTTTGTGGGCTATCTGATCGGCTCTGCGCTGATGGTGCTGGCGGCGGTTGTCGCGGGAATCTGGGGGGTATCGGCGGAACGTAAATCGCTGGAGGACGTGGCGCGGCCGTTGTCATCGGCGGAGGGGGATTGAGCGTTTCCTGCGCGTTCCTGTAGCCAAAAATAAAAAATCCCCGAAACGTCGAGCTTCGGGGATTCAGGGACTTCGCGGCAATCGATTCGGATCCTATCCGACAACCGCGCTTGTCCAGCATGTGCAGCTTGCTCAAACCGCTTATTTGAACGCCTTGCCCCAAGCGCCATCGAATGCGATTTCGCCAATCGGCGCGCGCGAGCGCGGTGCGTTTTCGCGCTCAAGCAGAACTTCGTCGAGCAAGGCGGGATCGCCGTGATGTCCCAGCGCGATCATCGCGATCACTTCTACATCGTCCGGCGGCGAGAAAGCCTCGCGGAACGCGTTGGTATCGAAACCGGCCATTTGGTGCGCGACCAGACCGAGCGCGTGAGCCTGGAGCGTCAGCGACAAACCCGCCGCGCCCGCATCGTACGGAGCCACGCGGTTCACATCGCCCTTAGGCGTCAAGGTCTTCGCCAGCACGCAAATCAGCACGGGTACGTTCGCGTTCCAGCCCTGGTTGAACGGCACCAGCGTGGCGAAAGCCTTCTGGAAAGCGGCTTCATCGTGGTTACGATCGAAGGTCAGGAAACGCCACGGCTGCATGTTGTACGAAGACGGCGCCCAGCGCGCGGCCTCCAGCACGCTATGCAATTGCTCGCGGCTTACCGCCTTGTTCGATATCGCCCGCGGGCTCCAGCGGCCGGCCAGCAGCGGATCGATTGCGACTTCAGTAGGTGCGATTTTTTCGGTCATGCGGCAGTCCCTGGTTGGTTGATCCGGACAGCGTGCGCTCACAGGCACGCTGCAAGACCATAAGAATAACCAAGCTGGCAAACCCGCGCTGCGAGATTGAATTCGCTACCCGGCCGACACGCCGGCGAGCGGCCGATGTCAGGTCGCCACTGCCCGTAGTGAACGCGGAGCTTTGTTGATCCGCAAGACCATCACGGCGGCGACAATACACAGGCTGCCGGAAATCATCGTCGCGACGGTGTAGGTGCCGAGACTCGCGCGCAGCATGCCGCCGCCAAGCGCCGCGAACGCCGCGCCGAGCTGATGCGCCGCCACGACCCAGCCAAACACGATAGGCGCCGACTCCTTGCCGTAGACATCGGTAGCGAGCCGGACGGTCGGCGGCACGGTTGCCACCCAATCCAGCCCGTAGAACACCGCGAAGACCGGCAGTCCATAGAAGTCGATACCAAACGCGTGCGGCAGGAACATCAACGACAACCCGCGCAAGCCGTAGTACCAGAACAGCAGCACGCGAGCGTTGAAGCGATCGGACAGCCAGCCGGACAGCGTGGTGCCGAAGAGATCAAAAATGCCCATGGCGGCGAGAAGACCCGCGCCCTGCACTTCGGTCATGCCGTGATCGGCGCACATTGCGATCAGATGCGTACCGATATACCCATTCGTGCTCGCGCCGCAGATAAAAAAGCTGCCTGACAGCAGCCAGAAATCACGCGTCTTGCTCGCCATGCCCAACGTGCCGAAAGCGAGCTTGATCGGATTCTTCTGTGCGACGGGAACGGGCGGCGGCGCATCGGCGGCTTCACCGAACGGGCGCAGCACGAGATCGGCGGGACGCTCCGGCAGCAGCCACGCCACCAGGGGCAACGCCACCGCCGCAGCCGCCGCGACGACCAGCACCACTGGACGCCATCCGAAACGCTCCGCAATAGCAGCGAGCACCGGCAGGAACACAAGCTGGCCGGTGGCCGAACTGGCGGTGAGAATCCCCATCGCCAGTCCGCGATGCGTCGTGAACCAGCGATTCACCACCGTGGCCGCCAGCGTCATGGCAGCCACTCCGGTGGCGCCGCCCACCAGCACGCCCCACACCAGGATCATTTGCCACGGTGCGGTCATCAGCGCCGACAACGCCACGCCTGCCGACAGCGTCCCCAGCGCGACGAGCACCGTGGGGCGCACGCCGAAGCGCTGCATTGCCGCGGCGGCGAACGGCCCGGTCAGGCCGTACAGCGCCAGGTTGATGGAGATCGCGAGGGAAATGGTCGCGCGGCTCCAGCCGAATTGCTGTTCGAGCGGCAACATCATGACGCTGGGTGTCGCACGCGTACCGGCCGCCGCGAGCAACACAAGAAACACGACCCCTACCGATATCCACGCGTAATGCATGCGGCCCGAAAGCCGCCTGGCTGCCCAATTCATCCTTCGCTCCGGTTTCTTCTGGTTATCTTGCAACAGCGTTTCGACCATGTTTCGACGAACGTTACCGCCCAGTCACATTTAGGTTGCGAGCTTAGTGACTGCTCGGTAACATGTCAAGAATCCCTTCAGAAGTAAAGGACATGCCGTGGTACGCGTATCGAATGAAGACACTGTCACCGATAAAAAAACCGTCCGCCGGCATATGGACGGCGCCACCGCGCAGGAGCAATTGCTCGACGCCGCGGAGCAGCTGTTTTATCGCGACGGCATTCGGGCGGTCAGCGTGGACGCTGTGGTCGAACGCGCGGGCGTGAACAAGATGAGCGTGTACCGGCAGTTTTCGTCGAAGGACGATCTGGTGGTGGCGTATCTCACGCGCATGGACGCGCGTTTTCGGGAACGGGTCGAACGCAATATCGCGAAGCATCCGGATCAACCGGCGAAGGCGCTTGTGCAGAGCATTGCCGACCTTGTCGAACGGGCATCGAATCCGGATTATCGCGGCTGTCCGTTCGTGAACGTGGCCTGCGAATTCGCGGATCGCGAGCATCCGGCGCGGGTATCGGTGGCGCACAACAAGCAGTATCTGATGGCGCGGCTGCTGGAGTTATCGACTGCGGCGGGCGCGGCCGACCCTCGACTTCTCGCCGATTCCCTCGCGTTGCTGATAGAAGGCATATACGCCGCGAGTCAGACGTTCGGCCCCGGTTGCGGACCGATGCGCGCAGCGCCCGCCGCGGCCGCGCTACTCGTGCAAGCCGCTTGCGGCGAAAACAGGATTGAACTGTGAACGAAGAGATTATCGATTCAACGCGGAATTGGCTCACGCGGGCAGTCATCGGGCTGAACCTGTGCCCGTTTGCCAAGGCTGTGTATGTGAAGGACCAGATCCGCTACGCCGTCAGCGAAGCGCGCACGTTCGAAGAGGTGCTCGCCGATATCGAAACCGAACTGAAGCATCTGGCGGACACCGATCCGGAAAAGACTGACACAACGTTGTTGATCGTCCCGCACGCGCTCGCCGATTTCGCCGACTACAACGACGCCCTTCATTTCGCCGATACCCTCCTGAGACAACTCAAGCTGGAAGGTGAACTACAGATCGCGAGCTTTCATCCGAACTATCAATTCGATGACGCCGAGCCCGACGACATCGAAAATTTCACGAACCGCGCGCCGTACCCAATCTTCCATTTGCTGCGTGAGGCAAGCATTGAACGCGCAGTGGAAGCATTCCCCGACGCCGCCGATATCTACGAGCGCAACATGGCCACGCTGCGCCGTCTCGGCCACGCAGGCTGGCTCGAACATCTGAAACGCGACGCAAGTGTCAAGCCATAACGTCAAGTCGTAAAGAACCGCTCGCGCATCTCTTCCAGACCGAGCGTCTCCAGCACATCGGACAAACGCTGCGCGGGTTTTCCGCGCGGCAGATCCTTGAACTGCGCGATGATCAACTCGTTTTTCATCGAGTGCTCCCAGCCGACAAGTTCCGTCACGCTGACCTGGTACCCATGCGATTCCAGTTGCAGGCAGCGCAGCACATTCGTGATCTGACTGCCGAATTCGCGCGTATGCAGCGGATGCCGCCACATCTCCGTCAGCACGTTCTTCGAAAGCGAATGCCCTTTGTTCTTACGTAGAACCGACGCCACTTCGGCCTGACAACACGGCACCACCACAATGGCTTTCGCTTTCTTCTGCAAAGCGAAATGAATCGCGTCGTCGGTGGCGGTATTGCATGCATGCAGTGCCGTGACAACATCCACGGTTTCAGGCAAACGGTCTGACGTAATCGATTCGGCCACCGATAGATTCACGAACGACATACCCTCGAATCCCAGCCGCGCGGCCAATTCCTCCGACTTTTCGACTAGCTCCGAACGCGTCTCAATGCCAAAGATATGTGACCGATCGCGCAGAGCTTTGAAGTAGAGATCGTAGAGAATGAAGCCAAGGTAAGACTTGCCCGCTCCATGATCGACCAGCGTCACCGAACCCTCTTTTGCATGAATTTCCGCAAGCAAAGGTTCGATGAACTGAAACAGGTGATAGACCTGTTTCAACTTCCGACGGCTGTCTTGATTCATCTTGCCGTCGCGCGTCAAGATGTGCAGTTCCTTCAAAAGTTCGAGGGACTGACCAGGACGAATGTCGTGCTTGGCCGATGTTTCCGGCTTTTGATCGGACGAATCCGTTGATGCAATGGGCGCGTTCGGCGCCCGGGACTTCTTGGCCATCGTCTGGATACCGTAGTGATTCTGTAGGCAGGGTCGCGCGGAATTTTCGGCGCGAAGTGTGCGCTAACCGCTGGTTGTATCGATGTAAATCGGCAAGTTTACCCAAAAGCGCATAGACGCACCCGCATGACGCAGCATCGGAAACTGTCGGAGGTTTCGAGTCTCCTCAACAGGCACTGAGGAACCCCGGTTTTTGATGGAACATTTCGTGCATTTAGAACGGGACAACCAACGGGATGGACGGATATTACGGCGGCACAAGGCCGCGACTTTTATAGCAGGACCCCTGGTAGCAAGGCAGGCGCGACCAATCAATGACCTCCGCAACGCGCGAGGCCATGCCAGTGAAACACACCGGCGAACGTCGACGCACGGCCTGTTACGTAACACCTAACGCACACGGCGTGTTCCCACGGGGAACGCGCGAACAAAATGAGGACGGCGATGGACCCAATCCGAGACAGTAAAGCCGAACAGCAGTTTCAGGAAATGCTTGCAAAGCTCACGTCAATGCCCGAGTGGAGCGAAAAACAGCAACTTGAACTCGAAATGGCCCGAGAAATTTCCGGCGAAATGTTGCGGCTCGCGGAAGTCATGCGCGACGGCACCACCGACATGGAAACGTGCCTGACCATGCTCAAGTACGCGAAAGTGATGGATTTCGTGTTGACAACCCTCGCCTCGCGGCGCGAGATTGCGCCGCAGACGCTGCGCGTAATCTTCAAGCTCGCCGGGCTGAAAGTGGACGAGGCTTATCCTGGTTGAACGGTTGCTTGCATACTGGTTGTACGTAGTTCGGCGGCCAGTCCGGGTTGATTGCGGACTGGCTTGATGCAATATTTTCAATGCTTGCGGCGCGTCATCAGCCGCTCATACGACGCCTTCAAATGGCGCTGCATCGACGCTTGGGCCTGAATGGCATCGCGCGCTTCGAGCGCGTCCAGTATGTCCTTATGCTCGCTTAACGCGGCCACCCAGGTTTCCTCCCCCTCAAAATGCACGCGCAGTTTGGATGACAGCGGGCTATGCCGTTCATCGAAAAGACCCGCTACCGTGCGCACCAGCACATCGTTTCCTGACATCTGCGCGACGGCTAAATGAAACGCGCGGTCCGCCGCCAGCGGAATTTGCCCGTCCGCCACTTCCCGCGCCATGTTTTCGTAGATCTCGCGCAGCGCCTTGAGCGCTTTCGGTTTGCCGAACGCCGCAACATTCGCCGCTATCGCCCCTTCGATCACCATTCGAGCGGTCATGATTTCGAGCAGACTTTCGCCGAATTCCGTTCCCGGCGGCGGATTCGGGCGCGACCCGGACGCGGGCGGCGCACAGATATAGACGCCCGATCCCATCCGGATTTCCACGCGCCCTTCCAGCTCCAGCGCCACCAGCGCCTCTCTCACCGACGGCCTCGACACCCCCAGCATCAGCGCCAGCTCACGCTCGGACGGCAAGCGGCCGTTCGGCGCGAAGCCTTGTTCTTCGATCCGCGCGCGGAGTTTATCGGCGATCTGAAGGTAGAGACGACGCGTCTCAACGGGTTTGACAGCCACGAAGGCTCCTTATGTGGGCAGGCAGGCCGGATCGGCGGAAAGTCTGAATTCTAAACAACGATGCCCCGATGGTCAGGCCAAACCCCTAGCCAGCGCTAATTGGCTTGACCAATTCCGTTTTAGGAAACTAACATGCGTTCTGGTAAGGCCAAAAAATCATCCTATTCCCATGAAAACTGTCATCTGCGAACAACCCGGCTCGCTCGTCCTGATTGATCGCCCATCGCCTGAACCCGGTATCGACGACGTTCTGATCCGCATCAAACGTGTCGGCGTGTGCGGTACGGACTTGCATATCTATACCGGGAATCAGCCGTATCTATCGTATCCGCGGGTGATGGGGCACGAGTTGTCGGGGATCGTGGAATCCGCGCCGGCCGGCGCACGCGTGGCAAAGGGCGATCAGGTTTACGTGATGCCCTATCTGGCGTGTGGGAAATGTATCGCGTGCCGGGCTAAAAAGCCGAATTGCTGCATGAATATTCGCGTCCTGGGCGTCCATACCGATGGCGGCCTCGTCGAGCAACTCGCCGTGCCGCAGGCGTTTGTGTTCAAAGCCGACGGCGTGACGCTCGATCAAGCCGCAATGATCGAATTCCTGGCCATCGGGGCGCACGCTGTCGCGCGAGCCGATGTGCAGCCAAAACAGCGTGCGCTGGTGGTCGGCACCGGGCCGATTGGAATGGCTGCGTTGATCTTCGCCAAGCTGCGCGGCGCCGAAGTCACCGTGCTCGATGGCCGCGAGGACCGGCTGCGATTCTGCGAGACGCTGCTGAACGCCGACCATGTCGTGCGCCTGGATACAACCGGCGCCGCCGCGGATGCAAAACAGCTTGCGGAACTCACGGGCAACGAGTTTTTCGATATCGTCTTCGACGCCACTGGCAACGTGAAAGCGATGGAGCGCGGCCTGGAATTCGTCGCACATGGCGGAAAATACGTGCTGATATCGATTGTTAGTGACCGAATCTCCTTCGCCGATCCCGAGTTTCACAAACGCGAGACGACCCTGCTCGCGAGCCGCAACGCCACGCCGGACGACTTCGAAACCGTGCTGAAGGCCATGCGAGCGGGATTCATTCCCACGGCGGCGCTGAACACGCACACGCTCAAGCTGAGTGATTTGCCGAACGAATTTTCCAAACTGCTCGACCCATCTGCGGGCGTGATTAAAGCACTGGTCGAGTGCTGACACGACCGTATAGACGATGAGCAATCCGATTCTCCAGTTCGGCACGAGCCGCTTTCTTCAGGCGCACGTCGATTTGTTCGTTGCGGAGGCTACGCGACGTGAGCCATCGCAGGCGCTCGGACGGATTACCGTCGTGCAGAGCACATCGAATGCGCAAAGCCGGGCGCGGATCGACGCGTTGCGCGCCTCAAGCATCTATCCCGTGCGGATTCGCGGCCAACAAGGCGCGGCGACGATCGACGTCACCGTTCAATGCGACGCGATCACCGAAGCCCTCAACGC
The DNA here is from genome assembly GCF_018449515.1 of Caballeronia sp. dw_19. GTDB lineage: Bacteria > Pseudomonadota > Gammaproteobacteria > Burkholderiales > Burkholderiaceae > Caballeronia. The sequence continues at coordinate 4,381 of NZ_JAAVUQ010000048.1, read as the reverse complement.
CGCCGATGACTGGCCAACGCTACGTGAGCGCGTGCGGCACGACGTCAAGGTGATCGTGTCGAACACCGGCGATACCGGCTACGCCTCCTTTGAAGACGACATCGCGCGAAGCCTTGAGGAAAACTCCGTCCCGCGCGGTTTTCCCGCCAAGCTGGCGCTCTTGCTACACGACCGGTTTATCGCGAGCGCGGAGCCGATGACCTTGCTGCCTTGCGAACTGGTATCGCGTAACGGCGACACATTGCGCGACCTGGTTATCGGCATGGCGAAGCAATGGCGAGCAGACGATGCGTTCATCCGCTATCTGCAACACGATTGCATCTGGGTAAATTCGCTGGTCGACCGCATTGTCTCCGAGCCGATACATCCCGTTGGCGCCATTGCCGAGTCCTACGCGTTATGGGCAATTGAACGCCAACCCGGCATGGTCCTTCCATGCGAGCACGAGGACATCGTCCTCACCGACGATCTCGCCCACTACGAGCGCCTCAAACTTCTGCTGCTCAACCTCGGCCATACGATGCTCGCGGAACTCTGGCTCGCAGATCCTGCCGCCGCCGATACCAACGTCCGCGACGCCATGCGCCACGAAGCATGGCGTACGACATTGGAATCGACATGGCGCGACGAAGTGCTGCCCATCTTCGATGCCCTCGGCGAGCACGACGCCGCACGCGCCTATCTCGTCGATGTCCGGGACCGTTTCGAAAATCCGTTCCTGGATCACCGGCTCTCCGACATCGCGCGTAACCACGCAGAGAAAAAACAGCGCCGTTTCAAACAGGCTGTCGAGCTCGCGCATCAACTCGGCTTGAATATCGACCAGCGGCGGCTTATCGCGGCGCTGTCCTGAGGAATACTTACCATGCCTATCGATCACACCGTTATCCGCCTTCATCCAAACGACGATGTCGTGATCGCGACGCGTCAGCTCATGTCGGGCGCCCGCATTACGTCTGAAGTCGAACCGCTTGTGGTGAGCGGGCTGATTCCGCCGGGCCACAAGATAGCGACGCGCGACATCGCCAAAGGTGAAGCCGTACGGCGCTACAACCAGATCATCGGGGTGGCACTGAATGCCATCTCGCGCGGCCAGCATGTTCATGTCCACAACCTCGGCATGGCGAATTTCAAGCGCGAGCACGAGTTCGGCGTCGATATCCGCGAAACCCATTTCGCCGATAAACCCGCCACATTCATGGGTATTCGTCGCGACGACGGTCGTGTGGCCACGCGCAATTACATCGGTATCCTGACGAGTGTGAACTGTTCGGCCACAGTGGCAAGGGCTATCGCCGATCACTTTCGCCGCGATGTCCGTCCTGAAGCGCTCGCCGATTATCCGAACGTGGATGGCGTGATCGCGTTGACGCATGGTCTGGGCTGCGGCATCGATTCTCTCGGCGACGGCATCGCGATCCTGCGTCGTACCCTCGCGGGTTACGCCGTCCATCCGAACTTTCATTCGGTACTGTTCATCGGCCTGGGCTGCGAGACGAATCAGATCTCAGGCATCCTCGGTTCGGCCGGCCTAAAAGATAACGGCGCGAAACTGCGCAGCTTCACGATCCAGGACAGCGGCGGCACACGCAAGACGATCGAGCGCGGCATCGCGATGGTGAAAGAACTGCTCGCCGATGCCAACCGCGTCGAACGCGAACCCGTGCCGGCGTCGCATTTGGTGGTCGGATTGCAATGCGGGGGTTCGGACGGTTATTCGGGGATCTCGGCGAATCCAGCACTGGGCGCGGCCGTCGACCGCCTGGTTCAGCATGGCGGCACGGCGATTCTCTCGGAGACGCCCGAGGTCTACGGTGCGGAGCATCTGCTCACGCGACGGGCGGTGAGCCGGGAAGTCGGCGAAAAACTGCTGACGCGCATCAAGTGGTGGGAGGATTATTGCGCGCGAAACGGTGCGGCGATGGACAACAATCCATCTGCAGGGAACAAGGTCGGCGGCTTGACCACGATCCTCGAAAAGTCACTAGGCGCGGTGGCGAAAGGTGGCACGACAAAGCTCGTGGAGGTCTATGAATACGCTCAACCTATCGATGCGAAGGGTTTTGTGTTCATGGACTCGCCCGGGTACGACCCGGTCTCGGCGACAGGCCAGGTTGCGTCGGGTGCGAATCTGATCTGCTTCACAACAGGACGTGGCTCGGCTTACGGCTGCGCGCCCTCGCCTTCGCTCAAACTCGCCACGAACACGGCGCTGTGGGAGCGGCAGGAAGAAGACATCGATATCAACTGCGGTGGGGTTGTCGACGGAACGGCATCCATCGATCAGCTTGGAGAAGCCATTTTCCAGATGATGCTGGACTGCGCGTCGGGGGTTCCATCGAAGAGCGAAGCGCACGGTTACGGGCAGAACGAGTTCGTGCCGTGGCAGGTGGGTGTGATTACGTGATGGGTTTTGATTGGCGCGAGTGACGCACAATGACCGTGGTTTGCTTCGGTGCCTTAATCGTTTCGATGCCATTGATCTCGGCTAAGGCAATCCTGCGCCATTTGCATTCCCGCGCCGAGGCATCGCGAGAAGTAGATCCGCCATCGTCCGGCGACCGTGCCTCAGTCGCGGGTAACCCGTCGGGCACTGGCGAATAAATACGTCGTCATGGGCAGCATTCGATCATCAGGCCGACGCGGCACAGCGCCTTAACCCGCCATCATTTTCAATGCCAGCGCCTCGGCCACTTCTATCCCATCGATCGCGGCCGAATAAATACCACCGGCATATCCCGCACCTTCGCCCGCGGGATAAAGACCATCGACATTCACGCTTTGATAATCGTCCTTTCGGCGAACTCGTATTGGTGACGACGTGCGCGTTTCGACGCCCGTCAGCACCGCATCGTGCATAGCGAAGCCGGGAATCTTCTTGTCGATCTGCGGCAATGCTTCGCGAATCGCCTCAACCACGTACTCCGGCAATGCGCTGGTCAGGTCAGTCATACGAACGCCAGGTTTGTACGACGGTTCGACGGACCCCAGCTCGGTAGACGGCCGTCTCGCAATAAAGTCGCCGACCAACTGCGCCGGCGCGCAGTAATCGCCGCCGCCAAGCTCGAACGCGCGCTCCTCCCACTGCCTTTGAAACGCGATCCCTGCTAGCGGACCGCCCGGGAAATCGTCCGGCGTAATTCCGACGACAATGCCCGCATTCGCATTACGCTCATTGCGCGAATATTGGCTCATCCCGTTCGTGACGACACGTCCCGGTTCCGATGCTGCCGCGACCACGGTTCCACCCGGACACATGCAAAAACTATAGACCGCCCGACCGTTGCTGCAATGATGGACGACTTTGTAATCGGCTGCGCCTAATAGCTTATGGCCGGCAAATTTGCCGAACCGGCTCCGATCGATCAATCCTTGCGGATGCTCGATCCGAAACCCGAGTGAAAACGGTTTTGCTTCCATGTAGACGCCGCGATCGTGCAGCATCTCGAACGTATCTCGTGCGCTATGTCCCACCGACAACACGACGTGGTCGCAGCGCAGCGTTTCGCCGTTCGAAAGCGTGAGACTTCGCACCTTGCCGCCATCGATCTCAATATCTTCGACACGCGATTCGAAGCGCACCTCACCACCGAGTTGATGAATTGTCGCGCGCATTTTCTCGACCATCCCCACCAGTCGGAACGTACCGATATGCGGCCGGCTCAGATAGAGAATGTCTTCGGGCGCGCCGGCAAGCACGAACTCTTCGAGCACCTTACGCCCGTAGTGCTTCGGGTCTTTGATCTGGCTGTAGAGCTTGCCGTCCGAAAACGTCCCGGCACCGCCTTCGCCAAACTGCACGTTCGACTCGGGGTTCAGCACGTTTTTTCGCCACAAGCCCCAAGTGTCCTTGGTCCGTTCGCGAACAGCCTTGCCACGTTCCAGGATGATGGGACGAAAGCCCATCTGTGCGAGAATCAATCCGGCGAACAAACCGCACGGTCCCATGCCGATCACTACAGGCCTCGGCGATGTCATCGACACCGGTGCCTTCGCGACGAATTTGTACGCCATGTCTGGTGTAACGCTGCAATGCGGCTGGTCGTCGAGATAACGAAGCGCTGCGGCTTCGTCCTTCACGTCGACATCGACGATGTACGTGAGTTTGATGTCTGAGCGCTTGCGCGCATCGTGCGCGCGACGGAATACCGTATAGCGGATCAGACCATCGGCGGGGACATGAATAAGCGCGAGACGTGAGCGAATTGCCGACTCGAGTTCGCTTTCCGAATGCTCAAGCGGCAGCTTGATTTCGCTTAGACGTAGCATGGGGACCTGTTTTACAAAAGCCGTGAAGACATCCGGCTAAAGCGCTATTTTAGCGTGTTGAAGAACGCGTAAGCCGATGTGTTGTGGCGTTGGGATGCGAGTTGTATGAAGC
>NZ_JAAVUQ010000047.1 GCF_018449515.1 Caballeronia sp. dw_19 | reverse complement strand
TACATCTGAATCTGGCCTCGACATTCTGTCAGATGTAGCAGCAATATCCTAATGTCGTGTTTGAGCAAGATAGGAATGTCGTGTTTTGGTGCTGGTGCGATGCTGGGAGCTTCCGATCCAACGATGGGAGCTCGCCATGCAGCCAACCGACCTGGTGACGTTGAATATGCGCGAACTCGACCGACTCAGCTAGATCAAGCTCGCCAATCTCTCGCATAAAGACGCAACATGCTCACCAAGCTCCGGTATGGGTTTGGTTGCCACCCGTGTGAAACCGAGCGCCTCATAGTAGGCACATAGCTTCGTATCCCGTTGGTCGCAATCAAGTCTGAGATAATTCAGCGAAGCGATAGTCATTGCCTTTGATGAAACGCCTGCAAATTTCCTTTCGCAACGCGATCAGCTTTTCCTTGACGATGCCCTTCTCCATCACGAAGAAGACATCGACTTCGTTGAGCGCGTTGACCGCCTGTATCGTCACATAGTCGGGGTTGCCGGCGCCAATGCCAATGATCAGAATTCGCTTCACAGATGTGACTCGCCAGGGTTCATGCGACAAGTAGTTAGAAAGTGTAGGCGAGCTTGCCGAATGCCGTCCGGCCCAACGTGTTGTAACCGTATGCGGTGACGTACTGCCGGTTAAAGAGGTTGGACAGATTGGCGGACACAGTGAGATGCGAATTGACCTTGTACGCGGCACGCAGCCCAACGGTTGTGTACGACGGCAGATACGTCGCGTTGAACTGGTCGTCGTAGGTCGATCCTCCATAAAGCAAGGAGATGCCCGTGCTCAGCGCGTGCAGGTGAAACTCGTCCCATGTGTGATCGATGTTCAGGCTGACGGTCTGACGCGGACGGCGGTTGAGCCACGTCTGGTCGGTCACATCCTGCGGATTCAAAATGCCGATCGCGAGACTGACCGGTGTCGATTTGCCAAGCGTGCCCTTATACGACAGGTCGATGCCCTGAATATGCGCGCGGCCTACATTCACGGGGAGAAATGTCACCGAGTCGTAAGTGATGAGGTCATGCACGCGGGTGTCATAAACAGCGGCCGTGAAGGTGCCGAACGACGTGGCCGCATCAAGCGCTGCCTCGACCGTATCGCTGCGCTCAGGCTGGAGGTTCGGGTTCGCGTAACCCGGGTAGTACAGGTCGTTAAAAGTCGGCAGGCGGAATGCGTTGCCATACGAAATGCGTGCCGTATAAACCGGGGTAATTGCGTAAGCGACGGCAACATTACCGGTATTGATCGACCGGCCCTGGATGATCTCGTGGCGTCCCGCCAGGAACACCGTCAACGCGCCGAGCGTGACTGATTGATGGAGCGAGACGGCTGAATCGTTGCGCGTCGGCACGCCCGTGGGGATGTCGACCGGCAGGAAGGCTTGCTCGCGGGTGAAGTCGTAGGCGAGCTTGGTTTCACCGGACAGCGGCAGACTGAAGAGCGTTTGACCACGCTCCTGATGGGTCAGCGAGGTCGACGTGTTTAAGCGCGTCGAGTCGATCTCATCGGTCGGGATGGCCGGGTTGTTCGCATAGAGGAACTGTCGATCCGTGGAATAGCCCAACGACTGATCAAACTGCGTGAACGGCGTGATGTCCAGATGAAACGCAACGCCGGTCGTCAGTTGATGATCAAGCTGCCGGTTATCGCCGCCGGCATTGTCGTAGAACAGATCGGACCGGTGATAAAGCGCGAATGTGGAGATCGACCAGTTGTCATGCGCATAGCCTAAACGCGCATCCACGTCCTGAGCATGGTACGGGTTGCGGCCATCCTCGTGCCCGTAAGCCCCGGGCTGGGTCGCATCGATTCCAGCGGTATTGTAGTCATGCAGGCCCAGCGCGTAGGTCAGTCCGGCCAGTGCCGCGAGCGGACCCGTGGACGAAATACTGCCTAAAGTGCGGATCTGTGTATCGAACGTTTTGTTCGAACCACCGCCTGTTGAAATCGTAGTCTGGTTAGGTTGATTGGCCGCGCGGTTCGTGAAGAGTTGCACGACGCCGCCCACCGCGTCCGCACCGAATGAAGCGGCCGCCGGTCCTGAGATCACTTCGACACGGTCAAAGGCGGAGGTCGGAAGGTCGGCCCACTCGGCCTGACCTGTAGTCGCAGAACCAACGCGGATACCATCTATGAACACCGCAACCTGACTTCCCGATGATCCACGAATGCTGACGGCAGCAGAAGATCCTGGGCCGCCGTTTTGTGAAATAGTGACGCCTGGCAACGTGGCGAGGGCTTGCGTGATGCTCGGGTCACTCAGCGACAAACGGTCGAGATCCGCGCGGGTCAGGACCTGCGTCGACGCATAGCGTTGATCGAACGATTGCGGCAGGTGCTGCGTGTCGCCGGTGACGAGAATATTCGGCAGCGTGGCTGCATCCGGAAGCTGCTCCGGTTGCGGAAACGACGAGTCGTCCGCGGCCTGTGCGACCTGCCATGCCGAAACCGTCAGCGCAGAGGTGAGGATGAAATGACGGAACTTCATACGGGGAAAACCTTTTTATTGGAAGATTGGACGACGTGCTGCGAGCGCAAACGCAGCATGTCGATTTCGGATGGCGGCAATGACGAAACGCGGGCCTCTCTGGAGACGTCACCGCCCTGCCGTCCATGCGATAGACGAGATCAACCCACGATGACACGCAGCGGCCAAGGCACTTTTAAGTGGCGGTGAGTTCTCTCGCGCGGCAGATGCGCCCATGTCTCGGGTGCTGGTCCTGGCGAACGGCTGATGCCCACCTCGCCTGCGCAATCGTCACGCCTCAAGCGGGCAGCCGAATTCACCTATGCCGGTCTATGTGGGTCTAAGCGGGCCAATCGAGGGGATGCCCCTCTGGCTGTAAGCCAGGATCGCGGGCAGTATCGGTCATCGGTCATCGGTCATGTGGATTGTCTCCCGGGGAGTGCGCGCCCCAAAGTCAGAAAAGAGGTATACGACGCCGAGGTCTGACTTCCGGTTTGTGTTGAAACCGGTCACAGTGGCGCGACCGTGCTGGATTTACACCAGCTTCCACGAGTCGTATGCGCGCATTTTACTTCCGAATCCCCGTCGACACTATCAAGTCGGGGTTATTGAATAACCGGCGGTGCGGGTGCCCTTGGCAGCACGAGATTCATGCATGCTGGTTATCGCCAGCGACCTTTCGGAATATTTGCGTATTGAGTGCAATCACGTTGAAGACGGTCGGGGGTGGCGCTCTGAGCACGCCACCTCCGATCCGACATGTGCCTGATCTCCCGGACTAGACCCAGGACGAACGGAATTACTATCCCCTGCCCCGCGCCAGAGGGTATGCGGATCTTGAAAGCTCCTTAGTGGACCAGGATCGTGCTGTCGGGCGACCAACTCAACGTCACTTGCGAGCCGACCGGGATCAGGTCCTCGCCCGAGTTTTGCACATGGACCTTGAGCCGCTGCCCGCACCAGTCGAGCATATAGGTTGTATTCACACCGGCAAAGACGTGATGGGCAACCTGTGCCGTCAGCCGGTTATGCGCGCTCGGCGCGGCCGCGCCCGTTGCACGTTGGAGCGCGATTTTCTCGGGACGTACTGCACACTTTGTCTGACCAGATACAGTGGAGCGCGATCCGAAACGAATCAAACTGCCATCGTTAATGCGCATGCCCCCGGTCTCCAGTCGACCGTTGAGAATGTTGGCATCGCCGAGAAAAGTGGCGGCGAACTCGCTGGCCGGTTGATCGTAGAGTTCGCGTGCGGTCCCTTCCTGGATCAATCGCCCATCGCGCAGGATACCTACACGATCACTCAACGTAAGCGCTTCTTCCTGGTCGTGCGTGACGAATACGGTCGTGATCGCGACATCGCGCTGGATGCGGCGCAATTCGACCTGCATGTCCACTCGCAAAGATTTGTCCAGCGCGCTCAGCGGTTCGTCGAGCAGCAACACGCGAGGACGCGTCACAATGGCGCGCGCCAGTGCGACGCGCTGGCGCTGCCCGCCCGACAATTGATTGATCCCGCGTGCGTGCAGGCTGCCGAGTTGCACGAGATCCAGCACCTCCCCCACCCGGCGCTTGATCTCCTTCTTGTCCACATGCCTCACGGACAACCCGAATGCGACGTTGTCGGCCACATTCATATTTGGGAACAACGCATAGTTCTGGAACACCATGCCGATCTCCCGCCGCTCCACGGGCAAGCGTTCGACCGGCTGATCGTCGATGCGAATCTGCCCGCTGTCCGGGAACACGAAGCCGGCAATCATGCGCAGGAGCGTTGTCTTGCCGCTGCCTGACGGTCCGAGCAGCCCATAGAGCCCGCCCTCCGCGAAACGGATGGATACGTCGTCCAGCGCGCGTGATTCGCCGTACTGCTTGGATACTCCGATTACATTGACTTCGGCCATTATTGCTCTCCACCAAATCGATACAGCCGTGACACGATCAACATCGTGCCCATCGACACGACAATGATGATGGTTGAAATTGCGTTGATCTCGGGCGTAAAGCCCTTGCGGATCGCGCTATATATTTCGACCGGCAGCGTGGTCTCGCCCGGGTCGGACAGAAAGTACGACACCACGAACTGATCGAACGACACGGCGAATGCAAACAAGGCCCCCGCCACCACGCCAGGTGCAATCGCGGGCAAGGTCACGCGCCACGTGATCTGCCAGCCGCTCGCGCCAAGCGAACGGGCGGCCAGTTCCAGTTCAGGTGAGAACGTGCGCAAGCGCGCGCCGACCACGATGATCACGTAGGGCAACGCGAGCGCCACGTGACCGAGCAGGATGGCGTGCAAGCCCCGCCCGATACCGATCGCGAAGAAGAAAATCAGCATCGCGGTACCCGTGATCAGCCAGGGGATCGCCATCGGCGGGAACAGCATGGCTTGCAGGAAGCGCTTGCCCGCGAAGTCGTATCGAAAGAATGCCAACGACGCCATCACGCCGAGAATGGTGGACAACAACGTGGTCCACAGCGCGATCTCGATGCTCCGGAACGCCGCCGCCTTCAGCACGCCGTCCTCGGCGAGCGCCTGATACCAGTGCGTGGTGAAATGAAACGGCAACTCATAAAGCGGCGACGCGTTAGCCGACATCAACGCCATGACCAGGATCGGCAAATATAGAAAGCCAATCATGACCACGACGTACCCGTAGCCGATCACGCCAAGCGATGCACCCACGGTCCACGTCCTGCGACGCGGTGTATGCGGCGCGTTGGAGGCAGCCGGCGTGTCCAGCTTGATTGACCCGATGGTGTTGTCCTGCTTCATTTGTCCTTCCTCCGCGAGAGCCGCATGCCGGCGAACAGGATTGCCAGCACGAGGGCCAGCAGCGTGAACGACAATGCAGCGCCCAGCGGCCAGTTGAATACGGCAACGAACTGGTCCTCGATGACCGTGCCGATGAACGTGCCCTTGCGCCCGCCGAGCAACCGCGGTTCCATGAACGCCCCCACTACGGGCACGAAGGTCAACACGGCGCCCGCCAGCATGCCGGGCATCGCGAGCGGCAGGATCAGCCTACGCAGGATAGTCATGCGTCCCGCGCCCATTGAACGAGCCGCTTCGATCAGGGAGTCGTCAATAGCCTGCAGGCTCAAATAGGCAGTCAGCACCGAATACGGCAAGTAGGAATGCACCAGTCCGATCACGATTGCCGGATAAGAGAACATCAGGTCGGTGCTGACTGTCCACGGCCAGAGATGATTAAGCACCCAGTCCACCAGTCCGCCACTGCGCAGTACCATGTTCCAGGAGAATATCCGCACCAGCCCGTTGCTCCAGAACGGCAGGATGATCAGCAGGAACAGCGCTTCACGCGTGCGTCCGCGTATTACCTTCGCGAGCATGAAGGCGCACGGAAAACCGAGCACCGTGCAGATCAGCGTGACCTGGGCGCTGAGTCCAAGCGAACGCACCATCAGCTTCCGATACAGCGGTTCATCGAAGAACGTCAGGTAGTTCTGGAACGTCAGCGACCAGTTGCCGCCGCTCGTCGGCACGTCGGACATGAAGCTGTAGAACAGCATGACCGACAAAGGCAGGAACACCGCTAGCAGGAGCCATACGTAGGCGGGTCCGGCCAGCGTCATGGCGCGAACCAGCGGTCGGCCTTGCGGCGAACTGAGGGCAAATTTCATGGCACTTCCTTGAACGTCGTCAGTCGGCCTGGGCCTTGATTTCCTGCCATAACTGCAGGTAAGCCTTGCGCTTGTCGTCGGTGATCGGCTCCTGGAACTGGATCCGCGACTGCACCGCCGGATTCGCCAGCACCGCACGGTTGAACGCGTCGGCCGGCAACGCTGCAACTGCCTTGACGTTGGCCGAGACCGGCGCGCCGACACGGGAATCCCACTGCGTGTAGAAACCAGGATCGATCATGTAGTTGATGAAGGCTTTCGCGCCGGCGACGTTATGCGCGCCCTTGGGAATCGACAGGGAATCCAGCCAGCCGATCGCCCCTTCCTTCGGGATCACGAAGGTGACCGGCAGGTTGAACTTGTTGCGCGCGCGTGCGGCTGATCCGCTCCAATACGTGGAGATGTAAAACACCCCCGACGCCACATACTGGTTCCAGTCGTTCTCTGAACTCCAGAACGTTTTCAGTTGCCCGGTCAGCGCCTTGAGCTTGTCCTTGACGGCATCGAGATTCTTGATGTCGTTGATATTCTGGCCCGTTGCGAGCGCTGCGAACTGGACCGCTTCGATTGCGTCGTCACGCATGCCGACATGGCCTTTGTACGCCGGGTCCCACAGCGCCTGGATGGTGTCCGGAACCGGATGGACCTTTGTGTCGTTGACAGCAAACGACGTCACGCCCCACACCCACGGAATGCCGTAGCTCTGGCCGCCAATCTCGAGCAAATGCGAATGGCGCATCTTGGGGTTCAGGTCGGCGACGTTCGACATCCCCGTTACATCGATAGGCTGAAGCAGGTTTTGTTCGCGTGCTTGCTGGTTGAACGCGCTGTTGACCATCACCACGTCGTACGCGCCCGGGTTGGTGCGCAGCTTGGTGAGCATTTCCTGCTCGGAGTTGAAGAAGTCGTTGACCACGTGATACCCGGTCTTCGCTTCGAACTCCTTGAGCGCCCAGGGTTCATCCGTGCCATACCCCTTCCAGTTCAGCACGTGGACATCTTCGGCATGAGCCGCGAACGAAGCCAGGGCGGCCGTTGCCATCACGCACGTCAACGCCCGTTTAAATATTTTATCGATCAATGCCATTTCATGGACTCCCGGCAATCAAGTTGAACTCAAGCAGCACAGGCTGCGGCAGTAACTAGTTAATACAACTTAGTGAATCATCAAGCGCGGTGATCTTTCCCAGGTGGGCGCCTCTTAGCGCATCAGCAACGGCCGCATGGAAGCGACACAATGGGCGGTCAATCCATCTGTCCTTGCTCGCCCGCCCCAAGGCACGTTCAAAACTCCAGGTGCAATCCAAAATAGGCGGGATCGAGCAGACTGACGACGTATTCGACCGGGTTGCCGTTCTTGTCACGCGTGAGACGACGGGTGCGCAGGAACGACTTGCCCGGCGGGTGCTTCAGGATGTCGGCGTCGGCTTGTTCGAGCCCGATCACCTCCGCCCATTCTTCGCCGTGATCCGCAGCCATGCCGTATTCGATCAAGGTCTGGTTCAAGGAGCCGCCGATCAACCCCTGCAACGGCAGGTCCGCCAGCCGGTCGGAGAACGGAATCCGGCTGAGTTCGAGCGAGATCGGTCGCTCCGAGTCCGCCAACACCCGCAACCGGTCCACTGCGATAAATGCAGGCTGTTGCAGCGCGAGTTGAACGGCGAGCTTTTCATCCTGGATCACCCGGATTTGCAGCAACCGGGTTTGAGCACCGCCGTCCGCCGTTTCGAGCGCCTTTGACCAGCCCAGCGCACTATCCAGCGTCTGACCGTTGTAAGTGACAAACGAACCCACGCCGACCTTGCGGGTAATCAGGCCCGTATTCATCAGTTCCTCAAGACCCTTGCGAACCGTGTTTCGGCTGACCGAGAACCGCTGCACCAACTCACTCTCGCTTTCCAGCAGGACGCCGTACGGCAAGCGCCCGGTCAAGATCTCGTCCTGGATCGTCGCGGCGACCATTTCCGCTTTTGAGGCGCCCACATTGTTCGAACGTTTTTTCATTGCAGCGCCCCCGATCGTGGTGACCTTTCTGTCCTGAGCGCCGAAAGAAAGGAAATAAGTTTATGCGGACATGTATGAACATGTTTTCATGCGTCTTGCCAAACATGAAATCTAGAACTTATGGAACATACCAATCGAGATGCCGTGCGGATTGGCGCCGGGATTAGCCAGCGGTAAACCTGAATTCGCTGATCCAGCCAACGTATACGACGCCTGATTGTGATTGGTCAGATAAGAAATCGTGCCGTATACGCTGGTACTTTTAGATAGATCATATTGAGCCAGTGCGGCAATCTGGTTCGCATTATTGGCGGCAGCGGTTTTATCATGCAACGCGGTATAGCCTAACGAAACAAATACGGACGGCGTGAATTGATATTTACCGGAAACACCATAAACGTCGACATTCAGATTAATGTCCGTCCATCTGCTGGCCGCATAACCGGCGTAAATCGTCGCCTTCTGGATGGTGTACGAAGCGCCGGCCTCAACAGCGGTATCGGTCGAGGAGTTGGTGGCGTTCTTCACGGCTTGCCATGCCACGGTAGCCGCGATCGGGCCGCTGTTGTACTGGAGGTCGGCCTGATAACTCGAACCCGCCGAGCGCAATCCGCCGGCATCGCCAAAACCAGCATATACGCCCGCCTGCAAGCCTCCTATGACCGGTGACTGATACGACACGGTATTACTTGTGCGCACGACGTAGGTCATCAAGTTACTGAATCCGGACGCCTGGGTCGCGGCGCCAAATGCATCCAGATAACCCTGGTCGTAAAAGACGGGCGAGTTTTGGCGGCCCAGTCTCACTTCACCCCAGTTACCCGATAAACCCACCCACGCCTGCCGGTTGAACATCTGTCCCGTGGAAGCGAACGTGCCGTCATTCGGATTAAAACCGTTCTCGAGCTGGAAGTTGACCTTATTGCCGTCACCAATATCCTCGGAGCCTTTTAATCCAAAACGACTGGCCCATTCGGAACTTGATCCGACGGCGGCGGTGTAGTGATTGCCAGTATTCACATACTGAAAGAATTCATCCACGATACCGTAAAGTGTCACGCCAGAATCCGCATGAGCGTAACTACACGACAACAACGCTGCACATGCAGCGTATCGACCCAGCTTCATATACCCCCCGGTAATAAAAATAGTGGACGTGCAACGGCAGTGAACAAGCTGACCTACCTATTCGTTCCAAAAAGTACATGTATGAACAGGATCAAAATGTAGGTTGCCATTTTTTCGTAGTCAAGCGATTTGCACGTAGGGGAAAATGCTTAGATGACGGCGAGGGCACGGGTGCGTATGCGGGACCAAAGGCGCCGTGCGGCGCTGAATGACTTCCTTTCACGTTCGAACCTTCGGCGTCCCTGGCGCTCGCGCGGTCCTTTCGAGATTGAAAGGTGAGCCCGGACTTCGGGATGTTTCCTGATCCTGACAACGGCAGTTCGTCATCCCGCCCCCGCCACACGATCAAGCAGGTCCTCTGGTAACGTATCCGGCCAAAGTGCCTCCGCTCATGAGCCCACCGCATGAAGACAATCCCCCTGTCGGCCGCCCGTACCCTGCATCTGATAGCCCAAGGCCTGCTTGCGCCGCCGCGCCGCAAGGCGACAAAAACAGACGTGCTTGACGCAATCCGCCGCATGGCACAGTTACAGATCGATACCATCCACGTGGTCGCTCGCAGTCCTTATCTTGTGTTATTCAGCCGCCTTGGCGACTATCAGCCGCAATGGCTCGACGAGCATCTGGCCGAGGGTTCCCTGTTCGAATACTGGTCGCACGAGGCCTGCCTTGTGCCGATAGAAGACTATGGTCTGTTGCGTCATCGAATGCTTGATCCTGTCGGGATGGGCTGGAAATACGCGGCAGACTGGCATGCAAAACATCGCGATGACATCGAGCGCCTGCTCGAGCGCATTCGGGCGACCGGCCCGATTCGCTCGGCGGACTTTGCTCGCGAAGGCGGCAATGGCAGCGGCTGGTGGGATTGGAAACCCGAGAAACGTCACCTGGAAGTGCTGTTCGCGACCGGCGAACTGATGGTCGCGGAACGGCGCAATTTCCATCGGATTTATGATGTGACCGAGCGCGTGCTGCCGGATTGGAATGACGCGCGCGATCTACCGCCCGCCGAAGCGGTTCCGCAGGAACTGCTCAAGCGCGCTTGCCGGGCGCTGGGTATTACTCGTGCCGACTGGGTAGCGGACTATTACCGCATGCCGCGCCGTCCATACACCTCAGCGCTTCATGAACTGGCCGATGCCGGTGAGTTGATACCCGTGCGAGTCGACGACTGGAAGGCAGATGCCTTCGTGCACCGCGACCTCGCGGACAAGCTGGACGATGTGGTCGCCGGCCGCCTGGCTTCCACGGTGACCACGGTACTGTCGCCGTTCGATCCCGTCGTATGGGACCGCAAGCGCGCGAGCACGTTGTTTGGGTTCGACTACGCGATCGAATGTTATACGCCAGCCGCAAAGCGCAAGTACGGTTACTTCGCACTCCCTATCTTGCATCGTGGGCGTCTGATTGGACGGGTCGACGCGAAGGCGCATCGTACACAAGGTATTTTCGAGCTCAAGTCGCTGCATATCGAACCGGGCGTGCGCGTGGGCACAGGCTTGACGGCCGACCTGCGCCGCGCGCTGCAGCGTTGTGCGGACTGGCATAAGACACCGCAGCTAGCGGCCGGCCCGGGCGTTCCCGCAACGCTCGCTGCTGCGTTGACCGGCGTGTCGTGAACGTCGGATCAACGTGTTCCCGGGTATCCATTGTATGAAAAGCGGCCCTCGCCGTCTCACACAGCGCTTGTCAGCCGGTCCACCAGCGCCCGTGCAAGCGGCGGCAGGTCTTTCATGCTGCGTACGCAGATCTTGAGCTTGCGTTCGGCCCACGGGTCGTTGAGGCGGATCATGCGAATATTCAAGGTCTTGCCGTGGCGTTTCGCCACCGATTCGGGAACGATGCCAATGCCAACACCCAGTTCGATCATCCGGCATGCAGCTTCAAAATTGCCTACCTGAATGCGCAGTTTCAGGCGCGCGCCCAGTGCGTTCGCGGCAGTGACAATGAACGCATGGATTGCGCTGGTCGTTGGCAGTCCGACGAAGTTGTCGTTCAGCGTACGGGTGAAGTCGACCGATTCCTCAGCCGCCAGCGGATGTTCCAGCGACGTCACCAGCACCAGCCGGTCATCGCGATACGGCAACATCTCCAGGTGATCGGCGCGCACATTGCCCGCCACGATACCTATGTCCGTCGCACTCTCCGCCACGCCCTTGACGATCTCGCCGCTCAGCACTTCGCGCAAGTCGATATTGATATCCGGATGATCGCGCAGGAAAGCGCTCAGTACTGAAGGCAGGAATTCGCTGATCGCGGTGGTGTTGGCCCAGATGCGTACATGCCCCTTGATGCCCTCGCCATACTCCTGCATGTCACCGGCCAGATGCTCCACGCGCTCTTGCACCAGGCGCGCGTGATGCACGAATGCCTCGCCCGCCGGTGTCAGCGTCATGCCCTGGCTGGTCCGGTACAGCAGCTTGAAACCCAGTTGCTCTTCAAGGTTCTTGATACGGTTGCTCGCCGCGGGAGGCGAGATATGGCAGCGCTCGGCGGCTCGTGCGAGGTTCCTGGTGTCGGCCAGATTGACAATGAGCGTCAGATCGACGAAATCGAAATGCATGTCGGTGGCGGCTTGAGGTGGCAGATAGCGGTGGCGGAAATGAACCGAAACCGCAATCTTAACGGACCATGAAGCGCATCTTCAACAATGCCGGATTCCACCGCGCCGCGCGCTCTGTCAGAGTTGAAGCCTTGAAACTGTCAAGGCGCCGTACGCCTTTTTTAAACGTTGTTCAGCGCGCGCCCACCATTCGCCGTGCTTTCAGGATCACCGGCATATCGACCATCTTCCCGTCCACAGCCACCGCCGCACCGCCGCTTGCTTCCACCGCCTCCAGCACACGCCCGGCCCAGGCCAGCTCCGCAGCCGTCCATGCATATGCGCGATGCACAGCGTCGATCTGCTTCGGATGAATGCAGAGCTTCGCGCCGAAGCCAAAACGACGGCCCCGCCGTGCTTCAGCCTCAATGGTGACAGGATCGTCCAGCAGGGTCGAGACACCATCGACCGGCATGGCCAAGCCGGCCAGCCGCGACGCGAGCACGATCTGCGAGCGGAACATATCGAGTTCCTCGCCGTCGCCCTCCACGTTCAAGTCGATCTGAAAATCCAGTGTGCCGAACACGATGCGTCGTACCCGCGGAGCCCCGCATAGCAGCGTAAGGTTTGCGAATCCCCGGGCGGTTTCCACGATTGGCAGAATCGTCAGCGATGGATGCGCATGCGCCAGCACTGTCTCTATCTGCTCGCACGTTTCAGCCTTCGGCAACACGATACCCGCCACGCCCGGATGATTCGCGATCGCCGCTGCATCGTTGGCAAACCACTCGGTATCCGCTGCATTGATCCGTACGAAAGCGGGACGGGCTGCGTCCATGTGCCCGAGCACTGCATCAAGAACGGATGACTTTTCTTGCGGCTGGACCGCATCTTCCAGATCGAAGATCACGGCGTCGGCGCCGCTCGCGCGGGCCTTTTCGAAACGTTCGGAACGATTGCCCGGGACGAACAGATAAGAACGCTCGCTCATGCCCGCACATCCGCTTCAAAGAGCGAACCGATGCGTGTCTCCGATGCAATGCCCCACGCGGCGTCGAGCAAACGCGATGCGTCTTCGTCCGACGCCGCGCCCGAAAAGGCGGCAAGCCGCCGAAACTTCATGGTGATCTCTTCGCGTGAGAGCGTGTTGCCGGGGTCGCCCTTCGGTTCATCGACCCGCCCCGTCAGTTCGCGGCCATCGCGCGTGTGGACCGTCACCTTGCCGATCCAGCGGGCGGGATAGGCAAGGTCAACTTCTTCGTCGAAGACCATTTCTACCTTGTCGCGAAAAGCGGCGACCTTTGTAGCGGCGTAGCCTTCCTCGAACTCCGTCACGCCCGCATAACCGTGATAAGCGACGAGCGCCAGCACCGTACCCATGTTGAACTTCGCCTGATGAACCGTCGTGGGCACGGTCACGGCGCCAAGCACATCGATTGCCCCCTGATGCACCCACGCCGTCACGCGCTCGATGTCTTGCGGCTTGAGACCATGCTCCGCCATCACTGCGAGCAACGCATCGGCGGCGGGATGAGTATGGCGGCAAGCAGCGTGGTACTTGAACGAGGTTTCGGTCAGCGCCCAGCGTTCGCCCAGGCGGTCGGTGAGGCGAGACGGGTCGGCGTCCGTGGACATGCCTGCCGCCATGCCCTTCTCGCCCTCCAGGATGCGCGTGGCGCCCTTGAAGCCGTCGGCGGCAAGAGCGGCTCCCATCAGGCCGTTGGCGGCCGCCATGGCCGTGTGAAGCTGTTTGGAATCGGCGGCATCGCGCAAGAACTCCCACAGCCCGCTGGCCTGCGTACCGGCCGAACCAAACGCGTCGAGCATCTGCACCGGCGTTAAACCCAGCATCCGTCCCGCGGTGGCAGCCGCCGCCACGGTTCCGGCCGTCCCGGTCGTATGAAAGACCTTGTAGTGCGAGCGCCCAAGAAATTCGCCGATGCGAATCCCCACCTCGTACCCGGCCACCACCGCCACGATAAAGTCCCGGCCCGACGCGTGCGCGGCCTGCGCCAACGCCAGCGCGACGGGAAATACGACCGTCGCCGGATGAAACACGGAGCCGTTATGCACGTCGTCCTGTTCCACGAAATGTGAGGCGGCCGCATTCACCATCGCGGCGAAATACGGCGTCGCGCGCGTGCGGTCGATCAGCACTTCCGACTGGCCGTTGCCGTTCGCCGCGCCCGCCATGCTCGCGAACAATGCGATGCTTTCGACCGGCCGCGCGCCCTTGCCGCCAAGCGCCGACCCAAGCCAGTCGACATACAGGTTCACCGTGCGCTCCACGACGTGCTGCGGAATATCGTCGAACTGAAGCGATGCCGCGAAGGTCGCGAGCGTGCGGCTGGGATGATCGGTCATCATGGTGATCGCCTGAAAGGTTTAGAGGGTGCCGGCTTCGCGCAACGCCTGGATCTGCGAGGCTTCGTAGCCGAGTTCACGCAGGATGGCGTCCGTGTGTTCGCCCAGCGCCGGAACCGGGTCCATGCGCGGCATGAACCCGTTAGGCATGCCCGGCGGCAGCAACGCGGGAATCGGTCCTGCCGATGTACCGACTTCGCGCCAGCGATCGCGCGACTTGAGTTGCGGATGCGCCCAGACATCGGCCAGCGTATTCATCTGCGCGTTGGCAATGCCCGCGGCGTCGAGTCGTTGCAGGACCTCGGCCGCGGTCAGTGTGCTGAACGCAGCGATAATCAGTTCGCGCAAGATACTGCGTGACACCGAGCGCTTGGAGTTCGCGTCGAAGCGCGGATCGGTGGCCAGCGACGGCTGTTCAAGCACGCGTTCGCAAAACACTTTCCATTCACGTTCGTTCTGCAAACCCAGCATGACCGTCTTGCCGTCGCCGGCCAGGAACGGGCCGTACGGGTAGATCGTCGCGTGCGACGCGCCGGATAACGCAGGCGGACTCTGGTCACCAATTGCGTAGTACAACGGATAACCCATCCATTCGACCATGCTTTCGAGCATCGACACGTCGATGCGGCAACCTTTGCCCGTGCGTCCGCGCAAGATCAGCGCGCTCAGGATGTTCGAATACGCATACATGCCGGCGGCAATATCAGCGATCGAGCAGCCCGCTTTCGCAGGTTCTCCGGGCGATCCGGTAATCGACAGGAATCCTGATTCGCTCTGGATCAGCAGGTCATACGCCTTCTTGTCACGATACGGACCGTCGGCCCCGTAGCCCGAGATGTCGCAGACAATCAGCTTCGGGTACTTCTTGCTCAGCGTGTCGTAGCTGAGGCCGAGCCGGTCCGCCGCACCCGGCGCAAGGTTTTGCACCAGCACGTCAGCATCCGCCACCAAAGTATCGAGAATCTTCGCGGCTTCCGGTTGCTTGACATCGAGCGACAGGCTTTCCTTCGAGCGGTTCGTCCACACGAAATGCGACGCGAGCCCATCCACGCGTTCATCATAACCGCGTGCGAAATCCCCCGTTCCTGGCCGCTCGATCTTGATCACGCGTGCGCCCAGATCGGCGAGTTGACGCGTACAGAACGGCGCAGCAATTGCGTGTTCGAGCGTAATGACCTTGATGCCGTCGAGTGGTCTCATGATTCAGAATGACCGTGGCAAACCGAGGATATGTTCGGCGACATACGAAAGGATCAGGTTCGTGGAGATGGGCGCGACCTGATACAAGCGCGTCTCGCGAAACTTGCGTTCAACGTCGTATTCACAGGCGAACCCGAAACCACCGTGAAATTGCAGGCACGCGTTGGCCGCTTCCCACGACGCGTCGGCCGCCAGCAGCTTTGCCATGTTCGCTTGCGCGCCGCAGGGTTCGTGAGCATCGAAGCGACGCGCCGCTTCAAAGCGCATCAAGCTTGCCGCTTCCACGTTAACGAACGAGCGCGCGATGGGAAACTGCACGCCCTGGTTCTGGCCAATAGGCCGTCCGAACACGATGCGTTCTTTCGCATAGGCCGTCACCTTGTCGACGAACCAGTAGCCGTCGCCAATACATTCCGCCGCAATCAACGTGCGCTCCGCGTTGAGGCCGTCGAGGATGTACTTGAACCCTTGCCCTTCCTCCCCGATCAGGTTTTCAGCGGGGATCTCCAGGTTGTCGAAGAAGAGTTCGTTGGTCTCGTGGTTGACCATGTTCAGGATCGGCTGCACGGTCATGCCATGGCCGATCGCCTCGCGCAGGTCCACGATGAAGATGGACATGCCTTCGGACTTGCGTTTTACATCGGCGAGCGGCGTCGTGCGGGCAAGCAGGATCATCAGGTCGGAATGCTGCACCCGCGAGATCCATACCTTCTGGCCGTTGATGACGTAACGGTCGCCGCGGCGTTCCGCGGTGGTCTTGATCTTGGTCGTGTCCGTGCCGGTGGTCGGTTCGGTGACGCCCATCGACTGGAGGCGCAAATCGCCGCTCGCGATCTGCGGCAGGTAGCGTTCTTTCTGTTGCGCCGAGCCATGCCGCAGCAACGTGCCCATGTTGTACATCTGACCATGGCATGCGCCGGAATTGCCGCCAGCCCGATTGATCTCCTCCATGATCACCGACGCTTCCGTCAGGCCCAGTCCCGAACCGCCGTATTCCTGCGGAATCAGCGCGGCGAGCCAACCGGCTTTCGTCAATGCATCAACGAAGGTTTCCGGATAACCGCGCGCTTCATCGATCTTCCGAAAATAGTCGCCGGAAAATTGCTGGCACAGGTCGCGAACCGCTTCGCGAATGTCCTGGAACTGATCGGAGTGAGTGGTCTGCATAGGGACTTTTTCAGATTCAGGCGAGCGTCGCGGTGGCGCGCATCGTCAGGTAACCGTCGTGATCTTTCGCCCATAACTCGACGGTTCGGCCGTCATCCGATCGTTTGCCGCACACGGTAAATGGATTGGGCGCAAAGGTCGGGCGCAGCGCGCGGAAAGCGAAGCTTGCGATATTCGCATCGGGCAACTCGCGGCGCACGAGATCCACGAGCATGGTGGCGATCAACGGGCCGTGCACGATCAACCCCGGATACCCCTCTTCCTGCGTAACATAAGGATGATCGTAATGAATCCGGTGACTGTTGAAAGTCAGCGCCGAGTAACGGAACAGCAGCACGGGCTCGGTCGGTATCTCGCGGCTGAAGGTCTCGTCGGCGGGTGCTTTGGCCGGCTCTTTCTTCGGCGCGTTGATGGCGTCGGGTGCGGGCTCGTCGCGATACACAATGTCGTGCTCTTCCTCGATCTTGAGCGTACCGTCCACTTCAATCTCATGCTGCACCGTCACGAACACGAGCCGCCCGGTGTGGCCCGTCTTGTCCTCGATACTCACAATGGTCGACGTGCGCGTTGCCTCTTCGCCAACCACTAGCGGCGCGTGAAATGTCAGGCGTCCGCCCGCCCACATCCGGCGCGGCAACGGCACGGGTGGCAGGAAACCGCCGCGTTTCGGGTGGCCGTCTGGACCGGTTTCAGATAAGGGCGCAATCGGTAAAAAGTAGAGCCAGTGCCATAGCGGCGGCACGTTTTTCGTCTCGGGTTCCCGGTTCAGCGTAGCGGCCATGGCCGCCAGCGGGAAAGCGGTAATCACGTCATGAACAACTTGCGTCTTGTCCAGCCAATCGTCGAATTTTTCAGTCGCTTCGGGCACGATGGCGTCTCTCGTTGTACGTGGCAGTGGGGTAGATAGGCGGCGTCAGCAATGACTTCGACTATGAACCCGTCTACCCGTTTCGCGAAGTCGTGATTTCTGAATCGGGGGTTTTGTTTTAGTTAACGCTCAGTTCAAGGCGCCTCCGGCGCGTGCACGGAGTGATGCCCGCTCGCGCCGGTATAGAGGCTATTTGACGTGGTGCTGTACCGCTATGCTTGGCAGAAAACGCCGGGCTGGAAGGGCTGCGAGTGTGGTTTGGGCGTGCCGGTCGACAATTGCTTTTCGATGAAGCTTGGGTTCGGCGTGTCTTGGCGCCTTGTGCTTCGAGCACGCGTCGGCGTTCAGGGACAACGACGCGAATCGGGCCGCGGCGCCAAGATCGCGCCTTCATGCTGCCCGAACGAGCCGCTCCCAGATGGTCAAAGGCACGAGCGCATAGTCAGAGTCAGTAATCAACGCGTCTACCCTCTTCCGGCAATCACGCTACACGCAGGCCTTCGAGGTACGTCGCGCGCGGCACGGGCAAGCGACCTGCCATTGCGACCCGCACAAAATCGGCCCTGAGGCCAAGGCCAATCGAGCCACGATCCGACAAACCCGCCGCCTTGGCCGGCGCCGACGATATCGTGCGAATAGCCTGTGGCAGCGACCACCCGGCTTTATCGACGAGTTCAAAGGTGGCGGTGAGCAAACTCGACGGCACATAGTCCGACGACAAGATGTCGAGCAGCCCCGCACGCGCCATCTCAAGCGCGGATACGTTGCCCGAATGCGAGCCGCCCCGTACGACGTTCGGCGCACCCATGATCGTCGCAATGCCATGATCCCTCGCCGCCTGCGCCGCGGCCAGCGTCGTCGGAAATTCGGCGAGGACAATACCGTCATTCACAGCTTCCAGCACGTGCTCGATGGACGTGTCGTCGTGACTCGCGAGCGGCAGACCCAGCGTTTTGCAACGCGCGACGATCTCGCTGCGATGAACCCGCGCGTACCGATGCTGGTCCTCAGTCAGTTCACTGAGCACCGTGCTTGCGTGTTCGTCGGTCCATTTTCCATGACGCTCCTGATACCGGCGCCACTGGACCGGATCGTGCCATTGCCGCTGGCCCGGCGTATGGTCCATCACGGAGACAAGGCGCAAAAGCGGATGCGAAACCAGTCCCTCGAATACGTCGAGCACGTCCGCTGCCGCCACTTCGCATCGCAGATGCAGGAAGTGATCAACGCGCAGCATGCCGCTCTCCGCCAGCCGCTCGATCGAGCGCGCGCAGTTGGTCTGTATTTCCTTGCCGCGTACACCCACGCCACCACGCGAGCCAATCGCGAGTGAATCGAAGACCGTCGTGATGCCGGCAGTTGCCACTTGAGCATCGTGCACGAGAATGGCTGCGTCGTGATTCCACAACACGCCCGGACGCGGCGCGATATGCTTTTCGATGTTGTCGGTATGCAGCTCGACAAGTCCAGGCAACAGATAATCGCCGCCCCAGTCCTCGGCTTCAGCAACCGAGGTCATGCCGGGCGCTACCTCGGTTATGCAGCCCCCGGCTACTTGTAATACGCCTGTGAACTCTTCATCGCGAGTGACGATGCGCGCGTTTTTGATCAGCATGTCTGCAAGGTTTCCGTAGTCGTTGAAGCCGTTGCCGCCTGTGCGGCGGGCGCGTTGAGTTGGATCACGCGAGTGGCAACACGTTCACGCGTGTCCTCGTCATGAAAAATGCCGACGATTGCCGCGCCACGAACGCGCGCTTCCACGATGAGATCCGCCACCACCTGCCGGTTCTCGGCATCGAGCGATGCAGTGGGTTCGTCGAGCAGCAGCAACGGCTGTTCAGCAATCAGCCCCCGCGCGATATTGATGCGTTGTTGTTCACCGCCTGAGAACGTGGCCGGTGCAAGCGTCCACAGACGCCGCGCCACGTTGAGCCGTTCAAGCAGCGTGCCGGCACGTGCCCGCGCGTCTTCTTCGTGCACGCCACGCGAGATCAACGGTTCGCTGACAAGATCAAGCGACGACACGCGCGGGATAGCGCGCAAAAACTGGCTCACATAACCCATGGTAGTACGGCGCAGGCGAATTACATCGTGCGGCAACGCATCCGAAAGCGACAGGTATTGCGATGATCGGCTGTCGTCGCGGATGGCAACCGTGCCACGCGTGAGCAGATAGTTGCCGTACATGCAACGCAGCAACGTACTCTTGCCGGCACCTGAAGGCCCCGACAACACCACACACTCGCCTCGTTCTACATCGAGCGACACACCGCCCAGTGCAGCGATGCGCACGCCACCCTGCTGATGCAGCGTAAAGGTCTTCTCGACCCCGCGCGCGCGCAGCATCAGCGACGCGCGTTCAGCAAACGCAAGCTCATTGGAAAGATCGGCATTGGCATTCATTCTCGTACCTCAAACTGGCAGCACGGACGCAACCAACGTCTGTGTATAGGGATGTTGCGGATCATCGAGCACCTGGTCGGTCAGTCCGCTCTCCACCACTCGCCCGTCCTTCATCACCATCAGGCGATGCGCGAGCAAACGCGCCACACCAATATCATGCGTGACAATCAGGGCGGCGAGATGAAGCTTGGCGGTCAGCGTACGCAGCAGGTCCAGCAGCCGCGCCTGCACAGAAACATCCAGCCCCGCTGTGGGCTCGTCCATGAACACGAGACGTGGCTTCGTGACAAGATTGCGCGCAATTTGAAGCCGCTGCTGCATGCCGCCTGAAAATGCAGAAGGCAGCTCGTCAATACGCGCGGCATCGAGCTCGACCTGATTCATCCAGTCAGAGGCTGTTTCGCGAAGGCGTCCATAGTGGCGCGCCCCGTTCGCCATCAACGGCTCGCCGATATTCGCCCCGGCCGACACGCCATGACGCAGTCCGTCGCGCGCATTCTGATGCACAAAACCCCAATCGGTACGCGCGAGCATCCTGCGGCGCGGCATGGGCAGCGCGAACAGATCGAGCAGTTCATGCTCCACGGTTCTATAGTGCAACGCTCCATCGTTCACGGGCGTTCGCAGAGCCAGCGCGTTCAGCAATGTCGATTTCCCTGAACCGGATTCGCCGACGATGCAAAGCACTTCGCCCGGATAGATATCGATGTCCACATCGATGCAGCCGCCCCGGCCGTCATAACGCTTCGTGAGTCCACGGCCAGTGAGCAGAGGGAGTGTGGGTGTCGAAAGATTCATTCGTCCTCCTGTTCTTGAGCCGCGCGACGTTCCTGGCAGTAGTCGCTGTCCGAACACACGAACATGCGCGCGCCCGCGTCGTCCACAATCATTTCGTCGAGGAAACTCTCACGCGAACCGCACAAAGCGCACTCATGATCCCAGTGCTGAATGGTGAACGGGTGATCTTCGAAGTCGAGGCTTCGTACCTTCGTATAAGGCGGAATCGCGTAGATGCGGCGTTCGCGGCCCGCGCCGAATAGTTGCAGCGCGGGGTTCATGTGCATCTTCGGGTTATCGAACTTGGGGATAGGCGACGGTGAAGTGAGATAGCGATCGTTCACGAGCACCGGGTAATCGTAGGTCGTCGCAATGCTGCCGTGCTGCACGATGTCCTCGTAGTACTTCACGTTGATCAGCCCATAGTCCGCCAGCGCATGGAGCTTGCGGGACTCGGTGACGCGAGGTTCGAGCCGGAACAGCGGCTCGGGCATCGGCACCTGGTACACAAGGATCTGCGCTTCGGTCAGCGGCGTTTCGGGAATCCGGTGGCGGGTCTGGATAATGGACGCTTCCACCGTGCGCGTGGTGGTCGCTACACCGGCCGTGCGCGCAAAGAAGCGGCGGATATTCACGGCGTTGGTGGTTTCATCGGAGCCCTGGTCGATCACTTTCAGCGTGTCGCTGCGTCCGATGATCGCGGACGTAACCTGCAAGCCGCCCGTTCCCCAGCCATAAGGCAGCGGCATTTCTCGCGATGCAAACGGCACTTGATGACCCGGTATGGCCACCGCTTTCAAGAGCGCGCGGCGGATCATGCGCTTCGTTTGTTCATCGAGGTAGGCGAAGTTATAGCCTTCAGCCATCGCACTTTCTTCTATACGCGCGTTCATGCGGCGTTCTCCTCGCTGGGCTCGGGTTGCGCTTGATGCGCTTGATGCTCTTCTTGAGCTTCGCGTTGCGCTTCTTTCTCGATGCCTGCACGCAAACGCCGCAGTAATTCGAGTTCAGACTGGAAGTCGACGTAATGCGGCAATTTCAGATGCTGAACGAAGCCCGATGCTTCCACGTTGTCGCTGTGATAGAGCACGAATTCCGGGTCTTGCGTCGGCGACGAAACGGTCTCGCCCAGTTCTTGCGCGCGCAGTGCGCGGTCGACCAGCGCCATCGCCATGGCCTTGCGTTCCGAGTGGCCAAATGCGAGGCCGTACCCTTGTGTGAATGTGGGCGGCACATCGCCGCTGCCCGCGAACTGATTGATCATCTGGCACTCGGTGATGTCGATATCGCCTATCTCCACCGCGAATCCCAACTCTTCAAGCTCCAGTTCGACGGCAACTTCGCCATAACGAATCTCGCCGGCAAACGGATGCGAGTTCGCATAACCGCGCTGCGTGGCGTAGCCGACGGCCAGCAGGAAACCCTCATCGGCACGGGCGAGATTCTGCAAACGCACCGGGCGCGCAACGGGGAACATCAGGGGCTCACGCGAGAGATCGCCGGGTTCGGGCGCGTCCGCATGCATCTTCTCCTGCTCGATCAAACCTTCCTTGTCGAGCAGCTCGAGCACGCGCGGCATGGCTTCCTGCTTTGCTGCGGACGTGCTCGCGACGCTGGCATTCGCCGTGCGGGGGCCGCCTTCGGCGAGCAAGCTGAAATCGAGCAAACGCTGGGTGTAATCGTACGTTCCGCCGAGCATCTGTCCGCCCGGAATGTCCTTGAACGCAGCCGAAATACGCCGCTCCGCGAGCATGGCTTGCGTGTCGAGCGGCACGGTATAACCGAAGCGCGGCAGCGTCGTGCGATACGCCCGCAGCAGGAAAATGGCTTCCACCAGATCCCCCGCAGCCTGCTTGATCGCGAGCGCGGCCAGCTCTTCATCGTAGACCGAGCCCTCGGTCATCACCCGCGCGACCGCCAACCCAAGCTGCTCGCGAATCTGGTCAACGCTGAGTTCCTTGAATGCTTCATCGCCGCGCCGGTTGGCCGCGAGCAAGTCCCACGAACGCTCGATCGCGCGTTCTCCGCCTTTGACTGCGACGTACATCAGGCCACCCCCACGCGAGTTGTACGCGGCAGGCCGATCACCGATCCGCCGTGTACGAAATAACAGTCGATACCGCAAGGAAACTGACTTGCCAGCAGCGCGCGTTCATGCCAGAACGCATCAGGGATGCCGCTGATATGGACGACCTGTGTATCGCGGATACCGGGGCCGCGCCAGGTCATCGGTGTGCCGTCCGTGAGGGAGTCCACGCGGATGAACAACATGGCGGCGTTCTCCGGTGTCTCAGGATCACCGAGCGAAAATGCATCCAGCGGCGGCATCGATCCCGCATCGTGCAGGTAGGCGAAAACCGCTTGCGCGTGATCGTGCGTCAGCGGTGCGCCGGTGTGAAAACGCAGCGCGTCGCTCAGGCCGCGATGCTCATGTTGCAGCAGCACGGGCGTCGAATAGTCGGCCAGCGCCAGCAGCGCAGCGAACGCGGCCATGGGCACGTGGGTCGCGGCCGTGCTGCCATCCTGATCGAGCCCGGGCAATACAGCGTCGATCGAGACCATCTTGCCGGGCCGGGACAGCGCGTCGAGCAATGCACGGAATACACCCTGCGAATCATGGACCGTATCGTTGAAACCGGGGGTCAGGGTCACGAGGTCGATACCAACGATACCCACGGTATCCACAGCGTTCTCACCCCGAAAGTTTTTTGAAAGCTTGTCAGGTAACATCAGTCGCCCCTCACCATCGTAAAGAATTCCACCTTGGTACCCGCGGCGCGGGCCTGTTTTTGCGCCCGGTTTTCCGCGATGCGCGCAGCGAGCGGCGCCAACACGTGCTCATGCATCCGGGCTTCGAAAGCGGGCGTCTGCAGGAGCGCGTCAGCGAGCGCGGCGAGTGTCGCCCGCTCCTTGTCCCGCCCCATGTGCACGGCGATACCCACTGCCGCACGTCCCTCGCGAACCCGCAACCGAAGCGTCGCGCGTGTCACGGTCACTTCACCCAGATTGAACGCGTCTCCGCTGCCACCAACCCGTCCGCGCACCATCGCAAGGCCGATATCGGGTGCGCGCAGCCAGTCGAATTCAGGCGGCGACGCGCCATCCAGTGCCGTATCAAGCGCGTCTTTCATGCAGGCTCGCGGCGTGCGCGCCAGGATGGCCAACCACTCCCGCCGTGTCACGGGACCGGGTGGCGCGGGTGGTGCGGGATGCGCGGGCGTCTGCGCAGATGTACTCATGGTCATACCTCGTCAATAAAGGGCGCGATGGTGCCCCAAGCCGCGTCCGTGATTTCATCGTTCTGTCCAGTCTGAACGCTACTAGAATAGTCATCCGGTCGTCTAGACGTTTGTGCAACCGGATGAAAATTATTCGCTAGCGCCCTGCTTTCACATTTTCGCCATCGGCGGCGCACTACAATGCCGAAAACGATATTCAAACCGACAGGAATGACAGCGACATGACATCTAACGAAACTGGCACGCCGGGCCTGGCCGTGGAACGCGGCGCGGGCGTCGCGGTATGGCGTCAGATCGAACAGATTCTTTCGGCGGAGATCACGGCGAACAGCTTCGGCGAAGATGGCCGCCTGCCCAGCGAGGCTGAACTCGCCAGACGTTTCGACGTCAACCGGCACACGGTGCGCCGGGCAATGCTGCGGCTGGCCGCCACGGGGCTGGTGAGCGTCGAGCAGGGCCGAGGCACGTTCGTGCAACCGGGTGCGATTGACTACCAGATCGGGCGGCGCACGCGCTTCACTGAAAACCTGCGGCGTAATAACCAGGCATCGGTGGGCGTGGTCCTTTCCAGCGAAAAGGTGAAGGCTGATCCGGTCACCGCGAAAGCGCTCTCCATCCGCGCAGGGACGTTCGTGTACCAGATCGAGACACGCCACGATTCCGACGACGTGCCGCTGACCTATGCGCGCAGCTGGTTCCCTGCCATGCGCTTCGCCGACCTGCCCGGCGTGCTTGCCGGCGTACAAGGGGTCAGCGCGGCGCTGGCTGAATTCGGCGTGGTGGATTACACGCGTAAATGGAGCCGTATCGGCTGTATTCTGCCCAGCTCGGACGTCGCGCGGCGCTTGCAGATCAATCGGGCGCAACCGGTGATGTGGGTTGAAAGCGTCGACGTCGACGAAGCCGGTGTGCCCATCAAATACGGTATTACCCACTTCGCCGCCGACCGGGTGCAATTGCTGGTCGAGGACGGCGTATGAACGGCGAAGCGAACGACACCGTCTTGGATGCCTGGACACCCGACGCGCGCATCGCGCTTTACTACGCACCGCCGGCGTCTTCCACATGGTGGCGCGCGGGCTGCGAATGGCTTGGCCGCAATGCCGAAACTGGACGCTCGACCGAAACACCCGAGGAACCCGCCATTACCGCACTCGGGCAGACCGTTGCCGCGCTGACCGGCTCACCGCGACGTTATGGCTGGCACGGAACGCTTGTCGCGCCTTTTCACACCGCCGAAGGTGTGACGCCGCAGCAGGTTTTATCGGAGACTCGCGAGTGGGCCAGTCACATCACCCGGTTCGATGCCCCCCTGTCCGCCGTCGAGATGGGCCGCTTCGTCGCGTTGCGAGCCGCGCGGCCGGATGACGACGAATCCATCCGCCGGGTGGCTGCCAGCGCGTTGTACGCCCTCGCCTCGCTGCGTGCGCGTCCCTCGGCGGAAGATGCCGAACGGCGCCTGGCGTCAGGCTTGAGCGAGCGGCAGCGAACCCTGTTGCATGAATGGGGCTACCCGTACGTGCTCGATGAATTCCGCTTCCACATGACGCTCTCCGATGCACTCGATTCGGCTTCGGTGCGTGCGGCCATTGTCTCGCTGTGGCAAACCCGCGCTGAAGCGCTCGGACCGCTGCCCTTCCACGAGGCAGCGCTTTTTGTTCAACCGGATCCGGGTGCGCCGTTCACGCTATGGCAGCGCCTGCCCTTCGCGAATGCCCACTCCGAGGCCCTTGAATGAGCATGGAAACCGGTCGACTGATCTACGTAATGGGGCCATCGGGCGCCGGCAAGGACTCGTTGCTCGGCTTCGTTCGTGAACGCATTGGCGCGCAGGTGATGTTCGCGCATCGCTACATCACGCGCCCCGTTTCCGATGGTGAAAATCATGTCGCCCTGAGCCGCGAGGAATTCGCCGCGCGTCTGGCCAGCGGCGTTTTCTCGATGCATTGGGAAAGTCTCGGACTGCACTATGGCATTGGCGTCGAGATCGATGCATGGCTCACGCGCGGCTTGCCGGTCGTAGTCAACGGGTCGCGCCAACATGCACCGGCTGCGCTGGAACGTTATCCGTTCACACAGTTCGTCCAGATTCATGCAAGCCCCACGATCCTGGCCGCCCGGCTCGAGCGGCGCGGCCGCGAAGATTCGCGGCAGATGGAAGCGCGGCTTGCGCGTCGCCCCGTCTTGTCGCTTCCCGAACAGGCGCGGCTCATCACCATCGACAATTCAGGTCTGCTTTCCGAAGCAGGCCAGCAGCTACTGGCCGCAATCAGTCAGCAGCAACTTTGAACTGCTGGCCGGCGGACCATTACCATTGGACCGGCGGCCAGCACGTTCAGATCACACGTTCACGAAGCCACGCGGACGCCAGATCGATCAGCGTCACGATCACGATGACCATCAGCAGTACGGCCGCGGTCTGCGCATAGTTGAACGAGCGGATCGCTTCATACAACACCACGCCAATTCCGCCCGCGCCGACCATGCCGACCACCATCGCCGAACGTACGTTCGACTCGAACCGGTACAACGCATACGAGATCCACAATGGCAGGACCTGCGGCAGCACGCCGTAAAGGACTTCATCGAGACTGCTTGCGCCGGTTGCTCGCACGCCTTCTGCCGGCCGTGCATCGATCGCTTCCACCGCTTCGGCGAACAGCTTCGCCAGCACGCCGGTGGTATGCACCCAAAGCGCAAGCACGCCCGCGAACGGCCCGAGTCCCACCGCAACGATAAACAGCATCGCGAAGACCATCTCGTTGATTGCGCGGCATGCGTCCATCGCGCGGCGCACTGGCTGTACGATCCACATCGGCGCGATGTTGGAGGCCGACAGCAGCCCGCACGGCACGGCGCATACCAGCGCGAGCGCCGTGCCCCACACCGCTACGGCCAGTGTGACGATCATCTCGTGCACATAGGTGCGCCAGTCAGAGAAATCCGGCGGAAAAAAGTCCTTGCCGAATTGCAGCATGTTGCCGGAATCGCTGAAGAGATCGAGCGGGCGCATGTCGGCGCTATGCCAGGACAGCCCGAGCATGGCCACCACCACCAACCATCCGAACATGGACAACCAGCTTCGTTTCGGTTGCCGCAATTCGAGCTTCAGTGGCAGCGAACCACCTTGCGCGCTGTCGAGGGAATAGGCGTCGGCGTTGTGCTTCACTTCGCCGCCACGCTATCCAGTTGCGAGAGCTTCTGGTCGAGCGCCGCGATCTGCGATTTCTTGTCCGCGTCGGACATGTGCTCGTCGTTCTGGACCTGCTGCTTCTTCTGGAACAAGGCCATTTGACGTATCGGGATAAGCTGCGCATCGGTGGAATCCGCGAAGCCCGACAGGCCCGTGATCCCCGCCATGATCGCCTGCTCGCGCGGATCGCTCTGCGCGTAGTGATCGAAGAAATTGCGCAGCTTGTCTTTCGTCGCCTGCGGCAGGTCACGGCGCCATACCAGCGGGTCCGACGGAATCAGCGGCGACTTCCACAATACGCGCACCTGCTTGAGCAAATCGGGATGATTTTGCCTCAGGGTCTCCACCATGTCGGTATTGTTCGTTGCGATGTCGACACGGTTGTTCACCACAGCCAGCATGTTCGCCTCATGGCTGGAAGGAAGCACGCTCTTGAAGTCATTGCGCACCGAGATGCCGTTCTTCGCGAACAGGTAATACGACGGCACGAGCGTGCCCGAGGTCGAGTTCGGATCGCCGAAACCGAGGTTGATGTCGTGCGTGTTCTTCAGCACCTGATCGACAGTCTTCCACTTGCTGTTCACGTTCGTGATCAGCAGCGAGTAGTAGCCCGCTTCGCCGCTTTTGTACTTCACCTTCGCGAACACTTCACCATTGCCGCGGTCCACGGCTTCGATAGCGGAGGCGTTACCGAAGTAGCCGATCTGCACCTTGTTAAACCGCATCGCTTCGATAATGCCGGCATAGTCAGTCGCGAAGAACGGCTTGACGTCGAGGCCTGTCTGCTTGTTGAGGTCGTCGATCAGCGGCTGCCAGCGCTGCCTGAGCGCGGACGAGTTGTCGGTCGAGATAATGCCGAAGTTGAGCGTTTCGGCGCGCACCACCTGCGTGACAAAACAGGCAGCGAGGGCCACACCGGCCAGAAGAAGACGGGCTGATTTCATCGAATAGGTCCAGGGTTAAAGGTGTTCAAAGCGGGTGTTCAAAGCGGGGCTCAAAAGCACAATGAGGGCACGCGTTCAGGAACTGGCAGCCGACGCAAACGCGGCGGAGCGTGCCGACGCGCCTTCGGGGCGCGACGCGGCACGGTCAACGGCACGTTCGACCTGCTTCGCCACGTCGCGCTGCGCGCTCTCCGTGTCGGTCAGCAGTTCTTCCGCTGCGGCACCATACAGGTCGCGCAGAAGGGATGGCGTGAGGCTGGCGGACGGGCCGTCGTAGACCACGCGGCCGTCGCGCAGCGCGACGGTACGCGCGCAATATTTCATCGCTACGTCGATCTGATGCAAGGACACCACCACGGTCAAGCCGTGATCCTCGTTCAGCGACTGAAGCAGTTCCATGACACGCCGCGACGACTCGGGGTCCAGCGATGCAATGGGTTCGTCGGCGAGAACAATACGAGCCCGCTGCACCAGCGCGCGCGCCAGCGCCGCGCGCTGTTGCTGACCGCCGGACAAGGTGCTGGCGCGCTCGTTGATGTGGTCGCCAATACCCATTGCGCTGAGCGACGCCATCGCAAGCTCATGCTCCACCCGCGGAAACCGGCCAATAAGACGCCGCCACAACGAGACTCGCGACAACGCGCCGAGCAGCACATTGGTGCGCACGGTGAGACGCCCCACGAGATTGAACTGCTGAAAGACAAACGCGACATCCCGGCGAATTCGACGAACCTCGCGCGCGACCTTGCCGTTTTGCTGGATGGGCCGGCCGAGCAGCGTGACATGCGAGGGCGCGGGGTCGGATGCTGTAAAGCCGGCAATGTGCCGCAAAAGCGTGGACTTCCCTGAACCCGATGCACCGATCAGCGCGATCATTTCTCCCTCGCCAACTTTCAGGTCGATGGAGTCGAGTGCCTTGCGGCCGTTATTGAACGTCTTGCAGAGACGTTCAATGTGAATTGCATCCATGGTGTCCTCACAATCGCGTGTCAAAGCTTTTCAGCGTCGAGACGGATTCTAGGAACGCAACATGACGTTGCGGTGACGCTTGCAAGACGTCTAGATGAATACACGAATTGGAACCATGCAAAGCGGTCGCAACGCTGCGGCGAATTGCATGATCGTGCGGATACTGACGATTCTGAACACACCCGCCGGGACCGACGAGAATTAAGGGTACGAACTTCTCTCATGATGGCGCGCATGCATGTGAAGAAATGCAGGTTCGGGTTGGCTGCATCGCGCCTGAGCCCGTTGGCAACTCGCTGAAATGAGTCGCAATTCCCGTTCGCGGCTGACTGGTGGGTGACTGGTCGGTGACCGGCGGTTGAATTACAACGGGTTTATTGAAGGCGCCGCGAGCTCTGCGGACAATGGCATGTTGTGCGACGCACAACTCAACAACGAATCAACGCGATCCCCGTGCACCGATTGAAGACACTAATTGAAGACACTTAAGCTGCTGTTGCGCTGCCTCTTTATACGATTTCGAACTGTCTCCAATACCGGATAGTTGCGGTAAATCGTTTGCGAGCCGTAACTGCATTGTGCGCAAATCGTCCTTTCTCCCTCCCGCACAACGCCGGCACTCAAAAGCGCCATAGCTGCGCATGGCCTTATTCCCCAAAACAATATGGTCGATTAAACATTCTCTTGAGCCCAATCGCGCCTAGTAAGACAATCCATTTCATCCGACGATAATCGGATCATGTGATTTCAGTACCTGCGGTAGTTCAAACAACTCGGCCCGACACAGCCGACAGCCATCATCAATTAATGAGGCTGCTAAAACTTACGCGAGAACATGCTCACCTCCCTGCTTCCGCCAACGATCACACCTGCGCTTCGACTCTGTTTCCACCGCCGCTCGATGGATCAGCAACGGCCGCTATCAACGGTCACCATGGCCTTTACCGTGGTGGCGCTCCTGATTTTCATCATCGCCCGGTCCCACGTAACGGGGGTCGACTTACCGCTCTGGCCGCGCCTGACCTGTGCGTTCGTCATGTTGTTGCTCGTCGCGGCAATCCCCAAGGCCCCGTCTACTTTTATATTTGGCCTGATCGGCGTGCTTTATATCGTCGTTCTCCAGATCGGGGTGGTGATCAACGTCCAAGGCGTCGAAAAACCGCTCTTCTGGATGTTACCGGCCGGCATGGTCATCCCGATCTGCGCGGCGCCGCTGTGGCTGACGCCGCGGCATTTCATCCTGGGAACGATTGCGTTCTACCTGGCCGGGCTGCCCTTTGTGATGGCCGTGCCCTTCACGCACGACGACTACGTCTTATGCGCGATGTGGGTGGCTATCGGCATCCCGACAGCCACCACGTTTCATTTCGGCTTCTATTGGTTCCGGCTCAACCACTTCCTGCTCGAAGAGAAACTGCGGGCGCTCGCCGCAACCGATCCCTTGACCCAGCTCCTGAACCGGCGCGCCTTTCTCGAGCAGGCGGAACAGATACTGAGCGAGACGACAGGTCACGATGAAGTCGTCAGCGCGATCTTCCTGGACATCGATCGCTTCAAGTCGCTGAACGACCAGTACGGCCACGCGCGAGGCGACGAAGCGCTGATGGACGTCACCAAGGTCCTGAACGACGCAGTGCCCGCGGACGCGGTGGTCGGACGGCTGGGAGGCGAGGAGTTCGCGGTCCTTATCAAGGCGCCCGGCCCCGACCAGGCGACCGGGCTTGCCGACACGCTGCGCACCCTCGTTGCATCGATACTTCGACCCGACGGTTTTCTCACCGCCAGCTTTGGCGTAGCGCATCGCCGGCCGAACGAGAATGTCGTCGAACTGCTCGACCGTGCCGACGAAGCGCTGTTGCGCGCGAAACACGCGGGCCATAACCGGGTGTTCGTCGAGCAGGCAAGGCGGGTCGAGCGCGTGCGCGCCACCGCTCTCGATGAAGACAATGACACCCGGGTCGATGAAGAACCGGTCGTTGTCACCCGCTGGGGCGCGTTCGATCTATTCACCCACTACCAGCCGGTTTACAGTTTGTCGCATCAGAAGCAGGTCGGTTTCGAAGCCCTGCTGCGCGGCTTTGACCAGCATGGCACGCCACTGCAGCCCGACAAGCTGTTCGCCCCGCAGTCGAATCCCGGCATCAGCGACCTGGATTCACTGACCCACCACCTCCATCTCGCGAACGCCCGCAAGCGCCTGCCGCTCGACTGCTGGCTCTTCCTGAACGTCGCGCCGTCCACCTTCATCCAGCCGGGTTATGAGCAGACGCTCGCGGCCATCGTCTTCGAGGCGGGACTCGATCCTCGCGGGGTGGTGCTGGAAATTCTGGAGTCCGAAGGGGTGGACGTTGAGGAGCTTGCGCTGGCCGCGTGGCGGTATCGCGGCTGCGGTTTCCTGATTGCAGTCGATGACTTCGGCACGGGCCACTCCAATCTCGACCGCCTGCTGCGCATCCAGCCCGACTTCGTCAAGCTCGATGGCGCGTTGATCCGCGCGAAGAGCCGCGCCTCGGATCAGCCTCTCCTCCCCACCATTGTTTCGCTGTTGCATCGGGCGGATATGCTGGTGGTGGTGGAAGGGATCGAGACGACCGAGGAGCTTATCCTGGCGGTGGAATCGAACGTCGATTTCGCGCAAGGGTTCTTGCTGGGCAGGCCGAGCGCCACGCTGCCCTCGGCGGCAGCGGTCACGCGGCGCATCGATCATGCATTCGATGTCATTGCCGAAGGCCGTGCCGTGCGCACCGCGCGCTTCGAAGCGCAGTTGGCGCCGTATCTCGCCATGCTCAACACCGCGGCGGCGGCGTTGACGAACGGCGCGAGTATCGACGACGCCATCGCGCCCATGGCGAAGCTGGAATTGTGCAAACGCTGCTTTGTTCTCGACGATACCGGGCGCATGTTGGGCCAGGATATTGCCGGCCGCGCGGGGTCGAGCACGGACTTCCGGCTCGGGCCGTTATTCGCCTCGCAGTTGGGGCGATGGGATCATCGGCCGTATTACTGGAAGGCGGTCGCGAACATGGGAACGGCCGTGTTCTGCCAACCGTATTTATCGCTGACCAGCGGGCGCGCGTCGGTCGGCGTGACCATGGCGTTCATGCGCGACGAGCGGGTGATGGTGGTCGGTAGTGAACTGGACTGGACGTCGCCGCATCTGGCGTGGCCCACGGTGGAGTGATGGCAAACAGTGACACATGGCTATTCCAGATCAGGATAACCGTCTCACCCGAGGCAGCCGCGATCTTGCGCGGAGATCCGCAGTGCATGCACCCTGCGCTACGCGATGTACTGCGCCGGCATGACGCCTCGTTGACATGCCAGTTCGACGCGTTTTCTGACTACGTCAATGAAGCAGAAAGACTCGGGCCGGAAAAGTATCCGCTTTATCAATGGACCAGGGAAACGATCGAGAACCCTGAGAAAAAAGCCAGGTATCTGCGGTCTTTCACGGTTTATGTAGACGGTGACGAGGTCTACCCCAGAGAAATCGCTGATCTGCTGCAAACTGAATTGTCAGCGCTGGCGGGTGCCGCCGGAATCGAGCGGGTAGTCAAGTTTGACAGTAACCCGGCGAACAACCCGCAACCGCCTAAGCGCGAGGCATAACGCACCCCTGGTGGTTGCCTCGGATGCCGATGCGCAGTCGATGTGGCCGCCGGGCAAAGACAATGCGCAGGCTCGGCGAACATATATGCCGGCATGCACTGCGACGTCACGGCGACATCTATTCCAAGAGCACGCGAAGGCCGATCGGCAGAACGAATGCACTCGGGATTCCGTTCATGGCCATATTGAGTCCTGCGAATGCTCCGGCTTCCTCGCTGATCTGAAACGCATGCGCTGTGTCAGTACGCAGATCTGGCGCAGCGCGTCTTCGCGCATGGGCAGCCATTGATCACAGGCCGGTCCTCGGTTCATAAGGTTTGCCGGGATGGTTCTGAATCTCAGCGAACTGCTGCTTGAGCAGCGAACTGACGGCCGTCTTTTGGCTGTTGTTCAATCCGTCATAGAAGGTGATCCACGCATTGGCTGACTGCTCGCGTGCCTGGGCATCTTCCTTTTCCACCTTCAAGTTCGCTGCATGAATAGCGCGCAGATCAAAAATCTGCGTTTGCTGGACCGCCTGAAGTTGTTGCTGAAGTTGATCTTCATTCATCCGTGCGCTGACATGGCTTTGACGCATGGTGTCCATTGCAACGTCATAAGCGGTCTGTTGCGTCGTACTGAGATTCAGTTGTGGCGCCAAGGTTTTCATTTCTTCAATAAATTGATTTCCGGCTGGCGCGGCAAGCGTGCCGGCCTGCGCCGATCCAAATGTCACTGCGAGCGCCGCAGCAGCGGCAATCAGAATGCGCGTTGTTTTCACCAACATGATGCTTCTCCTAAATGTTTGGTCGTTGAGCTGGACCGGCAATGGTTGCTGCCAAATCCATGAGGCAGATGGTGACGACCAACAATTAGAAGAGAATGAGCGGCGCCATCGGGGCGTCAGTTAGCGCATCGGACGCCTTCGCGTACGCCGTCCGCTCTACTTGCGCCTATGCGCCATGTAGCCTAGATAATCGATGATCGCATCGAGGTCAGGATCGCTCAGGGTGGCCTTGTCGAAGCCTGGCATCTTCATGCCGGACCATGCCCGGATTGATTTTGGATCGCGGATATAAGCCCTTAGCGCCCACGGCTGGAAGTACTCGGTCGGATTACGCGGCAGATTCAGGTCCGGGCCGACCGATGCGTCGCCCGCGCCGTTCATGCGATGGCAAACCATGCACTGCGTGGCGAAGAGTGTCTGTCCGCGGCGAACAGGCGAGTTCGCCGGCACGCTGTTATCAACGGCGAATTGCGGCCACTTCGCCGCGCGCGACGCCACCGCCCGAATGGCATTGATCTGGTACGGCCACTGTTCGCTCATCACCCCCGATGCGCCCGGGTTGATCCACACGAGATAGAACGGACCGATGTCCGTTCCCTTCGACGTCCGCGGCCATGGCCTGTCATGCGGTTCGATCGCGAGCCACGGCGTCGCGCCGTGGCCACTGTCGTCGTGCATGAGCGCTGCAGGCAGGTTGGTGACGAAGCCATCGGTTGCGGTGATCTGCAGCTCGCCATCGGCGGGCAATGCTCGCACTCCGGGTAGCGAGCGCAATGGCACCGCACGGTAGGTCATCGTGCGATGGTAGGTGACGTCGTCCGGGACCTGGATCGTCGCTGCACCCGGCATCGCGAGCAAGGTTTCGGTCGTGAGCGTGGCCGGCTTGCCCGTGTCGATCAGCAGGGCTGCAGCCATGGCGGGGAAAGAGATGAAGAACAGCAACATGGCCTGCACTAATGCGAGTCTACTCATCGATATCGTCATTGCGAAGACTCACGAGAATCAACACTCGTGTCCATGAGGAACACATGCTGCACGAACGCGAGATTGGTGCCGTAGCCGGTGAGGTTGCCGAAGCTCACGAGCGACGCGAGCAGCAGTTTCGAAATGCGGACGATTCCCATTGGCCTCGCTCAGTCGCCGGAGGGTTTGCGCTCGGGCGGCGCGCCGAGCATGACCGTCCAGCCGAGTCCGCGCACGTTGCGGATCACGCCCTGGCCGAATTTCTTGCGTACTGAATGGATCAGCACATCGACGGCATTGCTCTCCACTTCCTTGCCCCAGCCGTACAGCTTGTCCTCGATCTGCGCACGCGAGAAGATCGTTCCCGGATGTTCGAGCAGCGCGTGCATCAGCGCGAATTCACGCGCGGACAACGCGCCGGCCTTATCGCCGAACTTGAGCGTGCGCTGGTCGAGATTCAGGCTCAGGATGTCATCGCCGAGGCGGGACACGGCGTAGCCCGCCTTGCGCCGCAGCACCGCGCGCATCCGGGCCAGCAGCTCGCCGACTTCGAAGGGCTTGAGCAGATAATCGTCCGCGCCAATATCCAGGCCCTCGATGCGCGTATCGAGATCGTCACGCGCAGTCAGGATCAGCACCGGTACCGGATTGCCACCGGCACGCGCGGCGCGCAGCATGTCGATGCCCGACATGCCCGGCAAGCCGATGTCGAGCAGGACGACGGTGTAGTCGACGGCGCTCATGGCCTCGCGTCCGGCGACGCCGTCACGCACCCAGTCCACGGCGTAGTCCGCGTCCTTCAGTGCACGCATCAGGCTTTGCCCGATCTGGAGATCGTCTTCGACCAGCAGGACTCTCATAACCCCTCCCCTTTGTCGACCAGAGTTGGCGCTTCAGCGCCTTACTCTGGTCCCATGCCGTCTCGGCGCGTCGACCAGAGTTGGCGTGTCGAGCGGAGTTGGCGCTTTAGCGCTTACTCCGGTCCCATAGCGCCTTACTCTGGTCCCATGCCGTCTCGGCGTGTCGAGCGGAGTTGGCGCTTTAGCGCTTACTCCGGTCCCATAGCGCCTTACTCTGGTCCCATGCCGTCTCGGCGTGTCGACCACAGCGCCACAACATCCACCCAGCCCACGCCCCACAACCGCTTTTACCAATATCCTCACACGCTCGCCAGCGGAAAACTGACCGCCGCGACAATGCCCGAGCGGCCATCGCACCGGTTCTGAATAATCGCCTGGCCGCCATATTTTGCCGTGATCGCTTTCACGATCGACAGGCCGAGGCCAGTGCCTTCCACATCCGCGTGCATGTCTGATTTCGCGCGAAAGAACCGGTCGAAGACGCGCGGCAGCGACTCCTCCGCGATGCCCGGACCGGTATCCGTGACCTCGATCCATAGGGCGCTCGCCTCGCGGTGCATGCGCAGGTCGATCGTGCCGCCATCCGGCGTATACCGCACCGCGTTGCTCACGAGATTCTTGACGGCAATGGCGACATCCGCGGGCGAAGCGGCGACCTTGTCGGCGAGCATGGCTTCCGCCCCAATGTCGATACGCCGCGCCGCCGCGATCGGCAGCACGCCCGAGACGGCATCGACGACGATCGGTGAAACATCTGCAGGCTCGACCGCGACGTCGAGCGGCGCGTCCGCGCGCGCGAGCCGCAGCAACTGCCCGATCAGCATGCCGCTGCGCGCAATCCCGCTGCGTAATTCCTGAAACCGCTCCTGGTTGCCCGCCACAATATGCGGCTGCAGGTTGTCCGCCTGCAACTGGAGCGCGGTGAGTGGCGTGCGCAGTTCGTGGGCGGCGTCGGCAATGAACTTGCGCTCGGATTCGATCAGCTGCGCAAGCCGCACGATCATGCGGTTGATCGAATCGACGAACGGCAGCACTTCGCGCGGCACGCCCGTGACGGGCAGGGGTTTCAGATGCGCGGCATCGACGGATTGCGCCGCCAGCCCGAGCGGCGTCAGCCGCCGCAGCGTGCGATGCACGATCACGACTACAGCGAAGAGCACAAGTGGCAACAGGACCAGCGTGGGCCAGAGCGTGGTGAGCGCCGTTTCGCGCACGAGCTCGTCGCGCACCGACGAACGCTGCGCTACCTGGATCACGCGCTCGTCCTGGCGCAGCGTGTAGATGCGCCAACGTTCGCCATTCACGCTCTCCGAAGAAAATCCCGCCGGCGCATTTGCGGGCAGCGCCAGTGACGGATCGGTGGAACGCAGCGGGACATCGGCGCCGGGCCTGGCGATGGTGATCACGATATCGCGCGCCGGTTGCGAGCCGCGCGCGGGCGCGCTCGGGATCGCATCGGCCAGATCTCCTCGCATTCGCATGGCGACCTGCTCCAGGCGCAGGTCGAGCAGCGCGCTCATGCCGGTGCGGCAGAGCTGATAAGTACTGAGACCCTGCGCAATCGCAACGACGCTGACCAGCGCGGCCAGCGCAATGATGAGATTGTTGCGAAGCGAAGGTCTCATGGAATGGCGCGCGAAAACGGATGACATCGATGGGTTCATCAGTCGAATACCGGTTCTGACTCAAAGACCAGGCGCGGCGCGGAATTCTGTGCGCGCTCATTTTCTGCTCATTCTTGCCTGTGAACATGCAGTCACGCGAACCACCGGTTCGCTCCACGACCCAACGGGAGATGACTCATGTTCCAGCTCTTCAGTAACCATTCCAGCGCCAGCAACAGCGATCAGGCTGCGTTGCGCAAGGACGAGCGCGTATTGGAGGAAAGCGACGCGCCGTCCGGTGAACGCTCTGCCACGTATGAAGAAATGCTGCCCTGGCTTCTGCTCGGCGCTGTGGTCGGCTTCTGATCCACACGAGCCACCTTGCCCGCCCTATTCGCCCTATTCGGCCCGCTCATTCTCCCCTCATTCTGCATCACCAGAATCCTGTTCATCGACATGACACGCATGACGCGCATGACACGCACGGCGCGTCTCCAGTACAAGGTAAAGGAAACCAACATGATCACCGCGCTGCAAGCCCTGTTCGACATCTCGCTCGCCGTTGCCGGCGCCGCGCTCACCGTCGCGGTCTTCACGACCCTGGTTCGGCTCGCCGCGGTGGTGCGCCAGCGCGCGGCGGTCCTGTTGCAGCGTCCGCAAGGTTCAGTGCGGATGCAGTGAGTTAAGCAGTTCTGACAGCCCAAGCCACAGGATCTGCACGCCAATGCAGAAGATCGCAAATGCGAAGAGCCGCATGGCGACCTGCGTGCCGGACGGCCCGAGCAGTTGCTGGACGTTCGCCACGAAGCGCACGCACAAGTAAATGGCGATGCACAGCAGCGCGAGCGCCACGCCCACGCCAATGAAATGAACCGACTGCAGGCCGCTGCGCGGCGTACCGGTACCCAGCGCAATAGCCACCGAGATCGCCCCGGGACCGACCGTCACCGGCAGCGTCAGCGGATAGAACACCTTCGATTTCAGCGAAACACGCCGATGAGACGCCGGGGCCGGTTGCGCTTCTTCGCCGGGGTCATCGTCGGAGGATTGGAGCAGGTTCCAGCCCGCCATGGCGATGATCAATCCGCCCGCCACGCGCAGCACCGGAATCGAGATCCCGAGAAACGACAGCAGGTAAGCACCCACCGAAAGCGACGCAAGCAGGATCACGAAGCTGTTCACCGCGATGCGCCGCGCCAGAATGGCGCGCTCGGCCTGCGTCGCGTGCGGCGTGAGACCCAGGATGATGAACGCCGCCGCAGGCGGGTTGATGATCGGGAACAACGCCGCGACAATCAGCAGAACCGTCTTGGTCAATTCGTGGATCACGTGTCCATCCGTTTCTAGGTGGGCAGCAACGCCGGGGCAGCCAGATCGGGCGAACGACCGGGCGAACAAGCGAGCGAACGTCTTGCATGCAAGATTACCGAATACTGCGGCGGTTCGACTACGCTTGTTGGCAGGATTTGCGCGCTTTGCTGGATTCACACACTATCAGGAGCGTTAAATGAGGCATCTGCAGGCATTCATCGTTGCGATTGCGTGCGCGTTGGCGCTGCTCCCGGCATCCGCCCTCGCCCGCGATATCCACGATATCCAGCTCCCCGCCGAAAGCCCCTGCCCCGATGTGGCGCACCGGCCGGACCGCGATCCCGCCTTGCACCAGCAGATCGCACACACGCCGAGCGGCGACATTGCGTATTACCGCTTCGGGCATGGGAGCCCGGTTGTGCTGCAGACGGGCTATCGCGCGACAGTCGCCGAATGGGATGCAGCGTTTCTTGCCGCGCTTGGCGAAAAACACGACGTGATCGTCTTCGATAACCGCGGCGTCGGCCGCTCGCAACCGGGCGCTGTGTCATTCACCGTGGAGGACATGGCGGGAGACGCCGCCGCGCTGATCGACGCGCTGCATCTGAGCGATGTAACGGTCATCGGCTGGTCGATGGGCGGCGCCATCGTGCAGCAGCTCGCGATCGACAGGCCGGCCGGCCTGCGCCGGATCGTATTGATGAACGCGCCCGCGCCGGGGCGGCTCGGCGTGCCGGTACCGCCCAGCATAGCCGCCGTACTTTCCGGTGCGCCTGGCGCCACCTTCGCGAGCGTCATGCGCGTGCTGTTTCCGCCCGCCGCGCTCGACGCCGCGCAGCAGTGCTTCCGGGCGAACATGTTCAGTCCCGCCGATTACGGTTCGCCCGATATCACTGCCACGGTGACCCAGGGCCAGGCCGCGCTGCTGCGCGACTGGGCCGGCGACGACGCCACCGCCGTCGCACTCAAGGCCGTGCAGGCCGGCACACTGATCGTGACCGGCGCTGACGACGTGGTCCTGCCCAGGCAGAACTCGGACGCGCTCGCAGGGTTGGTCTCAGGGGCGCGGCTGTGGGTGGTGGCATCGGCGGGACACGCGATGATGTACCAATATCCCGATGCGCTCGCCGCATTGATAGAAGGTTTCATCCGGCAAACGGGCCGCAGCCACGGCCATATGCCCGGCGCCGACGCCGGCTCCGCACAGATGAAAACGCGCACGACGCCCTGAGCCGTCGACCCGCGCGGGCATCAACGCGCCCAGTAGGCGTATCCGCAATTCCAGCAACCGTAGTGCCGCGCATAGCCGTATCCATATGGATGGCCGTAGTAGTAGCCGGTCACGACTGGAGGCGGGGCGTAGTAAGCGGGTGGCGGCGCGGCGTACACGGGCGCTGTTGCGTACACAGGTGCTGGGGCGATCACGGGCATGACCGGATACACCGGCGCCGCAAAACCGACGCCTACGAACACATGCGCCTGTGCGCAGCTAACCAAGCCGCAGCCGAGTGCGGCGGCGACTATCAAGTGACGAATGGTTTTCATTTTTGCTCTCCTGTCATGCGATGCAGGCGGTTCGCTGTATCGGATGAATGCAGTGTGAGCCGCAAGAATGAGCAGACAATGAGGACGGCGATGCCAGCCCGATATGGCATGATCCGACGGTTCAATTTCTTCGAACGCCACGCTCGGCATGCGTTTTTCACACGCGCTTGGTTACCCGGGTGCGCCGGGATGCTGCCCGGATCGAAGAACCTGGATTGCCTCTGCTTTACACAATCGACACCCACGTTCACGCCAATCACGTGAGCGCTGCATGAATGCTGAATCGCCGGAATCGCCGCACAGGTAGCAGATGAATTACCCTCCCCAACCGCATCGAGTGCGAGAACGCCTCACTTCCTATTTCTGGAGTGGCGACGCCATCCGCAGTCGATGCGTGAGCGACATCGTGCTAACAGGC
Source organism: Caballeronia sp. dw_19 (assembly GCF_018449515.1). GTDB lineage: Bacteria > Pseudomonadota > Gammaproteobacteria > Burkholderiales > Burkholderiaceae > Caballeronia. The sequence continues at coordinate 16,077 of NZ_JAAVUQ010000047.1, read as the reverse complement.
ACGCTCGACGTACCCGTTCCCCCCGCACGTCTGCTTGCAGATTGGGAAAGGGAGATATCGTCGCGCATGGTCCTGGAGCCCGGGGATGTCGAGGCTATGCCTTTGGCGCGAGCGCGGGCTCGCTGGCCGGACTACAAGCATTGCGTGCAGGCGATATCCGATTGGACGGGCGCGCTTGGACTGCCTGGCGTGCTTGCTTCCAGTGACGTAGCGCTCATGGCCTGCCGTGGCGCGAGGTACCACTACGACGCCGAGCAATATGGCGGCGCGGCCTTTTGCAATCTCTTCATGAGCGAGGACAGGGGTCTCGACCTGCATTTTCCCTCTACGGATCATCGAATCCCCCTGACCCGGGGTACGGCCGTGATATTCGATACCGGCCAGCCTCACGGCGTCATTCAACGCGGCAGCAGCGGCTTTAATGTGGCCGACTTCTCGCCTGATCAGGATTACACCCAAATATTCCTGACCTGGGAGCTTCCCATCGAAAATGCCCATGTTGGGGACGCACTTGGGGTTGCCTTCGACATCGATCCTTCGACCTCGCTGCAACTGGACGAAGAGCAAGTCTGGCTGAACGGTGCACGGGCCATCGTGTGCCCGGATTCCGGCCGGTGGTGTCCGGTCGATTAATCGTCAGACCAGCGCATGCAGCGAGCGCCATGGGGTCAACGCCAGCCCTGGCTGCGCCCGGTTACTTCCCTGTAGACGTCGGCTGGACAGGCAGAATCAAATGCGCGGGCGCGGCGTGTGCCTTGTGGCGAGCGGCAAAGTAATACAGCAGCGCCGGTACCGCGAGCCCGACGATCCACGAAATGTCCGCGCCGTCGAGCTTGTCCACCAATGGGCCGGTATAGAACGCGCTCGAAATGAAGGGCAATTGCACGAGCACCCCGATTGCATATACGCCGATGCCCGTCACGTTCCAGCGACCATAGCGGCCATCTGGATCATAAAGCGCGGGGACGTCGTAACGATCCTTGGTAATGAAGTAATAGTCGACCAGGTTGATCGCGCTCCACGGCGTAAAGAACGCGAGCAGGAACAGAATGAACGACGAGAACTCCTTCAGGAATGCGTGACGGCCGGCGAGCGCGAGCCCCATCGCAAGTCCGACCATCGCGACAATGTAGACCGCGCGGTTACGTGTCGACAACCGCTGCTCACCCCGAAAGCCGCTGACCACCGTCGCAATCGACATCACGCTGCCGTACGCATTCAGCGTCGTGATCGTGATCTTGCCAAACGCGATGGCGAAGTAAAGCAGCGCGGCAATCGCCCCGCTTCCGCCCAGGCTCACGACAAACGACACCTCGTGATGCGAGAACTGCTTGCCGGCGAGCGCGGCGGCGAACACGCCGAACACCATCGCCACCTGCGCGCCGATCACCGAGCCAAGTCCGATGGCCCAAAACGTCTTGCGCGGCGACGTGGAGGAAGGCAAATAGCGAGAATAGTCGGCAACGTACGGGCCAAATGCGATCTGCCACGACGCGGATAGCGACATCGAAAGCAGGAAGCTGCTCAACGTGAAGTGACGGTTCGCAAGCAGGGAGCCGATATCGTGACCCGTCAGCAGGCGCGCGAACATGTACATGAAAGCGAGCACGCCGATCACGCTGGCGACGCGGCCGATCGCGTGAATCACGCGGTATCCGAACACCGTAAAGCCGACAATCACCACCGTGAATACGACAATGCCGACCGCGTCGTCCACGTGCAGCAGTTGCGCGACGGCCTGCCCCGCGAGCACCGAACCGCTCGCTGAGAAGCCGACATACATCAGGCACACCAGCGCGATGGGAATCACCGCACCGTACACCCCGAACTGCACGCGGCTCGATATCATTTGCGGCAGTCCGAGTTGCGGCCCCTGCGCTCCATGCAACGCCATCACACCGCCGCCCATCAGTTGGCCGACCATCAGACCGATCAAGGACCAGAACACGTCGCCGCCGAGCACAACCGCAAGCGCGCCAGTGACGATCGCGGTGATCTGCAGGTTGGCGGCAAGCCACAGCGTGAACTGGCTGGCAAGGCCGCCATGACGTTCGGCTTCGGGGATGTAGTCGATGGTGCGGCGTTCGGCAATGGCGCCGGTCTTTGATACGGACATGGATACCCTCGAGTCAGTGGCGTCGCGTGAACCGCGCGTCGCCCGCGTCTTTCAATACGTCGTCGCGCAATACGCCTGCGCGACAGCTCGAATCGCACATGGCGCTGGGCGGCAACTCACGATTCAACGAGACTCTATGGGAACCAATATGTATAGACAAGCTTGGTATTATGGTTGTTTACCCCTAACTGCGCTTTACAAAAACTCGTATTAACCAGGTTAAATATTCTTTTAATCAATAACTTATATTTAATCTGACTTGATGAATGAGCGATTCATGTCGATCAGTATTTTTTCTATATGTATAGACAAGATGTAAGGTAGCCAATTTTATTTTGATTGGCCATTGCACCTTCATCGCGCGGGAGCGGGACAGCGGGACACTACCCGATGCCTGGCTAGAGCATGGATGAAAAGCAGCGTTTTCACGCCGTGGCTTTCAATCGAAACAGCGCCACTGCGTCATTCAACTGCCGGCTCTGCTCTTCCAGTGACACCGCCGCCGCAGACGCCTCTTCCACCAGCGCCGAATTCTGCTGCGTCATCTCTTCCATTTGCGCCACCGTCAGATTGACCTGTTCGATACCCGTGGTCTGCTCGCCCGATGCCAGGCTGATCTCCGCCATGATCGCGCTGACGCGCCTGACCGCTTCCACGACCTCCACCATGGTCGCGCCCGCATGAGCCACGAGCTGGCTGCCGTCCTTCACGCTCGATGTTGACGTACCAATCAATTCCTTGATCTCCTTCGCCGCCGATGCCGAGCGTTGCGCCAAGCTTCGCACCTCGCTTGCAACGACCGCGAAACCCCGGCCCTGCTCGCCTGCCCGCGCCGCTTCCACGGCCGCATTCAGCGCGAGGATGTTGGTCTGGAACGCAATCCCTTCAATCACGCCGACAATGCCCACGATCTTGTCGGAGCTGCCTGAGATCGCGTCCATGGTGGCGACCACACGGTTCACCACGTCGCCGCCGCGCAACGCGATGTCGGATGCGCCCGCAGCGAGTTCGCTGGCGTTGCGCGCGTTATCGGCGTTCTGCCTGACGGTGGCGGTCAACTGCTCCATGCTCGATGCAGCTTCCTGAAGCGACGCAGCCTGCTGCTCCGTACGCGCCGACAGATCGAGATTGCCGCCCGAGATGGCATGGGCGTCACGTACGATTGTCTCCGCGCTCGAACGCACCTTGCGCACCGTCTGCGCAAGCCCTTCCTGCATGCCCTTCAACGCATTGAGCATGTAGCCCATCTCGTTGTTGCGCTGGACCGTCACGGTGCTGGTCAGGTCGCCGGCCGAGATCCGGCCGAAATAATCGACGGCCATATCGATCGGCCGCACGATTGCCCGGGTCAATATCCTTTGCGCGAAGAAGCCGATGACGAGCGCGACGACCGCGGCCGCGCCGAGCGTCCAGAGCATGGCTTCGAAACGTGCGTCGGTGGTGTCGAAGCGTGCTTTCTGGCGTTCGACCTGGAAGTTTTCCAGCGCGGTCAGCGCACTTTGATAATCGGAGAAAAGCGTGGGTGGCGCTTCCCGCTGGGTGGTCAGGAAATCCACCAGATTGTCCTGATCGAGTTCGGTTAGCGCCTTCTGGAATACCTGAGCCAACAGTTGGTCCCGCCGTGTTTGCATCGCGTCGATGAGCGCCTTCTCCGCCGGCACCGGGTCGTGAAGCTTCCGAAAAGCTTCCAGTTCCTTGTTGCTCTCGTCAAGAAGCGCGTGCTGGCGGGCAATTTCGCGCTGGGCGGGCTTGCCGGCGCTGATCAGCTGTTCGACTTCGCCAAACCCGGCGCGCAGCAACAGCAAGCGCTCCGAGCTGGTTTTAAGGTGCAGCACTGACGCGGTATCGTCGCGATACATCTCCCGGAGCGCCGAATTGCTGCCGTACAGACCCAGGATGCCCACCGCGATTACCGCAATGAGCAGGATTGTGTAGATGGCGATCGTCGCGACCAGGCCGCCGCGAATAGTCATGTGTTTGCGCATAAGGGCTAGTCCCCACTGCGTCGCTGTAGTACGCGGCGCAACAGGTCTGTATCCTCCGGATATCTGGGGCGAACCGTGAAGGGAACCACTGGAATCAAGCGTCGATTGATCAGATAACGGCAGCGGGTGATGTGAAGATTTGCCGGGAGGCGACGCGGATGTGGTGTATAGCGACATTATTAGGGGGCGTTCGTTCGCACCGGTGGACGGGTTTTGGGTTTTGGGGTTAGCGGGTCCGGGTCAGTGCTGGGGTGGTCGGTTTTGGGGTTGGTGGTCGGGGGTCTATGCCGGGGTGGTGCTTTCGGTGTTAGTGGTCGAGGGTCAATGCCGGGTTGGTGCTTTCAGTGTTAGCGGTCGAGGGTCTATGCCGGGGTGGTGCTTTCGGTGTTAGTGGTCTGCGAGAGTCGGATTTTCTCTTTATCACTGTTAGCCACTGTGCGTGGCGGCACGTCATTTCTTTGTCCAAAGCGACAAAGAAACGAAGCAAAGAAAACGCTTTCAACCACGCTACCCTAAGTGTCCACAGCGTGCAGTTTCTATTCATAGGTGCCCCAAAAGCACGGTGCTCGCCAGAGCGGAGGATGTTTGAACCCCTCCTTCTCGCGAATCCTGACATGAACACGCTTCGCCCCGTACGTTCTCGGGCAAGCACGAATTGCCAAGGGACCAGCACGGCCTCACGCGTTCTGCATGCTTCGTTCTTGGTAGGTTAGCGGCTTGGTCTACGCATTTGTCTTCGTGGACCAGAGCTTGATGCCTAGCAGCTCGATGCGTGTTTAGTCCTTCAGTTTTTGGTGAGGTGATTGCGTGCTTACACGGTTATTTTCGTCGGTTACGGCCGTACATATTTTGGGGCTTTATTACTTGGAAGGTTGGCGGTGTGGTTCGAGGTGCGTACAAATTTGGAGGTAGGTCGTCCGCGGATAGCGCGGGGTGCCCCTTGGGCAGGTTCAATCACTGGTGGCGAAGCGTGTGGGTATCGGTGTTCGGAGAAGGAGGGTTTCACACATCCTTCGCTCTGGCGAGCACCGTGCTTTTGGGGCACCTATGAATGAAACCTGCACGCTGTGGACACTTAGGGTAGCGTGGTTTGAAAGCGTTTTCTTTGCTTCGTTTCTTTGTCGCTTTGGACAAAGAAATGACGTGCCGCCACGCACAGTGGCTAATAGTGATAAAGAGAAAATCCGACTCAAGCAGACCACCACGGCCGAAAGCACCAACCCGGCATCGACCCCGACCACTAACCCCAGAACCGACCACCCCGGCATCAACCCCGACCGCTAACCCCAGAACCGACCACCCCAGCACTGACCCGGAACCGCTAACCCCAAAACCCAAAACCCGTCCACCGGTGCGAACGAAAACCAATCCTGCTACAACCCCTAAGACACTTTTTAAAGCATGAATGTATGACTGATTCGACCTTCAAGCGTTTTTCGGAACCGGAAATTGCCGCAGTCTACCGCGCGATCCACGAACGCCGCGACATGCGCCATTTCACCAACGCCCCCGTCGCCACCGATCAAATGGCGCGGCTAATCGACGCCGCCCACCACGCGCCGAGCGTCGGTTTCATGCAGCCCTGGCGCTTCGTCAGGATCACGGACCAGAACCTGCGCGTCGCACTGCACGACATCGTGGAAACCGAGCGGCGCGCCACCGCCGAGGCGCTCAACGAGCGTAGCGACGAATTCATGCGGCTCAAGGTCCAGGGCATCCTCGACTGCGGCGAGGTCGTGGTCGTCGGCTTGATGGAGAATCGCGAGCGTCACATTTTCGGCCGCCGGACGCTGCCGGAAATGGACCTGGCATCGGTTGCATGCGCTATCCAGAACATCTGGCTGGCCGCGCGCGCTGAAGGGCTCGGGATGGGCTGGGTGTCACTGTTCGATATCGGCGCAGTTCAGCGGCTGCTGCATATGCCCACGGACGCGAAGCCGGTCGCCATTCTGTGCATCGGGCATGTCGAGCATTTCTACGACGAACCGATGCTGCAGGCAGAAGGCTGGGCCAAGCGCGTACCTACATCGAATTGTGTCGAAGAGAATCGTTGGCCCGAGACGCTTCCTAATTTGGACGCATGAGCCGGGTGCATAAGCCGAATGTATAAGCCGAATATATGAACCGCACGCGTGATGCGGTTTCGCATCCCGCTAAACCTCCGCCAGTTTGAAAAGCGCGACGGCCGCGTTCATCTGCGCCGCCTGCGTTTCCAGCGACGCCGCCGCTGCGGCGGCCTGCTCGACCAGCGCCGCGTTTTGCTGCGTTACCTGATCCATCTGCGCGATGGCCACGTTGACCTGCTCAATGCCGGTGGTCTGCTCCTCGGACGCCACCGTGATCTCCCGCATGATGTCCGTGACTCTGCCCACCGCGACAATGATGTCGCTCATCGCACTGCCCGCGTTCCTGACCAGCACCGAGCCGTTTCCAACACGCTCCACCGACGTGGTGATCAGTTCGCGAATCTCCTTCGCCGCCCCCGCCGAACGTTGCGCCAACGCGCGTACTTCACTTGCCACCACGGCGAATCCGCGCCCTTGTTCGCCCGCGCGTGCCGCTTCGACCGCTGCGTTCAGCGCAAGGATATTGGTCTGGAACGCAATCCCTTCGATCACCCCGATGATCTCCGAAATTTGCTTCGAACTACTATTAATCCCGTCCATGGTCGACACCACGTCGGCTACGACCTGACCGCCGTGACCTGCTGTTGTCGATGCGGTTTGCGCAAGGTCGCTTGCTTGTCGAGCGTTATCGGCGTTCTGGCGCACCGTGCTTGTCAATTGGCCGATACTCGCTGAAGTTTCCTGCAGCGAAGCGGCTTGTTCTTCGGTCCGCTGCGACAGGTCGATGTTCCCCGACGCTATCTCGCGTGTCCCCACGGCCATTTGTTCCGTGCCGTCGCGTACGCCGCCGACTATCGTGCTCAAGCCTTGTTGCATCGTCGATAACCCTTCTATCAAGCGGCCGATTTCATCGTGCCGACGCGCAGTAAGCCGGGTCGCCAGGTTGCCTCCGGCAATCTCCGTGCAAGCCTCCACGGCTGCCCGCAACGGCACGATCACAATCCGCTGCAATGCCACACGCGAGAAGAACGCGAGCACGAGCCCGGCCGCCAGCAACGTCGAGGCGATCCACGTGACGGTGTTGGTGCGTCGCTGCGAGGCTTCAAAACGTGCCTTGCCGTGCTCGAATTCCATGGCGACGAGCGGTTGGAGCGCGGCATCGTAGGCGTTGAATGCGTCCTTGATCTGGTTCTCGTTGAACTCGCGGATATCGCTCGCGCGCTTGGATTCCAGCGCATCCACCGCCGGCAACAATGTCTGCTGGACGAGTTGCTCGCGTGCGGTGTTCGCGCTCTGCATGAGCGTTTGCTCTTCACGGCCGCTTGCAAGTACCGCGAACGCTTTCCAAGCGGCGTTCGCACCGTCGATGGCACCCTGGGCATCACGCAGCAACGCGGCCGACTCAACGCTGCCCGCGCGTGGGTCATAGTCCTGCAACGCCGTGCGCGCGATCAGCAAGCGGATCGTGTCCTTGGCGAGCAGGTCCAGACCGCCGGTGTCCTGCATGTAGAGCGCGCGCATGGATGCGTCCGCCGTTCGTGCCGCGTAGATGCTGTAGCCGCCAATCGCGGCCAACATGATGGCGAATGCTCCCACCAGGATACTGAGCCATGCCTTGATGCTTACCGCTGTTTTCATCGAATCTCCATACGATGCGCCGCTTCGCGCGAGGACATCGGCCCGTGCCGACCTCCTCCTTACGGCGTATGGACGGATAAGTTTAGACGCGCAAGCAGATGGAACAGATTGCGGCGGGATGGCGCAAAGCCTTTTTTTATAAGGCTCTGGCGGGAGTCATGCAGTGCCGGACGGCAATTCGACAAATACCGGTTATATGCGTGGCCATACCTTGGGACCTCGTAAGCCGCAAGACTTGTCATTCCGGCAAGGGCGTGCAGCCCCCAGTCGCGCATGGGTCTATAGAAGAACGGCGCTTATCGTAGGGGAATACGGTAGGGGAATACGCCTTGTCGGCCTTTTCAACCCGCCAATGCACTTGCGGTTCCGAAAAGCCGCGATGTAATATGACGTCTGATAACGTATGAGATTGCCGGGATACTTCGGCGTCCAACTCAAGGCGTCAAGCCAGAGGAAGCCTAGCCATGACACCGTCTTCGCCTTACCAGCCCTTGCCCAACACATTTCGCCAGTCGGTCCTGAAGAACGAAACCCAGATCGGATGCTGGGCCTCGCTCGGCAGCCCGATCACGACCGAACTGCTCGGCTTGCTGGGCTTCGACTGGATCCTGCTCGACGCCGAGCACGCGCCCAACGACGTCCTTACCCTGATCCCCCAGCTCATGGCGCTCAAGGACAGCCGTAGCGCCCCCGTGGTGAGGCCGCCGGCCAATGACAGCGTGGTGATCAAGCGGCTGCTTGATAGCGGCTTCTTCAACTTCCTGATCCCCTTCGTCGACAGCGCCGCCGATGCCGCTCGTGCCGTCGCCGCCACGCGTTATCCGCCGCAAGGAATTCGCGGGGTGTCGGTGGGTCATCGCGGTAATCGCTACGGAACCGTAAGTGACTACTTAAGCACCGCGAACGACAACATCTGCGTCGTGGTGCAGATCGAAAGCCGGACGGCGGTTGATGCAATCGATGAGATTCTTGCCGTCGAAGGCGTTGACGCCGTGTTCCTCGGCCCGTCGGATCTGGCGGCATCGTATGGGCAACTTGGCAATCCGAATCACCCGGACGTGCAGCAGGCCATCGCACACGTCTTCGAGCGTGCCCGCGCTGCAGGCAAAGCGAGCGGCACACTGGCTCCCGTGCAGGCCGACGCGGAACGGTATCTGTCGATGGGCTGCCAGGTGATCGCCGTTTGCGCCGACATGGGCCTTCTCAGGAATGCGGCGCAAGCTGTGCAAAAACATTTCATGCAGAAGTAGCGGAACGGAAACAGGAAGCACCCCGACAACTTGTGGAGATAGACATGCAAAAAGCAGGCTTCATCGGTCTTGGCATCATGGGCAAACCCATGGCCGAGAACCTCATCAAGAATGGCGTGGCACTGGCGGCGTTTACTCGCAGCGGCGTACCGGACACGCTAACCCAGGCCGGCGCAATTGCGTGCGACAGCCCGGCCGCGGTCGCAGCGCAATCGGACGTGATCTTCGTCATGGTGCCGGATACGCCGGACGTGGAGCGTGTGCTGTTCGGCGAGAACGGCGTGGTCGCCGCGCTGCGCCAAGGCCAGGTCGTAGTGGACATGAGCTCGATCTCGCCCATCGCGACCCGCGAGTTCGCAGCGAAAGTGCGCGAACGCGGCGCGGACTATCTGGACGCGCCCGTCTCGGGTGGCGAAGTCGGCGCGAAAGCCGCATCGCTCACGATCATGGTCGGCGGCTCGCAAGCCACCTTCGACAGCGTGAAACCGCTCTTCGACATGATGGGGAAAAACATCTCGCTGATCGGCGAAGTCGGCGCGGGACAGGTCTGCAAGCTGGCGAACCAGGTGATCGTCGCGGCGACAATCGAAGCGGTCGGCGAAGCGTTGTTGCTGGCGTCCAAAGCCGGTGTCGATGCGGAGAAAGTGCGTACCGCGTTGATGGGCGGTTTCGCGTCGTCGCGGATTCTGGAAGTGCACGGCGAACGCATGACCAAACGCACGTTCAATCCGGGCTTTCGCATTGAATTGCATCAGAAGGATTTGAACCTCGCGCTCTCGACGGCGCAATCGCTTGGTGTGTCGCTGCCCAACACCGCGACGTGCCAGGCGCTGTTCAACGCCTGCGCGGCGCATGGCGGCAAGGCATGGGATCACTCCGGGATGGTTCGCGCGCTGGAGTATCTGGCCAACCACGAGATCGGTCAGGCGCCAGTGGCCTGATCCGCTGCCGGGCAAATAAGAAAGGGCATCGCGATCAACATCGCGATGCCCTTTTTCACGTCATACAGGCTTAACCCTTGGTCACGCTCGCGGGCAAATCGCGGCCGTGATACTTCTTGTAGATCGTGTTGAGCGTGCCATTCTTCTGGTTCGTGCTCACCCAGTTATTGACCCACTCCTTGAGCTTCGGCTCGTCCTTGTTCATCGCAATTCCCAAATCGAAATCCTTCTGCGCGAACTTCAATTCCACATTGCGGTTAGGCGCGCGCTTGATTATCTCGGCCAGGTTCGACGGCGTGCTGGAGAAGAGGTCGACCTGCCCCGTCACCATCGATGTGATCAGCGTCGCGTCGTCTTCATAACGCTGAATCTGTGCACCCTTCGCCATTTGCGTCGTGATGGTGTCGTTGACGGTGGCGCGCGTGAGGCCGATTGTCTTGCCATTCAGGTCATCGTAATTCTTGACGTTCTCATTTTTCGTCCCGCCTACGATGATCGTGATGACCGCATAGGGAATCGAGAAGTCGACCACCTTCGCGCGTTCAGGCGTGATCGAGAGATCGGCTATCACGAGATCCGCGCGCTTGGCCTGCAAGGTCGGCACACGTGCGGCATTCGTGATCTGCACGAGTTCAAGTTTCACGCCAAGGTCCTTGGCAAGCGCCACGGCCGTGTCCACATCGGACCCTGCTGGCTGAAGGTTGGCATCGGCGTAACTGAACAGCGGCGTGCCCATCGCGATCGCCACGCGGATCTTTCCCGCCTTCTTGATGTCGTCGAGCTGGTCGGCCATCGCGCTGTGCGCTACGCCCGCGAGCAACAATGCGGCCACGCAGCCGCGCATGATGAAACGGTTGGTCTTCAAAGCAGTCTCCATTTTTATGATCGGTTCAAAAGATATTTTGCGAGCCTGGCCTATAGGTTAAAAGCTACAGGCCGTTGTTCAGGAACGTGCGTAACTCGGGCGTCTGCGGCGCGTCGAGCATGTCGCCGCTGCCGACCTCCCACACCTTCCCCTGATGCATGTAAATGATCCGGTCCGCCATGCGCTTGGCAAACGCCATTTCGTGCGTGACCAGCAGCATCGTCATGCCGTCCTTCGCCAGATCCTCCATCACGCGCAGCACTTCGCCGGTCAGTTGCGGATCGAGCGCGGACGTCACTTCGTCGAACAGCATGACCTTCGGCGACATCGCGAGCGACCGCGCTATCGCCACGCGCTGCTGCTGTCCGCCCGAAAGCTGCTCCGGGTACGCATCGGCTTTTTGCGCGAGGCCGACCTGATCGAGGACCTTCATTGCCACTCGGCGGGCTTCATCGCGTCCGAGTTTTTTCACGTGGCGCAGCGCCAGCATGATGTTTTCTTCCACGGTGAGGTGCGCGAACAGGTTGTAGCTTTGAAACACGATGCCGACTTCACGGCGCAACTGGTGCAGGTCCACCTTCGGGTCATCGACACGAATGCCGCATACCTCGATCGTGCCCCGGTCGATGGTTTCCAGACGATCGATACACCGAAGCGCCGTGCTTTTCCCTGAACCGCTCGCGCCGATCACGGCGATCATTTCGCCCTTGGCCACTTCCAGTGACACGCCCTTGAGCACCTGATTCGAGCCGAAGCTCTTATAGACGTCCCCGAGCTTAACGATTGCCGACATTGAGCTTTTTCTCCATCGATTGGCTCCAGCGCGAGAGCGGATAACACAGCACGAAATAGAAGACCCCGACCAGCCCGAACACGAGGAACGGCTGAAAAATCGAGTTGTTGATGATCTGGCCGGCGCGGGTCAATTCGACGAAACCAATCACCGAAGCGAGCGATGTCATCTTGATGACCTGCACCACGAAACCAACCGTTGGCGGCAGCGCGAGACGCAGCGCCTGCGGAATGATCACGAGGCGCAAGGTCTGCCAGCGCGTCAATGACAGGCACTCAGCGGCTTCCCATTGGGGTTTCGGCATGGCGTCGATACACCCGCGCCAGATGTCGCCGAGATACGCGCTCGTGTAGACCATCAGCGCGAGGCCGGCCGCGACCAGCGCCGGTACCTGGAAGCCATATACGGACAAACCGAAGTAGACGATGAACAGCAGGATCAGCAGCGGAATGCCCTGAATGGCTTCTATATAGACCATCGCCGGACGGCTGAGCCAGCGGCGCGGCGAGATGCGCGCGAGCATCACGCCGAAGCCGCCGATGCTGCCCAGCACGAAGGCGAGCGCCGAGAGCACGAGCGTCCACCAAATCGAGTGCACGAGGTAAAACAGATGTGCCGTAGTGAAACCGCCGGTCATGCCGCACCTCCGGGAATCACGGTATCAATGCGCCCCTGGTCCGGCACCGGCTTGCCGGCCCGCTCCGCGGCCTGGCGCATGACCCGCCGCCGCTTGAACGCGACCTCGCCCACGGCCCACGCAATCAGCTTGATCAGCAGCGACAACGCGAGATACAGCAGCGCCACGACAATGTACGTTTCGAGCGAGCGGAAGGTGTCGGATTGCACGGTGTTCGCCGTTGCCGTGAGCTCTTCCGCCGAGATCTGCGACGCAATGGCCGAGGCCTGCATCATCAGCAGGAACTGGCTGGTCAGCGCGGGATAAACCTTTTCGATAGATGGCTGAAGCATCACGTGCCAGCCGATCCGCCAGCGCGACAAGCCCAGGCATTCGGCCGCCTCGATCTGCCCGCGCGGCACCGACTCAAGACCCGCACGAATGATCTCGGCCGCGTAAGCGCCGATGTTGATCACCATCGCGAGCGCGGCGGCGGCGAACGTCGGCATGCGCACGCCGAAGCTGGCAAGCCCGAAGTAAAGCAGGAAGATCTGCACGAGAAAAGGCGTGTTGCGCACAGCCTCGATATAGATCGAGCAGAGCCGCGATAAAAGCCGGTTCTTGCCGCGCTTCGCAAATGCGACCAGCGTACCCAGGATCACACCGAAAAACACCGCCACGGTCGTCATCTTCAACGTCAGCCAGGCGCCTTTCAGGAAGACGGGCCAGTACGGAAGCAGCGGGCTGAAATCGAGAGAGAAAGTCATCGCAGCAATGTCTAGGTTAGGTCGTGCACGGCGCCGGTTTTTCGTCGCCACATCGGGCGCGTGGCGCGGTCCGTCGCCGGGCCAGCGGGCTTATCAAACTCTGTGCAAACGCTATTCGAACGGCCCGGTCGTGGTGAACGCCCCGCCCTGCAACACGGCGACGGCACTGCCGGGTTCAGGCGCCGGCTGCCCGTCGATCTTCGCCCGGAAGGGCTCCGACGAATCACGCGGCACGAATCCCAGCTTCGATGCAAACCGGTTGTCCCACCATGTGACCGCGTTGTCTGACATCCCGTAGACCACGGTATGGCCGACATTCGGCGTAAATAGACTGCGTTGCAGGAGTTCGAGCAGGTCGTCGTAGCTGAGCCAGCTTGCCATCATCCGGCGATCCTTCGGCTCCGGAAACGCCGAGCCAATACGGATGCTCACCGTCTCGATTCCGTAGCGGTCGAAATAGAACTGCGCCACGTCTTCACCGAACGATTTGGACAGGCCGTAGTAGCCGTCGGGACGTCGCAGCGCATGCGCGTCGATCTTCTCGTCCTGCCGATAAAACCCGGTCACGTGATTGGAACTGGCGAAGATGACACGCTTGAGACCGTGCCGGCGGGCGCCTTCGTAGAGGTTGTAAACCCCCTTGATATTGGCTTCCAGCACTTCTTCGAAGGGCCGTTCCACCGATACCCCGCCGAGATGGATGACCGCATCGCAGCCGGCAACCAGCGCGTCGACCGCCTGCTTGTCCGAGAGATCGCAAGGAATGACTTCTTCATGCGGCGCCGCGTCCGGGCGCAACGCGGCCGGCAGATCCGACACCCTGATCTTGTCCGCGAAGGCGGACACGCGTGAACGAATGGCTTGGCCTACGCCGCCGGCGGCACCGGTCAGCAACAGGCGTTTAAACGGGACTGCGTGTTCTTGATTGGCCATGTAAGCCTGTCTCCAATAAGCGCGGATACCGGGAGCTTGCACGCTCCTTTCGGTTGGATCGGCCGCTTGATCCAGTTTTTATTGTACGTTGTCATATGACTATAGCGTGCATATAATCATTCGCAAATCCGTTTGTCAACTTTGGTGAAACATTATCCCAACCGAGGTAGCCGTGCAGAGACCGACTCGCGCTGTCTTCGAAACCCCGGCCCACCCGCAGGTACGGCGTAGCCTGACGACCGAACTCGTCGATGCTCTGCGCCAGCAGATCGAAACCGCGGAGCTCAAGGTGGGCGCCCGGCTCGCAACCGAAGCGGAAATGGTGCAGCGCTTCAACGTGAGCCGCACGGTCGTGCGCGAGGCGTTGTCGAAGCTACAGGCAGCGGGACTCGTGGAGACACGGCATGGCATTGGCACCTTCGTCTGCGAGGCGCCGGGCAGAGGCTTTTTTCAACTTGATCCCGCCGACGTGGCCGGTTCCATCGACGCCCTCGCCGTACTCGAGCTCCGCATCAGTCTGGAGACGGAGAGCGCGGGACTGGCCGCGGCGCGATGCGACAAAACGCGGATCGCCGCCATGCGGCGCGCGCTGAGCGACTTCGAGCGCAACCTGGGCGAGGCGACCGAGACCATATCGCCCGATATCCGCTTTCATCTCGAGATCGCGCATGCCACCGGCAACCGCTATTTCGTGGAGATCATGACGCATCTCGGCATCCACATGATCCCGCGCGCCCGCCTCACCGCCACGCAGATTCCGCCCGCCCAGTACGCGGACTATCTGACGCGCGTGAATCGCGAGCATGAACAGATATGCGATGCCATCGAGCGTGGTGACGCCGACTCGGCGCGTACCGCCATGCGGCTCCATCTGATCAACAGCCGCGAGCGCCTGCGGCGCGCGCAGACAAGCGTTTGAGCGCTCGCATTACACGCGCATTCTTTTCGGTGGTGCGGCAACCGACGCGCGGTTGGTGACGGTCACGGGAAACTCGCGATAGATCGTGTACGCAGTCCCGTAACACGCGTTGAGCAACCACCGAACGGCGTTCTGCGTGAGATCGGCGGTCGGGATGTGGACCGATGTCAGGCCCGGCGCGGAGAACGCGGCCGAATAATCATCGTCGTAACCGATTACCGATACATCGTCCGGCACCGAGACGCCCGCTTGCTGTAGACACGACAAGGCGCCAATTGCCATGGTGTCGTTGGCGCAGAACAGCCCGGTAAACCTTTTCTTCGACGCCAGCAGTTGCCGCGCGGAGTCATATCCGCCGTCTGGCGAAAAGTCCGATTCGATCAACTGGACCTCAGCACGGTCAATGCCGTTGCGAGCGAGTTCATCGAAGAATCCTGCGATCCGCGCGTGATTATCGGAAGCCTGGAAAGGCCCTGAAATCACGGCTATTTTCTTGTGTTTATGCGCAAGCAGCGTCTGCGCCGCCAGCACCCCGCCCTTATGATGATCCGCGCAAAACGACGCCTCCGGCATCTGTGCGAAGTCGCGATTGAGGAACACCATTTTCGGGTGCATGCGGTGCAGCTTGACGAGATCGTCGTCATGCAGGTCGTGGCTGGTCACCACGATGCCATCGCAATCGCGGGCGATCAGGAACTGCACCGCTTCAATCGCCTGGTCGCGTGGCGAGTCGTCGCCGCAGCCCGTTGCCACTACCACATGGCGATGCACCTGGCGCAACTCTGTATCGGTTTGCTTGAGGATGGTGCCATAGTAGGGGCCGAAGAACGACGGCACGAAGATGCCGATCATGCCGAGGGATTGCGTCGAGAGCGCCCGTCCGAGCGATGATGGCCGGAAGTTCAGCTCGGCGATTGCTGCCTGCACGCGTGCGAGTGCATCGGCGGAGACGGGTCCGCGGCCGGAGATGGCGCGGGATGCGGTGGACATGCCCACGCCGGCCAAGGTTGCGACGTCCTTCAGGGTTGCCACTTTTGTTTTTACTCCTTGGATGAGGGCTTTAGGTGGTGATTTTGGTGTTAGGGGGCGGGGGCAATGCCCGGGGGGCGGTTTTGGGGTTTGTGGTCGAGGGTCAATGCCCGGGGTGGTCGGTTCTGGGGTTAACGGTCGGGGTCTATGCCGGGTTGC
>NZ_JAAVUQ010000046.1 GCF_018449515.1 Caballeronia sp. dw_19 | reverse complement strand
TTTTAAAAGCGTTTTCTTTGCTTCGTTTCTTTGTCGCTTTGGACAAAGAAATGACGTGCCGCCACGCACAGTGGCTAATAGTGATAAAGAGAAAATCCAACTCAGGCAGACCACCACGGCCGAAAGCACCAACCCGGCATCAACCCCGACCGCTAACCCCAGAACCGACCTTGCCCCCAGAAGCCCAGAACCCCCAAACCCCCCAAAACCCACCATCACCCCCAAGTGCGAACAAAGACCAATCCCCAAAACCCCTCAACGCTTGTAACCCGCCAATCGCGCTTTCGAAATCGAGGTCGCAGCGACCTGCACATGCTGCGCGAGTTCGGCTTCCACCCGTTCGATCGACCACCGCGACGTCGGCACCGAAATATTGATCGCGGCAACGGCCATACCACCGTGATCCGTGACCGGCGCCGCGACGGAAATATCGCCGAGTACCGTCTCGTTCTCAATCACCGCGTAACCCCGTCGCGCGACCTTGCGTACGCGTTCGAGCAGTTTGTCAGGATGGGTTTCTGTGTAGTGCGTGAGCGGGTCGAGCCGTGTTTGCGCCAGGATCTCGCGCACGCGCTCGTCCGACAAACGCGAAAGGATTGCTATGCCCGCAGCAGTGAACATGGCCGGCAAACGAGCACCAACCACAATGTCGATGTTCACCAGATGCTGCCCCGGAAAGCGCGCAACAAACACGATCTCGTGGCCATCGAGTTCCAGCAGGTTGGTGGTTTCGCCAAGACGACGACTGATATCGAGCAGATACGGCGAGGCTTTGTCGATCAGTTCGTTGGCCCGCACGTAGTTGTACGAGAACTGCAGCACCTTCGTCGTCAGGCCGTAGTTGCGCGTTTCGGGCACGCGATAAAGGTAGCCGAGCGCTTCGAGCGTATGAACAAGGCGCTGCGTCGCGCTGCGGTCGAGACCGGACGCGCGGGCGATATCGACGAGGGTCATGTGACGGCTCGGACCGTCGAAAGCATGCAGGACCTGGAAAGCTTTTTCAGTCGATCCAACGAACAACGACGAGCGCGCGGCCCTCGTTTCGTTCGGCTCTTCGGGCGTGCCAGCGGCGCTTTTGGACATGCTTGTGGGGGCTTTGAAGGTATCGGATCGTAATTATCTCAATTGTAGTGCAATCGAATCTCACGTTTATGGTCGATTGCCAGTTCGTGGAGCATTGATGCTTGCCTCTGTCGCTGAATACCGGATCGCTGCACAACGGCGCCTGCCGCGGCTTGCGTTCGACTACCTGGAGGGCGGCGCCGAAGACGGCGACGCGTTGCGGCGCAATATCGACGAGTACGGGCAGTGGCTGTTCAAACCCCGTGTGCTCAACGACGTGTCGCGCTGTTCAAGCACTACGCAATTTTTCGGACGCGAAGCGGCCGCGCCGCTGATCGTGGGACCGACAGGTCTGAACGGACTCTTCTGGCCGCGCGCCGACGAACTGCTCGCACAAGCCGCGAGCCGCGCGAACTTGCCGTTCGTGTTGTCAACAGCGTCAACGTCGCTGCTGGAAGATGTGCGCGCCGCCGCGCCGCAAGGTGACCTGTGGATGCAGCTCTACGTGCAACAGGATCGCGGCATTGCCGAAGACTTGATGCGGCGCGCAGGGGCCGCGGGTTATTCAACGCTGGTTCTCACCGTCGATGTCCCCGTGCACGGCAAGCGCGATCACGACACGCGCAATGGTTTCCGCTTGCCGTTGCGCCTGTCGCCCAGGCTTCTCGCCGATTGCCTGACGCATCCGCATTGGTGCTGGCAGATGGCGCGCGCGGGTTCCCCGCAATTGAAGAACATCGCGAAGAGCGTGGGCGAGCATGCGGATTTATCGCGTCATGCCGCCATGCTGAGCCGGCAGATGGACTTGACGCTGGGCTGGCGGGATCTGGAGTGGATACGGCAACACTGGAGCGGTAAGGTGATCGTCAAGGGCGTCATGGGTGTGGAAGACGCGCTGCTGGCCGTGGCGCATGACGCGGATGGCGTGGTGATATCGAATCATGGGGGACGGCAGTTGGGGAGCACGTTCGCACCATTGGAGTTGCTGCCGGGAATCGTTGCGGCGGTACGCGGAAAGACGGAGATTTTTATCGATGGCGGCGTGCGGCGCGGCAGCGATGCACTGAAGGCGGTCGCGTTAGGCGCGCGCGGCGTGTTGCTCGGGCGTGCTCCGTTGTATGGACTCGCTTCGCGCGGAGCAGCCGGGGCCAGCGAAGTGCTCGCGCTGATGATGGACGAGATGCTGATTTCGCTGCGGCTGCTCGGATGCCAGGGGATTGGCGATCTCGGTCCGGCGTTTGTCGGGCGCGATGGTTCGCGTGGCGCACGCTTGGTTTAGACGACGCAGTCAGCCAGCCCTTTATAATCCCGGTCGCCGGAGCGCGTTCGCGCCTCCTCGATTATTACGATTATTTGAAGGAACTATGTCTACACTCCCAGCCTGCCCGCTATGCTCGATGGAGAATACCTACGCGGACGCCGATCGCATCATTTGCGCAGATTGCGGTCATGAATGGTCAGCATCAGAAGCCGCGCCCACCGATGACGACGCGAATGCAGTGGTGAAGGACGCCAATGGCAACGTGCTGGCCAACGGCGACTCCGTGGTACTGATCAAGGACCTGAAAGTGAAGGGCTCATCGATCACGCTGAAGGTGGGTTCGAAGGTAAAGAGCATCCGGCTGGTAGGCGGCGACCACGAGGTCGACTGCAAGATGGACGCCGGCAGCTTTATGCTGAAAGCCTGCTATTTGAAGAAGGTTTAAGGAGTAGGCGGAGGTCGAAAGCCATCGGACGGCGATGACTTTCGACGATGCCCTGCGCAGCGTTCACCCTCCCGCTATCGGATTGCCCTGGTCGTCGGTATCGAAACTCTGCGACTGGAACGCAAAGAAAAACGCGCGCCATGTGTTGTCCGCGTACGCGATCATCAGCGCGCCGTCCTGATACACGCCGTTATCCTGCTCGTACTGGCCGCCATTGCCCTGGTTCATGTGGATGTCGTGAACGCCATTGCCCGGGACGAATTTGAAATACTGATCCGGCTTGTTTTCTTCAGGACCCCATCGCGATCCAAATGCGTAAATGATCGACCCTTCCATGGCCATCGCCGCAACAACCGCGCTTTCCAGTTTGTCTTTCAGATCGTTCGTCGAGCCGGGTGCGTCGGCGGGAACGGGCGTCATTGCCTTGATATCGACCAGGCCGCTGCGCACATAGTCAATGGCGAGACCGCCGGGCGTAGACGGCAACTTGGTGAACCCGGGCGTCAACGCGCCCAGACCGCTCGTCAACGTATCGGGCAACGTATCCCGCTCTTCGAACAGAACTGTTGAAGGCGCGTGCGGCGCCGACGACTTTACGTTCGACGCAATCCGAAAAACCGTCGTTCCTGCGTGGACCAGAATTTGATAGTGGTCGTCATCGGCATTGCGAAGATGACCGGTCACAGTGCCCTTGAGCACCCCGTAGTTCACTGCCATGTGTCCTCCTCGTACTAAAACCAGCAGCAACCGCTGCCCCTGCGAAATCCAGCTTCTCTCATCCCTCACCTTACTCCCGCGATCAACCCTGACATCAACATAGCCGCCGGGCGACTTCGCGGAACGCCCCTCCGACGAGGCAATGCACGCATTGCGCTTGTCGTCGGCCAGTTCGACAGACGGCTTCACAAGAAGTGCAATGGAAACTGCGAACGCTCGAAAACATCGTCAGAATGTGCGGTTGCCATCAAAACGTCATTAAGAAAACGGGCGCGCGGAGATCATCACAAGCACCTTTCATCTTATGTACGCTCGCAGACACATCGGCTTTTGCGAGCGGTATGTAATGTCACCAACGCGACTCTTTCATCATGTACAGTGCCCCGTTCGACCACCGTAACCGTTTATCAGGTCCTGCGACATTCATGAATGCACCTTCCCTTTCCGACCACAACGTCAGCGACGCCCCTGATAGCCAACGGGTGGGCCGCGCGTTCGCCGCAAGGCTTGACATGACCATCAAGCGCTCCGGGCTTTCGTCCGGGCGCGTGGCGAAATCGCTGGGCGTCACGGAGGGGGATGTCACGCTGTGGCGAGCGGGTATCACGCTGCCGCGAGCCGCCGACTGCCGTCGCTTGTCGGAACTCCTGCACGTGGAGATGGCGTGGCTGAACGGTGGATCGAAGCCAGTTGGCGAAGGCGAACGCAGGTCCGACAGGGTGAATGCCATTGCCTAGCGGCGATGCGATTCACCATCGATTTTCCGCCTTCGTGTAGTGCGCCGGACAATTGCCCGGCATAATCCGCCCAAAAAACGGCGAACATGCCAAGCGGGCGGGCTATGCTCGCTGGGTCGAATCATGTGCGGTGCGGCACCACGCTGGCGTGCGCCGCGCCCGAGGCCGAAGCAATCGCTGCCGCTACGCTGTCAAACGCGCGGCCGTATCGAAGAACTCAATCCAGCGCGTCAACAACCCGTCCTTGACCGTGCAGATGTGAACCCACTCCGACTCGAATGGCTTGCCGGTTTCGCTAAGCATTACCCGGACAAACCCGAGAACGACAATATGCTCGTTCGCGTCGATAAATTCCCGGGGTTCGAACACCGTGATCTCGCCGTCCGCAGCCAGCTCCTTGAAGAACTGCCCGACCTCCTGCCGGGTACGGCATTGCGTTGGAAAAGGTAACGAGGCGGGTCCGACGACTCGCCAGTCGACCGTCGGCGCGATGCACTCGAGGACTGCCTCGATGTCGTTGCGCCCGAACGCCTGATAAGCCCGCTTCAAAACAGCCATGGGCGTGTCCATGAATTTCTCCTTGGAGCAAAAGGGTGGCGCGAGACGGTCCACCGAACGAATCGAGTTACCGCGAAGGTCGATGCTCATGGGCGGTGTGCTTTCGCCAAGGCTTCACCGTCACAAACGGGACCTCGCCTACGTCCGATACACCGTCTCACGTGAGACGGTCAACCTCGCAATACCTTAAGGCAGCGGCGTCGATAACGACGATTACCGGCTTGTTAGCGGCTTATTAGCGGCTCGGTTTGAATGACCGGGGTTTCCCCTGCTTCAGGATTTGCGGGTCATGAAGCAGGAAGAATCATCATAAGAACGGGAATGACGGGAGTTTTCCAGCCATGCCGGACTTAGACGCGATGTATTAACCAGCACGATGAACGGTGTTATAGGTTGTGGCCGCCTATAAATCCAGGGTGTCGCGTGCGGATCGACTGCAGCAATGGCGGGACATACTGAAGAAAGGATGCCTAAGTATTAAGTAGCTTACTTTGAACATCCGTTGCAAGCGGCAATACGACAACCTGGGCGGCCCGATCGATTTGTCTGCCCTGAAACCGATACGTGAGAGAAGGCGTGAAGTCCCCGTCTAGGACGCAAGGCTCCAGCGCGACTTTCCCATTGCCTTCGCGACGTTGAGCGCCTTGTCGGCGGCATTGAGCGCCGTCAGCACGTCGGTGCCGTGGTCCGGAATCAATGCCACGCCAATGCTCGCGCCCACATTGACCGAGACATGCGCAGTCAGTGCAAACGGTGCAGACATTTCGCTGATCAGGCGATCCGCGAATGCAGCCGCTTCCTCATAGTTCGACGCGCTGAACGTGACGACAAATTCGTCACCGCCAATGCGAAACACCATGTCCTCCGGTCCCTTCAATGCATTGAGACGGCCCCCGATCATCACCAGCAGCAGATCTCCCGCCTCGTGGCCGTACCGGTCGTTGACGGGTTTGAAGCCATCCAGGTCGATATAAAGAACGGCGGTTTTTACGGTACTGTCCGACGCCGTTTTGTATCGGGTCTGCGACGCATGGATCAACCCGGCGCGATTCGGCAGGCTGGTCAGCGCGTCGTGGCGCGCACGGTGATCATTCTCCCGCTCCGCTTTCATGGTCGAGACAAGCAATCCGTTGAGGCGAAATGCGGCAATGCTCATTGCGACGAGGTAGAACGGAATCTGAATCAGCGTCAGGCTCAGGATGAGCTCTCTGGACATCGCCGCTGCAATACAGCACGGGCCAAGGGACAAAAGAATCATGATCCCGACCAGTCGGGGCGCGCCGAAATTCCGGAAGCAGATGCCCCCGACCATCGCGGCAGCGGACAAGCAGGAGAGCGTGGCGGCGATCCAGTCCGTGCTCAGGATGCTGATAAATGCGCCGTAACCCACGCTTGCACCCCAAAGAACGCCGAGGAGCAGATAGACATCGGTGAAGGTCGGCTGTCCGCGCCTCGCTGCACGGTGCGCCGCGACCAACAAGATCAGGCGTGCGCTGCACAGGACGACTTCGATCACCACCCAGGCGATAAATGCCGCCGAGGGTTCGCGCAGGGCGATCGCGACCGAGACAGCGATGGTATTAAGGACGCCACCGGCGAAAATAGGCAGCGTGCCGAACAGGCTTCCGATCAGCGCGACCCGGATGTCATCTGGTACGTCGGGCCCGGAATAACATAACCAGGTCGTAAATCGCCAGCGAGGCAAGCTAAACGGCGCTATTTTCGTATCCATGGATCGTTTCGTTTTATGCGCGACTACCGGGTCAAGTTTGCTCGTCACGGCGTGGGCGCCCATCCGAGCGCTTTAGCCGAATAAGCCGGTATTCTATACTTGGCTTATGTCAGGCGATTGCGAGCGGTGCATGGGACGGGCGCTGCTTGCGGCCATTTCGCCTGATTGGCACTAAAGCGGCCACTGTGCCAATGAAGTCCACTGCCGACGGAGAAAGCCTCGAATTCAAGCGAGGGCGCCGTTGTCCCTGGTGAAGGATCGGCAAACGAAGAAGATGTTGGTGCGGCTGCGACTGGTTCGCAGCATCGATGAGGCGATGGGAATCTTTTTATGTGCCGGGGCCAGCACCATCGCGTTTTGAAATTTGATTACAACACTCGCTGACCCGTGCTCGACGGTCCGCTTCCGGCTGAGTCCGATCTGATTCAGACTCAGCCGATGACACCCGTTTCCTAACCTTCCCTGTCGCGAAGCTTGCGCCTCAAGATCTTTCCTACATTGCTCTTGGGGAGATCATCGCAAAACTCGACGGCCTTCGGTCTCTTGTAACCAGTCAGCCGCTCCCGGCAAAATGCCAGGATGTCGCCCTCAGAGAGATCCGGATCACGACGCACGACGAAAAGCTTCACCGCCTCGCCCGAATGTTCGTCGCGCACACCGATCGCCGCGACCTCGAACACGCCAGGATGCGAGGCGACCACGTCCTCGATTTCGTTCGGATACACGTTGAAGCCGGACACAATGACCATGTCCTTCTTGCGGTCGACAATCCTTACGAAGCCGCGTTCATCCATGATGCCGATGTCGCCGGATTTGAAGTAGCCGTCGGGCGTCATGACGCTGGCGGTTTCATCGGGGCGGTTCCAATAGCCGGCCATCACCTGCGGTCCGAAAATGCAAATTTCGCCGGGCTCACCGTTGGCAACATCACGCCCGTCGTCGTCGCGAATCGCGATGAAAGTCGAAGGCAGCGGCACGCCCACGGAACCGCTGAACGCAGTACCGTTGGACGGGTTGCTTGTCGCGCACGGCGAAGTCTCGGACAGTCCATAGCCTTCAATGATCGGCTTGCCCGTCCTCTCAAACCAGCGCGCCGCGACCCCTTGCTGGATTGCCATGCCGCCGCCGTTCGCAAGCAGTAGCCGGGACAGATCGAGCGTGGCGAACCCCGGGTCGTTCAACAGCGCGTTGTAGAGCGTGTTGACGGCCGGGAACGAGTTGATCGCGTAACCCTGCAGCGCCTTTATCATGGCGGGAATATCGCGTGGATTCGGAATGAGGACACCGAGTCCGCCGGCCCGCATGGTCAGGAACGCGCATACCGTCAGCCCGAAGATGTGATACAGCGGCAAGGCGACCACGGTGACAATCGGATCGGCATTGGGACGCTCCCGCGTCAACGGCTCGCGCCACGCTTCGCTCTGAAGCACGTTGGCAATCAGGTTCCTATGCAGCAACATCGCCCCTTTGGAAACGCCCGTCGTGCCGCCGGTGTATTGCAGCACAGCCAGGTCGTCGGGCTTGAGATCGGCACGCGCAAACGGGCTGCGGGCGCCTTGCGCCAACGCGTCCCAGAAACCGGTGCGCGGGGTAGGCGCCTGGCCGTCGGACGTGAGCGAGTCTGATGCTGCCATTGACACGCCCATCATCTCGCCAATCGACGTCACCACGACATGCAACACCCGCGTGTTGCGTTGGACCGCCTGCAGGACTGCATCGAATGGTTCGAGCAGGACAATCGCCTCGGCCCCGCTGTCGGCCAGTTGATGTTCGAGTTCGCGCGGCGTATAGAGCGGATTGACGTTCACGATCACATAACCGGCGCGCAGGATAGCCGCCATTGCCACCGGATATTGCAGCACATTCGGCATCATGATCGCGACCCGCGCGCCCCGGGCGAGCCCTTTCGATTGCAGCCACGCGCCGAGATTTCGCGACTGCACGTCGAGTTCCGCATACGTGAGCGTCCGGCCCATGCAGGCAAACGCTTGCCGCGACGCAAACGCCTCGAAGCTCTCGTCGAGCAGGTCCGGTAGCGAACGGTATCGCGCCGGGTCGATATCCGTGGGAACGCCGGGTGGATAGGCTTTCAACCAGGTTCTTTCCATTCTGCTTCTCATCGTACTTCTCCTCGATGTCTAACGTGCCGCGAGCGCGGGCAAGCGTCGCGATGGCCGATCGAAGCAGCTGACAAACGCATTCAGTTGATCGATGTTTCCGCGCTCGAGCGCAGCGGTTCCTGCTTCAAGCAGTTCCGGCACCTGGCCCGCGATGTCGCGCAGCATCGTGTAGAACGTGGCGGTATCGAGTGCAAGCTGGAGGTGAGCATTGGGCCATGGGCGCTCGTGAACCTGAAGCACCCCCTTGCGCAATTCGAGCGCAAACGTGGCGTCCCGGTCCGTCAGCCGCAGCACGAGGATCATGTGTACATCGGCAGACAGCGCGGGATCGACGCAGACGCAGAGGCGCTGTAACACGTTGCCAAGCGGTTGCGCGCGCATCACGTCCATTGACGCGAGTCCCCCGCCGCCCGCGAACGGCAGGTCGTCATAAGCATGTTCCAGCTCGCGCGCCGCGCTCAAGTACCAGTTGCGCCAATTCGTGTTCTCGGTGCGATACCCCAACTGGCGAAACGCCTCAGCCTTGATCGTACGTGCGTCGTTATCCGTTATATCGAGTCGCACGAGTAACGTGGCAAGCTCGGCAGCCCAGCGCCAGTCACCGTCACCGATAGCCACCCAGGCGGCCGCGCGCACGGCTTCGGAACCGTTCATCATGGCGACCGTGCGACGAGCCCGCTCTCCACGCGGCAATGGATCGAGAGAAGCGGGATCGCCGTCGAACCACCCCAGTTGTCCGGTGTACACCTGGCGCACGGAATGCTTGACCGTGCCGTAGTACTCGCCCAGCCACGCGTGCTCGGCCAAATGCGGCGGCAGCGATGGAATGGTCTCCGCGAGTTCGTCCTGCGTCATGCCGCGATTCATATGGCGGATCGCCTGGTCGTGGATGAACTGGATCGCGTCGCGATACACGGACAATACATCCGCCACGGCCGCTTTGCCCGACACCGGACGGCCATGCGCCGGCACCATATGCACCGCATGGAAGTCGCGCATCATGTCGATCGTGCGATACCAGCGCACCGGATCGCGATAGCGCGTGCCGCGCAGCGTATGCACGTTCGCAAGACACTCGCCCTGGATCACCTCTGCCGACAGCAGGACGCCGAGCTCGGGCAGCCACATCACGATCTCGTCATCGGCCTCCGATGGCGCATAGCGGAACTCGAAACGCACCCCGGCGAGCACGATGTCCAGGGTATCGTCGAACACGCGCGTGGGCGCGAGAAAACTCGCCGGTTCGGCAATCAGTACCGGCCCGATTCCTGCATTGACCTTGCCGGTCGCGCCTGCGGGCAGCAGCGTGCCGAAGCTGTACGCCGAGCGCGCGGCCAGGATAGGCGCGACCAGGTTCGCGTTGTTGATGACCGTTTCCATCAGCGAGCTGTGCGCGATGATCTCGACGCTTCCCGCCGCGAGTTGCGCCTCATCGGCGAACGCACGCACGCCGCCCGTATGGTCCGTGTGGTTGTGGGTATACACCACCGCCTTCACCGGCAATTGCGCGTGGCGCGGATCGATTGCGCAGAAGTCCTCATAAATACGCTTTGCCGCCGATACCGCTTCGGTTGTATCGATAACCACGATGCCGTCGTCGCCGACCACGAAGATGATGTTCGCAATCGCATAGCCGACAGCACAGTACACACGCTCCGCCACGCGGTAGATACGCTGAGCCATGCGCTGCGAATGTTCCGTCAGGCGCGGCGGCACGGTCGGCGCGGCGATCGCGAAGGCGAGGTTCACGCCGGCGTCGAACGCGACATCAAGCGGCTCGCCAACGTGTGGCGCGTCAAAAGCGGGTTGGCGCGATATGCCAGCGCAACATGAGGTCATGGATGTCTCCTTGCGGCAGTCTAAAAATAACATCGGAATAGGAATTCTTATTCCGTTTTTGATGAAAAAATCAGGGAGTGGTCAAAATCAGGCAACGGCAAAACTGTGTCTTGAGCCAGGGCGCGAGACGGCGGCTCGCCAGCGACAACGGGCCCGGGTCGTTCAGGACGATGTTGACCAGCATCCCCAGGATCAGTTGAAGCGCGGCTTGTACCTCGAACTCGATCGAACTTGCATCCGCTTTTTTTGCATCGCGTTCTTTCACGATCGCAGCGACAAGCGGCGGCACGATCAACGCCAGCACGTCGCGGTTTGCTTCCTTGACGACGTCCCACGTCGCTCTCGGTCGCGACACGCGTAACAGCGACGCATGGAATAGTCCGCGGTTGCGGCGAAACGACTGCACGTACATCTCGACAATCGCGTCCGCGACCGCCCGTGCGTCGCCCGAGCCCCATTCGGGCCCGCTGGCGACCATGTCGCGAACACGGTTGCGACCTTCGGTCATTGCGCGGTCGAGCACCACGTCGAAAAACATGTCCTTGCTGTCAAAGCGCCGATAGAACGCGCCAATAGAGGTGCCCGAGCGTTCAACGATATCCGTGATGGACAGATCGTCCAGGTTGCCACTCGCCTCAATCAGTTCGCGGCCAGCCTGTAACATCTTCTCCAGCCCGATCTGGCTGCGCGCCTGCCGCGGCACCGCGAGGGCGGATTCAACTGCTGTGCGACTGCGTGCCTGGGGTCGGGTCATGGGGCCTGGTGAGCGACGTTGCATAAAACGGAATCTGGATTCCGGATCCTCGGTGAACGCCGGCGCTTTGTCAACCCGCCCAAGGGAAAGCCCTATGCCTGCGCGCGGCGCGGTTACATCAATCCGCGCGCGGCCGTATTGGCGTCGTCCATGACCTTTTCGGTCAACGCCAACGCCGCGCTGGCTGCCGGCGAATGGGTCCGTTCAGCCAGGGATACAAGGGCGAAGTCAAGGCTCAGTTTCGGCGGATGGGTGAGCGAAATGCGCGCGAGGCGCTGGGCCTCCAGGTCGCGCCGGACGGCCGAGGCCGTCGCGAACAGCACAGCATCTGTTCTGGCCACGACCTCCTTGAGCACGGCGACGTCATTGCACTCGACCTGCAACGGAATTTCCTCGTGCGCGCGATACTTGAGCAGGCGATGCAGCGCGTCTTTCATAAACCCAGGCAGCGACACGGAAACGAGCGGAAACTCACGCAGCGCGGAGAGCGCCACCGGGCCGCGCACGAGCAGTGGATGATCCGGCCGGGCAAACCAGCCGCCTTCATGACGCGGCAACCGGTGCAACGCCAGGTCCGGCGCGACGGGCGGAACGCGCCGGTCCGTCACCACGAAATCGACCCGTTCCGCGCGAAGCTTCTGCATGAGTTCATCGCCTTCGCTCAACTCGATCAGCACCTTGATCTTGGGAAAGCGCCGTGAAAACTCAACCAGCAGGTCTGGCAACAGCACGACAGCCGCGTAGGGCCCCAAGCCTATCTTCACCTCGCCGAGTTCGTGTGCCTTGAGCAACTCGACATCACGAAACATGCACCGTGTTTCGAACAGGACACGCCGGGCGCGCTCGACCAGAAGGCGGCCGGCAGCCGTCAGCGCGACTCCGCGCGCGGCACGATCGAAGAGCTTCATGCCGAGTTCGTCCTCAAGCGCCTGGATGCTGCGGCTCAGCGCGGGCTGGCTCAAATGAACGCGGCTGGCAGCGCGGGCGAAACTTCCTTCCTCAGCCAGCGCAACCACGTGAGAGAGCCGGCGAGAATTGATTTCATGCATTGTTTGCAACTTCCCGATAAAGATATTGCACTTGAACTATTGCGTTATACCACCTCAAATGGGCGCAAACGTGCGGCCAGGACCGCTTCGATAAGCTCAATACAGAGCCGCACACAGGAGACGTTATTGAAAACCACCTCATTGCGCACCGCTCCAAAACCCGCCTTGTCCGCCACCGTGTCCACGTGCTGTCATCGTTATCGGTAACGCGTCGGGGAACGACGAGTTCGTTACCCCCTGTCAGGGCATTCTCAGGAGCATTCAATGTTTGAAGCAAAAGATTCCGGATTCGTGTTGGACCGCTCTGCACCCGTGGCAACAACCAACCGTCGGCGCTGGGTGATCGTAGCGTCGCTCTTTCTTTTCATGGCGATCAATTTCGCCGACAAGGCAGTGCTGGGCCTCGTCGCGCTACCACTCATGCGAGACATGCAACTGACGCATGCGCAGTTTGGAATTGTCGGAAGCGCGTTTTTCCTGCTTTTCGCGTTGTCGGGAATCAGCGTCGGGCTGGTTGCCGACCGCCTCAACGTGAAATGGCTGATGGCCGGCCTTGCCTTGGTGTGGGTGATCGCGCAATTGCCGCTTGCGTGGCCAACCAGCTTCGCCGTGCTGCTGGCCTGTCGAATCCTGCTTGGTGCGGGAGAAGGGCCGGCGTCGCCGCTCGCGCTTCACGTTGTGTACACCTGGTTCGAGGATCATGAACGCGCCCTGCCGACCACCATCGTCCAGCAAGGCGCCACGACCGGCATCATCCTGGCGGGGCCGGTGCTCACCTTTATCGCTCAACGCTGGTATTGGCACGCGGCTTTTCTATCGCTGGGCGTGGTCGGCGTCATGTGGACGATCCTTTGGCTGGGCGTGGGAAAAAGCGGCGACGCGCACCGCCGCCAGCCGCTCGGGAATGCGCTGCGCGCCGGCTGGTCGCCGGTCCGCTCGAGTGTGAGTTATAGGCGCCTTCTCACCGACCGGACCGTGATCGGCGTGCTGCTGCAGGGGCTTGTCGGCTATTCGGTGATAGCGATCGGCGTGACCTGGGTACCCAGCTATTTTCGGGTGGCGCTCGGGTTCAGCGCCACCGAGGCGGGCTGGCTCTTCGCGCTACAAGTGGCGGCACAAATTCCCATCGGGCTCGCGCTGGCCATGTTGTCGCATCGGATGCTCGCACGCGGCGTGTCGTCGCGGCTGGCGCGTGGCGCGCTGGTCAGCAGCGCATGCGTTGTGAGTGGAATGGCGTACTGCATGCTGTATGTCGATGCCCCGCCGTTCGCAAAAGTGGCGCTGATGGCACTGGCGAGCGCGCTGGCCCTCCAGGCGTTCACGTTCGGCCCGCTGCTGGTAGCCGAAGTCACGCCGGACTCACGGCGCGGCGCGATGCTGGCGATCACGAATTCAATTGCAACGTTGGCGGGGTTGATTGCCCCTGCGGCGATGGGCAAGGTGCTCGGCGTGGTGGCGAACAATCGAGGATATGAGTTGGGCTTTGCCGCCACCGGCGTGCTGTTGGTCGTGGTAGGCGCAGCAGGATTCATGCTGCTCAATCCGCAACGCTCGCATAAGCGTCTGCAACAATCTGCGATCGGTTGAAAACGCTTTTAATTCCGGGAACGTTGTTTCTGGAATGCCGGATCAAAAACTGCGGCGCCCGGCAAAATGCCGGGCGCCGCAGTTTTGAGCCGGGCAGCAGTAACAGCAGTAACGTTAGAACTGGTGACGCAGACCTGCCATCGCGCCCACCTGCGTACCCTTCTGAGCCAGCCCGACGCCGTTGACACCTTGCAATTGCGCGCCGATCAGGTCTCCCCGGTATTGCGAGTAATCTGCTTCCACGTACACGTCAGTACGCTTGGACAAGTTGTAGTCGGCCACCAGCTGATACTGCCACGCTGACCCGTCCTTCGATTGGGTCTTGCCATCCTGCAGCGTACGCCAGACGTTCGCCGCAAAGTGCCACGCGTTACCCACCTGCTGCGTCACGCCTCCCATGATCATCCGACGCTTTGAAAAGTCGGTGTACTTGAGCGCTGTCAGCGCGGCAGCCGTGAACGGCCCGTTAGCGAAATTGGAGAAGCCGGCATCGTTCTGATCAACGATGTACCCCAGCGCAAATCGCGTCTTGTCCCATGTGTACGATCCTCCGAAGGTCCATGACTTCGAATCGCTGCCGTTGACGGAGTCTTTCGATTCCTTATAGGCGCCACCCAGCGAGACCGGACCGCCCGCCGGCGCGTAGGCGGCGGCCACGCCCATCTCGCTGCCGTACGACATGTGACCCGCAACACCACCGAACGCATAGGCCGTCGAGACCATGAGGTCGTGAGCATGAAACTGGTACTGGACCTGATTGCTCGTCCAGATCCCGCCGGTCATTGTCACCTCGGGCTGGAAGCTGAAGTCATACGGAACCCACGGATTGCTGCCGTATCCGCCAATCGTAATCCCTTCGATCATCACGTTGTACTGACGACCTACGATGACCTGACCATATGTACTCGAACGTATTCCGACCTGTGCCTCGTTGAAATACGGCAACGTGGGATCGCTTTGACCGTTATTGATGTCGAATCGATTTTCAAGCTTGAAGAAGGTCGACCAACCGTCCCCCAGATCCTCGACACCCTTCAGGCCCCAGCGGCTCTGCGTCAGACCGCCATTGCCAAGTGCCACGCTTGAATCACCCGCTTTGTTGGCGTTCGTCATGTAGCGGACGCTTTCATCGACAACGCCATACAACGTGACGCTCGATTGCGCATGGGCTTGCTGACAAGCCAACGCGACCGGCAGCAAGGCATAACGCCACTTGCTCAACTTCCTCATATTGTCTCCGCTTTTTTGAGTATCGCTTTCTACTTGATTGGTGGCTTTGTGCCGGAATCGACAGCCTCACCATCTCCACGCAAAGGCTTGTCGATTCGTCCTGCTGACTTACAAGACGGTGCTTGCGTCTTCAATTTGACGGTAAGCTTGTAATAATTCCAGTGCATTGTTGTTATCGTCTGGATGCACTCACTGCATGGAGTGCGAGGTGCGCCGGAAGGCTGGCGGAGGCTTTAAGCCGGGACAGGCCGCTGCCAGCCGCCAAAGGGCCCTTTTGCAAAATCCGCCGGGGTGGTGATCACGAGCGCGTTGTCACGAGGCGCGAGCCTGCAATAAGCGATCTGAAGATGGCAACCGTTGTACAGCCGCCGCAGTCCTGTCTTCGAGGCGCAGTTCAGTGAAGTCGAACTGATCTTCGCGAATGCGACGCATCCGTCTGCCGGTGCGTGGACCGGGAGCATCGCCGCCCGGTCGCGATATTGCCAATGCGGATGCCTGAGGTTGCCGACAGAGTTCAGCAGACTGTCGCTGATGGAATGCCACGACTAGAAGCGAGCCTTGGCGGCGTCGCTCGACGCGGCCAAGCGAGCCATGCGCGCCAGTGGTCCGGTCGAGAGACTTCGAGCCGGGCGTATAAAAGCTCGATTCGAAGTCCCGACCATCCGGCCATCCGGCACGAACCCCTTGATGATGCGGTCGCAGTGTGCGGCCATCCGGAAGGCCATCACCAGCTGTATCGGAGTCCGATATCACCCTGAACGCCCTGACGCCGGCCACCGTCGCTTCCGCCGACGGCGAACTGATAACCAGCCTGAGCATAGAGGCTCAGGCGAAGGTTGATTTTCGCCGTGATGCCAGCCGCGAGTTCCAGCCGCGTGGCTTCTTCCAGTAGCGATACCCGATCAGCGCCGAACAGCGTCGTTGCGGCCCCGCCCCAGTCGTGCCAGAGATTGACGCGCCCATAGGGCTGCCAGACCTCGCCGTTGTCGCGATCGATGGTCCACTGGCCGCGCAGGCCGAGCCGGCCCGTGGTGCCCGTGGTCAAGCCGAGATCGACCGGGCCCAGCCCGTCATTCTCGTCGCTGAAGCTGACGCGTTGCCAGATGACCTGGATCTGCGGCTCCAGCACGAAACGCGGTCCGAACGGCAGCGGCACGGGATAGCCCGCCTCCAGCGATGTCAGGAAGCCATTGCCGGTGGTGGGCAGCCTGGCGGACTGCGTCGTGGCCTCGCCCTGGTAGGACGTACCTTGCAGCACCGCGTCGAGATACCAGCCGCCGGGCCCGTAATGCGTCCAGTAGGCCCCGCCGGAATACGCGTCGAGATTCAGCTTGCCGGTGCGGCCTGGCACATAGGCGGTTGCCGTCGCGTTGGTGACGAGTCCATCCACGTCGAGATTGCTGTTGCCGTACGCAAAGTAGACGCCGGCGACGTCGCGATGGCCGGGAATGAAACTGCCGCGCCAGACGTCGATTCCGGCCTGCACGCCGATCAACTGACCGCTCGCCCGGGGATCGGCGAAGGCCTCGTAGCGGTTGTCGATCTGCTGGCCGAAGAAACGGCCCCAGGCGGAATGACCCCAGCCCTCGCTGCCGGCGCCGGCATTGTCTGCCGTCAATGTGTCGCCGATACGCTCGTGCAGCGTGCCCAGCATGGTAAGCCCCATCTGCCGGGCAACCGGTTGTACCACGCCATACGTGGCCAACTCCGGTCCGATGATCGGATAGGTGGCGCCTGGGGATAGCTGATTGGGGGGTGGGTTGACCGGAAAGGCTTCTTCCGGCGACGAAGGTGTTTGCGGCACTCCCGGTTGCGTGGGTGGCGAAGGCGTTCCCGGCGTCCCGGGCTGTCCCGGTGGTGACGGTGTTCCGGGCGTTCCTGGTTGTGTTGGCGGCGAAGGTGTTCCTGGTTGTGTCGGCGGCGAGGGCGTTCCGGGTTGTCCCGGCGTCTCCGGCTCCGGGGCGACAAAGCTTGAGCGGAGGAACCAGTCATTGGGACTGCTGCCGCCGACGCCGCCATGGAACAGGAAGTAGTCGAAGGCGCCGGCGCGCAACCTGTCGGTCAATGCGAAAGCACCCGACGCGGTCATGCCGCCGTTGAGTGTCTGCACGACCTGGATGCCGTTGGCCTGCGTCTCGGCACCGGGGCCGGTGGCGTTGCGGACCGTGAGATCCGTCGTCCCGGTGGCGGCGCCCCCGTTCACGACCAGCTTGTCTGACGGAGAACCGTCGGCACCCAGATAGCTGTTGATCGTGATAGCGCCTGCCGAGCCCGTATAGCTTTCCACAGTCACGGTCCTGTAACTTGTGGCCTGGGTGGGGTCGCCAGCCGGCGCCGCGAACAGGATGCTGCTCGCATTGTTGGCGAGGCTGGTCGCGTTGGAATTGCCCGTGACCGTCCACTCGGTACCGTCGTGCAGCGTGACGGCGGACGTCGTGCCGGAACCGGTGGTAACCGCGCCGCTCAGGGTCGAGGCGCCCGCGTCGAAAGTCGTTGCCGACGCAGACCCAGTGGTACTGAGCAGGACGCCGTTGTTGTCGGTGATAGTCGATCCGGTCACCGCAATGTTCGCGTTGGCACCGTTCACGTGCAGCGAGTCGGCCGTGGAGCTGAGCGTCGTACCGTTGAGTTCAAGCGTATTGGTGGCACTGGCCGCGCCATTGACTAGCAGTCCGAACGTTCCACTACCCGACGCCGTCACCGGACCGCCAGTGATTGCGAGCGTGCCACCGCCTTGTACGGTAGCGGCCGATGACTGGTTGGCCGTCACGTTGATCGGTACGTTCACCGCCGTGATCGTTGCGCCCTGCGCCATCAAGCCGGTTTCGCCACTCGTCCCGTTCAATGTGACGGAACCGCCGGTCAACGCGATATCGCTATTGCTGGCGGACTTCACCGCGACATTTCCGCCCGAGCCGGACACGCTGATCGCGACACCATTGCCCGTGAACGTGCTGCCGTTTTCCGACAGCACGCCGACGACACCGCCGCCAGGAGACACCAGGCTGAGTGCGCCGCCCGTCAGCGCGATATCTCCACCGTTGTTGCTGTGGGCGACGAAATCTCCGCCACCGCCCGCCCCCGTCACGGTGACGTTGGCGCCTGTAATCTGGCTGCCCGCGCCGTCGGCTAGCAAGCCCGTGCCACCACCGCCGCCTGGCGAAAAGGCGATAGTGGCGCTATTCAGGAATGTAATGTGGCCACCGGCGGTTGCTCTCGCTGCGACGTTCCCGCCCCCCGAAGGAAGGCCGATGTTGAGACCATCCGCTGTGATCTGGCTGGACACCCCGGTCGCAAACAGGCCGACGAGGCCACCGCCGTTGGGAGCCGAAATAATCGACGGCCCAGCGACGTCATCCTGACCGAGGCTGACGGACGCTCCTCCCGAAGCCGTCACCGCGACGCCATACGGCACGGATAGCGTGACGCCAGCCGCCGTAGTCGTCCCATTACCCGTTGCGGTGATCCGGTTGACGGGAGGGACGACCGTACAGGTCCCGCCGGTATTGGTAACGCCGCCTTGCCCGTCGGGAGCGCACGCGGCCTGCGCGGTGGAAACGCCACCTGCCACCACGAACGAAGCGAACATCGTACGCAATGCGCATACGACGTCGCGCTGGAAGCAATGATCATTGCCTTTTGCAGGCGTCTGGACAAACAAGTTGCCTGGCAGCATCGATCTGCCCCCGACAAAGTCAGCCTGCCTTTAGTTTTGTCGATGAAAGGCATTTATGCAATATTAAATATGACGTTAACGCGCCTCTTCAACATGACCGGCTTTGCGGGCAGCACGCATCGATATCCGATCACACGAGCGACCGCCCGATACAACTACGACCACCCCGCAACGGCGGCTTTCACGCGAATTCCTGCCGCCCACCCATCCTTGAATGATCCTTCACCGGGACGGTTCCGACTCCAGCCGCTTTAAGGCAACGACAGGGGGCCTCCCCGCGCTGATGCGAGTGACCGGTAACGGTCTGGGTCGCTCCCTGTCTTTGTCCGTATGTCTGCTTCGGGACGGGCATTCCAACGCCGGTTCCGCACGAGCGGGCCGGTCATTCGTTAAACTCGTAATGCAGTTATATTCAATGCATCCATCGACACCTGGGCAATCATGAAACGTACACAATTCACGGTCCTCCTGGTCGCGGCAATGCTTGCCGCTGCTCCTGCTCTTGCCGAAAACCCCGTGCGCATTGGTGTAACGACGATGCTTAGCGGCTCGGACGCGGCGCGCGGCCAGACCGAGCAGTATGGTATCGAATTGGCGCTTGAGCGGATCAACGAAGCCGGCGGCGTACTCGGACGTCCCGTCGAGGCGTTCTATGGCGACAATGCATCCGATCCCGCGACCGGCATCAAGGCCGTGCATCGGTTGATCGAACAGGAGCATGTGTCGGTGATGATCGGTGCGCTGTTGACCGCCGTTACGCATGCCATCATGCCGGTGGCGCAGGAAGAGAAGGTTCCGCTCGTGATCGAGATCTCGTCGCTGCAGGACTTCGTGGAAGCGTCGGGCGTCGGTGGTAATCCTTATGTGTTCAAGACCATTCCGTCCGAACTCGATATTGCTCGCGGCATGATGGGCTGGTTGAAAAGACAGGGCGCGAAGCGTGTTGCGATCATCAGCGACGATAGCTATTTCAATAACGCGAATTCGCAGAGCTTTTCCCGGGCGGCAAGCGAGCTGGGAATACAGGTTGTGACCAGCATCACCGTGGCGCGCGGCACCACGAATTTCGAACCCGTGCTGCAACAGCTCAAGGAGATCAACCCCGATCACGTGGTGCCGATTCTCAACGCTTCCACCGCGCCGTTCTTCCAGGCTTACGAAAAGTCCGGCTGGAAGGTGCCGTTGACCGGGCGCATCGACTTTTCGGCCGTCGCCAAGGCGGTATCCCCCGGTTTCATCGCCTCGGGTGGGCTCGACAATGCCGCCAGTGTTTCAATGTTTTCCCCGGCCATCGAAACGCCGGGAGTGCAGGATTTTGTCCATGCCTATGAATCCAAATATGGGTTGGTACCGAATCAGTTGCCGTTCTACGCTTACGAAGCAACTTATCTGATCGTCGATGCAATACGCCGTGCCGGGTCGGACAAGCCGGCCGATATCGAGGAGGCGCTGAAGACCACCCGGATGCCGTCTTTGCTGGGCGGTACTTACGTAATGGACGATCACAACCATTCCCATATGCCGCTGCAAATCATTGGTTTGCACAACGGCCGTCCGACGGTAATCGGGGCGGGCGGCTAGGCGGCTCGGGATCCATTCTCGACACGCCGCACCTGCCACCGTCGCCATACGGCTAGCATTCCCGTTCGACGTGAAAATTGACGAACGGGGTGCCCGACGGGGTTTGGCTTCTGCGACAGCGGCGGTCTCCGAGATGCTTTCCAGGTTCGATTTCGAGCATGGAAATGAAGCGCGTCGCGACCGGCCATGAGATCCACTGCACATCCGGTCCCCGGTCAGCCAATACTGCTCGCAATGAATCTCGCCGCGCTTGAGAACCAGCAAGGCCGGCCTATCCGGTGTCTCGAGTAGCCAGGCACTGTCTAGCTCCGCCCCATCGAATTGGCGTCCACCACAGCGGTCGCTCTGCCGTCGCCGAGCGACCGACGGCAATGGCAGAAGACCCGTCATTGGGCCTGGCAAGAGGATCCTCACTCGCCGTGAGGTAATTCAACGCTAATTCTTCGACGTCACAGTGTCATCCATGTACTCACTATTGGATATCGACATCATGAAACGTCTACGACTCGCGAGCGCGGCAACACCTCTATGCTTGATCGCCCTCACCTTGGCCGGGTGCGCCGTCATTCCTCCCACCGGCCCGACCGTGGTCGCGTTGCCGCCGAAAGGAGAGCCGCTGAGCAAATTCCAGCAGGAAGATTACGCGTGCAGGGATTATGCGTTCCGCTCTGACAATGCCTCGCAACCATCGGCGGCGGCCAACGACGGTCTACGCAGCGGGGCGATCGGCACCGTAGGCGGCGCGGCGGCAGGCGCGCTATTCGGCGCGGCAGCGGGCGATGCCGGTATCGGCGCGGCGATTGGCGCTGGCGCTGGCTTGCTGCTTGGCAGCGCTGCGGGCGCCAACGGGGCTCAAGCCACCTCGGCCAGTCTGCAAGCCCGCTACGACGCCGCTTATTCGCAATGCATGGCGTCCAAGGGAAATCAAATCACACAGGCGGTCGGCTTTGCGACCGCGCCAATGTACGCACCGCCGCCTGTCCTTGCGCCTGCGCCGGTCGTCTATGGCTATCCGCAGCCTTTCGGCGACTGGTAGTACTGACGACCCATGCCCCAAGGCCTTGCTATTCCATCCGCAGTTCGCCGCCTGGTCTTCGCGCGGTCTAAGTAGTCGAACCGCCTTGTACCGCGGTGCGTCGGTGACCCGACAGTCGGAATACAGGCACGAAGTCCACCGTATGCGTTCGATGGCCGCGACGCAATTTTCCCTAAATGACTGCCTATACGATGTATCCAGTCAATGCGCACTGGCACTTGCAGCGAACAACCTTTGACAAGTTCCATTGCGTAGCAAACCTTCCCGGTAAGTGAGAGACCATAATGATCAGCTATCCTCATCGAACAGAATTGATTAACGCATCAAAGATCGGCATTGAGCATATTGACATGACGATCGAAAAATTGAAGGCGGAGTGTCCCGATGCCTTCCATACCGACAGCACGCTGGGAAAGCGTAGATTCCATCATAAGCCGACAACGGACACGCCTTGTCGTGGCTTCGTCGCTGATCGGGATTCGTGAATGTGCCGTGATTGCCAACTGCTAGCCATCCGGACGCGCGGGAGCTTCATATCCCGGCTGTTGATGGCCACGCAAAACAGACCCGCTTAGACTAAAAGTGGGTCAGTTTCCGGGGGAAATCAACAGGAAGTTCGCCCCGAGGCCGCCTTGGGCTGATAGTGCGCGGCATTGAGAGGCTTTATCGGCGCACTACGGGTTAGGCAGGTTTCCACCAAACGTGCCCAACGAAGTAAGACGGCAAATTCCAGCCCGCGAAAGCGGCGCTGGTGGTCACGGGTGCATCACACCCTCATGCGTAGCCACAGCGCGATAAAAACAGAATAACAGGATCTCCATCACCGCCATCGGCCACAAATGTATCAGCAACGTGATGTGTCCTTTGTCCGGACCTGGACGGTTTGACAGGGAGCTGGATCATGGAAGGCGGCTACCTGAATCACGACGCTCGACCTCGCTATCCCTCTAAAGGGCGTCAACCGACAGCGGATTGCGTCGAGGTCGCAGACTTTCCGGGCACTGTCGTATCCTATGTTTTGAGCGCACACAACGGGGTTCTTGACTTGACCCGCGTTCGCTATTCTACTTACGCCCGTGTCGGGGAATGTCTGCCGAAAGCGGTATATGAGGAGAGCAATGCGCGGGCCAACCAAGAAGCAACTGACTTTAATCGAACTGGTCGACCAGGGCTTAAGCGTCGAGGAAATTGCGATGCGCACCGGAAAACTGGTGGCGTCGGTTCATAAGCAATTGAACCGGGTTCGACGCAAAGTGCGCGAAGGGCATTTTGCACCCGCCCCTTTACCCATCGAGCGCGCCGCGGCCACCCCGCGCGTCTACCTCGCGGGCTTCGACGTTTTCCGCAGCGACGCGCTCAGTCACGGCCAGCATCTGAAAGCGCTCTGCCAGGGCCGCGGGATGATCGGTCTCTATCCGCTCGACGGACAGGTTCCCGACGAGCTTGAGCCCCGCGCAAAAGCGCAGTGGATCTGCCGCGCAAACATGGACGCCATTCGTTCCGCCGACATCATCCTCGCCAACCTCAACGACTTTCGCGGAGCGGGCGAGCCGGACAGCGGAACCGCGTTCGAAGTCGGTTTTGCTGCTGCGCTCGGCAAGCCGATATGGGCGTATATCGACGACGACCGATCGCTGCTCGAGCGCGTATCGGTAAAGACGGACGAATCCGCCGCGTATTGCGCAAATGGTTTCCTGGTCGAAGACTTCGGCTTGAACATGAATCTGATGCTGGCGTGCACTGCCCGTATTGTCGTGGGCGGCCCGCAAGCGTGCCTGGACGCCATGCTTGCAAGCGGGCAGTTCTAGTCGGAACGAGTGAGAACGCTAAATGCGACAGGACCCCTTGTTCTCTGCTTGTTCCCGATCAAGCCCGCACTATCGTCATACCTGCGTCCTCTAGCGGCTGGGTCAGTGCAAGCTCTGTTTCCCGCTCGACAATGATCGTCTGAGCCAGCGTGATGCCGCCGATCACATACTGCGACGCAGCGTTGATCTTGTCGGATGAAGCCAGCACAACCGTTTCCGCCGCGTGAGCGGCAAGCGCGCGCTTTACAAACGCTTCCTCGAAATTGCCGGTGCTCAAGCCCGCAGTCGGATGCACGCCGGTCACGCCCATGAAATAGATATCGGCCTGGATATGCGACATCGCTTCAACGGCGGCGGCGCCGACCGTCACGATTGAATGCTTGAAAAGCCGGCCGCCGATGACAATCACCTCGATCAACGGATGATCGACCAGCCCGACAGCGACACTCGGGCTATGCGTCACCACCGTGGCCGATAAATCCTGCGGGATCTGGCGGATGAGTTCGGCGGAAGTCGTGCCGCCATCGATGATCACCACCTGCCCGGTTTCGATCATGGCCGCCGCCGCTGTGGCGATCGCGCGCTTGGCCGCCGACTCCAGGCCCCGGCGCTCGGCGAACGGCGCCACGGCCGTAGAAGCGGGCAGCGCGCCGCCGTGAACGCGTTGCAGCAATCCCTCGGCGGCCAACTCGCGCAGGTCGCGCCGCACCGTGTCCTCCGATACCCCGAACGTCTCGCTGAGTTGTTTGGCGAGCACTTGTCCATCACGCGCCAGGGTCTTGAGGATCGCTTTCTTGCGTTGAGATGTCAGCATGGCGTTTACACGAAATATCTTGATATTGCACGAATCTGCACGATACCATGACTGCTCCTTTTGCGCGATGTGGAGCTGACAAGATGGTGGCTACAAAAGACAGGGTTCGCATTGTCGACACAACGGTTCTGTCCAACGACTGGTACGTGCTGAAGAAGACGACGTTCGACTTCCAGCGCCGCGACGGGGCGTGGCAGCGTCAAAGCCGCGAGACCTACGACCGGGGCAACGGGGCGACGATCCTGTTGTTCAACCGCGACCGGCGAACCGTCGTGCTGACCCGGCAGTTCAGGTTGCCCGCGTTCGTCAATGGCCACGACGGCATGATGATCGAGGCGGCCGCCGGGTTGCTCGACAACGCCTCGCCTGAGGAGCGGATCCGCGCCGAAGCGGAAGAGGAAACCGGGTATCGGGTGGACAATGTGCAGAAGGTTTTTGAAGCGTACATGAGCCCCGGTTCGGTCACGGAGAAGCTGCATTTCTTCATCGCCGAGTACGACGCTTCGACGCGCGTGGGACACGGCGGCGGCGTGGAGGCGGAGGGCGAGGATCTTGAAGTGATCGAATTGACGCTCGACGATGCGCTGGATGCGGTGCGTCGCGGCGAGATCGTCGATGCGAAAACCATCATGCTGCTGCAATTCGCTGCATTAAACCCGGTGCTTGAAAGGAGCGCGTGGTGAGACCTCGACTGATACTCATCGCGGGACCGTATCGCAGCGGCACAAAAGGGAATGCCGCGTTGATTGCCGGCAATCTTCATCGGCTTGAAGAGGCTGCGTTGCAGGTCTACCGGCGCGGACATATGCCCATGATCGGCGAGTGGGCAGCGCTTCCGCTAGCGGCTGCGGCAGGCTCCAAAGCGGTGGGCGATCCGATCAGCGAAACGTTCTTATACCCGGTCGCGAATCGCCTGATAAGGCAATGTCACGCGGTGTATCGAATCGACGGCGCGTCCCAGGGCGCCGATGCCGATGTCCGCCTGGCTGAAGAACTCGGCTTGCCGGTTTATAGAAGCGCGGGGGAGATTCCGGAGGCGACTGTCTGACATCAAGACTGGACGCTTGGCGTTTTCCCCTAAGCGCGCCTCAAAACAGACACAACTACGCCAGAAAACGCTCATCGATCAGCGGCAATATCAAACCTTCGAAATGGAGGTTGGATCATGGTCTCGCTGCAATTGCTGCTCGTCTTTATCGGGGCCCTCGCGGTCGTGTATGCGCTTCCTGGTCCGGATATGGCGCTCATCCTGCAGGGGAGTTCATCGCATGGCTTGAGGCACGGACTGTCGACCGCTGCCGGTCTGGCGATTGCCCGCAGTCTGCACGTTACGTTGTCGGCGCTTGGCGTCGCGGCGTTGCTGCGTAGCGCGCCGTGGCTATACGACGGTGTGCGTATTGCGGGAGCGTTGTATCTGGCGTACGTGGCGATCCAGATTTTTCGCTCGCCGGCGTTCGGTCTCGACGACAGCCGCGCGAGATCGAAGACGCGCCCAACCTTGCGCGCCGCCTTGTCGAAGGGCGTGCTGGGCAATCTGCTCAATCCCAAAGCGCTGCTGTTCTGTTCGGTCCTGCTGCCGCAATTCGTCCATCCGGAAGCGGGCGCGGTCTGGGCGCAGGTTCTTGAGTTGGGCGTGGTGCTGGTTGCTGTCGGCGCGATTTTCGACACAACGCTCGCGTTTTCCGCCATACGGTTATCGCGCTGGCTGCGCAGCCATCCACGCGCTCAAGTCGTGCAACGCTGGACGTTCTCGATTGCCTTGCTGGCGTTTGCGTTGAGGTTGTCGATTGATTAAGACGGCCTTCGGTTCGCTTGATTAAACCAGCGGACCATCGGCCTGCTTACTCCTGATAGCAACCAGTATCGAGCTTCCGACAATCAGCAAGATACCGATCAGCGACACCATGCCGACTGTCTCTCCCCAGACCGCATACCCAAAGATCGCTGCCCAGACAATGCTGGTGTAGTTATACGGTGCGAGCGCGCTTGCAT
The DNA here is from genome assembly GCF_018449515.1 of Caballeronia sp. dw_19. GTDB lineage: Bacteria > Pseudomonadota > Gammaproteobacteria > Burkholderiales > Burkholderiaceae > Caballeronia. Next base: position 35,991 of record NZ_JAAVUQ010000046.1, on the reverse strand, counting down.
CGACTTGTCGGAACGCCATGGTCAACAGCAGTTGCCCAGTGCCGGCCAGGACGCCGAGCAAGCCCATTACGGCCACGAAATCCAGCGTCGGCGTTTGCCACGCGAAAAAGAGCGAAAGCCCGCTGACGACCGCACCAATGAAGGTGAAGTAAAGCACGGTGACACTCGAATCGTTCGATGCGCGGATACGTTTGATTTGCAGAATCGACAACGCCCCGAAAATCGCGCTGGCTACAAGGAGCACGGGGCCGAGCCAACTTGTCTGATCGCTGCTTGGACGCACGACTAAAAGCACGCCGATAAAACCGATCGCGGCCGCACCGGCATCACGACGTCTTAGCGTTTCCTTGAGAAGCAAGGGCGCCAGCACGATCACGAAGATCGTCTCCGAATAGACGATAGCAACCGCTTCGCTCAAAGGCACGTAAGGCAACCCCGCAAAGAACAGTCCGAGTGCGCAAAGCAAGGTAATCGCGCGGAGTGTCTGCGCGCGAAAATCCAGTGTCCTTAGCCGCTCGCTCAAGGGTTTGCCTTGCATGCACATCGCGAACGCGGGCAACAAGCCGAAGATCATCCGAAAGAACGTGATCTCGTTAGCGGGGTATTTCAGGCTGACCGACTTTGCCAGGGCATCGACCACTGCAAAGCAAAACATGGCGGCGAGGATTTGCGTGATGCTGCGCAGCGGCACCGCTCTGCTTTGGGCAATGGTTGCAGGCATAGTGATTCATGATCCGAAGGAAACGCGGCGTCCCCGCGCAAGCGTCGTGCGATAACGCTGAGTCGAGCGAACCCGATGCGAGAACCGAGTTGTCTGAACATCGCGTAGCTTATCACCGGATGACTGGGCGTCAGGCGATGCTTTTGCTCACGATATTGATCAAATGCGACGCGGTGTTTTCGGACGATGACGGATTAAATCATCTTGCTGGCGGGTTAAGGCATTTCTCTAGAACGGGAATGTGCTTAGCGTTATGAGTGAAGTCCGGTCCAAGCGGATTTAGCTGCGAGACGTCCGGCACGCCGGACGTCTCAGCCTTTGAAAACATGGACTCAGACCGTTACATCGCTGACGAGAATGGCACCTTCCTGTTTTAGCGCATGAATACGTTCTTGTGAGAAACCATATTCCTGCAGTACTTCCACTGTATGTTGCCCCAGCAGCGGTGCGGCCAAGGGCGACTCGGTACGCCCGTCAGAGAAATGGATCGGCAGGCCCAGACCGCGCATGCGCCCCGCTACCGGATGCGTCGTCTCGACAATCATTCCGCGCGCCAGCGCTTGTTCATGCGCCACCACTTCGGGCACGCCGAGCACCGGCCCCGACGGCAGGCCGATTGCATCGAAAGCCGCGAGCCATTCGTTCGTCGTCCGCTCGACGAGCCGCGCTGTCAGAATGTCGACCAGTACTCCCCGATGTTTCAAACGCCCTGCGTTGCTCCTGAAACGTTCATCTTCGTCAAGCCCCGGAATATCCAGCGCGCCAACCAGCCGCTCATAATTACTCTGATTCGCTGCGCCGATATTCACCCAGCCGTCGCGGGTTCGGAACGCCTGATACGGTGCGCTGGTCGGATTCGCCGAGCCCGCCTTGGGCAACACCGTGCCGTCGGCGAAGTAGTTGGCGAAGGCCCAGTACATCTGCTGCAAACCGGCTTCGAATAGCGAGGTGTCGACCATCTGGCCCAGCCCGGTCTTTTGCTTGCCGGCGTAGGCCGCGCAGATTCCGAGCGCGGCGAGAATGCCTGCGTTGATATCGGTGACCGGCGAGCCCGCTTTGATCGGTGCCTGACCGGGTTCGCCGGTCATGCTCATGAGACCGCTCATCCCCTGCGCGATCAGATCGAAACCGCCCTTGTCGGCCATGGGACCGCTGCGGCCGAAACCCGAGATGGCGCAATAGATCAAACCGGGATTCTCCGCCTTGAGCGCTTCATAACCCATGCCTAGTTTTTCCATCGTGCCGCGACGGTAGTTCTCCGTGACTACGTCGGCGGTGGCGAGCATTTTTCGCAGTACTTCACGGCCGCCGTCGGTCTTCAGGTTGATCGCGACGCCGCGTTTATTGCGGTTCACGATCATGAACGACGCCGACTCCCCGCCTTCCAGGATGGGAGCGAAACGGCGGCAGTCGTCGCCGCCGGGAACCTTCTCGACCTTGATGACATCGGCGCCCATGTCAGCGAGCATCATTCCGCAGATAGGTCCGGACATGATGTGAGCCAGTTCGATGACGCGCATCCCGCTAAGCGGGCCTTTGCTGCCTGTTTCTGTGTCGAGCATTTCAACGCCCCTTGAATTCCGGTTTGACCTTGTCGAGGAAAGCTTGATAACCCGTGCGAAAGTCCTCCGTGCCAAAGCACGCGAAACCTTCATCACGTTCCTCGGATGTGAGCGGCGCCGGGTTCATCGCACGCTTCACGAACTGCTTGTGCCAGCGCGCGACCAAAGGCGCACCCTCCGCAATCCGGACCGCCGTCGCAAGCGTTTCGGCGGTGACCTGATCGTCAGTTACGACCCGCGTAACCAACCCCTTGGCTAATGCCTCCTGCGCCCCAAAGATGCGCCCTTCCAGCAGGATTTCGAGCGCGACGGCGGGACCCGCGAGTTGTACGAGGGCATCGAGTTCCGCATGCGCCATCACCAGGCCGAGGTTCTTGATCGGCACGCCAAAGCGGCTGGATTCTCCGCAGATACGCAGATCGCACATGGCCGCAATCTCGAGTCCGCCCCCCACGCAGATGCCGTGAATCATCGCGACAATCGGATGCCTGCATGCACCCAGCGCTCTCAACGTGAGATGCATGATCGCCCCATAAGTGCGGGCTTGTTCGACGTTGGAGCGATCGGTGCGGAACTCGGCTATGTCATTGCCCGGCGAGAAGGCTTTCTCGCCGGCGCCGCGAAGGATGATGCAGCGGATGGTGTCGTCGGCGGAGAGCGCATCAATGGTTTCGCCCAGTGACTGCCAGAGCGGCTTGGTCATTGCGTTGAGCTTCGCGGGCCGGTCGATGACAACCGTCGCGATGCCCGCCTCGCGTTCGATCAAGATGGATGGTTCAGCCACATCGTCTCCTGGAAAAAGAAAATAACCGCGTCCGGCCCGCGCGCGCTTCTAGACAAATTTCCTCGCCGGCTCAGCGCCTTCCTTTCCTTCTGCGCCCGCAACATCAACGTCCAGCACCCGATCCGGCCGCATGGTGAACGAGAGCACAATGCCGAGACCCATGAGGATCATGGAAACCGTGAAAGGCAGGTTCCAGTTTCCGGTCCTGTCGATCAGGAAACCGCCGACCACCGGACTGATAATCGCGGCCAGCGCAGAACCCGAATTCATGATGCCGCTCGCGGTGCCGGCGTGCTTCGGCGCGATGTCCATCGGCACGGCCCACATGGGTCCGATCGTCATCTCGTTGAAGAAGAACCCGCCGCTCAGGCAAACCGCGGCCAACGTGATCGACATGTTGGACACCAGCATGATGGGCGCGAGCGACAGCAGCGTCAGGAGCATGCAGACGCCGACCATCACATTGCGAGCCATGCGCAGGTTGCCGCTGCGTCGCAGAATGCGGTCCGTGACCGAGCCTCCGAGCCAGTCGCCAAGCACGCCGGCAAAGAAAACGCCCGATGCGAACAGCGCCGACTTCCCCAACTCCATGTGATAGTTGTGGAGAAAGTACTGCGGAATCCAGCCGAGGAAAAGCCACAACACCCAGCCGTAGCAAAAGTACACGGCGGTAACCGGCGCCATCCGTCCCAGCAGCGCACGCCATGGCACCGGTACTCGCTGCTTGACTCCGGAGAACGAGGACAGCGTGGCGCACTCATCGGCGGTAATGCGCTTGTGGTCACGGGGGTTGTCGCGGAAATAGAAGATCCAGACAATCGCCCACAGAAAACTGATGATCCCCGTCACAATAAAAGCACCGCGCCAGCTCGTCGCGATCATCAACCAGACGATCAATGGCGGCGCCACCGCATTGCCAATACGCGAGGCGGCATGCGTGGTCCCTTGCGCGAAGCCGCGTTTGTCAGCGGGCATCCAGTTCGACATGGCGCGGGTCGCGGTAGGAAACGTGGCGCCCTCGCCCAGTCCGAGCAACAAGCGCGCAATGATCAGCGATACAAACCCGCCGGCCAGCCCGGTCATGATCGTGGCGCCCGCCCAGATCACGGCGCAGACGGCAAGCGTCCGACGCGGCCCGAAGCGGTCCCCCACCCATCCGCCAATAATCTGGAACACGAGATACGGATAAGCAAATGCAGAAAAAACAAAGCCGATCTCGACATGCGACAAGTGCAGTTCCGCGCCGAACTGCGAGGCGGCGGTACTGACGTTGACACGGTCGACATAGGTGATGAAATACATTGCGCACAGCAGCAACAGAACGCGCGTCGTAGCTCGACGGAACATCATCGTCTCCTTGAGTAGTGCGTGCTTCATCCCGGCGCTCATGGGCGCCCGAAGCGAACTGCATCCGGAACTTCGATAAGGCTTTACTGAATGGACGTTAAAGCGATCTGCCGAATCCTGGGTTTGCGCGGTCGTGCCATACTGGTCTCCAGTGTCGCGGAACGTGACGCCGTCCGCTGTTTATGTGAACCCGTGCGGGTCAATATTCCCTGAGCGCAGCGGCCAATACCTGCGCGACATGCAGCGCCTTTGCATCCGTGCCGTCCGCTATCTGATGACGGCAACTGGTGCCGTCGGCGACTATCACCGCGTCCTGTGCCTTTCGTGCCTTCCGCACAGCCGGCAGCAGCGACAACTCCGCCATCGCCTTCGATGCTTCGTAGTGCTCCGCTTCGTAACCAAAACTCCCGGCCATGCCGCAACACGACGATTCGACTACCGAGACCTCTAGCTGAGGAATCCAGCCGAGCACAGCCTGCACGGGACGAAACACATCAAAGGCCTTCTGATGGCAGTGACCGTGAACCAGTGCCTTCGGCTGAGCGAGGGGTTTGAGCGAAAGCCGCAGGCGTCCGGCCTCTTTCTCGCGGACCAGGAACTCCTCGAACAAGAACGATGACTGCGAGAGCTTGCGCGCTTCATCGCCATAACCGTAGTCGAGGAATTCATCGCGGAAAGAAAGCAGGCACGATGGTTCAAGGCCAACAACCGGCACTCCGCGTTCTATATAAGGCCGCAATGTGTCCAGCGTGCGGCGCGCTTCAGCCTTCGCTTCGTCGACTCGTCCAGCCGACAGGAACGTGCGCCCGCAACACAGCGGCCGCTCTCCCGCCTTCACGTTCAGATGAACCGTGTAGCCCGCCGCCTCGAGCACACGCTTCGCGGCACGGGCGTTGTCGGGTTCCATATAGTTGTTGAAGGTATCGACGAAAAGCAGCACTTCCTTGTCGCCCTGCGCGGGTGGCAAGGGTTGCACCGCCGTCGATAAAAACGACTTCGTGAAATGCGGAAACGAGCGTTGCGGCGCAAGCCCAAGGCGCGTCTTCAACCAGCCGGCGAAACGCGGCAAGCGCTCGACCGATCCGAACAACGACGGCATGCGGCTCGCATACGGCGCATAACGCGGCAGGAAGGCGACCAGCCGGTCACGCATGCGCAGTCCATTCGCCGACGTCCACGCCGCGCGCGCTTCAATCTTGATCTTCGCCATGTCAACGCCCGTCGGGCAATCACGCTTGCAGCCCTTGCACGATACGCACAGGTCCAGCACATCCTTCACGTCCTGGCTTGCAAGGCCGCCCTCACCGAGTTGCCCGCTGATTGCGAGCCGCAGCGTGTTCGCGCGGCCCCGCGTGACATGCTGTTCGTCCTTGGTGATGCGATAGCTCGGGCACATCGTGCCTGCATCGAACTTGCGGCAATGGCCGTTGTTGTTGCACATCTCGACAGCCTTCGCGAGCCCGCCGGTGCGATCGTCGCCCGTTCCCCGCCCGGTCTCGACACCCGTCAACGGATCGCGTGTCACGTTCCATTGCGACCAATCGAGTTGCGTCGCGATCTCACGTTCGCGGTACGTCGGCGTGAAACGAAAGTTCGTCGCGTCGTCCATCTTCGGCGGATTTACGATGCGATCCGGGCTCATGCGATTCTCGGGATCGAAGAGCGTCTTGATCTCGCGGAATGCCTCGTTGAGACGCGGTCCGTATTGCCACGCGACCCATTCGCCGCGGCACAAACCGTCGCCGTGTTCGCCTGAATAAGCGCCCTTGTATTCGCGCACCAAAGCCGATGCTTCCTCTGCAATCGCCCGCATCTTCTGCGCGCCGGTGCGACGCATATCAAGAATCGGCCGCACATGTAGCGTCCCGACGCTCGCGTGCGCGTACCAGGTGCCTTCGGTGTCGTGCTTGTGGAAAACCTCGGTGAGGCGCGTGGTGTACTGCGCGAGATGTTCGAGCGGCACCGCGCAATCTTCGATGAACGAGACCGGCTTGCCGTCGCCCTTCATGCTCATCATGATGTTCAGGCCGGCCTTGCGTACTTCCCACAGGGCCTTTTGTTGCGTGGCGTCGGGCATCTCGACCACCGAGCCCGGCAAGCCCAGATCGCCCACCAGTTCCACGAGTTGCGCAAGCTTCGCGAGTTGCACGGCCTTGTCCGCACCGGCGAATTCGACCAGTAACACGGCTTGCGGCTGGCCGACCAGTGCACGTTCGATCACCGGACGGAACGCCGGATTGGACATCGACAGGTCGATCATCGTGCGGTCGACCAGTTCCACCGCGACCGGTCCCAGCTTGACGATGTGCTGCGTCATGTCCATTGCGTCGTAGAACGTGGGAAAGTTCACGACACCAAGCGTCTTGTGCTCGGGCAACGGCCACAGTTTCAGCGTGAGTTGCCGGCTGAACGCAAGCGTGCCTTCGGAGCCCACCAGTAACTGCGCGAGATTCGGCTCGCCGTCGGCGCTGAAGGGCAAGGGGCTCTGGCAATCGAAGAGATCGATGTTGTAGCCCGCCACGCGCCGCAATACCTTCGGCACCTGCTCGCGGATTTCATCGCGTTCGCGTTGCGCTATGCGCTGCACGCCTTCGACCAGCGAACGCGTGCGGGAGTCGGATGACATTGCACGCAATGCCGCGAACGTAGCTTGATGACCATCGGCCAGCACGGCGTCAATAGACGCCACGTTGTGCACCATGATCCCGTATTCCATCGACCGCGAGCCGCACGAGTTGTTGCCCGCCATGCCGCCGATCGTGCATTGCGCGCTGGTCGATACATCGACGGGAAACCACAAGCCGTGCGGTTTCAGCCACGCGTTCAGATGGTCGAGCACCACGCCCGGCTCCACCGTTACGGTGCGCGCCTCACGGTCGAAGTGGACGATATTGTTGAGCCACTTGCTTGTATCGATAACCAGCGCTTCGCCAATCGTTTGCCCGCACTGGCTCGTTCCGGCACCGCGTGCGAGCACGGGAACCCGTGCGTTGCGTGCAATCTCCAAAGCGAGCAGCAAGTCGGCCTGGTCTTTCGGCACGACTGCGCCCAGCGGCATGATCTGATAGATCGATGCATCCGTCGCGTAGCGTCCGCGCGCCGCCCGGTCGAACAGCACATCGCCCTTCAACTCCTGGCGCAGGCGCATGGCCAGCGGCGACAGCGTGGCGCTCGCCGAGGCCGGCATCAAGTGGATCGGCTGGACGAGTGCTTCGGAGGATTTAGTCAGCATCGGCGTCTACGCGCGGTTGATTTAGTAAGGATTACTCATGCTTACCTGAAGATGTCACGCCGCCGCCTTCAATGCCGGTGCTGCGGTGTGGCTCGTCAGGTGGTCCATTGCCGCCAGGACGCCGCTGCCCGCAAGCTTCACGCCGGACAACTTGAGGCCCATTTCACAGCCTGCGAGCGTGGCCATCAGCGTGAGGTCGTTGCAATCACCCAGATGCCCGATGCGGAACATGCGGCCCTTCAGCTTGCCGAGGCCCGTGCCGAGCGACATATCGAAGTGCTCGTAGATCGTCTTGCGGATCGCGTCCGCGTCGACTCCTTCGGGCGTCATCACGCCTGTCAGCACCGGTGAATAAACGGCCGGGTCGGCGCACTGGATCTCGAGTCCCCATGCGTTGACCGCGGCACGGCAAGCGGCAGCGAGTCTTTGATGCCGGGCAAAGACCTGGTCGAGTCCTTCGTCACCGAGCATCTCGAGCGCTTCGGACAAGCCGTACAACAAATTGGTGTTCGGCGTGTACGGCCAGTACCCGCTCTTGTTCATCTCGATGATCTCGTCCCACGCCCAGAACGCGCGCGGCAACCTGGCGTCCTTGCTTGCCTTGATCGCCTTCTGCGAAACCGCGTTGAAGCTGATCCCGGGCGGCAGCATCAAGCCTTTTTGCGACCCCGACACGGTGACGTCCACACCCCATTCGTCATGCCGATAATCCGCGGACGCGAGGCCCGAGATGGTATCGACGAGAAACAGCGCCGGATGACCCGCCGCATCGATCGCGCGCCGCACGGCTGCAATGTCCGATGTAACGCCCGTCGAGGTTTCGTTATGCACGACGCAAACCGCCTTGATCGTGTGCTGCGAGTCTTCGCGCAAACGCGCTTCGATCATGTCCGCCTGCACGCCGCGCCGCCATCCCTCGATGCCGGGCAGCCCCAGGAATTCCGGTTTCAGTCCGAGGTTTTCGGCCATCTTTTTCCAGAGCGTCGCGAAGTGGCCGGTCTCGAACATCAGCACGGTGTCGCCGGGGCTGAGCGTGTTGCAAAGCGCCGCTTCCCATGCGCCCGTGCCCGAGGACGGATAGATCACGACCGGTTGCGCGGTCTTGAAGATGGCCTTGATGCCGTCCAGGACCTTCAGGCCCAACGCACCGAATTCCGGCCCGCGATGATCGATCGTCGGGTAACTCATTGCCCGTAGAATGCGGTCCGGGACCGGGCTGGGGCCGGGAATTTGCAGGAAATGGCGACCGGCGGGATGGAAATCCAGCTTTAACATGATGCGTCCTTTGAATTTTGCATGCAAAATACTTTATCGCACCGTCGCGACGATCGGAAGCGATAAATGCTTGTTTTTATTAGGTGAAAACCCGTCCCTCCAAATTTGCCGGCGTCGTACGGTAAAATCGCGCCAACAGAATGGGTAGAGGTATTGAATGCAAAATGAACATTTGGCGGATTTGCAAATTGCACAGATTGCGCAGATCGCGACCACGCTCCCCAAGGTCGAGCGGCAACGGCTGCACGACACGGTGGTTGAGCATCTGCGCAATTTCATCGTCGAGGGCTTGCTCGCGCCGGGCGTGAAGCTCAACGAACGCACGTTGTGCGAGACGCTGGGCATTTCACGCACGCCGTTGCGTGAGGCGCTGAAGGTGCTGGCGTCCGAAGGACTGATCGACATCCTGCCGAACCGGGGCGCGTCGGTGTCGCAGATGAGCGAGGCGGAGATTCGCGAAACTTTCGAACTGATGAGCGGGCTGGAAGCGTTCTCGGGCGAACTCGCGTGCGAGCGGATAACGTCCACCGAACTGAGCATAATCAAGGCGCTGCATTACGCCATGCTGGCGTGCCGGGAACAGAACGACCTGTCGGGGTATTACAGCCGCAATCAGGCCATTCACGACAAGATCAACGACGCCGCGCGTAATTCGGCGCTGCGGCAGACCTATGTATCGGTGAACCGGCGACTGCAGGCATTACGGTTCCGGTCCAACTTCCAGACGGTGAAGTGGGACAGCGCGATCCGCGATCACGAAGCGATGATCGAGGCGCTGGAAGCGCGCGACGGCAAGCGCATGGCGTCGATCCTGCGCGGTCATTTGCTGGCCAAGCGCGATGCGGTACTGGCCGAGAGAACCATGACGACGCTGCGCACGCACTCGGAAGGCGGCACGCTGCCTGACTTGCCGCCGGGTTAAATTGCTGCGCGCTAAGCAAGATTTCGCAGACAGCGTCTGCGAAATTGAATCGCCCTCGGAAATCGTCGCTCACCGTTGTTTAAGGAAGGCTATCTACTGCGCCGAGGTTTGAAACCACAAGTCCCCGGCGCCCTTACTCGCGTACCTTCATCGCGTACCTTCATCGCGCACCTTCAATATCGAGGCGCGTTTTCGGACAGTAAGGGCAAGACCGTCGTCCGCTGACCGTCGACCGTTGCGCCTGCAAATGCAAAGCTCGGCGAAAGATCCCTGTTGAGATCGGCGGGGAAGTTGAGCACGGGCTTCGATACCTCGTCGAGGGTCGCGATCTGCGCGTCGGTCAGCTTGAGGTCGAGCGCGGCGAGATTCGCCCGAAGCTGGTCAATCCGGCGTGCACCAAGGATTGTCGATGTCACGCCCGGACGGTTTTGTACCCACGCAAGCGCAACCGCCGCCGGAGTAGCGTTCACTTCCTTGGCAACGGCCATCAGCGCATCGATAACCAGAAAATCCTTCTCGCCCGGCAAACCGACCAGAGACCCGCGATCCGACGCAACGGTACTCACATTCTCACGGCTGTATTTGCCCGACAGCCAGCCGTTCTTGAGAGGACTCCAAGGCATCACGCCGATGCCAAGCTCTTGCGCCATCGGCGTCAGTTCTCCCTCCACGGTCCGTTGCAAAAGGGAGTATTCGATCTGCATCGCGATCAACGGCGTCCACCCGCGGAACTGCGCAATGATCTGCGCCTGCGCGACCTTCCAGGCGGGCGCGTCGGAGAACCCCAGATAACGCACCTTGCCGGCGCTGACGAGATCGTCCATTGCGCGCATCGTCTCTTCAATGGGCGCGGTGCGGTCCCAGTTGTGCATCCAGTACAGGTCGATGTAATCCGTCTGCAACCGGCGCAGCGATTCCTCGCATTGCTCGACGATTGCCTTGCGCCCGGCCCCGCCACCGTTCGGATCTCCGCGATGCAGATTGCCGAAGAACTTCGTGGCAATGACCGTGCGATCCCTTCGGCCTTTTTGCCGCGCAAAGAAGTCACCGATGATCTTTTCGGAATGGCCCACCGTGTAGATGTTGGCGGTATCGATGAAATTGCCGCCCCGGTCGAGATACTCCGCAAGGATGGTTTCTGCTTCAGCGGGGCTCGATCCCCAGCCCCAGTCTTCGCCGAAAGTCATGGTGCCGAGACAAAACGGACTGACGCGAAGGCCGGAGCGGCCGAGGGTGACGTACGAATCCAGCGACATGATGTTTCTCCTGAAAATTGACGGGTTGGCTTGACGTCAATAAAACCACCGCGCGCCTTCCCGGCGATAGACCAATGCTCGCAAGCTCTTGCACAATCCTGCCAATATTGAGCGGATCATGCGTGCGTTGCTTGCCGTGCTTGCAGTTGGCGCGTCTGCCGCTTACCGTGGCGAGATGGACCATCTCGCCGAACTTCGCACGCTGATCACCCGCCACGCCCGCGCCGACATGATGGTCGAAGCGCTCCCGGGCGTCGCCGTCATGGCTTCCGACACAACCACCGAGCCGATCTACCATGTGTACGAACCCACGCTTGCCGTGATCGCCCAAGGCACCAAACGCACAGTGCTTAACGACAAGGTATTCGAATACCGCGCGGGGCAGTACCTGGTAGTGTCCGTCGATTTGCCGATTACCGGTCATGTAGTCAAGGCGAGCGAGCGCGAGCCTTTTCTCGCGATGGGGCTGGTGCTGAAGCCGGCGAACATCGCCACCCTGCTGCTCGAGACTGCGACCGGCGACAGGAGCGTCGCCGAGCCTTTGGGTCTGGCGATCAGCCATGCATCGCCGGAGTTGCTCGATCCGATCGTGCGCCTGCTTCGCCTGCTGGATCGTCCTGAGGATATCCCCGTGCTCGCGCCCATGCTCGAACGCGAAATTCTCTGGCGGCTGCTAGCGGGCGAACAGGGTGCGATGGTGCGGCAGATCGGTCTCGCCGACAGCCGTTTATCGCAAATCAGTTATGCCATCCGCTGGATTCGCGGCCACTACGCCGAGACGCTCGCGACTGAAGCGCTCGCCGGGCTCGTCGGCATGAGCGTTTCGTCGTTTCACCGGCACTTCCGCGCAGTTACTTCGATGAGCCCGCTTCAATATCAGAAGCGCATACGCCTGCAGGAGGCGCGTGCACGGCTGCTGGCGGAATCGGGAGACGTCGCTGCGGTCGGATTCGAGGTGGGCTACGACAGCCCGTCGCAGTTCAGCCGCGAATACAGCCGCCTGTTCGGCGCGCCGCCAGGCCGGGACGTGGCGCGCTTACGCACCGTGCCGACGCTGGAGCAAGGCATCGCCTGAACGGTCGGACGCGCCTGTCAGCGGGTCTTCAACCCGCGCACATTCTCCACACCTGAAGCCCCTTGTATAAATCCATTTGATGGGTTGATAAGAAATCACAATTATTTTTATGGTTTTCGGCTTTGTACAGTCCGATGCACTTACAACGCGCCATGCAACGAAAAACGAGCGCGACAAGAACATTTACTCGCCACCGGACCATCATGAAACTACTCAAGCTTGCTCCTCTCGCGGTGCTGGGCGCCTTCACGGTGTCGTCGTATGCACAGAGCAGTGTCACCCTTTACGGCCTGATTTCAGGAGGTGTCGGCTTCGCGACCAACCAGGGCGGTCACAACGCTTATGAGGCGCTCAGCGGCACGAACCAGAATCCTCGCTGGGGCCTGAAAGGACGGGAAGACCTGGGCGGTGGCTTGAGCGCGGTGTTCCAGCTTGAGAACGGTTTCAACATCATGAGCGGCGCGGCCTCCCAGAACGGCCGCGAATTCGGCCGGCTGGCGTATGTCGGTCTCGCCGATAAAACCTACGGCACGCTGACCCTCGGCCGCCAGTACGACACGATCCACGATTACATCGGCCCGGTGATCATCGCGAGCAACGGCGTGAATATCGGCGATAACGACAACGGTTATAACGACATCCGCGTCCAGAATTCGGTCAAGTACGTGAGCCCGAATTATCGTGGGCTGAAGGCCACCGCCATCTATGGCTTCAGCAATTCGACCGGCTTCGGCGACAACAACGCGTACAGCTTCGGGGTCGGTTACGAGAACGGCCCGCTGAAGTGGAGCGCGGTCTACGCGCAGTACAACCACCCGTACAGCCCCACGAATCAGGACGGCGCGATCTCCAACGACTACGCATCACCCATCCTGATCTTCGATAAGAGCGCGACCAACCCGTCCGTGTTCGCGAGCAAACAGCGCATTGCCGGCACCGGCGGTTTCTACACCATCGGTCGAGCACAATTCGCCGCACTCTTCACCGATGTCCACTACGATTACCTCGACAACTCCCACCTGCACTTGCAGAACTTCGGCGTGAACGTGGTGTACACCATGACCCCGGCGCTGTTCCTCGGCGCGGCCTACGGTTACACGGACGGCAAGTATGACGTCATCAACCAGAAACCGCAGTGGCATCAGGTGAACTTGCAGGCAGACTATTTTCTTTCGAAGCGTACCGACGTAGCGTTGACGGTGATTGGTCAGCTAGCCGCCGGCGACGCGCAGCATGCGCAGATCTTCGCGTTCGCGCAGTCAACCACCACGCGCCAACTGGTCGCGACCATCGGCATGCGCCACGTATTCTGACCATGAGCCAAACTTTTAACGTCCCCCGTCGCACGTTCCTCAAGGCATCGGTCGCGCTGACTGCCGGTGCGTTGTTCAACCCGCTCGCGCAGGCTGCCAACGAGCGGCGCACGGTGATCATCGACTGCGATCCGGGTCAGGACGATGCCATCGCCATCCTCTTCGCACTCGGTGCGCGCGACCGGCTCGACGTGCGCGCACTGACCGCCGTTGCGGGCAACGTGCCGCTGAACCTGACCGAGCGCAACGCGCGCATCGTGCGTGACTGGGCAGGTCAGACGAAGACCTTGCCGGTGTACGCGGGATGCCCGCGTCCGCTGATGCACCCGCTGATTACCGCGGCGAACGTACATGGCAAGACCGGCCTTGAAGGCGTGGAATTGCACGAACCGCTGGGGCCGGTCGCGCCGCAACACGCGGTGGCGTATCTCATCGAAACGTTGAAAGCGGCCGCGCCCCACAGCGTGACGATCTGCGCGATCGGACCGCTGACGAATCTGGCGACTGCGCTCACCGAAGCGCCCGAAATCCGCGAAGGCTTGCGCGAAATCGTGCTGATGGGCGGCGCATTCTTCGAGCGCGGCAACATCACGCCGGCCGCCGAATTCAACGTCTACGTCGATCCGGAAGCGGCGAGCATTGTCTTCGCGAGCGGCGTGCCGATCGTCGTGCTGCCACGCGATGTCGCCGTGAAGGCGCCCATCACGCCCGCCCGCATCGCACCCATCCGCGCTATCGGCAACCGTTGCGGCGCGATTGTCGCGGACATCATGGCGGCGGAAGTGAAGTATCAGAAGGGCCGGCGCGGCGTGGAAGAAGCACCCATGTACGACCCCACGGCAGCGGGTTATCTCGTTGACCCGAGCTTGTTCAAGGGCCGGCTGGTCAATGTGGTGGTGGAAACAACCGGGCAATGGACGCTGGGCGAGACCGTGGTCGACTGGAGCGGACATAGCGGCCGTACGCCGAACGCGACCTGGATCACCGACGTCGATGCCGACGCGTTTTATGCCGCGTTGCGGGCCAGCATCGCTACGCTACCTTGAGCCGACGTTGTGACCCATGCTTCAAATGTGCGCGGCAATATAGTCCCAGCACGCTTTCGCGTGCGGGCCGCGATCTTCGCCCACCAGCGAGATCAACGCAATGGCACGCGTGACGCGCGGTTTGTCGAGGCGCAGCGCCACGAGCTCGGGATCGTGCAGATGCAATGTGTAAAGGCTCGGCAGCACTGCAATCGCGAGTCCATTGCGCGCCAGCGCGTAGAGCGGCTCGGAGTATTCCATCCGGTACGCCACCGAGAGACGCAGCTTTTCATCGCCACTCGTGCGATGCAGCGCGTCGCTCACACTGCCGCGCACGAACACGGCGAGATCGCGGCCGACAAGCTTCGCCCACGGCAGGGTCTTGCGTTTGGCGAGCGGGTCGTCGCGCCGCAGGACCACGACGATCTCGTCTTCGAAGACGTCTTTGAAACGCAGGGCCTCGTGGTTCGCTTCCGGCTCATGCACGCCAATGCCGATGTCCGCGACGCCATCGCGCACAGCGTCGATCAGCGCGCTATTGGGCAGGTCGGTGAGCGTGAAGCGCAGCGACGGCTGTTGTTCGCGGAACGCGTTCAGCACCGGCAGCAGACGCCCCGCCACCGATGGAATCATCGCGATGCGCACCGTCTGCAGTTGCTCGGCGAAGGTGCTGGCCATGTCGTCGAACGTACCGCGCGCATGGTTGAGCAGGCGTTCGGCGAGCGGCAGTATGCTGGCGCCGGCAGCGGTCAGCGTGAGGCGGTGAGCGGAACGCGCGAACAATGGACCGCCGAGCAGGAACTCGATCTGCCGGATCGCGGCGGTCAGGGCGGGTTGTGTCAGCGAGAGCGATTGCGCCGCTTGTGTGAAGCTGCGCGCATGCGCGAGCGCAACGAAGTACTGCACTTGCCGCAACGTCAGCGCGGGTAAGAGGGACGAACGATCGGACATTGAGCGCCACCGCTTGGGGACAATGCGCCGCAGTATAAAGCGCGACCAAGTCGGCACAGGTAAAGGAAATAATAGTGAACAAGGAATCTTCGATGGCTTCTCCCGAGCTCGCCGCATCAAAAACATCGAGCGGCTGGCTGGATCGCCGCTTTGCATTGAGCGCCCGCAATACCAGCGTGCGCATCGAGACGCTTGCAGGCATTACCTCGTTTCTCGCGGCGGCGTATCTGCTCGTCGTGATCCCGTCGCTGCTCGCAACGGGCGGCATGGATCGGGGTGCGGCGACCACATCGACCATCATCGTTTTTGTTTTGAGCACCATTTTCATGGGGCTTTATACGAATCTGCCGTTTATCGTCGGGCCTGGGATTGGCGGGTCGGTGATCCTTGGCGTGACGCTGGCGGCGACCGAACACGTCGCCTGGCAAACCGGTCTCGGCATTGCGTTTATCTCCGGCGTGCTGTTTCTGATCCTCACGCTGGTCGGCGCACGCAGTCTGGTCGTGCGGCTGATCCCGGCTCAGATCAAGCTCGGTCTGGGCGCGTCCATCGGGCTCTTTATCGCGGTGCTTGGCTTCCGTAACGCGGGTATGGTGATCGCAAACGCAAAGACCAATGCGCTGGCCCTCGGCGATTTTTCACGGCCCGGCACGATTGTCGCGTTGATTGGTTTGGCCGCAGCCGTGGTGTTGCAGGGGCGGCGCGTTCCCGGCGCCATTCTCTGGGCAATCCTGATCGCGGCGGCGGCGGGCGTACCGCTGGGCGTCACGCATCTGCCGCAAGCCATGATCTCGTTGCCGCACGACATCATGCCCGTTGCGTTCAAGCTCGATATTCCGGGCGCGCTGACCGTTGCTGCCATTCCTTATTTGTTCGTGTTCTTCGCAGCCGAATTTTTCTCGACACTGGGTACGACGCTCGCGGTCGGCGCCAAAGCGAACCTGCTCGATGAAAACGCCAACCTGCCGAATATCAACCGTCCGTTCCTCGTCGATTCGATCGCGGCCACGCTCGGCCCCGTGTTCGGTATTCCTGCGCTCACGGCGCTGGTCGAATCGGCGGCGGGCGTGGAAGCGGGCGGGCGCAGCGGCCTCTCATCGCTGGCTGCGGCAGGCATGTTCGCGTTGATGCTGCTGTTCGTACCGGTCGCGCTCGCGATTCCGAAGGAAGCCACCGCGCCAGCGCTGATCCTGATCGGCCTGTCGATGTTCAGCACGATCCGCCACGCGCATTTCGACGATTTCACGGACGCTTTCCCGGTCCTTTCCATGGTCCTGCTCACGCTGATGTCGAACAGTTTCGGCACAGGGATTGCGGGCGGCTTGTTGTGTTTCGTGATCGTGAAGCTGCTCGCAGGCCGCTTTAAAGAAGTCCCCTGGGGTCTTGTCGTGCTGGCGATTCCGCTTGGTTATTACTTCTGGACCGTTGTTAAACACCATTAATCCTGCACTCCCGCAAGTACCTGGAATATGAACGAGACATTTGGCAATGTGCCCGCTTCACGCACCGGCATCAAGATCACGCCTGCGCATCGGGCATTTTTCAAGGCAATCCCGAAGGTCGAACTGCACTGCCATTTGCTGGGCGCGGTTCGGCACCAGACGTTTATCGCGTTGGCAGAAAAAAGCCATGCGCCGATCGAGCGGACGGAGATCGATGCGTTTTATACGCGCGGCGAGAAGCCGGTTGGCGTGTTGCGCGTGCTGCGCGCGCTTGATGAATACCTGCTCACCAACGCCGATGACCTGCACCGCATCACGTACGAATATCTGGAGGACGCCGCCGCGCATAACGTGCGCCACGCAGAATTCTTCTGGAATCCCACCGGCACGGTACGGGTATCGAAGATTGCGTACGGCGATGCGCAGGCCGGCATTGTCGCGGCGATCCGCGATGCATCGCGGGACTTTGGAATGTCCGCGCTGCTGATTCCGAGTATCGACCGGGAGGCCGATCCCGACGAAGCGGTGACCCTGGTCGAGTGGATGAAAGCCCATCGCGCCGATGAAGTCGCCGGCATTGGCGTGGATTATCGTGAAAATGACCGGCCGCCGGAATTGTTCTGGAAGGCTTATCGCAATGCCCGGGACGCGGGCTTCAAGACTACCGCGCATGCGGGCGAGTTCGGCATGCCTTGGCGCAATGTGGAGACTGCGGTTGAGTTGCTGAAGGTGGATCGTGTCGATCATGGTTATACGATCGTCGATAATCCCGCGCTGGCCGCCAAATATGCCGCGTCTGGCCTGGTGTTCACGGTCGTGCCTAGCAACTCTTATTACTTGCGCATTTTGCCGCCGGAGAAATGGGCGGAGTTGCATCCGATCCGCCGCATGCCCGGGCTTGGTTTGAAGATTCATCCAAATACCGACGACCCAGCGCTGCACAAGGTGAATCCGAGTGAAGCGTGGGAACTGATGTTCAGCCATTTCGGCTTTGGCATCGGCGATTTGAAGGGTTTCATGCTCAACGGCATCGACGGAGCATGGGTCGATGGCGCGACGCGCGACGCGTGGCGAGCCCAATGGCCGGGTGAATTTGACGCGTTGGCCGAGCAGTTGCCATAGGGGTTGGATAGGTTTTGGGCGCTGGCGGTCGGTGGGAGATGTTGAAGGCTGGGTCGGGGTCAGCGCCGATGCGGCCTCAAGCACAAATAGTCGCGTTGCCTTATCATTGCCCCGCATCGCCCAAGCCAAAGATAGCAACTCATGCGCAACGCGTGCGTAACTTATGCGTATCGGCACCGCCGCCCCCAAGACCGCGCCTATGCACCCCGCAGCAGACCACCTGACCCACCCCCCAAAAGCAAAACCCGCCCGCGTCGTCCTGGCTACCATTATTGGTAACGCGTTTGTCGCGTACGACTTCACGGTCTACAGCTTCTCCGCCGTCATCATCGGCAAGCTCTTCTTCCCGTCGCACAACCCGCTGTCCTCACTGCTGCTCTCGCTTGCGACCTTCGGTGCGGGCTTCGTCATGCGCCCGCTCGGGGCAATCATCATCGGGCAGATCGCCAACAGCCGGGGCCGCAAAGCCGGCATGACCTGGTCGCTCGCATTCATGACACTCGGCACATGGCTGATCGCCTGCCTGCCCACGGTTGCTTCCATTGGCCCGGCTGCAACGGTGTTGATGGTTCTCGCGCGACTCATGCAGGGGCTCGCGGCAGGAGGCGAGATCGGGCCGGCGTCGGCCGTGCTGATGGAGTCGGTCCCGCGCAACCGCCGCTGTTATCTCACCAGTTGGCGTGGCGCGAGCCAGGGCGCGGCCGCATTTGCCGCCGCGATGGTCGGCGCAACTACCACCGAGCTGCTCTCGCCGGCCGACATGCACGAATGGGGATGGCGGATTCCGTTTGTGCTCGGTGGGTTGATCGGCCCCGTCGGCTGGTATCTGCGCCGGAGCATGCCTTCAGTTGTCATGGAGGTACCCAAGCGCCCCCGGCTCGCGACTCTGTTCTCAAAGCACGCCCGCCCGCTGTTCTACGGAACATTGATGATGGCCGCGCCGTCGATCGGTATCTACATCACGGTGTTCTATATGCCGAGCTATCTGGTGCGTACATTGCATCGGCCCCCGGCCATCAGCCTGCTGACCGCCAGCCTGTCCGGTCTCGTGATCCTGGTGGCGAACCCGCTGGTGGCCCGGATCGCCGACGGCCAAAAGCGCCGCAAGCCAATCCAGTACCTGGCGCTCGTGATCTGTCTTGTGCTGACTTACCCGGCCTTCTTCGCCTTGAGAATGGGCGTAGGCAATGTCACCGCGCTGCTGATCATCCTTGGGTATGTGGCGGTCGCGCTCAGCAATGCTGGCGCGAGCACGGTGATGATGCTGGAGGCCTTTGCGCCGCAACATCGCGCCGCCGCGCTTTCCATCATGTACAGCTTCGGCGTGGCGATTTTCGGCGGCTTCTCGCCGCTTATCGTCACGTGGCTGATCGCCGCGACCGGCAATCCGATGATACCCGCGTGGTATCTGATCGCCGCCATCTGCATCACGCTTTTTGCCCTGCAGCGCTTCCCCGAAACGGCGCCCGACTGATTGGGCTGGCGCGCCGGGTTATCGCGGGGTTATCGCGCTATCTGCCGCCCGGCCCGTACGACGACATCAGGTCCAGCTTGCTTGCCCGCTGCAACTCGAGCGCGCGAGCGCGCGCATCTTGCGGGCTCATGCCGTAGGCGCGGCGAAACGCGCGCGTAAAATCCGACGCGCTGTTGAACCCCAGCCCGTAGGCAATATCGACAACCTGAAGGTGGGGGAAGCGGACCAGCTCGTCAGCCGCCTCGCGCAAACGGCGATTGCGGATATACGCGCCCAGTCCGCCCTCATGCTCGAACCAGCGGTAGATCGTGGCGCGCTTCAAGTGCAACGCATCCACCACGCTGGTTGGCGAAAGATCAGGCTGGTTGAGATTCGCTTCGACATACCGCCGCACCTGGCTCATCATGGCCGCCTGCACCGCCGCGCGGGCGTCGCCGGTCAGCCTTGCCTGCTTGCGGAAAGCCGCGAGCAGCAGTTGCGCGCCGGCATCCATTTCCCGCGCCGCCTGCGCCGCGTTCATTCCGGCCAGGTCGCGGCTCAGCGCCAACGCGTGATTCGTCACCAGTTGGGTCAACGGCGCGCCGTGCTCGACCGCGCGCCCATGAATCGAATCCGCGTCTGGAATCGCGGCCTCCACGACCGCTCTCGGCACGAACATGGTCAACACCTGGCACGCAGACCGCTCGGTGCGAAACGGCTGGTCCATGTCGAAAACGACTATTCCCTGAATCGGATTCGGGGCGCTGCGTTTCTTCTGCATGCCCACTACCGCGTCGACCTCGCCCTGGACGAATATGTGGAAAACATAGTCCCGCCGAACGTCGGCGGACACTCTCGCAACCGAGCGTTCAAGCGACATGGCGTCGGTGACGGCATCCGTGAAGATGAAATCGCCCACTGCATACCGGTCGATACGGCCGTTAAAGCCGCCCGCGATCTGCGCCTTTGAAGGCAGGACATCAACGACATGCCCCACCCGGTCGCGCCAGGCGAGGAGCTGCTGGTCCACCTCCGAGGCGTACGTGCTGAAACTGCTGCGGACGATGCCAGCGTCCGGCGCGGCAGCCTGAGCGAGCCCGTCGCGGCGGGTATACGAAGCCATTTTCATTACCTGTTAGTGCCTCCAAACAGCCGATCCATCCTGCCCGGGTCGCGATGATCAATTTATTTCGAGAACTGAGACATAGGGTAAAGCCTGCCAAAAACTGTGCGCTATCTTCAGATTAATAACTTCGCTGTCCATTCCGCATCATGAGAGGCAAATGCCTTGTTTACGGCATTGCAAGCGGGAAGCGCAGGCTTTTCCATCAAAAGGCGGCGGGAGCGGGAAACAAAACCGCCCCGCTCGTTCATCGCCATGGGTATGGGTATTGGCAGAATGAGCAGCCTGATCAGCGATGTCCGGACGAATTGATTGCAGCACCCTTCCTGAGGCAGCTCAGCGAAGCAGACGAGATATCAGCAAATGAGCGCTTTAAAGAAAGCACCGTCGCTTAATCCCGGCAACTTGATGCCCGCAAGTTTAGCCGATCACCAGCTTGACCATATCGAACGCATGGTCAGGTCCGTCGTGCGCGTCAGTTCGGCTGGACCCGTCCACGGCATGGACCAGGAGTACTGGGAAAGCCGGCTCCGGGTCCTGATGAATGAGAGCGATCTTGTGGCCGTGCAACAACACCGGGTGAAACGATTGTTACTGGATCTGGCCAAGCGCGCACGGCCGAACGCACTGACACAAACGGCAGCGTGAATCGCGAAAGGACGAGCGGAGGTCTGGAGAACGAGCGGTAAGCGCAGGCACGGGTAGCGACCTGGAAGCCTATTGAGGGCGGTCACACGGGATCGACAGCGAATCTCGCCGATGCCGCGCGCAATCGCCACGACTGGCATCAAGCCGGTGATCTATGAGCATTCGGCTTCGAGCAAATCGTCGATGCTTACCGCTTCCTTGCAAGCACAGCACATTTCGGAAAATCGCCATCGACCTGGATGCTTGAACTAATGAGTCTGCCGCTCGGGCAGACTCACTCCGCGGGCTTCGGTTGTAACCCGACATAACGTGCGCGAGGCCGGATCAGGCGGCCCGTTTGCGCTTGCTCCAGCGCGTGCGCGAGCCAGCCAGCACAGCGCGCAAGCGCGAACAGCGACAGCGGCGCATGCGTCGGCAGATCGAACGCAGCGGCAAGAACCGCCAGCGCGAAGTCAACGTTCGGCCGCTCGCCAACCGCCCTCTCCACGCATGTGGCAAGTTCCGCGTAAAGCGGCGGCACGCTTACTGTGCTCAGCAGAGCGCTCGCCCTTGGGTCCCCATCGGCATATAGCGGATGCCCGAACGCCGGAAACGCGCGGCCTTGCGCCAGCCAGTTATGCACGGCCGCTTCAGGGCCGATATCGGCTGCCAACTCGATCAGCGCGCGAACCGACGACGATGCCCCTCCATGCAACGGTCCAGTGAGCGTAGCGAGGCCAGCCAACACGCCAGCCGATAACGACGCGCCGGTGGACACGGTGACGCGCGCCGCGAAGGTCGATGCATTCAGTTCATGATCGGCGAGTAAAACGAGGGCGCGCCGAATTGCGTCTTCCGCCTCGCTGCGTCCCCACGATACGGCCATGCGCTCGCTTAACGTGCGTCCTGCGCGCGAAGAAGCTGTACCGCCAAGGATGGCCTGTGCAAGCGTCGAAAGCACGCTGGCGGCCTCGTCTCGCAGCACAGCAGGCGTGCGTCCACTCGATGGCAAATCACGCGCGCTACGCCTGGCCAAAGCGACGAGACTCGCGGTCAAAGGATCGTCGGCGCCGGCGGCCTTGCGCGTAACCGACGGTTTGATCAAGACCGCATCGGTCTCCCATAACAGCCCGGTGACTTCCTCAAACGACGCCGCGTTCGCGAGCTCGACGGCATCCCGCCCGCGATACCAAAGCTTGCCATTCGATACCGTCGAGATAGCGGAAAGCAAAACGGGATCACCCCAGTCGATTGTCTGCGCTGCGACCTTCTCGACCTTGCGCTGTCCGCTACGGCGCTCCGCCATCCGCAATACATCGTCGCGGTGATAAAGGCTGCGGCGAGGGTCTGTCTTATCGGACTTTGCGCGGATTTTTCCGCGACTCACGTTCGCATACAGCGTCTGCGCGCGGACGTTCAATACGCTCAAGGCCTCGGCCGCCGTCATCCATGCCATGGGGATCTCACATTGATGAATTGAATCAAGATTGACGTCAACTCTATCAATATTAATATCCATGCAGGACGAACGATTTAAAGCCGCAAGGAGGACGACATGCAGAGCCTGTTCAAACAGCACTTCGACACATTCGCGCGCTACAACGCCTGGGCGAACACACGACTCTTCGATGCCGCCGCGCTCCTCAGCGACGCCGATTATCGAGCGGACCGGGGCGCGTTTTTCAGATCGGTACACGGGACGCTCAATCACTTGCTCGTGACCGACCGCGTATGGATGTTTCGTTTCACCGGCGAGGGGAATTCACCTGACAGGCTCGACGCGATCCTCTTCGAGGAACTTGAGTCGCTGCGCCATGCGCGTGAGAGGGAGGATGCACGGATCGTGCGGCACGTAACAGGGCTTGATGATGCTTCGCTGGAAGGCACGATCACGTACCGGCGCGTCTCCACGCCGGACGCGATCACGCAACCTCTCGCGCCTGCACTCGCGCATTGGTTCAATCACCAGACGCATCACCGTGGCCAGGTGCATGCGCTGCTGACCGGTATAGCGGGACGAGCGCCGGAACTTGATCTGCTTTTTTACCAACGTCTCGCGGAGAAGGGGCTTGCTTGAGCGACAGCTATCGCGTGCCACGCTGTTTTCCTGTTTGTCAGGGAACTGCCGCCCGCGCTCGCCCTGCGATGAAGCGGTTAGCAGTTACTCAGGTCCCGCCGAGCGCGCAACAGTATCGAAGCTCGGTCAGCCACTTGCCGCCGAGTTGAACGCCTCTGCTCGAGTTATCGCAGACAAAGCCGCTTCGTTTATAGAAGGCGCGCGCGCGACGATTGTCCAGCAAGACCCACAGGGCGACATCGGTATATCCCGCGGACTGCAGCGCGTGCCGGGCAGCATCGATCAGTCGCTTGCCGACGCCTTTACGCCAGAAAGCCGGCGCGATGTAAAGCGTCTCCACTTCGGCCCAGCGATGATCCTTGTCCCCATCCCGTGAGTCCCCGAATGCGACCCAACCGAGAATCGCGTCGTCGGCATCGGCATCGGCATGAGCGATCAGCACCCGGGGCCTTCCGGCGATGATCGACTTGCGCCATGCCTCGCTTCGTTGCGCCACGGCCAGATTCGCCAGGTAGGCCTCGGGCAGGATTCCCCGATAAGCCGCCTGCCATGAGTCCACGTGAATCGTGGCGATAGCCTGCGCGTCTTCGACCGTGGCCTCGCGTATTCCAACAAGCATGCGGTGTCCCTGGTTGATGTTGGTTGCGACCATGACGCCGCTTCGAGCGTCTCCATCTCGGGCGGGAGCGCCGCGATCCTCGTAATCCTCATGCCAGGTGTCGTCGCCATTCTGCGTCAACGGTGGATTCGCCGCGGCGACGCTTGGGCGGACCCCAAGCGCTGCGGATCATCAGGGACGGATTCAAGTTTATCCAAATTTCTGTTTCGGGAGGTTTCACCCGCATAGACGCCATGAAGAGTGAACTCCATACTTGCTTAATCCGTCCGGCTTTCGGGATGTCGGGATCGAATACTGCTATTAAGGGGACGGTCCCGATAAGCATCGGAAGTCGCACTCCCACGATGAGAGGCCATATGCGAAAACAATTGCTTCAATGGGGTTGTATTGGATTTGCGGGGTTGCTGGCGTTGCCGGGTGTGACGTTCGCGCAGCAGCAGGCGTACACGAATAGCCCGGTCAACATGCGCGCCGGGCCGGCGAGCGACTATCCGATCGTGACTCAATTGCCGGGCGGCGTGCCCGTCACGGTCATGGGTTGCGTCAGTGGCTACACCTGGTGCGACGTGGTGGTGCCCAACTTGCGCGGCTGGGTCTACGCGGGGCGTCTCAGCTATCCGTACCAAGGTGGCAATGTCCCGATCCTGACTTACGGAACCACGATCGGTTTGCCTATTGTGACGTTTTCCATCGGTTCGTACTGGGGCAGTTATTATCGCGGCCGCCCTTGGTATAACCAGCAATCACGCTGGGCGAATCATCCGCCTCCTGGGCGCGGTCCCGGCCGCCCGCCGGGTTATGGCGGACGTCCTCCGCCGGGACCGCAGCCCGGTCATGGCGGCGGCCGTCCTCCTGGACCACCACCGGGTCAAGGTGCGGGTGGACGTCCTCCCGGACCACCGCCGGGTCAAGGTGCAGGTGGGCGTCCTCCCGGACCACCGCCCGGTCATGGCGCTGGCGGCCGCCCTCCAGGGCAGCCCGGCGGCGGTGGGCGCCCTCAGGGACCACCGCCGAGTCATGGCGGCGGAGGGAACAATGGTGGTGGCCACGGCGGTGGGGGGCAAGGCGGCCACGGCGGTGGAGGCAACCAGCAGCAGCACGGTTAACCGCTATCTTTTGACGGTCGGCGGCAATGGTGCGCCTCTGCGCCGCCGGCAACATGCGGGCGACGACGGAAACATCGCGGGTTTCGCGTCGCTTGCGCCTGCGCCAGGCATTTGGAAATTTGCCTTCCCGACCAGACGCCTGCTTCGGCGGGCGCTTGAAGCACCGATAAGAAAAGAAAACGCTACGCGGGATAGCAGAACACTCGAGTCAGCAACAATGCTGCAAGCCGATGTTTCGACGCCGTGCAAGCATTAAGACTTCCGCCGCCAAGATGGCTTTTGTGCTGCTCTGGTCGGGAGGATTCCCGATAGCGAAGATGGCAGTCGGATATGCACCGCAGCTAACCTTGCTGGCGTTGCGATATGGATGCACCGTCTGCCTGCTCATCCCGCTCTTCGTCATCATCAAGCCTGCGCTGCCGAAGAATCGAACTGCCTGGGGAAATGTCGGGTTGGTGCTTTCAGTGTTAGTGGTCGGGGTCTATGCTGGGTTGGTGCTTTCAGTGTTAGTGGTCGAGGGTCAATGCCGGGTTGGTGCTTTCAGTGTTAGTGGTCTGCGAGAGTCGGATTTTCTCTTTATCACTATTAGCCACTGTGCGTGGCGGCACGTCATTTCTTTGTCCAAAGCGACAAAGAAACGAAGCAAAGAAAACGCTTTCAAACACGCTACCCTAAGTGTCCACAGCGTGCAGTTTTCATTCATGGGTGCCCCAAAAGCACGGTGCTCGCCAGAGCCACGGATGTGTGAACCCCTCCTTCTCGCGAATCCTGACACGAACACGCTTCGCCCCGTACGCTCTCGGGCAAGCACAATTGCCAATGAACCCGCACGGCCTTACAGATATTTACGGCTGCGGTTTTTTGACAGGTTAGCTACTTGGTCTGTGCGACCGTATTCATAGGTCACAGCTTGATGCGTGTTTGTGGTTACCGCTTCAGTTTTTGTGAATTGGCTGCGCGTTCTGTACAGCTATTTCGTCGGTTACGGCCGCCCGCATCTTCGCGACCTCATTTCCAGCAGGGTTGGCGACGTGGTTCGAGGCGCGTACACATTTGGAGGGAGGTTGTCCGCGGATAGCGCGGGGTGCTCCTTGGGCAGGTTCAATCACTGGTGGCGAAGCGTGTGGGTATCGGTGTTCGGAGAAAGAGGGGTTCACACATCCGTGGCTCTGGCGAGCACCGTGCTTTTGGGGCACCTATGAATCAAAACTGCACGCTGTGGACACTTAGGGTAGAGCGGTTAAAGCGTTTTCTTTGCTTCGTTTCTTTGTCGCTTTGGACAAAGAAAT
The DNA here is from genome assembly GCF_018449515.1 of Caballeronia sp. dw_19. Lineage (GTDB taxonomy): Bacteria > Pseudomonadota > Gammaproteobacteria > Burkholderiales > Burkholderiaceae > Caballeronia. The sequence goes on along the minus strand of NZ_JAAVUQ010000046.1, from coordinate 9,670 downwards.
GACGTGCCGCCACGCACAGTGGCTAATAGTGATAAAGAGAAAATCCGACTCATGCAAGCCGCTAACGCCGAAAGCAGCAACCCGGCATAGACCCCTGACCACTAACGCTGAAAGCAGCACCCCGGCATAGACCCCGACTACTACCCCCCAAACCACCACCCCCGACCAACATCCCCTCCCCGTCCACCAGCGCGAGCGCCCCTAACCTGGTAAATCCTGCCCCTTCGTTTCCGGCGCGAACGGAATCACCGCCAACCCGATCACAAACGCGATAGCGGTCAGCGCAATAGGCATGCCGAGCGTCTTCATGTGCAACACCATCGCGCCGATCCCAAAATTCACAATAGCCCCAAAGAAGCGCCCTATCGAAGTGCAGAACGCAAACGCCGTCGCTCGAACGCGAGTCTCGAACTGCTCCGGCAACCACAAACTGAACAACGCGAAATTGCCGCCAAAAAAACCAAGCACGACCAACAGCGCGATGAACGGCACGAGTCCATTCTCTAGATAAAACGCCCAACCAAACGCCAGTGCGATCGACACCGCCATGCCCACGAAGTACACCGCGAGCGTGAGTTTCCGCCCAATACGTTCGGCCATCGGCGGCAACGCGAGACAGCCGATGATCGTTCCGATGGACAACAAACCCGTCGCAATCGACGCCGTCCTGGATGCATCCGCCTTCGTCATTCCAGCTTTGGTCGCAAGCTGAATAACCGCCGACGGTTCATACACCGCGCCCGCCCACAGTCCAATAATCGCAACAGTCAGCAACACAGTCGCAACGATCGTGCGCTGCCGATATTGCGCCGAGAAAATCGATCGCAGCGAACCCGCCTTCTTGACCACGGTTGCCTCGACCTTCTGCCACTTGTCGGTTTCCTTCACGCGCAGCAACACCACAATGGACACCACCACCGGCACGATACCGACAAGGAACATCGCGCGCCAGCCGAAGGTCGCGCCGATCGTATAGTTGAGTGCGGCGGCCATGAAGAAGCCCGCGTAATACCCCGTCTGGAGATACCCCGCGCCCATCTTGCGGCGATCCTCCGGCCACGCTTCCGCCACATAGGTCCCGGCCAGCGCCCACTCCCCGCCAATACCCACGCCCGCAAGAAAACGATAGATACCCAGCTCCCAGACGGTATGTGAAGTCGCCGCGAGTCCGGTAAAGATCGCGAAGGTGAAAATAGTGGCGGCAAGCACCTTGGTGCGTCCAAAGCGGTCAGCGAGCGGCCCCCAGATGAACGACAGCCCCCAACCCACAAGGAACAGCGCGAACAGGATGGAGCCTGCCAGCCCGACATTCGCGGGCGTGGCTGCATAGCCGGACTTCGGCAGCAGTTCAGTCAGCGCAGGCGCCAGCACCAACGCATAGATGAAGGAGTCCATGCCATCGAGCGTCCATCCGGCCCAGGCACCCCAGAAGCCTACGATCTGTGTCCGGTTCAGTGGCGTACGGATGCGCCGGTTGGCGCCTATCGAACGTTCCAGCGTGCTTGGCATGACTGTCTTCCTGGTAGGTGTAAACCTGAATGAGTCTGATATGAACGACGCGCTCTGTTTGCGAGTCCGGACGTCTGCGCTTGAGCACCGGGTCTGCTTTTCAGGCCCCAAAAGTGCATTTTCATATATAATATTTGAAAATGAGCTGTTGACCACTCCGCACTTGTACCTAGCTTCGGTAGAAAAAAGCATGAAAAACGAGCTGAATCCCCTTTTTCGCGAGGCGCAATTCGAGCCACGCCAGAGCACGTCGCGTTATATAGCGGACGCGTTGCGCTCGGCTATCGTGGAAGGCACGCTTCTGCCGGGCGAACCGTTGCGTCAGGACGCTATTGCCAGGCAGTTCTCCGTCAGCGCCATTCCTGTGCGCGAGGCGTTCAGGCAGCTGGACACCGAGGGCTGGGTCACCATCGAGCAGAACCGTGGTGCGTCGGTCAGCCTGCAATCGCCCGATGAGGCCCGCGAGATCTATGAGATCCGCGCGTCGCTGGAAAGTCTGGCGATCGGCATTGCGATCGAGCGTCATACAGACGCAACACTGGCCGAAGCGCGCCGATTGCTCGAGGCCGCCGCCAGCGAACAGGATCAGGCGCTGTATGTAGTACGTAATGAGCAATTCCACATGAGCCTGTACGCGCCCGCTGAGCGCCCCCATTTGATGGAGTTGATTGGTACGATGCATCGGCGGGGCGAGCGTTATCTGCGGCTCAAGTTCGGCATGCCCACGTTCAAGGGACAGTCCGACGCCGAGCACGAAGCCATTCTTGACGCACTGCATGCCCGCGATATCGAAGCGGCGCAAACGCTGGTCGCACGCCATCTGCTCGCGACCGGCGAACTGGTTTATCGTTTTCTCCACGACGCTCAAGTGCAGGCTCAAGCCACGCAGCCAAAGAAGCGTCGCCGTCCTTCCACTGCGCGGTCAGCCTGAGCGCTGATTTCGTTCCGCTGATCCTGCTCAATACGAGGCCACATGAATCCTCCCGCACAAGCCGACACCACCCCAGCACCGCGCCAGTGGAACACGCGTGCGCTGGAAAAGGCCCGGCGCCTGAAGGCTATCGAAGGCTGGCTCGACAACGGTGTACTCAAGGCCGAACGCATTGTCGACGCCCTGGAAACACTGATTCAATCTGGTGATCGCGTCGCGCTGGAAGGCAACAACCAGAAGCAGGCCGACTTTCTTTCGCGCGCATTCGCGAAGCTTGATCCAGCGCGTGTGCATGACGTTCATCTGCTGATTTCCAGCATCAGCCGGCCCGAGCATCTGACGCTGTTCGAACGCGGCATTGCGCGCAAAGTGGACTTCTCGTTTGCGGGACCGCAGAGCCTGCGCGTCGCGCAGTTGCTTGAAGACGGGCAGCTCGAGATTGGTGCGATCTATACGTATATAGAACTGTATGCGCGCATGTTCATCGACCTGACGCCGCAAGTCGCGCTGGTCTGCGCGGTGCAGGCCGATCGCCACGGCAATTTGTATACAGGTCCGAACACCGAGGACACGCCGACCATTGTTGAGGCGACCGCGTTCCGTCATGGGATCGTGGTGGCGCAGGTGAACGAGATCGTCGATGAACTGCCGCGCGTCGATATCCCCGGCTCGTGGGTCGACGTCGTCGTGCAGGCCGACCGGCCGTTTGCCGTCGAACCGCTGTTCACGCGCGATCCACGTCATATCGGCGAATTGCAGATCCTGATGGCGATGATGACCATACGCGGCATCTACGAGCGTTATGGCGTAACCGCACTGAACCACGGCATTGGCTTCGACACCGCCGCGATCGAATTGCTGCTGCCGACCTATGGCGCAGCGCATGGGCTGAAGGGCAAGATCTGCACGCACTGGGCGCTCAATCCGCATCCCACGCTGATCCCGGCGATCGAGAGCGGCTGGGTGGAAAGCGTGCATTGCTTCGGCAGCGAAGTGGGCATGGAGGATTACATCGAAGCGCGCTCGGATGTGTTTTTCACCGGCCGCGACGGCAGCCTTCGATCAAACCGCGTGTTGTGCCAGCTTGCGGGTCAATATGGCGTGGATCTTTTTATAGGCTCGACGTTGCAGATGGATGCCGACGCGAATTCATCGACCGTCACGCTCGGCCGCCTTGCCGGATTCGGCGGTGCGCCGAACATGGGACACGATCCGCGCGGGCGCCGTCATTCGAGCGCGGCGTGGTTGTCGCTGATGAAAAACGATGGACCGAACAGCGATATCGGGCGCGGGCACAAGCTCGTCGTGCAAACTGCCGAGACCTTCAAGAAGGGCGGTGAGCCGACTATTGTCGATGCCCTCGATGCAATCGCCGTCGGCAAGCAAAGCAACATGCCGATAGCCCCGGTCATGATCTACGGCGACGACGTAAGCCATGTCGTGACGGAAGAAGGAATCGCGTATCTACACGCGGCCGAAGGCGTGGAAGAGCGCCGCGCGGCGTTGCGCGCCGTGGCGGGGGTCACACCCATCGGCATGCGCGCCGACCCCGCCAAGACGGCGGAATTGCGGCGGCGTGGCATTGTTGCGTACCCGGAAGACCTGGGCATCCGGCGCGGCGAGGCGAAACGCTCGTTGCTGGCGGCACGGAGTATTGACGACCTGGTCGCGTGGTCGGGCGGGCTGTACCAGCCGCCGGCACAATTCCGTAGCTGGTGAAACGCGATGGCCTGCACTCAACCCGTATTCATCGACGTTGCCTGCGCTCCGTCGACCCTCGCGGATCTGGCAGTCATCGCGTTGATCGATGAGGCGTGCCTCACGCCGAAACCCGCGCTCGTGGACCGGCGTGGCAGCGGCGCGCATCGTGATCTCGACCTCGACACCATGCTGCGTTCGGCGCGCTCGTTGCGGCCGACTTTTCTCGCGCTGGCTCGCGCAGCCGTTGATCAAGAACCTTCGCAACGGCTGCGCGAACAACTTGCGCGTATCGGACGTGAAGGTGAAGTGGCGATGCTGCGCGCAACGAACGGCAGCAATGCGCATCGCGGGGCGATCTGGATTGTCGGCTTGTTATGCGCAGCCGCAGCAATGAGCCCTTTGGGAGAGCCCTTCGAACTTTGCGCGCAAGCGGCGGGCATTGCTCGCTTCGACGACCGTTTCGCGCCAGCGCCCACTGCGCTGAGCAACGGTGCGCGTGTGGTCCAGCGCTTCGGCGTGGCCGGCGCACGCGGTCAGGCTGCGGAAGGTTTTCCGCACGTGCTCGATGTCGGCTTGCCCGCGCTGAATCGATCGCGTCAGAACGGCGCAACCGAAGATGAAGCGAGGCTCGATGCACTGCTTGCCATCATCGCGACGCTCGACGATACCTGCCTGCTGCATCGCGGCGGCCAGGTCGCGCTTGAGGCCGCGCAAAGAGGCGCCCGCGACGCGCTGCAAGCAGGCGGCGCAGCACAACCGCAAGGCCGCGCCGCGCTCGCCCGCCTCGATCAACGTCTAACCGAATTGAACGCATCTCCCGGAGGCGCGGCGGATTTGCTGGCTGCCACCCTCTTCCTCGATACCCTGCCGCGCGTCGGCTGACGCGGAGAATACGCCATGGAAAACTTGCGCTACGAATATCCCGCCACCCGCCCCGTGCCGCAACGCGCGCACGTGGGCGTGGTCGGCTCGGGCGACCTGGAGATCCTCCTGTCGCCGTCGGAGAGTCAACACGCGGAAGTCGTGATCCGCACGAGCGTGGACGGTTATGAACACGTGTGGAAAAGCGTGCTAGACCGCTTCTTCTCGCGCTACGACGGCGCCGCGCGGCTCGAACTCAATGACTTCGGCGCAACGCCCGGCGTTGTCATGCTGCGGCTCGCCGAAGCGGTGGAAGCGAGCGAAGGAGACGTGTCATGAGCGTTCACGAAACCTTCATCGCCCAGCATAGTTTTATCGAACTGACCGCGCGTGAACGTGCCCGCGCATTGCTCGATGCCGGCACCTTCCGCGAGTTGATCGGGCCGTTCGACCGGCTCGAATCGCCGTGGCTCGCCATGCAGAATGTGGTCTGTCAGGCCGATGACGGCGCGGTCATCGCGCGCGGTACGCTTGGCGGTGAAGCGGCGGTCATCGCGGCGATTGAGCCTGCGTTTCAGGGCGGCAGCATCGGCGAGGTGTCGGGTACGAAGATCGCGGCAGCGCTTGAAATGGCCGTGCGCGAGTTCGAAGCAGGCCGCAAGATCCTGCCAGTGATCCTGTTCGAAACGGGTGGCGTCAGGCTGCAGGAAGCGAATCTCGGTCTCGCGGTGATCGCGGAGATTCACGCGGGAATCGTCGCATTGCGGCGGCATGTGCCGGTGGTCGGCGTGATCGGCGGCATGGTCGGCTGCTTCGGCGGGATGTCGCTGGCAGCGGCGTTGTGCACGCGGTTGATCATGACGCGGCAGGCACGGCTCGGGATGAACGGGCCTGAAGTCATCGAACAGGAAGCTGGAGTGGAAGAACTCGATTCACACGACCGGCGCCTCATCTGGTCGATGATCGGCGGCGAGCAACGCGCGGCCGTGGGCCTGGTCGATACCCTCGTGGAAGACGATACCGATCAGGTTCGCGACGCCGTGCTCGGCGCGTTCGCAAGCGGCGTGCCGGCGAGCCATCGAACAGAACAGGTCGATGCACAACTTGAACGGCTTGCGCGCGTGGACCCATCGGCAATCGATCCCGCTGTGTTGCGGACGCTTTGGCAAGGAGAGGTTTGATGAGCGCATCACGTGGGCAAATCTGGTTCGACGCCCTGACGTCGAACGCGTCGAACGAGCGCTCGGCTTCGGGCAATGAAGGCAACGAAGGCAACGAAGGCCCGATCCGCAGCGCCGACGCACCGCTTGGCGACACAAGCGCGCGTTTCATCACCGTCGTTCCCGATCCGCATAACCGCTTTCCGCGTGCGACCGATAACGTGGTCGGCCTCGAACAAGGCTGGCTGCTCGCGCGCGCCGTGCGCAACGCGATGGAGGCGGACCGCGATGCTCCGGTGAAGCGCCCGATCGTGGCTATCGTCGATGTGAAGAGTCAGGCTTATGGGCGCCGCGAAGAACTGCTTGGCGTGCATCTCGCGTGCGCCGCCGGCGTCGATGCATATGCAAGCGCGCGGCTCGCCGGTCATCCTGTGATCGCGTTGATTGTCGGCCCGGCGATGTCCGGCGCTTTTCTCGCGCATGGTTATCAGGCGAACCGGATCATCGCGCTGGACGCGGACGGCATCGCCGTGCATGCAATGGGCAAGGAAGCGGCCGCGCGGGTCACGCGCCGTAGCGTTGAAGGACTCGATGAACTCGGCGACCGCGTGTTGCCGATGTCGTACAAGATAAGCGCTTACGCGAAGCTTGGGCTGCTGCATGAGCTTATCGCCCGAATCAATGCGGATACGCCCGGGCACGAAGATATCGAGCGCGTGCGTGGGTCGTTGATCGCTGCCATTGAGGATACGCGCAAAGGTCCGCGTGATCTCTCATCGCGGTTGCAGTCGGCGGATGCCAAGCGGATTCGCGCGGCGTCAATAGAAGTCCGCAAGCGCATGGCGGAGCAATGGGACGCGTCGTGAGTCCCCATGACCTGTTGCGGCTCGCACCGGGTACGCCGGATTTCTCCGATGCCCCGGCGTGGGTTGCAGCATCGCTGAAGCAAGCGCCGTTCGTGGTGGTTCGACGGGCGGTGTCGGTGAACGCGCTGATCGCGGTCGGTATTCGCGGCACGATACGCAGCGAACGTTTCGGCTCATGGCTTGATCCGCGTTATGTTGAACAGGTCCTGGAACCCGAAACCCTTCTCGTAAACTCAAAGCCCTCAACAACGCGCGCAAAGTTGCCCGCGTTTGCATTGCTGCAAGCGGTCGCCCCAATCTGCGATGCAACCGGCTGCACGTGGGGACCTACTGGCAGCGTCGGCTTTGAACTCGCAAGCGGATGTCCAACGGTCACGCAAACGAGTGATCTTGACCTGCTGCTCCGCGCGCCAGATCGACTCGATCGCACCGCAGCGAAGCCATTATTCGATGCGCTCTCCCAGGCCGCGCTCGACCACGGCACACGCATTGATATGCAAATCCAGACGCGCGACGGCGCGTTCTCGCTGGCCGAATACGTGCATCCTGGCGCACGCGTGATGCTGCGTTGCGCCGATGGTCCGAAGCTCGCCGCCGATCCGTGGCAGACGAGTCAAGCGGCATGATCGCGTTCCTTTTCCCTGGCCAAGGCTCGCAATTCGCGGGATTTTTGCGCACGCTTGGAGGCACGATGCCGCACGCGCGCATTGGTGAAACCATCGAAGAAGCGTCCGACGTACTGCATATGGACGTGCTCTCGCTCGATCACGCCGATGCTTTGAGCTCAACCGTCGCCGTGCAACTCAGCTTGCTCGTTGCGGGCGTCGCGACTGTGCGAGCGTTGCAGGATGAAGGCATCGTGGCGGATGCGGTGGCGGGTTTATCGGTCGGCGCGTATGGCGCTGCGGTTGCGTGCAATGCTCTATCTTTCAGCGATGCCTTGCAGCTACTTCACCTTCGCGCGCAATTGATGGAGAGCGCTTTTCCGCACGGCTACGGGATGTTGGCGATATCCGGCTTAAGCGAGCGCGAACTGGATGCCGTCATCGCAAATGCTCATACGCAGGCCGCTTACATAGCAAATTTGAACGCGCCGCGACAGATCGTGGTGGCAGGTGCCGATGCCGATCTCGACCACGTTTCTAAACGCGCGCTGGAAGCCGGCGCGCGCAAAACCGAGCGGTTGGCGGTCAGCGTGCCGTCCCACTGCGTGCTACTCGACGATGCCGCTCGCGAACTCACCGAAGCCGCAAACAAGATCGCGTTCCGTGCGCCGACGATTCCCTATATCAGCAATCGCGGCGCACGGCCTTTGCGCCAGGCTGAGGCTATCCGTACCGACCTCGCGACGAATCTCCGATACCCCGTTCGCTGGCACGACTCCACTATTGTGCTGGGCGAACTCGGCGCACGGGTGTTCGTTGAAATGCCACCGGGAAGTACGCTGACGCAACTCGCGGAAGACGCGCTGCCGGGTATCGCCAAAGTTGCGATAGAACAGACATCGATTACATCGGCCGCCGCGCTGATCCGGGCGCGCGCCGCCGGCTAGTCGTGGTTAGTCCTTGAGCGTGCCGCCTGCTTCATCAGCCCTGCAAATGCAAAGCGTTTTCCCCGATCACCTTTCGCGGGGTCGCTTGTTATAATCATTTCATCTGGCGAACAAAATCTAACAACCACATTCACGACGTGCAGCTTGCGTCCACCGTCCTCTGCGAATGACCAAAAGCGATCGCTTGCGTGTTCTTGCCGATGCTTTGCGTGAGCAAAGTGTGATGCGTCTTCGCGATGCGGCGACCTTGCTCGATGTATCGGAGATGACGGTTCGCCGCGACATAGCGTCGAGTCCGGGGACGTTCACTTACCTTGGCGGTTATATCGTTCGCGCCTCGGATGTGCCGAACGGCGCGGGTTATACGATTGACGAAGAGCAGGATCATTTTGCGCAGGCCAAGGCGGAGGCATCGGCGGTGGCTGCGCGGTTGCTTGCGGACAACGAGACCATTTTCATCGATTGCGGGACAACGCTGACCACGTTGGCGCGGCTCATTCCGGCCGACATGCATTTAACCGTGCTGTGTTATTCGCTGAACGTGGCCGAGATTTTGCGGCGCAAGACCAACGTGCGAATGATTTTATTGGGCGGCGTTTATGCGCCTTCATCGGATTCGTTTTCCAGCGATGAAAGTATCGAGACGTTACGGCGGATGGGGATTAACAAGGCGTTTATTTCGGCTGGCGGGGTGGATCAGACGCGTGGCGTGACGTGCTGGAACTTCCACGAAGTCGCGATCAAGCAGGCGGCGATGGAGAGCGCGGTTGAAAGGCATCTGGTTGTCGATGCCAGCAAGTTGGGGAAGGTCAAGGCGGTGCGGTTTTCTCAGCTGGATCAGTTTGATTCGTTGATTACGGAGAAGGGGATGGAGGTGAGGAAGTGAGTTCCGTTCGCACTCGATCCGGGATTTGGGGGAGGGTTAGCCTGGGGAGGTGCTGGGTGGTCGGTTCTGGGGTTAGTGGTTCTGAGTCAATGCCGGGTTGGTGCTTTCGGCGTTAGTGGTCTGCGAGAGTCGGATTTTCTCTTTATCGCTATTAGCCACTGTGCGTGGCGGCACGTCATTTCTTTGTCCAAAGCGACAAAGAAA
>NZ_JAAVUQ010000045.1 GCF_018449515.1 Caballeronia sp. dw_19 | reverse complement strand
GGTATCGGCGGCGTGTGCTTTTGAAATGGGCAGTTGTCCCGCAATCGCGAGCGCGCCCGACATAGAGCCGAACTTCAGGAGGCTGCGTCGTTTCATGGTCTTTCCCCTTGCCGATTTATTTGTTGGAGGCGGGTATCTGGTGGATATTTTTAATATCGCTGACGGAGAGTCAGTCGTTCGGACACTGCAAGGGATATGCCAGTGAGTTGTTTGTACTGATGGTTAGCGGGTTTGAAGATGGGAAAGGGCCGCAGGCGGAATGTAGGGATTAGCAGTAATGCACTAATTTGGTGCGGAAGCGCGGCGAGCGCCTTGTGGCGGTGCGTGAGGTGTGGGGGTGGAGCGTGCGACTAGTTGGCTCGGCGATGGTTTTGTGCGGCCTTAGGACGGCGAATCCGCGGCGGCGTCTACGCGACCTCGTCGTCCGTCGTGCATGGCCTTAGCTCGGTACGGCGTCATTGCATCTTTGAAGCCGCCAAAACTGAATATTTGAGAATAAACGGGATATTTCCTAAATAGATAATGCGATATAAAAAGACAATTTCTTTACCGATTTATTGGAAATGTGCGCATATTTTGTAATTTTTAATAATATAAAAGTAATGTGTTGTAAGTCAACGTTAAACTAAGGTCGCACTTAGGCAAGTGCGATTTATCCCAATAAAACCTTAAATTAACGTGGGGCGTGTCAAATGAGATTTAAGACATTAAAAGCACTGCTGATAGGAGTGACAGTGGTGGTTATTGCTGGATGTGGTGGGAGCGACAGCGGGACAAATCCTAGCGCCATAAACAAGTCTGCCGTAGCGGACAACGCGGCAGCGCCGGCCTCAGTTTCCGATGTGCAAGTATCCAAGGCTACGGTCGGGAACGTAAAGGGCTACGTGTCGTCTGACAAAATCTGGACCAGGCGCGATATCAATGTCTGCTGGAAAGTAGACGCTGCGACGTTTGCGAATACCGCGGAACTTCGAGGCGTAGCGCGACAAGCCGTGAAGGATTCTTGGGAGAACCATTCGGAGCTCGCATTCCTGGGTTGGAACATGTGCGATAGCAACCCCGATTACCACGGGATTCGTATCGTACTTTCAGACGAGCGCGTCCATGTAACTTCCTTTGGTAAAGATCTGGATGCCCCAGATCAAGCTGTATTTTTGAATTTCGAATACCAAAATTGGAATCCGTTCTGCCTTCCCCTCGGCAATAGGGCGTATTGCGTCAAGGTGGAGGCCGTGCACGAATTCGGTCACGCGTTAGGGTTCCAGCACGAGCAACTCAGACCTGATGCGCCCGCATGGTGTGTGGACACCCCATCAACCTACCCGTTTGGTGACACATTGATTGGCGCCTGGGATACGGCGTCGGTGATGAATTACTGCAACCCGGTGTGGGAAGGCAATGGCAACCTGAGCGCGACCGACATCGAAATGGTTCAACGTTTCTACGGAAAACCCGGCGGCACGCTATACGTAGTGACGAAACAACAAGGCCCACAACAAGAAATCACGGCCTACGACACGCTGACTCACACTACCGTCGCGACTATCTCAATCCAGTCGGATAATGATTACTTGACGAGTGACATCGTCGCAAGTCCTGACGGGCAACGGGTGTATGTTCTGAGCACCGACCAACGGGACACAAGATTGACCGCCATCAACACCGCTACCAATGACGTTGCGTACACGATTCGCCGGAATTTCAGCGTTCTTGGTCAAGTGGAAGTATCACCGGACAGTAAAACCCTATACGCGTTGACAGAGTCGGGGATTTCCTCGAACACGATTGAATTGTTAAACGCTGAAAATGGAGTCTCGGTTGCGAAAGTTTTGGTTGCTGCCGGTGGCGCAGGAACGTCATCAGAAACGTACTTCATGGCTCGGCCGCAAACGGATAACGACGGTATTTATGTACTGACGGGGTACTATGCAAACAATGGTAAGCAGTTTGCAGTTACTCAGGTCAGCGCTTCGCAGCAAAAAGTGATTCGACAGTTTGTTGTCGGTAAACCAGGCGGGGACGAGTTTGAGGCGACAAGGCTCGGCATGCTACTGTCCTCCGACGAGACCAAGATGTATGTAGCCATGGGCACGGGAAAGCCCGGCGACTTAGGTGGCTTCTCAGCACTGGATCTTGTTACTGGTGAGGTGAAAGCTATAGGGGCATTCTCAGTTCCAACTCAAGTCAAGATTGGAAATTTGCAGCTTATTGACGCGCATAGAATTTTGTTTGCTAACAGCGCGAGTAAGCACGGCCCTACTATCTTTAACATCGACACAGGCGTGGCGACCGAAGTTATGAGTCCGGCTGACTTATTAAATTCGGTGGGTTATAACTACGTATCTTCATACAACGGCAAGAATGTATACTCTTCTTTATCGACGACTATCAAGGAGTCGACTTTGCAGGATAATGGTTCTTACAAAACTGTGACGGCGGGAGTTAAAGCGAACCTGCCGACCGGCAACGGTGGAACACACATCTTCACGTTTGTGAAAACTAATTAACCGAGTCAAGTTGCACAACGAATCCGTTGTGCAACGATCAAGTTAATCGGCTCGTCGCCATGAAGTTGATGTTGGCGACCAGCGAGCCCTACCGATTCACCACCCGCTTCGGCACACTCAGTGCCAGCAATCCACCCAGCACCATGAACGCGGCGAGCATATACATCCCGCTCGCATTCGATGCCGTCACTTGCTTCAACCATCCCACAAGATACGGACTCAAAAACCCCGCCAGATTCCCCAGCGAGTTAATCATCGCGATCCCGGCAGCGGCACCCGTCCCGGCCAAAAACGCTGTCGGCAAACTCCAGAACAGCGGCAGCGTAGTGAGAATCCCCATCGTCGCCAAGGTGAGTCCGAGCATGGCCATCGGCGTATTCGTCGACCACACCACCGACAACACCAGCCCCAACGCCCCCACGGCCGCAGGAATGGCGATATGCCACCGCCGTTCGCCTCTTTTATCGGCACTACGCGCGACGAGCAGCATGCCAATCACCGCCGCGCCAAATGGAATCGCGGATAACAAGCCGATGGTCAGCGCGTCCGTCACTCCGGTCGCCTTGATAATCGTCGGCAGCCAGAAGCTCACGCCATAAAGCCCCATCACGAATGAGAAGTACGTCAGGCTCATCAGCCACACGCGGCCACTTTTGAGCACCTCGCGCACGGGCATATCCACCTTCTCGACGTTGTCCTTCGCGATATTCCGCTCCAGCAGTTCGCGCTCCTCAGTGGTAAGCCATTTCGCTTTCGCTATCCGGTCATCCATGAAGATGAACACAACAATCCCGACTACGATCGATGGAATGCCTTCGAGCAAGAACAACCATTGCCACGCGTGCCAGCCGTTGACGCCATCGAAGTTCTTCATGATCCAGCCCGATACCGGTCCGCCGATCAACCCTGATAAAGCAATCGCCGTCATGAACAATGTCGTCATCCGCCCGCGCCGTTCAGCCGGAAACCAGTAGGTGAGATAGAGAATGACGCCGGGGAAAAATCCCGCTTCGGCCACGCCCAGAATGAAGCGCATCACATAGAACATGGTGGGCGTGGTGATGAACATCGTGAGGGCGGAAATGATGCCCCACGTGATCATGATCCGCGCGATCCACACGCGTGCGCCGACCTTGTGCAGGATGACGTTGCTGGGAATTTCGAAGATGAAATAACCGAAGAAAAAGATGCCCGCGCCGAAGCCATAGACGGCATCGCTTAGCCCGAGATCGGTGGTCATCTGAAGTTTGGCAAAGCCCACATTCACACGATCCAGATACGCCACTACATAGCAGATCAGCAGCAACGGCGAGAGCCGCCACGCGACCTTGCGATACGTCGCCGCTTCGAACGCGGAGGGCGGTGCGCCCGCGCCCGGTCGATGCAATTCACCCGCAGTACTGGCCATGTCGTCTCCTGACTATTTTTATCGATGGGAAAACGTGCTGTCCGATTCTAGCCGCTCGCTCCAGGCCGCAACCGTCTGTTTTATATGGGGAAAACACCGATCAAAGGCATCCGGTGGCAGTCGCCGGATGCGCCTCTGGCAAGCACGTCAAACGCACCGTCCGCCATCTACTTCCAACGCCACGCCGGTGATGAACTCGGCGTCATCGGAGGCGAGATAGAGCGCCGCATTCGCAATATCCTGTGGCGTCGAAAGCCGTCCCAGCGGGATAGTCGCCAGAAATTTCTGACGGTTCGCGGGCGTGTCTTCCATGCCCATGAACTCGGACAGCAAACCGGTTTCGCCCATCACGGGGTTGATGCAGTTGACGCGAATCCGGTCTGGCCCAAGCTCGACCGCCAACGCCTTGCTCGCGATAATCACCGCCGCCTTGCTGCCGTTGTACCAAACCAGACCGGGCCGTGGCCGCACGCCTGCCGTCGATGCAATATTGATGAACGCACCACCGCCGACCTTGCGAAAGTAGGGCACGAATTGCGCCACGCTGAAGTAGATGCTCTTCACGTTCACCGCATAAACGCGATCGAATTCGGCTTCGGTAATTTCCATCACCGGCTTGTTCCGATGTGTCGTGCCCGCGTTATTCACAACAACCTGAACGCTGCCGAAGTCTTCGATGGCGGCATCGAAAAGCGTTTGCCAGTCGGCTTGTTTCGTCACGTCACCGGGGACCGCGATCGCCTTGCCGCCGCTCACCGCAATCTCGCTGGCCACGCGCTCGGCCGATGCTCCGTTGAGGTCGTTCACCACGACGTTCGCGCCTTCGCGCGCAAATGTCTTCGCAATCCCTTCGCCGAATCCCGATCCGCCGCCAGTCACAATCGCGGTCTTGCCTTGCAGTCTCATGTTGTCTCCGGTCCCATGCAAAATGGTTGCTGATTAGCCATGCTTGATGGCGATGGTTTTGAGCACTGTGAAACCATACAGCGCTTCGAAGCCTTTTTCGCGGCCGTGGCCCGAATGTTTGACGCCGCCGAACGGCAGTTCCACGCCGCCGCCCGCGCCGTAGTTATTGATGAACACCTGCCCCGAGCGGACCTTGCGCGCAATGCGCATTTGCCTGCCGCCATCGCGTGTCCAGATTCCGGCGACCAGGCCGAAGTCCGTGCCATTCGCAAGCTTCAGCGCGTCGGCTTCGTCATCGAAGGGCATCGCGCAGAGCACTGGTCCGAACACCTCTTCGCGTGCAAGACGATGCGCGGGCGGGACATCGCGCAAGAGCGTAGGCGCCTGATAAAAGCCCGCTTCCGGCGCTTCGGAAACCACTTCACCGTGGGCGGCCATCGCGATGCCATCGTGCTGAGCATCGGAGAGAAAATCCCACACGCGTTGCTGCTGCTTCGCGCTGATGAGCGGACCGCAATCGAGATCGAGCTTGCTCGGGCCAACCTTCAACGCACTGAACGCCTCCGATAACCGCTCGAGCAGCGGCTCATACGCCGATCGCTCGATCAGCACGCGACTGCCCGCCGAGCACGTCTGTCCCGCGTTCTGCACGATCGCCGAAACGAGCATGGGCAGGGCGGCGTCGAAGTCGGCATCGGCGAAAACGATCTGCGGCGACTTGCCGCCCAGTTCGAGCGTGACGGGGACGTGGTTATCGGCGGCCATCTTGACCACCGCCGCGCCCGTTGCCGGCGATCCCGTGAACGAGATGTGATCGATGCCTGGATGTCTCGCAAGCGCCGCGCCGGCCTCGTATCCATAGCCCGTGACGATGTTCAGCGCGCCTTCCGGCAAGCCCGCTTCGGCGGCGAGTTCGGCTATGCGCAGTATCGATAAACACGCGTCTTCGGCCGGCTTGACCACGCACGCGTTGCCGGCCGCGAGCGCCGCGGCGACGCTGCGCCCGAAGATCTGCAGCGGGTAGTTCCACGGCACGATATGCCCGGTCACGCCGTGCGGTTCGCGGATCGTGAGGACGGTGTAGCCGGTTTGATAGGGCAGTGTCTCGCCGTGGAGCTTGTCGGCGGCGCCTGCGTAGAACTCGAAATACCGGGCGATGCCGGCCGCGTCCGCATGGGCCTGCTTCAGGGGTTTGCCGGTGTCTTGTGCTTCGAGATGCGCCAGTTCGTCCTGATGGGCGGCGATGATCATCGATAGCCTGTAAAGCACGCGTCCGCGATCGGCGGCGCTTGCGTGGCCCCAGGAGCCTTCGTAAGCGTGGCGCGCTGCCTGGACGGCGCGGTCGATATCGACTGCGTTGCCGCGCGCGAGTTGCGCGAAGACCTGGCCGTCGGAGGGATCGATGACAGGAATGGTCTCGTGGCTTGCCGCCGTTACCCACTGGTTGCCGATGAAATGCTTTGCCTCTTCCATGCCTGACTCCTCTCTCCGTGGCTGTTTTGGGGGGACGTACTATGGCTTCATTCGATTGCGCGGTGCTTCATGTGGGTTCATCTGCCTTCATTTACGTTCATTTACGTCACCGATCACATTGCTGACAGCCTATTTTGCGCCGATTTCCTCGCGTACCGCTGACGCCGGGACGCGCACCTCGATTGGCTATAATGACGTAATTGCGCTGTTTCATGGGCGAACGTAACGCCTTGATGCAGCGTTGCAGTCAGGACATTCGCGCTCCACGCGTATTGCCGCAATGCAGCAAAACGCGACATTTGCGTGTATCGAATGCGTTTATCTCCGACACCGAATTTCCACTTTGAAGAGAGTGCATATGAGCTTTAACAACGTACCCGCAGGCAAGGATCTTCCGCAGGATTTCAATGTGATCATCGAGATCCCGGCGCAAAGCGATCCGGTGAAGTACGAAGCGGACAAGGACATGGGCCTGCTCGTGGTCGACCGTTTCATTGGAACGGGCATGCGTTACCCGGCGAACTACGGTTTCATTCCGCAGACGCTTTCCGGCGACGGCGATCCCGTCGATGTCCTGGTGATCACGCCATTTCCGCTGCTGGCTGGCTCCGTGGTTCGGGCACGCGCATTGGGCATGCTGCAGATGACGGATGAATCGGGTGTCGACGCGAAGCTGGTCGCGGTCGCTCACGACAAGATCTGTCCGATGACGGCGCACATGAAGACGGTGGATGACGTGCCCGAGTATCTGAAGGACCAGATCAAGCATTTCTTCGAACATTACAAGGCGCTGGAAAAGGGCAAGTGGGTGAAGGTCGAAGGCTGGCAGGGCGTGGACGCGGCCCACAAGGAAATCACGGACGGCGTGGCTAACTTCAAGAAGTAAAGTTAGCGACTGATTGTTGTTGAGTTGTAGAAGACCGCCCGGTCTTGCCATGAGGCAGGACCGGGCGGTTTTTTTATGCCGAAAAAATTGGCGTTGCAGTGGTCCATATCGCTGCAGAGCCACCGGGCAAAAACCGCCGCATCTGGAAAGTCCAAGCAAAGCAATCAGAAAAGTACGATTTCCCTATAACCGTTGCGTAACTTGCAATAATTCCGTTAATAACTGAAATGTCCGCGTAAGGTTTCGTCTTCTCGCCTCCAGATCAACAAACAGGGGCGACCTTCTCGCGTCGACTGCCGGTTTCATCGAAAGCATGACGTTGAATCGATCAGGAGAAGATCGAACACTGGAGGAAGGTCGCCACCTTATGAACAAGGTTTAAAGAATGAACAGGCGACTCAGGGGTGGAATCAGCGCAGCAGTTTGCGCGCTCGTGCTCACGGGGTGCGGCGGAGGTGGCGGCGGGGATTCGACGGCTGCTCAGGCTAGTCCGGCCTCTCAGATTCAGAACAACGGCGTTCAACCGCCCAGTGCCGCAGTAATCAAGATTGCAGACGTTGGCATTACGCCTACGAACGCGTTGCGCCCGGGGACCAAGGTCGATTTTGTGGTCAGCGGCACTTTTCCGAGCGGGACAACTTACCTCTGGGAGTTCGGCGATGCCACGCCTATGTCGAACGGAGCATCGGCGTCGCACACGTATTCGAAGGTGGGCCAGTTCACCGTCAAGGTGACGGCGTCGGATAAGAACGGTCAGAAGAGCTTTGAAACGCGCACTGTGGATATTGTGGCGAATCAGCCGCCGGTGGTGAGTGGTGTCGTGTCTACTCGGCGAATCTCGACTGGCCTGGATGTGATTGGAGCGAGATCGAATTCTGTCAACCTCGGGCAAGTCGATTCGTTGAGGACCGTCGATGTCGCGGTCAACGCAACTGATCCGCAAGGCGATTCCCTTACTTACAAATGGTTGATCGATGGTGTGGCTTACGGACAAGCTACGTCGAGCAGCATGCTGAGCTACGGGTTTTCAACCGGCGGCACCCACTTGATCACCGTCGTTGTGACGGACGAATATGGCGGCCAGACCAGCCACGATTTCCCGATCACGCTGGATTCGTCGAGTTTCGTTGTCAGGCCCTCTGACCCGTCTACGTCTACCGGCTATGCCGTCTGGAAAGCGTCTTACACCGCACAACCCGTTGGCCGCATTCGCGTTGCATCGAATGGAACTGCATGGGCTTTGCCCATCACTCACCCGCAAGTCGTGCGATCTACGGATAACGGACGGTCGTGGCAAGAACTGACGCTACCAAAAGACGACTCCGTGAATGGCGGCAATGGTTTCCTGGACATTGGATTCGCTGACGATAAAAACATCTGGGTTGTCGGCTGTCCGCAGCAAAAGTCGTCTGCAGTTGAGGGCGGATGGCGGATCGATTTCAATTATGCCGCCGTCATGCATTCGTCCAACGCAGGCAGTTCGTGGGAAAACGTTAGTGTGGGCGGCGGATTGGAAAGCCGCTGCAAGAGGGCGGTTCAGTTCGTGGGTCAACACGGCTGGATTGTCGACGACACGGGCAGCGTCATCAATACGACCGATGGCGGGAAGACATGGCACTTTCAGGCGGACGCGGCTCTCAGCGCTGAGCGCATGCAATTTATCGATGCACAAAACGGCTGGATCATCGGCGCCGCCAGGAATAGTTCGAAGTTGCAGATTTCGAGGACGACCGATGGCGGCACAACCTGGACGGTCTCAAAAATGCCGGCCGTTGAGATGAATTCATACGCAAGCGTATTTTTCGTCGATGCCAAGACCGGATACGCCTCGGGTTCGCTGTGGAGCAGCGCGCCTTATCCTGTGCTGAAGACGACCGATGGCGGCGCGACATGGAGCGCAGTGGCCGTTCCGAAGAGCTCGTTGATCAGGGATCTTGTATTCAACACGCCAACATCCGGATACGCACTCGATACGTTCGGCTCCGTGTATGGCACAAAGGATGGCGGGCTGACCTGGGCGGTAATTGGCGTACAAAGTGAAAGCGCAACCGGAGGGTTAGGTGCATTCGCTCTCGGCAGCAACTCGACACTTCTGGGTACGTCGTCCTCGACTTACATCAGCGGGAAAAGGCCGCTTTTGGGAGCAGAGTCTTTAGGGTCAGGTAGCGGCATTTCCTGGCTGGCGTTGCTTTAAAAGCATAGACACAACGCCGCGCCGACCGATTTAAACGATTTGGCGCGGCGCCAATGCTTTCTTCAACCTGCCTCGACGTCAGCGCGTTCGTTTGTTTCGTCCGCGCTGGCGTCCGCTTCAATCTCGACTGGCGGCATGATTTCCACGAGCGTCAATTCGCCCGCCACCAACTTCCATTTCCGCGCCGCCGTCAGCCGCTTCACCCAATATTCCGCCCGCGATGCCTCAGCGCGTCCACTCAATTCAAACGACGCTCGCACGGCAACCGGCTTGCGCGATCGGGTATATCTCGCGCCATCGCCGCTGACATGTTTCGCGAACCGCGCTTCGACATCGGTAGCAATCCCGGTATAGAGACTTCCGTCGGCGCATTCGATAAGGTACAGGAACCAAGGCATGAGAAATCGTTGGGAAAAGGCGAAAACCGCAATGCCGCGCATTATCCCTCAAGCCCCTGCCTCAAACCCCTCCCGAACAAAAACCCGCGACTTCGGCGAGAATAACTGTTCCGCGCTGCACCAAGCGCCCGGCAGTTAGCCCGAACACGCCAGAACAAGCCCGAAGCGAGGTAAGCCTGTTGAACCGCAAGGTCGAAATACATGTGGTCGATTCGCTCGATTCCGTTACCCCGGACGAATGGAACCGTCTCGCCGGCGATAACCCCTTCGTCCGGCACGAATTCCTATCGGCGTTGCAGGACACGGGCTGTGCGGTTGCGCGCACCGGCTGGCGCCCGCATTTCCTGCTGCTCAAGCGTGACGGCAAGCTGACCGGCGCCATGCCGCTCTACCTCAAGAAACATTCGCGAGGCGAGTACGTCTTCGATCACGCCTGGGCCGACGCCTTCGAGCGAAATGGCCTTAAGTACTATCCGAAGGGATTATCGGCGGTGCCGTTTTCGCCGGTGACCGGGCCGCGCCTGATCGCCGCCACGCACGAGGAGCGCGTAATGCTCGCGCGCGGCGCGATCGAGTTGACCAAGCAGTTGGAACTCTCTTCCCTGCACGTGCTGTTTCCGCAAGAGCAGGATCTCGAAGCGCTGACCGAAGCCGGCTACATGCTGCGCGAAGGCGTGCAGTTCCACTGGGAGAATGCACCCGGCGGCTACGACAGCTTCGACGCGTTTCTCGCGACCATGAGCCACGACAAGCGCAAGAAGGTGAAGCAGGATCGCCGGCGCGTAGTCGATGCCGGCGTCACCTACACGTGGCTGCGCGGCGCGGAAATTGACCGGGAAGCGCTCGATTTCTTCTACGCGTGTTATGAAAATACCTATCGCGAGCACTGGAATCCACCGTATCTGTCGCGCGAATTTTTCGACCAGATCCACGCGGCCGCGCCCGAGAGCATCTTGCTCGTGATCGCCGAAGCGGACGGCCAGCGGCTCGCGTGCGCGCTGAACATGATCGGCGGCGACGTGATGTTCGGCCGCTACTGGGGCACGAAAGAATTCGTCTCGGGACTGCACTTCGAAACCTGCTACATGCAGGGAATCCAATATTGCATCGAGAACCGCCTTGCCCGTTTCGAAGGCGGCGCACAGGGCGTGCACAAGATGTCGCGCGGCATGTTGCCCACTCCCACGTGGTCCGCGCATTGGGTCGCGGACCCGCGATTTGCCCACGCGATCAGTGAGTTCCTCGATGAAGAAACGGCGGCGATGGACCAGCATATCCAGGAGCTGGAAGCCCATACGCCCTTCAGGAAGAAGGCATAAGGCCGAGCGTCCGACGCGCTCGAAACCTGACCGGATGGCTAACGCTTGATCCAATAGATGCCCGGAAACTGCAACTCGACTTATCATCATGTCGAAATGCTTTCGCTTTCACAGCGGTAACTCTTAACCCGCCCTTAACCCGTTATGCGCCGGAACAGGATCCCCGAATGCGGGGCATCGTATGGACAAGCTCAAGATGAAAAACCGATTCTTCAATCTCTATAGCCATGATTTCGCTCGCGTGGCGGTAGGCGTGCCCCGTTGCCGGGTTGCGGATCCTGCGTTCAACGCCGCTGAAACCATCGACCTGGCGAAGCAGGCGGCGGCGAACGGTGCGGTGCTGGTCGCGTTCCCGGAGCTTGGGCTACCGGCTTATACCTGTGACGACCTGTTCCACCAGCGGGCCTTGCTCGATGCCTGCGAAGAGGCGCTTGCGTCCGTCGTGGCGGCATCGAAGAGCCTCTCCATTGCAATGATCGTGGGCATGCCGCTGCGCGTCGACCATACGCTCTTCAACTGCGCCGTCGTGGTCGCGGGCGGCCAGGTCCAGGGCGTCGTGCCGAAGAGTTATCTGCCGAATTACGGCGAGTTCTACGAAGCGCGCCAGTTCAGCGCGGCCGAGAACGCGTCGACGGATCGCGTCACGTTGCTGGGTACCGAAGTGCCGTTCGGATCGGCGCTGCTGTTTGAAATCGCCAACATGCCGCTGTTCCGCTTTCACGTGGAAATCTGCGAGGACGTCTGGGTGCCGGTGCCGCCTTCGTCGTTCGCAGCACTTGCGGGCGCAACGGTGCTGGTGAACCTGTCGGCGTCGAACGTGGTGGTCGGCAAGTCGAGTTACCGGCATCAACTGGTCGGCCAGCAGTCCGCCCGGTGCCTTTCGGCGTATTTGTATACATCGGCGGGAAGAGGAGAGTCCACGACCGACCTGGCCTGGGACGGGCAGGCGGTGATCTACGAAAACGGCGAACTGCTCGCCGAGTCCGAGCGCTTCCTGGACACCTCCCATCTTGTTTTCGCCGATGTCGACCTTGAGCGGCTGTCGCGTGAACGCATGCGCCAGACCACATTCGGCCAGTCGGTGCGCCGACATGCCGACGAAGTATCGAAATTCGAAACGGTGCGCTTCAATCTTGACCTGCCGATCAACCGCGCATTGCCGCTGGACCGCGCCGTGGAGCGTTTCCCCTACGTTCCATCCGATCCGAAGCGCCGCGACGAACGCTGCAACGAGGTCTACAACATCCAGGTGCAGGCGCTGGTGCAACGGCTCTCGGCGAGCGGCATATCGAAGGTCGTGATCGGCATTTCGGGTGGCCTGGATTCTACCCACGCGTTGCTTGTCTGCGCCAAGGCCATGGACCGGCTGAAGCTGCCGCGCACGAATATTCTCGGCGTGACCATGCCCGGATTCGCCACGAGCGACCGGACGCTCCTGCAGGCGCGGCAACTGATGGAGATCGTAGGGTGTTCGGCGAGCGAGATCGACATCCGGCCAAGCTGCGAGCAGATGCTGAAGGATCTTGGCCATCCGTATGCAGCGGGCAAAGAGGAATACGACATCACGTTCGAGAACGTGCAAGCAGGCGAGCGCACGAATCATCTGTTCCGGCTCGCGAACTTCAAAGGCGCAATCGTGGTCGGCACGGGCGACCTGAGCGAACTCGCGCTTGGCTGGTGCACGTACGGCGTGGGCGATCACATGTCGCACTACAACGTCAACGCCAGCGTCCCGAAAACGCTGATCACGCATCTGGTCCGGTGGGTCGCGGAAACCGGGCAGATTGGCAACTCGGGTTCGGACGTCCTGATCAACATCCTGAATACCGACATCAGCCCGGAACTCGTTCCCGGTAAATCAAACGGCAATCCAGAGCAAAAGACGGAGAGCGTCATCGGACCGTACGAGTTGCAGGATTTCAACCTGTATTACACGTTGCGCTTTGGTTTTGCGCCAACGAAAGTGGCGTTCCTGGCGTACACCGCATGGAAGGATCGCGACGCGGGCGACTGGCCGGAAGGTGCGCATGTCGCGCGAAACGAGTACGCGTTGCCGGCCATCAAGCACAACCTGGGCATTTTCCTCGACCGGTTTTTCCGGACCAGCCAATTCAAGCGGTCTTGCGTTCCGAATGCACCGAAAGTAGGGACCGGCGGTTCGTTGTCGCCGCGGGGCGACTGGCGCGCGCCGAGCGATTCGGAATCGGTCGTCTGGATGAACGATTTGAAGAATATTCCGGTCGATTGAGGCGTTTGCACCATATCTGCGCGTAAATGCGCCGATAACGGCGTGATCCCGATGCTATGGCGCGAGATCTCTGCGGTTAACCGTGAAAACGCGGCTAGAATCAATACATCGATTCCTCAATCCGTTTTCTCGCTTATCCGTACAATTTTTCAAGAGGCGCGCCATGAAACGCATTACCGCAGTCATCAAACCGTTCAAGCTCGACGAAGTCCGTGAAGCGCTCGCCGGCGCCGGGCTCACTGGTCTGACAGTCACCGAGGTCAAGGGCTTCGGGCGGCAGAAGGGCCACACGGAGCTGTATCGCGGGGCGGAATACGTGGTCGATTTCCTGCCGAAGGTGAAGATCGAAGTGGTGGTGGCCGACTCACAGACGGATCAGGTTATCGACGCAATCATTGGTGCGGCCCGTACCGGCAAGATCGGCGACGGCAAGATCTTCGTGACCGATGTGGAACGCGTCATCCGCATTCGCACGGGCGAAGAAGACGAAGCGGCTGTCTGAGGCCGTTTGCCCGAAACCGGCCTGATCCCGTGTCAGGCTGGAATGTGTCCTTGGCGCGTTGCCCGGCGACCACGTAGTAGCGCTGACATCGGCCATGTCCGGTGGCGTGTCCCATTTTGCCCCTCGTCTGACCGTTTCCGTCACCAATGTAAAAAACCATTGCGGTACTATCTGCGTCCCTGTGTGCTTTTTGTAAGGATTTGCGGATGCATCACGCGATCGGCTTCATTCAAGATCTAGCGGTAATCATGGCGATTGCGGGCATCGTCACGGTGTTATTTCACCGTCTGAAGCAGCCGGTCGTGCTGGGGTACATCGTGGCGGGCGTGATTATCGGGCCGTACACTCCGCCGTTCCAGCTTATCCACGACGAAGCCACCATTCAGACGCTCGGCGAACTCGGCGTGGTTTTCCTGATGTTTTCGCTCGGGCTTGAATTCAGCCTGAAGAAACTATTCAAGGTCGGCGCGACGGCTTTCGTGGCAGCGGCGTCCGAGATCGTGCTGATGATCTGGATCGGCTATGAGATCGGGCAGTGGTTCGGCTGGAACGCTATGGATTCGCTGTTCCTCGGCGCCATGCTTGCTATCTCATCCACAACGATCATCATCAAGGCGCTCTCCGAACTCGGCATGAAGGGCGAGCCATTCGCGCAACTGATCTTCGGCATTTTGATCGTCGAGGACATTCTGGCCATAGCCATGCTTGTGCTGCTCTCGGGCATTGCACAGACGGGTTCCGTCTCGGCGGGCGTGGCGTTTGTCACGCTGGGCAAGTTGCTGCTGTTCATGACTGTTTCGATGGTGGTCGGCATCCTGATCGTGCCGCGCGCGCTCGACTATGTGGCAAAGGCCAAGAGCGACGAAATGCTGCTCGTCACTGTGCTCGGCTTTTGTTTCGGCTTCTGCCTGCTGGTCGTGCAGCTCGACTACAGCATCGCGCTTGGGGCGTTCCTGATCGGCGCGATCATGGCTGAATCGCGCAACCTGCAGCGCATCGAACACCTGATCGCGCCGGTTCGCGATATGTTCTCCGCCATCTTCTTCGTGACCATCGGCCTGATGCTGAACCCGGCGGTGCTGGTTGACTACTGGTGGCCGATCGCCGTGATCACGGTCGCGGTCGTGTTCGGCAAGATCGTGTCGTGCGGGCTCGGCACTTTCCTCGCCGGCAGGGACGGGCGCACGTCGATGCGCGTAGGCATGAGCGTCGCGCAGATCGGCGAGTTCTCGTTCATCATCGCGTCACTGGGGTTGTCGCTGAAAGTGACCAGCGGCTTCTTGTACCCGATCGCCGTCGCGGTTTCCGCGTTGACCACGCTGTTCACGCCGTATCTGATCAAGGCCGCTGATCCAATCACGCGCCGCATCGCCCGCTCGATGCCCGTGCCCGTTGCGAATACCTTCGGCCTGTATTCGCAATGGCTCGCGAGCCTTTCACCGGATACCGGCGGCCCGACGCTGTTCAGCATGACGCGCCGGATCGTGGTGCAGATCGCGGTGAATCTAGCGCTGGTGGCCGCCATCTTCCTCACAGCGTCCTACGCGGCGCCGTTTGCCACTGAATATCTGTCGCGCTGGTTGCCCACCAACGACGCTCAGCGTGTCGCGCTTTGGAGCGCAGCGTTGCTGGTGTCCATGCCGTTCCTGGTGGCGGTGTATCGCAAACTGGGGTCTCTCGCACTGATGCTCGCCGAAGTGAGCGTGCAGCCCGCGAAGGCCGGACGTTTCACTCGGGCGTTGCGATCGGCCATTTCCGGCTTGATTCCGATTCTCGCGATGTTCGGTGTTTTCCTGCTGGTGGCAGTGCTCTCGGGCGGCATCCTGCCGCCGTTCGGCTTGATGATCGCGGTGCTGGTCTGTGCGGCGTTGTTGCTCACGGTGTTGTGGCGCTGGTGCGTCAAGATCCACGCAACCATGCAGATCGCGCTGCGCGAAACATTCGAAGAGCCGAGAGATCATCCTTGAGCATGAACCCATTGTTTCCCCCGATAATGTGAGCAATTGTTCGATGGTTTGCCGCCCCCGGACCAGAGGCGGATAATTAAACTCTGACCATTCTCACAGCGCCTGGCGCCTATATCGGAATGAGCGAAAACAAGTCAAACGACTCAAACGGGTCAATAACGCCGGGCACGCCCGGCACAGGTTCTCCCGCAGCCGATTCTTCGGGTTCCGTCCCGGGCAGTCATACGCCGGCCGTTCCGTCCGTATCATCCACAAAGAGTCCTGATGTCCCTGGTGCCGCTGCGCAGCCAGGCCCGAACGCCACGGCGGCCGAACGGGCGTCGACGGACGCACCTGCAAGCGCGTCGACGGTAGAACCTGCCGATACCGCTAAGGCGCAACGCGATGACGCAGCTGAAGCGCGTGCATCGGCGGCCAGAGCGATGGCGCAGCAGGAAACGGCGGCACGTGAAGCCGCATCGTCGGCATCCGCATCGTCCACATCCGCTGCGAACAAAACGCTCGATGCAAAGGCGAGCCTTGCAGCGGAGGTCGAAACCGCGACGCAAGCGGAAGCCAGTCTCGCGGCGGAGCTTGAAAATGCCACCGAGGCGCAAGCGGCCGAAGCCGCGACCGCGACAGAAAGTGCCACGCCGAAGCCAGCTTCCAGCCTGCCGCCGGAATTTTCGGCCGCGCCGGATTTCGGCACATTCCGTGCGCCGCCCACTCCACCCGACTCACCGGATGCGAAGGCGCCACCTGCTTATCTGCGTAACAGTGACTCCGCCTGGTCCGTGTTCGGCCGTGTAATCAAGGCGCGTGCGCGTCAGATCTTCGACCGTGCCGGCCAGCGGATCACGCAGAGGACATTGAGAATAGGCGTGTCGGCGCGGATTTTTCATCCTGAGCCGGGTGCCAAAGGACTGCGCGGCAAGACGCTGCAGTATCTGGAGGAATCGATTGCGCATTGGGTGATGTCGCGTGACGTGCTCGTCTTCATGATTCCGACGGTCGGCCATCAGGGCATGCTGCATCCGAGCAACATCCGGTTGCGCGACTATGCGAAACAACTGGACGGCCTGCTGCTGCAAGGTGGCGCTGACGTTTCGCCGCAATCCTATACGGAAGCGGCCACGCGTCACGAATGGCCCGGCGACCGCGTGCGGGACATGTACGAGCTGGAGCTGTTGCATGAATTCATCGAGGCGGGCAAGCCCGTGCTTGGTGTGTGCCGCGGATGTCAACTGATCAACGTTGCGTTCGGCGGCACGCTCTATCAGGACATTGCAACCGATGTCCCCACGGCCGGTGTGCATGTGAACGAGCAATACGATCAGCATCGCCACCCGATTCGTTTCCCCGATGGCTCCACGCTCGTCAACATGTTTCCGGGCCACCGCGAAGCGCTCGTCAACTCGATCCACCATCAGGCGGTGAAGACGATCGGCCGTGACCTGAACATCGAGGCTGTGTCAGCGCACGACGGCATTATTGAAGCGGTGCGTTATCGGCGTGCACCGTTCGTGATGGGCGTGCAATGGCATCCGGAGTTCCATCGCGCGGGCGGCGACGAGTTGCTCGATTGCACGCCTTTACTCGATACTTTCCTGCGCGTGGCACGCGAAACGCGTTTCTAGCATACGTGGGTTGAACGCCGCGTAGCGAACCCGTGTAGCGCGATGACAAAAAAGCCGTTCCAACATGAAAGTTGGAACGGCTTTTTTGTTGCCACTTGGTCGGCCGAATCAAACGCCAGTGCGAGCTTGAGCGTTACTGAACGAGTCCTGCTTCGCTCTGATCCTGAAGTTGCTGAACCTGCCGCTGCAACATGAGCAACTTGCGCTCGGCGGCGGATTTCTCGTTCAGCAACGCCGCCGATTCCACCTGCATCTGTTGCTGACGTTGCGACACTTCGCTTTCCTGCGCGCGCGCAATGGAAAGATCGGCAGTCAGGCGCTGCGCCCGATCATTCGACACCGCAATGACGCGTTCGAGCAACGCCTTTTGCGCCTGCAATTGTGTGCGTTTGATTTCACCCTCGGCGAGCGCATAGCTCTTGCGGGCGAATTGCGCGTAGACCGTTTCGGCATGTGCATCGTCCTGCGATTTCACGACGCGCCAGAAATTCTTGTCCTGGAACAGCGCGACGTAATACACGATGTCTTGGGGATAGAAAAACAGCGCCGCGCCATAGCTGCCGTTATACGTGACGCGTAATTCAGTCACCTTATGGGCCTGGACCATCTGCATGAGTTCCGACACGTTTCCCGGCGTCTGAGCATTCGACGCGGCGTCGGCGCCATCCTGAAAATCATCCATGGAACCGTTAGCGGTCGGTTGCCGGATGGGATCGGCGACGCCGGTTGCCGAGAGCAACGTGCCGACTGGCTGATAAGCCGTCGCGACGGATGAGCCGAGCGCGATCGCAGCAACGAACATCGCGTTCAGAAGGGTGGAGAGAGAGACGTACTTCATAGGACGAGGCTTCAAAATTAAGTAAGTTTCGGCGACTGACTATCGACACATTGTGCAGCGCGCGGGTTGAAATCGCGCTGCACGATGCCGCTGTTCTGGCTGCCGGTCACTTGGAAAATTGCGAGGGCGTGTCAGTGACGCGACGCTGGCTCAAGTCGGAATTCCAGTTGGGTGAATCACTGCCGCTGGAGCGCCGTGAAGGCGACGCCGCCGCTTCTCGGGGCGCAACACGAACGGGCTGGCGGGCCGCGCCGCTGTTGTCATCGAGTACGGCGGAGTGCGCGAGCATGTTGTACATATCGGTAACGCTGAGCGATGAGCTTGCCGTGTCATTGCGCGTGAGCACGCGGTGGCCCGGCGACGTGAGGGGAGCTTCATGCCCGGTGCTGCGATAAACCGGTGTCCCACGATACTCATGGCCATGACGCCGATAAACCACTTCGTACCGATGTGCATCCCGCTTGCCCTTCGCCTTGGTTTTCAACTTGGCTTTCGAACCACGGCGTTCCAGAGGTTGCGCAACTGTTTGCGCTTTGGTTGCGCGTTCCGACACGGCGTTGGGTGCGGCGGTGCGGCCATCACCAGCCATGACATTCATGCGTGTGGCTGGGCTCGCCGACGGCTTGCTGTTGCCGATAGCGCTGCTGAGATTGACAGTTTTTTGTACCGCAGGCAAAGCGGCAATCACGGAGGCAGCGGCAGCGGAGTGAGTGGCAGAAGCTTCAGCCGAAGCAACTGTCCTGGCTGCCGCTGAAGCCACCATCGAAGCGCCATCCGAAGTCGAAGCGCCAGTCGAAGGCGAAGCAACCACCACCGTTGCGCTCGACGCACCGGATGCATGAATCGTTTCAGAATCAGAGTCGGATGTCGGCTTGATCGCCGGGATAGCGCTCAGCACAACCTCGGGTTTCTGCGTTTCGGTATCCTGATGGCCGATTTTCGTACCAAACAACGCCCACGCAATAAACGCAGCGCATGCCAGCGCAATCGCTCCACCAGCAAGCTGCTTGCGATGATCGTGATTAGCCGCCGGTGTTTTCACATGCCGGTCGTCGGGCGCGGTGAACGGCTCGAACGCGAAGGGCGCCGGCTCGGCGGCTTGGGGTGCTGCGTTGACGGGAGCCGGGGGAACCCCAGCGCCTTGCTCGGCGTGATTGACTTCGTCGATGCGTTTGAACTTGCCCCAGAGGCTGCAAGGCGTATACGGGAACCGGTCGTTGCGAAGAGAAAGCGCACTGACATATGCCGTGAGAAAACGAGCCGCGTAAAACGGTATTTCGTATTCAGTCAAGACCGGACGCGTGCCGGTTAACGTCCACTCTTCGCCATAAACGGCGTTGGGCATAGTGGCAAGCGGGAACAGCGTCGGCAGAAGCAGATCGCCTTGTACAACGACCATAGGAGCATTCATCTTTTTCTCATTTCCGAAAGCGGGCGTCAGGACTGCTCAACGAACGACCAAGCGGGGCAGCCGTGTGGACGTCGCCCGGTTGTTGCTGCAAAGGTGTCGAATAATTCACCTTGCCCGGACCCGCCACAGAACAGCCCTCGATGATACCCAGCGCCAGCTTGGGCGTCGCTCAGAACCTTCTTAGTTCCTTGAATAAGGGGTGTTCGGAGTGAAAAAAATTCGCTGATTCGACACGGACGCAACGGACGTTTCAGCGCACGACGCAGGATGCTTCGGATACGTGCTTTTGCAGCCAGCACACAGGCGTTGAACCAGATTACAACGGCCAATCCGCGAAGGCAAAGAAAGACGACGAGGCATCAGCCGATCGGCAGGACGTAACGCAGCGCGACGATATTAATGCCGCCCATTGTGTCGTCTTCGCGGCCAGCCAGTCGCCATCCGCGAGACTCATAGAAACCAATAGCTGCAACGTTCGGTTCGAGTACAAACAAATGCATGCTGAGCGCGCCACGATCGCGTGCCCATTGCGCGGCGACGCTCAACATGGCGGTGCCCAACCCGCTGCCTTTGGCTGCCGGTAGCGCGTGCAGATTGTCCACGAGCACGCTGCCGTTTTCATCGGGTGCAAGCAGGCAAACGAAACCGGCCGGCCGATCATCTTGTATCGCGAGCAATACCTCACCCGCACCTTCAGCCAGTTCTTCGAATCGTGTGTGCCAGTGCGTTTCTCGTTCAGCCGACATCTCGCGATCGAGAAAATCGTCCGGCAGGATTCCGCGATACGCCGACGCCCAACTTTGCGCGTGCATCCTGGCGATCAGTTGTGCATCGGCGGACGTGGCCGGCCGCAGCACGAAGGGCCATGATGGATCGGAAAATGTAGGCGAATAGATAGGCATGTGTAATGTAATTTTAAGGTGTTTTTCCATACACATGCGCGATGTTCCGAATAGGCGGATTTCACTTTCCCGCTGTAACATTGGCGTCGTGCAGGGTTTCGGCGTTGCTATGGTTAACCCTTATTTACGGTTGTCGAGCGCGCTTTCGCATCGTTTTGAGCATTTTTCGCTGGTTTGAGCACGGCGAAGCTTACACAGGCATCCGGTGCAGTGCTACCGGGTCGTCAACATCCGGTCGATTCACGACGCATCAGCTGCGGAATCTGGCCACTGTTTTTTGAGATAGTCATGTCCAGCCCCTCACATGCAACGCCCGCGAACGAGTCGAAGGCGAAATCGGTGTTCCGCGTCGTCAGCGGCAATTTCCTCGAAATGTATGACTTCATGGTCTACGGCTACTACGCCTCGGCCATCGCTAAAACCTACTTCCCGAGCGGTAACGAATTTGCGTCGCTGATGCTGGCGCTGTCCGTGTTCGGCGCGGGCTTCCTGATGCGGCCGATCGGCGCCATCGTGCTCGGCGCGTATATCGATCATCACGGCCGGCGCAAGGGCCTGATCCTCACGCTGGCCATGATGGCAGCCGGCACCTTGCTGGTGGCCGTGATTCCGGGGTATGCGACCATTGGCGTGCTGGCGCCGATCATCGTGTTGCTCGGACGTTTGCTGCAAGGCTTCTCGGCCGGCGTGGAACTCGGCGGTGTGTCGGTGTATCTCTCCGAAATCGCGACCAAGGGCAACAAGGGCTTCTACTGCTCATGGCAGTCGGGTAGCCAGCAAGTGGCCGTGGTGTTTGCCGCGTTGATCGGCGTGACCATGAGCCGGATCTTGCCGCCTGACCAGATGACTTCGTGGGGATGGCGCGTGCCGTTTATCATCGGCTGCCTGATCGTGCCGTTCCTGTTCATCATTCGCCGTTCGTTGCAGGAAACTGAAGAGTTCCTCGCGCGCAAGCATCGTCCGGACATGGGCGAGATCATGAAGTCCATGCTCTCGAATTGGGGCATCGTGCTTGCCGGCATGGGCATGGTCATCATGACCACGGTGTCGTTCTACATGATCACCGCCTACACGCCGACCTTCGGCAAGGAAGTGCTCAAGCTTTCCTCCATCGATGCGCTGGTGGTGACGGTGTTCATCGGCTTGTCGAATCTCGTGTGGCTGCCACTTTCCGGGGCGATTTCCGACCGCATCGGACGCCGCCCGGTGCTGCTGTTCTTCACGGTCCTGACCATTCTCACGTCGTATCCGGCGGTGCAGTGGCTGGTCGCCGATCCATCGTTCCTGCGCTTGCTCGGCGTGGAGATGTGGCTCTCATTCTTGTACGGCAGCTATAACGGCGCGATGGTCGTGGCGCTCACCGAGGTCATGCCGGTCGAAGTGCGCACGACGGGTTTTTCGCTGGCGTATAGCCTTGCGACGACTATCGGCGGATTTACGCCCGCTATCTCCACGTACCTGATTCACGCAACCGGCAACAAGGCGGCGCCGGGCGCGTGGATGGCCGTTGCCGCGGTCTGCGGGCTGATCGCGACGCTCGTGCTGTATCGATCCACGGAAGCGCGCAGTCAATACAAGACGGCGTGATGCCGGCGTGAGATTCGCCGGCGCTGAAACCAAAAACCCCCTCGCCATGACGAGGGGGTTTTTGTTTGTGTGCTCAACGAGCATGCTGTTTTACGACGCGCCTATTTCGCCAGCCACGCGTGCGACTACATCGTCCCATGCACCGGGTTTCGGTTGCCGGAACAAACGTGCTTTCGGGTACCACGGAGTCGACGCGGTATCGATACCCCAGCGCCAGTCCGCCGCGAACGGCAGCATCAGCCATAACGGCTTTCCTAACGCGCCGGTCAGGTGAGCGACGGCGGTATCGACGGATACCACGCCGTCCAGCCGATCCACGATCGCGGCCGTATCCGCGAAATCTTCGAGCTTGCCTTCCAGTCGCTGGATGAAGCGGGTGCGCGGATGAGTGTCCAGCAACGAGCGCTCTTCGTCGGTCAACGTGGGCTGCAAGACGATCCAGTCGATGCCTTCCAGCCTGAACAACGGTTCGAGCATGCCAAGCGACGCCGAACGGGTTTCGCCCGGCTGAATCCGCCCGGACCATGCAATGCCCAGCTTGCGTTTCGACTGACCGCCGAGCGAGCCGCGCCACTTCTTCCTGTACGCCGCCGGCACCACGAGATACGGCGTGCGCGCGGGCACCTTGTCGGCGTTCGATACCCCCAGCGCCAGGGGCAAGCTCAGCAATGGCGAGAAAACGTCTGCATCGGGGGGCGTAGTTGCATTGCCCGAACCACTGGCCGTGCTCTTGAGCAAGACGCCCGCCGCGTGCGCCGCCGGCTCAAGCAACGCGACGAGTTCCGGCTGTACTTCAAGCACGATCTGTCCGACGAGCTTCGCCGCGAAGGGTACGAAACGAACGAACTGCAAGGTATCGCCGAAACCTTGTTCCGCGCGAATCTGGAGCGTCTGGCGCGGCAGCGGCTCGCCATTCCACTTCGGCAGCGACGGCGGCGTAATGCTGCCCGGTGTGCGCAGGCGCCATTCGTAGGCGGGCAGGCCGCGCGTGTAATCACCCAATGCCAGCAACGTCAGCGCCCGGTTCAGATTTGCCGCGGCGAGTCCGGGATCGAGCCGCAAGGCTTGATCGAACGCACGCAACGCAGGTCTGTGCGCACCGAGCGCCAAATGGGCGTTGCCGAGGCCAAGCCACGCAACGCCATACTTGGGATCGAGCCCGACTGCACGCTCGAATTGCGGCAACGCCGCTTCGTGCGAGCCGATAGCCGCGAGCGCGTGACCCAGGCCAAAGTGCGCCGGCGCGAATTGCGGCTGCATACGCAGTACTTTCTGGAGTACCGGCACGGCTTCGTGAGGGCGGCCGGCGGCATCGAGGAGATTGCCCAGGTTGAAATGCGCCGCGACATAGTTCGGCTCGACCGCCATGGCGGCCCGGAATTGCTCGATTGCGCCGTGGGTGTCCCCCAGCGAATTGAGCGCCATGCCGAGATTGTTGTGCGCGCCCGCGTGGCCGGGACGGATCTGCAGCGCGCGGCGAAATGCCTTCGCGCCTTCTTCGTAACGACGCATGCCAAGCAGCGCATTGCCGAAGTTATTCCAGGTCGCGGCGTCCAACGGTTGCAGTCGCAGCGCTTTTTCGAAGGCATCGGCGGCGTCTTCGTGACGACCTGCCGCTGAGTACGCATTGCCAAGGTTGTACTGCGCAAGCGAAAAACCGGGTTCCAGATGCAGCGCGTTGCGGAATCGCTCGATGGCGTCGTCAATCCGGCCCAGCGCCTTCAGCGCGTTGCCAAGATTGAGCTGCAGACCGGCGTCAGCCGGGCGCAGGTCCACCGCGCGACGCACCAGTTCGGCTGCTTCCGCGTGCTGGCCCTGTTGATGGCGCAGCACGCCGAGCAGATGAAGTGCGTCGACGTGGGAGGGCTCTGCGGCAAGCGCGGCTTGATAGTCGCGTTCCGCTTCGGTGAGGCGGCCATCGCGATGCGCCGCGAAGCCACGCGCAAAAACTGTATCCATTGAGGAAAATCGAATGCAAACGCCGCATTTTTACACACGTTCGCCGCCGATCACGAATTTTGCGTTGACGCACCCGGATTCATTTCTGTAACATATGAACACCTGTTCAACTGTTGGCTGATCTATTTTGTCCTCTCCCTTTGTAGCAACCGATGAGCGCGTGGTTCCGCTCGCCGACCTGTTCCGCCTGCTGGGCGATCCCACCCGGCTGCGCATTGTCCTGACGTGCGTGGACCGGCGCTGCGCGGTGGGGGCAATAGCGGAATCGCTGGGATTGTCGGCTTCTCTCGTCAGCCATCACCTGCGTTTGTTGCGGGCGGCGCGGATCGTACGCGCCGAGCGTGAAGGCAAGCAGGTTTTCTATCTCGCCGCCGATAACCACATCAGCGCCATGTTGGCCGAATTGCTCGAGCACGTTGCCGAGCCGCAAGCCGACTTCCGACCGGATAACGAATAAATGCAACCTCAAGAGAAACACCAGCACGAGCATGCGGATGCTTACGACCACGACCACGACCACGACCACGACCACGACCACGATCATGAGCCGAGTCACGCCCATCACCACGGCGCTGGCGGCCACCATCACCATCACGCGCCGCAAGCGGGACAGGGCCGCACATTTGCGATCGCAGTCGGGCTGAACATGCTGATTGTGGTGGTGCAAGCGGTGTACGGTTTTATCGCTCATTCCACCGCGTTGCTGGCCGACGCCGGCCACAATCTCTCCGATGTCCTCGGCCTGCTGCTCGCCTGGGGCGCCGTCTGGCTGGGCACGCGCAAACCGTCGGAGCGCTACACGTTCGGACTGGGCAGTTCGTCGATACTCGCTTCGCTCGCCAACGCCGCGCTGCTGCTCTTCGCGTGCGGCGCGATCGTGCTCGAAGCCGTGCAGCGCCTGCTCAATCCGGCGCCCGTCGCGGGCTTCGACGTGTTTATTGTTGCAACGCTTGGCATGGTCGTGAACGGTTTCTCGGCATGGCTCTTCATGCGCGGCAGCAAGGGGGACCTGAACGTGCGCGGCGCTTTCCTGCACATGGCGGCCGACGCCGGCATTTCCGCCGCGGTTGCCATCAGCGGCCTCGTGATCCTGTTCACGGGCGTGAGCTGGATCGATCCGGTGATGAGCATTATCGTGGTCGCGGTGATCGTGGTGGGCACCTGGGGCCTTGGCCGCGACGCCATGCGTCTCGCAATGGGCGCAGTCCCGCCCGGCGTGGACAAGCCGGGTATCGAACGATATCTGGCGGGTGTGCCGGGCGTCACCGACGTCCACGATCTCCACGCGTGGGCGCTGTCCACCACGGAGAACGCAATGACCGCGCATCTGGTGATGCCGGAAGGCCATCCCGGCGATAGTTTCGTGGACGGCATCGTGGCGACCTTGCGCCGCGATCACGCGATGAACCACGCCACGCTGCAAGTGGAAAGAGGCACGACGGAGCACCATTGCGCGCTGCACGAACGTTCGCCAGAACATCCTAAGCCTCAGGCGCACGCGCATTGAGTGAGCGGTCGTTCGCGCGAGGCGACCGGCGTACACTTGGCACTGTGAAGTTTGAGGGAGAAGCGCATGCTCGCGCAGACGCCGAATCGACACAAAGTCCTCGACGTGCCGCCGGTTCTGATCGCCGGCGCCGGTCCAACGGGCCTCGCCGCCGCGATGAGCTTGTCGCGTGCCGGCATTCCGGTGCGTCTCATCGACAAAGCCCCTGAACCCTCGCCGTGGTCACGCGCCATCGGCATTCAGGCACGCACGCTTGAGCTCTTCGAGCAGCATCGGCTGGTCGAACCGTTTCTCGAACTCGGTCATCGGGCGCGTGTCGCGAATCTGTATTCGAACGGCCAGCGCCTTTTGCGGCTCGACTTCGATCCGTTGCAAACGCGCTATCCATATCTGTTGTTCCTCGATCAATCCGTCACCGAACGCCTGATGACGGAGCACCTCGCGTCGTTCGGCGTGCACATTGAACGCGGCGTGGAATTGATGCGTTTCCGGCAAGGATCGGCGGGGCTGGACGCGGCCGTGCGGCATCCAAACGGCGCTGAAGAATCGATTCGCCCGTCCTACCTGATCGGCGCTGACGGCGCACATAGCACGGTGCGCCACGGTCTGGACATCGAGTTCACGGGCAAGACTTTCGAGCAAACCTTCCTGCTCGCCGATCTTCATGCCGACACCGAATGGCCCGACGACGAATTCCATATCTTCGCGTCCGGCGAAGGAATCGCGACCTTGTTTCCGATGGGCGGTGGCCGCACGCGCCTGATCGCGGACAAGCGTGCGACGTCCGCCGCGGTACCCGGCG
This sequence comes from Caballeronia sp. dw_19, assembly GCF_018449515.1. Taxonomy (GTDB): domain Bacteria; phylum Pseudomonadota; class Gammaproteobacteria; order Burkholderiales; family Burkholderiaceae; genus Caballeronia. The sequence continues at coordinate 36,633 of NZ_JAAVUQ010000045.1, read as the reverse complement.
TAGCGTCCGGCGTGGCGTCCGATAACGGGGCGGACAGTCCGGATAAAAGCGCGGCGCCGACGCTTGACGAATGCAAAGCGATTATCGAACGGCGTATTCATCATCGTGTGACGGCGACGAACCTTCAATGGTCGTCGTATTTTCATCTGAATAGTCGCATGGCTGACCGGCTGCGTTCGGGCCGCATTTTTCTTGCCGGCGATGCTGCGCATGTCCATAGTCCGGCCGGCGCGCAGGGGATGAACACGGGCATTCAGGAGGCATTTAACCTCGGCTGGAAGATTGCGCGGATGCTGGCGGGGGTCGCGCCGGATCGCTTGCTGGATACGTACCACGACGAGCGTCATCCGATCGAGCGCGAAGTGCTGCGGCAATCCAGTTTCATGACGCAAATGGCCGCTGCGGAGCATGGTCCGATGAAGCTGATTCGCGATCACGTGATGCCGGCTTTATCGGCGATTGGTCCGTTGCGCGATGCCGCTCGACGCACGGTCAGCGAGTTGTCGATTCAATACCGGCGCAGTCCGCTCACGCTGGATCGCTTGCTCGATGGCGGTCCGCGTGCGGGTGAGCGCGCGCCGGACGCGTGGGTGCATGTCATCGATGGCCCGCTTGGCCGGGCGCCGGGCGTGGGGTGTCTCTTCGATCTCCACGATCCCGCGTGCTTCTCGTTGTTCTTGCTGGTGAACCCGTTGCAGGAAGATGACATCGCGCTGGCGCCGGCGACGCTCACCGTCGCGCATGCTATCCGCGATAAGGATCTGGACGAGCTGGCGGTATTGGTGGAAGAAGTGTTGCCGAATACGGTGCGTGTGTGGCGTATCACCGATAACGAAAGCGATAGCGCGAACTCGCTGACCGATGCGTACGGGCGCACACGGCCGTGCTTTTATCTGGTGCGCCCGGATGGGTATATTGCGGCGAGAGGGCGAGCGCCGTCGGATACGCAGGCGCTGCTGCGGCATTGCGAAACCTGGTTTGGTTCGACGCAGCCGCGAGGGGAGAGTTAGCTGGATTTTGGCAGCGGGAGAGGCTCGACCGTGTTCAAGCTCTCGGCCCACTTCCGTACCTCGGCTTGCGGAACGCGAAACCCGGCGTGCAAGCTCGCCAACGCTTCGTGGGTCAAGCGGTCGCGTTCATCGTGCGCCGTTACGCTTTCAACTTTTTGATTCACGTTTTTCAATCCTATGAGTCCGGAAATCGCGTGATTCTACCTCGATCAACTCGCCAGATTTTCCGCCCCCGCCGGCGTCAGCGCCACCCGATGTTTCGTCAGCGCTTCCAGCACAATCGGTTTGAGTTCGGAAGCAACCTCCGGATTGTCCAGTCCGTTGAGCAGCGCAATCCGCATCCTTGGCGCCCAGAACCGGTGAATGTGATCGGCTACGCCGTCGACCGCTTCCGCACGATCCGGCATCGAATCGAAGAATTCACCGATCTGGTTCGCCATCTCGACCAGGCTGTTCACATCCATGATTTGTTCCCATCCATGCTCATTTCCCCGACGACGTCACCGCCGCCACCGTCGAATCACGCAACTCGAGAAATTCCAACTGCTGCGTATTGAAGCGCGAATAATCCTTCTGCCATTGCGACGGCTGTTCCACCGGCATGACCTGCACCGCCGTCACCTTGTACTCGGGACAATTCGTGGCCCAATCTGAAGAGTCGGTGGTGATCACATTTGCGCCGGACTCCGGGAAGTGGAACGTCGTGTACACCACGCCCGGCTGCATCCGCTCGGTGACCTTTGCGCGGAGCACGGTCTGCCCGGCACGCGATTCAATCCCCACCCAATCGTCGGCCTTGATGCCGCGGTCCTCGGCGTCATGCGGATGAATCTCCAGCCGATCCTCGTCATGCCAGCGCGAGTTCTCCGTGCGCCGCGTCTGCGCGCCCACGTTGTACTGCGACAAGATGCGGCCCGTGGTGAGCAGCAACGGGAATTTGCGCGTGACCTTCTCCGGCGTCGCGATGAATTTCGTGATGACGAAGCGGCCCTTGCCGCGCACGAATTCGTCGATGTGCATCGTCGGCGTGCCGTTCGGCGCACGCTCGTTGCACGGCCACTGAATGCTGCCGAGTTCATCGAGACGCTTGTACGACACGCCCGTGAACGTGGGCGTGAGGCGCGCGATTTCGTCCATGATTTGCGACGGATGCGTGTAGTTCATTTCATAACCGAGCGCGCGGGCGAGTTTGATCGTGACTTCCCAATCAGCCAGTCCGGGCAGCGGCGGCATGACCTTGCGCACGCGCGAGATGCGGCGTTCAGCGTTGGTGAACGTGCCGTCTTTCTCGAGGAACGATGAACCCGGCAGGAACACGTGTGCGTATTTGGCCGTCTCGTTTAGGAAGATATCCTGCACGACGATGCATTCCATCGACGACAACGCCTTCGCTACATGCTGCGTATTTGGATCGGATTGAACAATGTCTTCGCCCTGGCAGTAAAGGCCCAGGAAGCTGCCGTGAACGGCGGCATCGAACATGTTCGGAATCCGCAGACCCGGTTCCGATTGCAGCTTGACGCTCCACGCTTCTTCGAACAACGCGCGCACTGCCGCGTCGCTGATATGGCGATAACCCGGCAACTCATGCGGGAACGAACCCATGTCGCAGGAACCCTGCACGTTGTTCTGACCGCGCAACGGATTCACGCCTACGCCTTCACGGCCGACGTTGCCGGTTGCCATCGCGAGGTTCGCGATACCCATGACCGTCGTCGAGCCTTGTGCATGTTCCGTCACGCCCAGGCCGTAGTAGATCGCACCGTTACCGGCATTCGCATAGATCCGCGCGGCTTCGCGCACGGATTGAGCCGGGACGCCGGTGATGGCTTCCATGGCTTCCGGCGAGTTCTCTTCGAGCGTCACGAAGTCACGCCATTGCTGGAACGCACGCGGTTCGCAGCGCTCGGCGACGAAATCTTCCTTCACCAGGCCCTCGGTCACAATCGTGTGCGCGAGCGCGTTGACCATGGCGACGTTCGTGCCCGGCCGCAATGCCAGATGATGCGACGCCTTCACGTGCGGCGTATTCACGATATCGATACGACGCGGGTCCACCACGATCAGTTGCGCGCCCTCACGCACCCGGCGCTTGAGCCGCGATGCAAACACCGGGTGGCCATCGGTCGGATTCGCACCGATCACGACGATCACGTCGGCTTTCTCGACGGACGCAAAGGTCTGCGTTCCCGCCGATTCACCCAGCGTCGTCTTCAGGCCATAACCGGTCGGCGAGTGACAAACACGGGCACAGGTATCGACATTGTTGTTGCCGAACGCCGCGCGCACGAGTTTCTGCACGAGGTAGGTTTCCTCGTTCGTACATCTCGACGATGTAATCCCGCCAATCGAATCCACGCCATGTTTGTCCTGGATGCGACGGAATTCGCTGGCCGCGTACGAGAGCGCTTCTTCCCAGCTTACTTCGCGCCACGGATCGGTGATCTTCGCGCGGATCATCGGCTTGGTGATGCGATCCTTGTGCGTAGCGTAGCCCCATGCAAAGCGGCCTTTCACGCACGCGTGACCATCGTTGGCCTGGCCGTTCTTGTTCGGCACCATGCGCACGACTTCGCTGCCCTTCATCTCGGCTTTCAACGAACAACCGACGCCGCAATACGCGCACGTCGTCACGACCGAATGCTCGGGCTGGCCGAGCATGATCACGGTTTTTTCCTGCAGCGTCGCGGTGGGGCAAGCCGCCACGCACGCGCCGCACGACACGCATTCCGATTCCATGAACGGCTGGTTTTCACTCGCGGCCACGCGCGATTCGAAACCCCGTCCCGCGATGGTCAGCGCGAACGTCCCTTGCGTTTCCTCACACGCGCGCACGCATCGATTGCAGACAATGCATTTCGACGCGTCGTACGTGAAATACGGATTCGATTCGTCCTTCTTGTCCTTCAGGTGATTCGCGCCTTCATAGCCGTAGCGAACTTCACGCAAGCCGACTACGCCCGCCATGTCCTGCAACTCGCAGTCGCCGTTGGCGGGGCAGGTGAGGCAGTCGAGCGGGTGATCGGAGATATACAACTCCATCACGTTCTTGCGCAGCGACTGCAGCTTGTTCGTCTGTGTCCGCACTTTCATCCCGGCTTCCACAGGCGTCGTGCACGACGCTGGATAACCGCGCTTGCCTTCAATTTCAACCAGGCACAGACGGCACGAACCGAACGGCTCAAGCGAATCCGTTGCGCAGAGTTTAGGAACGTTGACGCCGGCTTCGATCGCCGCGCGCATCACCGACGTTCCCGCTGGTACGGTCACCGAAGTACCATCGATATCGAGCGTCACGTCGATATCCGCATGGCGCAGCGGCGTGCCGTAGTCTGTATCGTCGAAGGGATCGCGCAGTTTCGTCTTGCACGCGCAATTGCCGGAACCGCAGGATGAGTTGGACATGGTTGTGTTCCTTCTTTTAAGCCGCTTTCTGCGACGGCTTTTTGGAAAGACCGAAGTCTTCAGGGAAATGGTCGAGTGCCGACAGCACCGGATACGGCGTCATGCCGCCCATCGCGCAGAGTGAGCCAGAAACCATGGTGTCGCAGAGATCGCGCAGCAGCGTGACCTGTTTCGGCGAGGTGTCTCCTGCACGGATCTTCGCGATGACTTCAACGCCGCGCGTGGAACCTATGCGGCACGGTGTGCATTTGCCGCACGATTCGACGGCGCAAAAGTGCATGGCGTACTGGGCGAGATCGGCGAGATTCGAGGTATCGTCATGAATTACGATACCGCCATGCCCGACCACCGCACCGACGGCTGCATATGCTTCGTAGTCCATGGGAATATCCCACTGGCTTTCGGGCAGATACGTTCCGAGCGGACCACCGACTTGCGCGGCGCGCGCCGGCCGGCCGCTGGCCGTGCCGCCGCCATATTCATATATCAGTTCACGCAGGGTCACGCCGAACGCCAGCTCCACGAGGCCGCCTTGCTTCACGTTGCCAGCAATCTGGAACGGCAGCGTGCCGCGCGAACGACCCATGCCGAAGTCGCGATAAAACGCGGCGCCTTTGGCGAAGATGATGGGCACCGTCGCCAGGGTGATGACGTTATTGATCACTGTCGGCTGCCCAAACAAGCCGACCAAAGCAGGCACCGGCGGCTTCGCGCGGACCACGCCGCGTTTGCCTTCCAGCGATTCCAGCAACGCCGTTTCTTCGCCGCAGACATACGAACCGGCGCCTTTGGCCACTTCCAGTTCGAATGCCTTGTCGCTGCCGAGCACGCTCGCGCCAAGCCAGCCTGCATCGCGAGCTTTATCGATGGCGCGGTTCAGCGTCGCAATCGCGTGCGGATATTCGCTGCGCACATAGATATAACCCTTCGTTGCCCGGGTCACGATCCCCGCGATGATCATCCCCTCGATCAACATGTACGGATCGCTTTCCATGACCAGCCGGTCCGAGAACGTGCCGGAATCGCCTTCATCGGCATTGCAGACGATGTACTTCTGCGGCGCCAATGCAGCCCGCACCGTGCGCCATTTGATACCGGCCGGGAACGCTGCACCGCCGCGTCCTCGCAGGCCCGATTCAAGCAGCGCTTCGCAGGCGGCGTCGCCATCGGTTTCAAGCGCTTTGCGCAAACCTTCGAGGCCGCCATGCTTCACGTAGTCATCGGTGGAAAGCGGGTCCGTGATGCCGATGCGCGCGAAGGTCAGGCGTTGCTGCTTGGCAAGCCACGGCAAGGTGTCGACTACGCCGACGCGCTTTTCATGCGCGCCGCCGTTTGCCAGATCGGCATCGAAGAGCGCGGCGACATCGTCTTCATCCACATTCGAATAACCGATACGGCCTTCAGCCGTCTCCACTTCGACCAGCGGTTCGAGCCACAGCATGCCGCGCGAACCGTTGCGCACGACTTCAACTTCAATCCCGCGTTTGTGAGCTTCAGCCGCCACTGCCAGCGCGACGCGATCAGCGCCGAGCGCGAGTGCCGACGAATCGCAAGGGACGTAGATGCGCGTCATACCAGGTCCTCCGCGCTCGAATGAACGCGCGCCGCTTCATACAGCCGTTCGAACTTCTGCGGGGTGACGCGGGCGTACAGCTCGCCGTTGATCGTCATCGCCGGCGACAACGCGCATTGCCCAAGGCAATACACGGTCTCGAGCTCGGTATCGACTTGATGACCGGAATCGAACTTGCACCCCGTATGCCCTTCGATATGCGCCGCCAGCGCTTCCGTTCCCATGCTCCGGCAGGCCTCGGCACGACACAACTGCACGGTCACGCGCGCAGGCGGCTCGGAGCGGAAATGGTGGTAATAGGTGATCACGCCGTGCACTTCCGCGCGCGACAGCGACATGGCCTGAGCGAGCGGGGCGATGACATCGGCGGGAATGTAACCGGCTTCGTCCTGAATGGCGTGCAGCACGGCGAGCAGGGACGCACCCTTTTTCAGATGGCGCGCGACGCGCTCATCGGGCGTACCGGCCGGCTGATTCTGGTGGTTGTGAGGCATCTGGACCATGTGGGGAGTCTCCATTACTCGGTATATGTTTTATAAATGCATATATCGGTCTTATAATTTGCTGCACCGAGCCCGTGATATGCAAGATACGAGGCTAATCGGTCGATGGCAATAGGAACTGGGACTACATATGATCGATGTCGAATGTCGTACGGAGCTCATCCTGCGTGACGCTGCGGGCCGCGAAGCCAGTCTCAGCGCGGCCGTGCCGCTGCTGCTGCTGGTTTCGCAAACGGGAAGCATCGCGCAAGCCGCGTCGGCTAAGGGTTTGTCCTATCGGCACGCGTGGGGCCTTTTGCGCGACATAGAGACGCGGTTGGGTGGTGCGCTGATTACGAAGTCGCGTGGACGCGGGTCGGTGCTGTCGGAGCTCGGCGAAGCAGTGCTGCGGGCGCAGCGTTTGTCGAACGAGCGGCTCGATGGACCACTTCAGGCGTTGGCCAGCGAAGTGGCCGGCGAACTGAACAGGCGGCTCTCGCGCGCCGTTGGCGAGATACGGATTCACGCCTCGCACGGGTACGCCGTTGCGGCGCTGGTGGACGCGCTGGCCACGAAGCAAATTCCCGCCGACATCAAATACCGCGAGAGCGCTGAAGCCGTCACCGCGCTCGCACGCGGCGAGTGCGAGCTGGCAGGTTTCCACTTGCCGATCGGCGAATTCCGCGCGAGTTGCGCCGAGATCTACCGGCCCTGGCTCGACGCGGGGCGGCATCGGCTGATCCATCTGACGCGGCGCACGCAGGGCCTGTTTCTGCCCAAAGGGAATCCCAAAGGCATACGCGGCTTGCACGATCTCGCTCGCGACGACATCCGTTTCGTCAACCGCCAGCCCGGATCGGGTACGCGCATGTTGCTGGATCTGGCGCTGCGCCAGATAGGCGTCGACCCCGCGAGCATTAACGGCTATGCCACCGCCGAACTGACGCATTCAGCTATCGCTGCATTTGTCGCGAGCGGCATGGCGGATCTTGGCTTCGGCGTACAGCCGGCCGCGCAGCAGTTTGCGCTGGACTTCATTCCGGTGATCGACGAGGACTACTTGTTCGCGTGCGATCGCGACAAACTCAACGATGCGGGGCTCAGCGGCCTGCTGGCGGTACTGCGCAGCGATGTGTTCCGGGACAGCGTGGCGCATCTGGAGGGCTACGACCCGGCTTTTTGCGGGCAACTGCTTGAGCTCGAGGCGGCGCTCAACGGAGCGACCGGAAACGCGCGGTAACCATTTAGACCCGGCCTGTCCGGCTGATCCGGAGCCTTACGTTTAGAATTACGTTAACCTGATGGTTAGCGGGGAATGCCGGTGGTGTTGCGCAGGACGTTTTATCACCGTTCACCACGCCGGAGATGCCTCTGGCCAAACGTTTAACCGTCGACCGTTTTACTCACCGTTACTGCTGCCATGAAATTGCTTTTGAGCCTTGCCGCGTTGATCGCGTTTGTTGTTAGCGCCGTTGCCTTTGTGCCCGTCGCGTTTGCCCAGAATTCCCCCGGTGTTCCCGGTGGCATCCTGCAGGATCAGTTTCGCCTGAAACAACACCCGCAGCTCCCGTTTGCTGCTTCCGCTCCGTCGGACAAGTATCAGAACAGCGTGTCGGCGAAGCGCAAGCGCGGTGACCTGGGGGACCCGAACGGTTGTAACCTGCAATGTCCGCAGGACCAATAAGCCTGCAAGACTGCTGACAACGAAGTCCAGGCTCGCACGCGGCGGCTGGTATCGAAGCCGCTGGCTTGCTGTGTGCCATTGGCTTAAACCGCCACACCGCTGCAGCCCGACATGGCCGTCTCATAATAGGGCCTGTTCTACGGGTTATTTCTACGGCTTAGTTCTGCCAAACAGCGTTAACCCTGCCTTTTTGCCTCGATCTTCAGCCACGCCGGCGTCTTTTAAACGAGTTCCCCGGCGCAACGTTTGTTACCGCTCATTACCGACCGATTAATGCTACCTGATGGCGGCGTGCGCTGAATGCGCTCGGGTATCTTAATGGTGCGTGCATTGAGCGGAGTTCGATGACAGACGCATTTCATAATTCATTAAAAACAATCAAGCGAGCCGGCCGACGTCCGCGCCAGAGAAGCGTGGGCGAGGGGATGCGGATAAGCACTTATCCGCATGACGGCATGGCCGCAATGGGACATTCGGATCGCCGAGGGGAAGACAACAAAATGAGAATTCTTCAGGTCATTCTTGCACCCCGCTTATCTGGTGCAGAGGTGCTTGCCAAGGGTGTGGCCATTGGGCATCAGCGGGGCGGTCACGACGTTTGCATTACTTCACTGATGCCTGAGCACAACGATTTCCAGCACATCAGCGCTGAATTGCGTGCTAACAATGTCGTATGTTTTTTCCCGGAGCACTCGCTTGGCAAAGCAGGGCGACTGCTGTTCCTGCATCGTGCCATTCGACGGTTCAAACCCGACATCATTTTTGCGCACGCCACTATTCCGGCCTTGTATGTGCGCGCATTGCCGACGCGGGTGCCGATCGTCTGGGTCATGCATTCCGGCGCCAACGACTTCGCGAACAACGCGCTGCTACTTGCCGAACGGTTGCTGTCGGGACGGGCGAAAGCGGTGATCGGCGTGTCGCAGAAGAATATCGACGATTACGTCAAGGAAGTTGGTTCGCATCCCTCCATGATCGTGGTGCCGAACGGCGTTGATATTTCGCGTTTCGAGCAAGCGAGCGAGCCATTGCCATCGACCGGTTTCAGGCAAATTGTCCAGATCGGCCGGTATATTCCCGAGAAGAATCAGTTGCAGACTGTGCAGGCATTTGCGCGCGTTGCTGCTGCCGAGCCCGATGTGCGGTTGCTGCTGTGCGGCGTGATTGAAAACCTTGAGTATCACGCGGCCATCCTGAAACTCGTGGATGACCTGGCGTTGAACGATCGTGTGAAGGTGATTGGTCCGCAATCGAATGTCGCGGAGATTTTGCGCGGGTCGCACGCGTTCGCTATGCCTTCGAGTTTCGAGGCGCACAGCATCGGGTTCCTGGAGGCGCTGGCGTCGGGAATTCCTGTCGTGGGCAATGCGATTCCCTCGTTCGCGTTCGCCGATGATTTTCCGGGCGTTGAACTACTCAATACCAGCGACGCCGATGCCTACGGCCGCGCGTTGCTCGATGCCTTGTCGCAACCGAGAACCACGCGGCCGCTCAACGGACTGACGTTGCAGAGCACGGCGGACCGTTATCTCGCAATTGCCTGGGACGTGCTCAACCCACGGGTAGGGCTGAGTTGATCTAGTTGAATCGGATCGATTCGATGTGCAACGCGTCGCCGGATTTTCGGCGGCGCGTTTTTGCTGTGGGGCGCCGCGCGGTCTGGATCTGCGGCGGGCGTGGCAAGGCGCGCTCGAATGCGGCTACGGATGTGCCGTATTCGCACGTGGGGCCAGTCAACGGCAGCACCCGACCGTCGCCAACAAACAAAAAACCCCCGCGCAGCTCAAGCTGCGTGGGGGTTTTGTTCAAACTTTAGTGTTACAGAGGGCTATTTGGTGGAGGCGGCGGGAACAACAAACGTCTCGTCAGCCTTTTTCTAGAGCTAGAAGCCATATGCATAGCGAGAATATACCCCCGGAGATACCCCCTCATTTTTGCTGATGTGACTTGAAGACACGGCACCGTCATTCACCATGCAAGGCGCAAACGATGAGTTCAAAATGATTTCCAAATACAGGATTGTCTCTCAGGTCAGTCTTTTGGCGCGGGAAGGAAGCCGAGCTCAGCCCACTTTTCTGGGGACGTTTGAAGCGCAGAACGTCGTTCGTCTAAGGCTTCGTACAAGGAATACGAATAGACCCCGTCTAAGCCCTCGTTTTCCCCTAGGTCGGAGTCTTCGACGAACGATGACAAGGCTACTTTTCGAACAGCATCTCGAGCACCACTGGTTAAACGCTCTATCGCGGCTGACAATGCCTCGACGTGGCTAGATGTCGTTGCGGAATACTGAGAGTGAGCTAGACCCTCTAATATGCATCTGCATTCAGACTCGGTGAGATCGGTTGCCCCTAGCCGAAGCAAAGCCGTCTGATAAGGAGTCAAAATCCCGGCTGCAGGGGACATTTCCAGATGTGCTTGCGACAATCCAATCAATATTCCGTTTCTGGTGCACCAATTCGCCCATTGGATCGCTCGCTCTGAAAGGCGTTCTCGGATGACTGCTTCTCGAATCGTATCGCCGAGTGAAGTTTGCTGGCCGTGAGGAAGGCAAGACAAGCCGGCGCCCAAACAGATTTCGTCCAAAATCTCCGCAATGGCATCTGGTTGACTCAATCGCGCAAGGAGCACATTGAGAGTTGAACTATCCACAGCGGCCGATTGTGCTTTAAGACATTGAATGTAAGAGAGAACCGTGGCCGTGGGCAGCTTAGCAATTTCGATGTTATGTTCGGCGTTCTGCGCAATAAACCTCGACAGCCGCGAGGCAAACCAGCGCAGAACCAATGCCTCGTTTGCAGATCCTCGCTGCTTTTCTATGAGATTTCCCCAGAATTGCAAATCAGTTTTTTCTCGGTCTGTCTCCAATCCAGTGCTGCCGGCCAGCGGTAATCCGCGGCTCAAAGAGTCTTTGTCGTAACCGTGTACTGGCCCAGGTCCGTTAAGGCTGTAACTGACTACTTCACGTTGGGCAAGCCTCTCCGCTTCGTTCCAGTCTTCAAAGTCCCCAAAATGGCCATTCTCTGCGAGAGCAGCGAGCGAATTAGCGATCGCCGTATCGAAACGGCCGTCCATTAAGCTGATCAGCGGCCAGGGTGCGATCGCACTAATCCAGTTTCTGCGCCAATGAAACTTGTGCTTATTAGGGGCGCCGATCACCCGAAGAGCCGAGGCAAGTGTTTCTCTAGTTGGCGATAGCGCGAACCTGATCGCTGCGAAAATAGTGTCCCATTGGTCGCCGGGAGATGGCATATCCAGAAAAGCGATCGCTGCGTCGACGTCTAGTGGCATGCCGAGTAGACGGTGCTCGATTGAGCCTATCGCTAACTGGCCATCACATTCGAAAGAGACCGCGATCCCTGTCAGATCATCGCCGCTGTCGTATGCGAAGTGCCTGATAGCAATATGGTTAAAGCCAAATAACCAACGAGGCCATAATTCCATGACATTAACATCTGCAGCCTCACCCTCGCTTTGCGCCAGAGAAAACGCCTCCCACGGTGTCAGTTGAGGAATTAGCTCAATTGCCCTTGGCAAATGCCAAGCGTTGAAAATGGACAAATCGCCGCACACCGCATATTTTGCGCGATGATTGGGCAGTTTTTGCCACAACTCCTGATAAGATGCGCGCGCCCATTCGACGCCTCTGTTGGCGAGAGAATTCAACACTCCCCACGCTGCCAATGATTTGTTTTTATGAAAGTCAGTTTCTAAAATCGGATCTATCTTCGCTCGATACAAATCCTCTAGCTTCTCGTGATACACCGACGAAAATTCATGAGATCCCGTTAAGAAAGACTGATCCAACAATTCGAGCGCTGTGCGCAGCAGTTTGCGCTCACGCTTCGGCGCTGGTCGTGTCGCACCGTCCGATAAAATGTCTAGGGCCAAGCGCGACCCCCATTTCACTGAAGCATGTTCGGGGTTTAATTCAAGATCGTTCAATTCGTCACACAACAAAGTTATTTTATCCAGCAGCTCGACGCTGTCTTCGTCGCATAATTTTCCGAAAAGAAAAAGAAAGACATTTCGCCAATTAGTAATTGGAGCGATTTCCTCTATGCGGAGACGTCGGTGCTCCGTCGTTCCTCGCGCCATGGCCTCCGCGGCCATAAACTCCTGCAAAGAACGGATCTCAAACCCCACTTCTTCGTCGTGTGGACTAACCAGAAAGATCAACCGGTCCAACGCGGAAGTTTTGATTTCGTCGATTAGAATTTCACTTTCGCTACCGTCCAAACCCTGCTCCGTCAGGCGCTGCCGGACCAAGTCTAAAAAACGGCGTAAAGTGAGTTGGGCTGCTGTTTTTCCTGCCAACTCGGACTCAGCTTGCAATAACAGACCGGTTCGGTAGTGTATTGTGTCGATGTCGGTCTTCCGGTCGCGTAACAAATCGGAGAGAGGGCCCTCACGATTCGTTTCTCGTGTGTAAATCGTGCGGTAGTATTCTTCAAACAGGCGATACCGCTGTTTAGGTGGTTCGCCTAAGCGTTCGACCAACGTAGCCATTATTGTTACTTGTAGCGGGCTAGACATAAGCCGCATTGTGGCTTCAGTATGTGCAGCGGTTGTCAGGCGACGTCGCGTAGTATCAAATTTTTCGGCATCGCCGTTAGCGCGAAATTCTAGAAGGGATGATCCATAGGTGAGCGCCTGACTTTCCGACAAAGGAGTTAAATAGAGATGAGAGAAATGCGATTTTGCGAATTCATCCGAATATCCCTGTGGGCGCGTCGTCGCAATCACAACAACGTCCGCTTTTTCTACAGTAAGATCAACCAAGAAATGCTGAATCGCTTCCAGAACTTGCGCGCGATTACTGCTCGATGGAACCTCATCTAAGCCGTCGAATATAAAAATCCAAGGATATCCCGATAGCCATTGTTTCAATGCTGCGAGTGGAACGACGCCCAAACCACCAAGCTCTCGATTCGTAACCGAACATACTCAGCAATCGTCAGATTTTCGTTTTTGGCTAAGTCACTTGCGAATCGGTTCAAGACGATTCTGAATGGGAAGCGCAACGATAGGGGCATCAAACCGGCCTTAGCGTCTGAGGTATCTCTAATTTCGTCTAATATCTGAATGCATTGCGGGTCAAGCACTTCTAAGTTCTCGAGAAGCGCCGCCCGGTACAATTGGCAGAGGTATTGGCCGATGGTGCTTTTTCCTTGACCCGGGCCGCCCACTATCGCGACTCTTCCAAATGTCGCGGCTCGCGCCTTCGGCGCTTCAACACTTCGGAGGACAGTATTCCCGAGGTCTATGAGCGCCCGCGCTAATGTGGAATGGTTGTCAGATGCAGTAAGTGATTTGTCTTTATTTGAAGTAAAGGGTAGATCGATGAAAACTCGAGACAGGGGAACCGTGCGTCGCTCATCGTGCTGACCGGCGGATTCGAGTTTTGCCGCATAATCGCTCTGTAATTCTTTTTGCAGATAGCCAGCCAAGATGCGGTCGAAATCTGGAGTTTGAATTGACAAAGTCTGTAACGCCCTATGGAGAACGTCGTCAGGCAAGATGAATCCCAGATACGCTTGTCTGATTTCGGCAGCCGAATCGAGAAAGACGCGAAGTTCGTCGAAACCCCAGACCGCGGACCCTTGTATTCCAAGTCGACTGGCATACTTGGCCAAGATCGCTGCGCACCTATCGTGTCCCCCCGTCTCGATGTTACCCGTTAAGACCGCGTTGGTTATGAAGATGTAGTAGACAGGTGACCGCCGTTGCTTACTCCTGACTTTGGGCGCGTCGTCCGAAGGCGGTTGAAGATATTTTGATAACTCGGTCTCCAACTCTTTTGCAGCCCAGTCAGTATCGCTAGACGACTCACCTATAGAGCGTTGCCGATACTTACATTGCACTACTAGATAACCGGACCACGGATCCGACGCCGAGGGGTAGTCCATTCTTCCCTCAAACGTCGCTTCGCGCCCGCCGTCGGCCCCGTCCCCGAACGGAGTTACGCCAATAGCAACAAATTTCTTGCATAAAGCTTGAGAAAGATGTTCAAACTCTCGCGTATTTAGTCGATCTAGCCGGTAATCGCTCACTTTCGTGTTCCCCGTGCCTAAGTTTAAGCGGCGTTATGATTTTCCATAAAAAGTCCTATAAGACGACCCATATATTAGCAAGTCGTTGAGAAAAAATTGTTGAATTTCCAGTACTGTGGGAATTGTCCGTGGTCTGAGACTAAAGCTAAATTGGCGCTGCTCCGTGGACCGGGGAAGTCAAAGAGCGCATCAGGTTTGCTAGCGACGCCCAGAGAGCGGAAAGATCAACAAGCCTACCGCCGCCATCGGACAGCTTGTAAAGTTTCTCGCGCGGAGCGCTCTTTCGAATTTCGGCGTCTGTGAGTGCCATAGCTCAGACGTACGATATTTTGTGGTCGGGGTACAAGCTCGAGTCACCCCTTGGGATACCCCAAAACACCCCCGGATTAAGCCGGATGATTATAGACGAGTCAGGCAAAGAAAAACCCCGCCGAGCCTTGCGGCACACGGGGTTTCGAATAATCCGGTACAAGTCCGGATGCGTTATTGGTGGAGGCGGCGGGAATCGAACCCGCGTCCAGTAGCGCTCTACGACCAGTTCTACATACTTAGTTCTATCATTTGATTTAACCTGGCGACGCGGACGAACACGCTTCGCTTCGGCGATTCACTAAATTTTCGACCCGGATGTCATGACGCCACCAAGGCTTATCTGACGTATATGACCTCTCGCGGTATTGCTACCGGTCTTGCGACTCTAGTCCGTCAGTAAACTAGGGAGAGGCAGGCGGCCCTTAGGCTGCCAGTGCGAACGTTTCGTCGTTTGCAGTTACGTTTTTCCCATTGATTTACGAGGTGACGGGTCCTCGGTATGCCCTAGCCGCTTCGCAACCCCTGTCGAAACCAGGTCGCCCCCGAAGCATTGCTCATTATCTCACAGTTTCGTCCGCGTTTTCACCGCAGAACCGGTCCGGGAAGCCACAGCCGTCACGGTACATTGATGCGCGTTATTGCACATCGCGTAGCAGATGTTGCAATTCAATTGTCGTTTCCACCACGTGATCCGCATGCCACCGGGTGGGCGGCAAGTCCGTCCCGCAGTACCCGTAGGCGGCCGCCACGGTGACCATGCCGGCCGCGAAACCGGCCTGGACGTCGCGCAGGTCGTCGCCCACATACACCACACGCTCAGGCTTCTCTTCCATCAATTCCGCAGCATGCAGCAACGGCGCCGGATGAGGCTTCGAATGCGGGGTGGTATCGCCGCAAACAAGACAGGCCGCGCGCTCAGCCAGTCCCAGCAGCGCCACCAGCGGTTCGGCGAGCCGCGTCGCTTTGTTGGTCACAATGCCCCAGCGCACGCCGCGTGCATCGAGTTGATCGAGCAATTCGTCGATACCCGGAAACAGCGTCGTCTCGATGCACAAATCCGCCTCATAGTTGGCGAGAAACTCCTCGCGCATGGACGCGTAATCGGGATGCTCCGGCTCGATCTCGAACGCGCCGGCCAGCAAACCGCGCGCACCCGCCGATGCCAATGGCCTCAGGGTCTCAAGCGGCCGCATTTCCAACCCACGGTCGTGTCGCATCTTGTTGACTGCGGCGACGAGATCGGGCGCGGTGTCGGCGATGGTACCGTCGAGATCGAACAAGACCGCCTGGCAGAGCTTCAGCCGGGTCTTGTCGATTTGATGCTGGGGCAGGGGCGTCGGGTCGTCGCTCATGAAAGTCCGTACAGGTTCGATGACGCTCGGAGGCGTGGGATCGGCATCACTTGGGCGATCGTTCATGTCTGTTCCCGTCAGGCCACGCGACGGCAAGCCATCAGATAGTTGATGCTGGAGTCGTCGGAGAGACTGAAGCGCTTGCTGATCGGCCGGTAGGTAATCCCCTTGATCTCTACGATATCAAGTTGCGCGGAACGCACGTATTGCGCAAGTTCTGACGGCTTGATGAAGCGCGCGTAATCGTGCGTGCCACGCGGCAGCATCCGGGCAATGTATTCCGCGCCGATCACCGCGAGCAAATACGCCTTGGCATTGCGGTTGAGCGTGGAGAAAAACACCCAGCCGCCAGGTTTGACAAGCGTTGCGCAAGCCTGCACGATCCCGGCCGGATCCGGCACGTGCTCGAGCATCTCCATGCAGGTCACCACGTCATAACTGGCGGGCTCCCGCGCCGCCAGCGTCTCGGCCGCGATCTCTTCGTATTCGACCTCAACGCCGCTCTCCAGGCTATGCAGGTCGGCCACGCCCAGCGCGCTTGATGAAAGATCCACGCCTTTTACCTTCGCGCCGCGCACGGCCATTGATTCAGACAGGATGCCGCCGCCGCAACCGATATCCAGCGCGCGCTTGCCCGGCAGATGCGCAAGCGCGTCAATCCAGTCGAGTCGCACAGGATTGAGTTCGTGCAATGGCTTGAACTCCGCATTCGGGTCCCACCAGCGATGAGCCAGCTCGCTGAATTTTTGAAGCTCGTGGGGATCGGCGTTGATCATGTGCGGATAGCCTTGAAACATAAGGTCAGAAACGGTCAAGCACCAAGTATATAGGCGGTGGCGAGAGCCGGTGAAACGCGTCACGAGCCCAAGCCGGTCGAGCAGAGGGACGCGCCGGGCGTGCAGCAAGAGTGCAGCTAGATGCGCCGCACATAAAAAAAGCCCCGCCGAAGCGGGGCTTTGATCCTGCGCCAATCTGTCGCGTATTACTGCGGCTGACGCGAGGTTCCAACAACTTCGACTTCCACGCGACGATCCGGTGCGAGGCAGGCGATAAGTTGCTTGCGGTTCTTCTGGTTGCAACCCGTGGTAACCGGGTTACGCTTGCCCTTGCCTTCCGTATAGATACGGTTGGCTTCGATGCCCTTGCTGACCAAGTATGCCTTGACAGCTTGTGCACGACGCAGGGACAGGCGATCGTTGTACTTGTCCGAACCGATACGGTCCGTGTAACCCGTTGCGACCACAACTTCCAGGTTCAGGTCGCCAATCTTCGATGCGAGATCGTCAAGCTTTTCCTTACCAGCCGGCTTCAGGATAGCCTTGTCGAAGTCGAACAGAGCGTCAGCTTGGTACGTAATCTTCTGGCTCTGGATGACCGGAGCAACAGGAGCGACCGGAGCCGGCGGCGTCGGTGCTGTCGCTACCAGCGCGCCATCGCACTTTGCGTTGGCCGTTGCCGGGGTCCAGAACGCGTTACGCCAGCAAAGCTCGTTCGTGCCGTTCATCCACACCCACTCGCCCGTGCCGTTCACCCAGTTGTCGTCCACTGCCTGACGCGAAGCCGGGACCGATTGCGCCATAGCCGATGCAGCCATAACTGCGGTAGCTGCAATGAACGCGAGCTTTGAAAGTTTATTCATATTTCTCCTCTCGAAATTGAGATTACCGCAGGTTTACTGCGAGCCTTGTTGACGAAGACAAGTCATACATTGCTCGAAGTATAACATTACCGCGGAACAAAACGCTGTGTGTAGACTTCGAGCAGTGTCTAACTTTGTGCGTTCGCATTTTGCCATATCGTTCCCTTGCAACGATAAAAATATCCCCGGCCCCCCAACGCCCGCAACCTTATGTGGTGCATGCGCAACAAGACGGGGCATGGGAATCGCAGGGTTTGATACGTGCCGAACATGCGCACAATGCGTGCCACCCCGGAACTTTTTCCCAAAACATCAATACATTTTTTTCGACGGTTTTTCGCGCGGTAATTGGCGGCGTCAAAACCCGTGAGGCCGAATGATAGCGGGTTAGTCTGACGTTTTCACTTTGTTGCGTGCGGCAATTTGTAAGCTTTCGCTACCGTTTGCTTCGTGGGCCCGCTTCATGCGCTTTCATGCTGATGCCATGCTGGTTATCGGCCAGCGCTGGCCTGTGCTGTCCCGCTCCGTCTCTCGCCACGCTGTTGTGTCCCTGAATTTCCCAATCCGCGCTGTTCCGACTCTATGTATACGCATGTGCTCCGGGAGCGGATGTCGCGCATGTTAGAATCGCGTGATGCGTTGCGTTCGCAATGCCGATGCTAAACGACGGTGAATCCGGGTAAAACGCCGCAAAAGAGGCTTTTATTCCGCGCCGGCGCCGCACAGTTCAAGACACGGATAAATGGATCAATTCGCCAAAGAGACCCTGCCAATCTCCCTTGAGGAGGAAATGCGCCGCTCATATCTCGATTACGCGATGAGCGTGATCGTGGGGCGAGCGCTCCCCGATGTCCGCGACGGCCTCAAGCCAGTCCACCGCCGCGCGCTGTATTCCATGCACGAATTGAACAACGACTGGAATCGCGCTTACAAGAAGTCGGCGCGTATTGTGGGCGACGTCATCGGTAAATATCACCCGCATGGTGACCAGTCGGTCTACGACACCATCGTGCGGATGGCGCAGCCGTTTTCGCTTCGCTACATGCTGGTCGACGGGCAAGGCAATTTCGGTTCGGTCGACGGCGACAACGCCGCCGCCATGCGATACACCGAAATCCGCATGGCGAAGATCGGCCACGAGTTGCTGGCTGATATCGACAAGGAAACGGTCGACTTCGGCCCGAACTACGACGGCAGCGAAAGCGAGCCGCTGGTCCTGCCGGCTCGAATTCCCAATCTGCTGATCAATGGGTCTGCCGGCATTGCCGTGGGCATGGCAACGAACATTCCGCCGCATAACCTGCGCGAAATTGTCGACGCCTGCATGCATCTGCTGAATAACCCCGACACGACCATCGACGAACTGATGGAAATCGTTCCGGCACCGGATTTCCCGACGTACGGCGTGATTTATGGCGTCTCGGGTGTGAGGGACGGTTATCGAACGGGTCGCGGACGCGTCGTGATGCGCGCGACCACGCACTTCGAAGAGATCGACCGCGGCCAGCGCATGGCGATCATCGTCGACGAAATCCCGTATCAGGTGAACAAGCGCACGCTGCTTGAGCGCATTGCGGAGCTGGTGAACGAGAAGAAGATCGAAGGCATCTCGGACATCCGCGACGAATCTGACAAGAGCGGCATGCGCGTGGTGGTCGAGCTGAAGCGCGGCGAAGTGCCGGAAGTGGTGCTGAACAATCTGTACAAGATGACGCAGCTCCAGGACACGTTCGGCATCAACATGGTCGCGCTGGTCGACGGCCAGCCGCGCCTGCTGAACCTGAAGCAGATGCTGGAGTGTTTCCTGTCGCATCGGCGGGAAGTGCTGACGCGGCGCACTGTATACGAGCTGCGCAAGGCGCGGGATCGTGGCCACGTGCTGGAAGGCCTGGCGGTCGCGCTGGCGAATATCGACGAATTCATCCGCATCATCAAGGCCGCGCCGACTCCGCCGATCGCGAAGCAGGACTTGATGAACAACGCCTGGGACTCGGAAATCGTGCGCGAAATGCTGTCGCGCGCGGAAACCGAGGAATCGGGCGGGCGTCAGGCGTATCGGCCGGAAGGCTTGAATCCGGCGTACGGCATGCAGGCCGACGGGATGTACAAGCTTTCCGACGTTCAGGCGCAGGAAATTCTGCAAATGCGCCTGCAACGCCTGACCGGGCTCGAGCAGGACAAGATTGTCGGCGAGTACAAGGAAGTGATGGCGCAAATCGCTGATTTGCTCGACATCCTGGCTCGCCCGGAACGGATTCGCGCGATCATCGTCGAGGAATTGACGTCCATTCGTGCTGAATTCGGCGATGACCGCCGTTCGCGCATCGAACTGAACGCGACCGAACTGAATACCGAAGACCTGATCACGCCGCAGGAAATGGTCGTGACCATGTCGCACACCGGCTACGTCAAGTCGCAGCCGTTGTCCGAATATCGGGCGCAAAAGCGTGGCGGCCGCGGCAAGCAGGCCACGCAGATGAAGGAAGACGACTGGATCGACACGCTCTTCATCGCGAATACGCACGATCACATGCTGTGTTTCTCGAACCGTGGCCGTGTTTACTGGATCAAGGTCTACGAAGTGCCGCAGGGTTCGCGGAATTCGCGTGGCCGGCCGATCGTGAACATGTTCCCGTTGCAGGACGGCGAGAAGATCAACGTCGTGCTGCCGATCAAGGAATTTTCCGCCGATAAATACGTCTTCATGGCGACCTCGCTGGGTACGGTCAAGAAGACGCCGCTGGAGGCATTCAGCCGGCCGCTGCGCAAGGGCATCATCGCGGTCGGTCTTGACGACGGCGATTTCCTGATCGGTGCGGCCATTACGGACGGTCAGCATGACGTGATGCTGTTCTCGGATTCGGGCAAGGCGGTGCGTTTCGACGAAAACGACGTCCGTGCCATGGGCCGAGAAGCCCGTGGCGTGCGCGGCATGCAACTGGAAGAAGGTCAGCAGGTCATCGCGTTGCTCGTCGCCGGCGGTGAAAACCAGTCGGTACTGACTGCGACCGAGAACGGTTTCGGCAAGCGTACGCCAATCGACGAATACACCCGTCACGGCCGCGGCACGAAGGGAATGATCGCTATCCAGACGTCGGAACGTAACGGCAAGGTGGTCGCCGCAACGCTCGTCGAGCCGGAAAGCGAGATCATGCTGATCACCAATACCGGTGTGCTGATTCGCACGCGGGTGTCGGAGATCCGTGAAATGGGCCGTGCAACCCAAGGTGTTACACTCATCAGTCTTGACGACGGCACGAAGCTGTCCGGCTTGCAGCATATCGCCGAGGCGGAAGTGGCAGTCGAACTCGACGCCGATCTGGAAGGTGATGCAGGCGAGGCCGGCGAACCATCGGCCAGCGTTGCGGCTGATGATTCGACCGATGCAGCGGATGACGCTGACGTTGGCGATACGCCGGACGACACGCCGGAAGGCGATGAGGACGGCACGTCCTGACCGAATGTTCGCAACCAGCGCCTGTTCTGCCTGTTCTGTTTCTGAAAGCTTGAATGGATAAGCTGCGCGACTTGAGCAAATGCCGAGTCGCGCCGCGATGAAAGCAAAATTTTTTAAGGGAGTAATGATGCAAAAACAGTTTAAACAATGGATGTTGCTGGCTGCTTTGGTACCGGCTTTCGCATCGGCTCAATCGCTCCAGAGCCAAGCGACGACGCCGGCTGCAGACGCAGCCACAGCGGCACCGGATCCGGCGAAGCAAGCTGCGATCAAGGACCTGCTGGACGCAATCGACGCGCAAAAGCTCGTCGGCGCCATTGGTAACAGCGCACAAATGCAGTCGAAGCAACTGGTTCCGGCCATCCTGTCCGACGCTTTGAGCGAAAACAAGACGCTGAACGACAAGCAGAAGCAAGCCGCTGTTCCTCAGCTCCAGAAGGACACGGTACCGAAGCTGGTTGATTCGGCAGGTCAGGTCTTCGCGACCGACTCGTTCCGTCAGGACGCCATGCAGGCACAGTACGACGCATACGCGAAGTACTACACGACAGCTGAAATCAAAGACCTGACGTCGTTCTACAAGAGCCCGACGGGTCGCAAGTTCATCCAGGTTCAGGACCAGGTTGGTCGTGACGTGGTGAACGGTCTGATGCAGAAGTACATGCCGCAATCGATCAAGGCCACCCGCACGCAAGCGGACAAGGAAGTGGCTGCTGTCAAGCCGGCCAAGTAAGCCAGGCTGCCAAAACCCGCTGCCGCCCGGGCGGCTGTAGTTTGGCGGGTTTATGGGACGGTGCGATAATGGCTGTTTGCGTTCAGACGCAAACAGCCATTTGTTTTTCGTGGCGGGGTTTAGACGTTATTCAGCTGTTTCTCGCTGGCGTTTCCCTCGCTGGCGTTCTCTTTATTGCGTCCGGTTTTTCGGGGTGTTTATCAGATGCGCGTCTTCAATTTCTCCGCTGGTCCTGCAGCAATGCCTGAAGAAGTACTCCGTCAAGCTGCCGACGAAATGCTCGATTGGCACGGTAGCGGCATGAGCGTGATGGAAATGAGCCATCGCGGCGCTGAGTTCATGTCGATCCATGAAGCTGCGCTGACCGATCTCCGCGACCTGCTGAAAGTGCCCGCATCGCACAGGATCCTGTTCCTGCAGGGCGGCGGCATAGGTGAGAACGCGATCGTTCCGCTGAACATGCTGGGCGCGCGGAAAACCGCGGATTTTGTCGTGACCGGTTCGTGGTCGCAGAAATCGTTCAAGGAAGCGCAGAAGTACGGCACGCCGCACATTGCTGCCAATGGCAAGACGGAGCAGGGTTTCACCCATGTGCCGAAGATCGCCGAATGGCATCTTTCCGACGATCCGGCCTACGTCCATATCTGCACGAACGAGACAATCGACGGCGTCGAGACCTTTGAGATTCCTGATCTGGGTTCGGTGCCGCTCGTCGCCGACGCGTCGTCGCACATTCTGTCCCGCCCGATGGACATCGCGAAATACGGCGTGCTGTTCGGCGGCGCGCAGAAGAATATCGGCATGGCGGGCGTGACGGTCGTGATCGTGCGCGAGGATCTGCTCGACCGCGCGCTGGCCATCTGCCCGTCGGCGTTCGAATGGAAGACCGTCGCCGAGAACAATTCCATGTACAACACGCCGCCCACCTACGCCATCTACATTGCCGGCCTGGTGTTCAAATGGCTGAAAAAGCAGGGCGGCCTGGAAGCTATGGAAGCACGCAGCATCGAAAAATCGACGCTGCTGTACGACACTATCGACGCCAGCAGTTTCTATCTGAACAAAGTCGAGCGTCAGTCGCGCTCGAGGATGAACGTACCGTTCTTTCTCGCCGACGAATCCCGTAACGAAGCATTCTTGGCCGGCGCAAAAGCGCGCGGCCTGCTGCAGCTGAAAGGCCACAAGTCGGTCGGCGGCATGCGCGCGTCCATCTATAACGCGGTGCCGCTCGAAGCGGTGAAGACGCTCGTCGAGTATATGAAGGAATTCGAGCAGGCCAGCGCCTGAAATCAGGTCTGGCCTCCCATCCGATGCTTGCCCCGCCAAGCCGGATCGACTCATCTCATACAACGCATGGACGACGACCTTAATTCACGACTCATACCGCTGCGCGAACGCATCGACGCGCTCGACGCGCAGCTCATCGCGCTCCTGAACCAGCGCGCCGCCGTCGCGCTCGAAGTGGGCGAGGTGAAGAAGCATTTCAACGCGCCGGTGTTTCGCCCCGAGCGCGAGATGCAGGTGATCGCGCGGCTCCAGGAAATGAGTGAAGGGCCACTCGCCGACGATCACATCAGCTCGATCTGGCGCGAGATCATGGCCGCGAGCCGTGCGCTCGAAAAGACGCTGCGCGCGGCTTATCTCGGCCCGGTCGGGACCTACAGCGAGCAGGCGATGGTCGAGTATTTCGGACATTCCATCGAAGGTCTGCCGTGCCCTTCCATCGACGAAGTGTTTCGCTCGGTCGAAGCCGGCGCGGCCGAATTTGGCGTGGTGCCGGTTGAGAATTCAGCGGAAGGCGCGGTTTCGCGCACGCTCGATCTGTTGCTGCAAACGTCGCTCGTGATCAGCGGCGAATTGGCCTTGCCGATTCACCACAACCTGTTGACGGCGTCCGGCACGCTCAATGGCGTGACGCGCGTGTTCGCGCATCCGCAAGCGCTCGCGCAATGCCAGCACTGGCTGACGGCGAATGTGCCCACGCTCGCGCGCCAGGCGGTATCGAGTAATGCGGAAGCGGCGCGGCTGGCGGTGGGTGACCCGAGTATCGCGGCTATTGCGGGGGACCGCGCGGCCACGCATTACGGACTCGGCGTGGTCAGCGCGCTGATCCAGGACGACCCGCACAACCGCACGCGCTTCGTGATGATTGGCAAGGAGCGTACAGGCGTAAGCGGGTATGACCAGACGTCATTGATCGTGTCGGTGGCGAACGAGCCCGGCGCGTTGCTGAAATTGCTGGAACCACTGGCACGTCACGGGGTATCGATGACCCGTTTCGAGTCGCGTCCAGCGCGCGTCGGCACGTGGGAATACTACTTTTATATCGACGTGGAAGGACATCGCGAGGACGCAGCGGTCGCCGCCGCGCTCAAGGAACTGGGCGAAAAGGCCGAGTTCTTCAAGATCCTCGGCTCGTACCCGCGCGCTCGTTGAGTTGAGCCCTTTAAAACCGCTGGAGAAAACATGACATCGCAATTCGGCCCTTCCTACGTGCGCGCGATCGCGCCTTATATTGCCGGCAAGCCGATCTCGGAAGTGGCGCGTGAATTCGGACTGAACGAAGCGGACATCGTGAAGCTCGCGTCGAATGAAAATCCGCTCGGCATGCCCGAGTCGGCCAAGCTAGCGATGGCGCAAGCCATGCAGGAACTCGGCCGTTACCCGGACGCGAACGGTTTCGATCTGAAGGCCGCGTTGAGCGAACGTTACGGCGTGCCGCCGGAATGGATCACGCTCGGCAATGGCAGCAATGACATCCTCGAAATCGCCGCGCATGCGTTCGTCGAGAAGGGGCAGTCGATTGTCTACGCGCAATACTCGTTCGCGGTCTATGCACTTGCCACGCAGGGTCTGGGCGCGCGTGCGATCGTCGTGCCGGCCGTGAAGTACGGTCACGACCTTGAGGCGATGCTCGCTGCCATTGCCGACGACACGCGTCTCGTGTTCGTTGCGAATCCGAACAATCCGACGGGTACGTTTATCGACGGTAGGACGCTTGAGGCGTTCATTGCACGCGTGCCGCGTCACGTGGCGATCGTGCTGGACGAGGCGTACACGGAATACCTGCCGAAGGGCAAGCGCTACGATTCCATCGAATGGGTGCGTCGTTATCCGAATCTGCTCGTGTCGCGGACGTTTTCAAAGGCGTTCGGGCTGGCTGGACTGCGCGTGGGTTTCGCCATTGCGCAACCGGAGCAAACCGATCTGCTGAATCGCCTGCGCCAGCCGTTCAACGTGAACTCGCTGGCGCAAGCCGCCGCGATTGCCGCGTTGAAGGACACCGCGTTCCTGGCGAAGAGCGCCGAGATCAACGCGGCGGGGTATCGCCGGCTGACGGAAGCCTTCGACAAACTCGGCCTGGAATATGTCCCGTCCGACGGCAACTTCGTGATGGTGCGCGTAGGTAATGACGACGCCGCCGGGCAGCGTGTGAATCTCTCGTTGCTCAAACAAGGCGTGATCGTGCGGCCAGTCGCCAACTACGGTTTGTTACCGTGGCTGCGTGTCACGATCGGTTTGCCGGAAGAGAACGACGCGTTTATCGCGGCGCTCGAAAAGTCGTTGGCGGCAACTGCCTGATTGTTTCTGTTTCGGCCATGCGTTTCTATTTTCTAGAAATGCACGGATTGTTTCGATTGTTCACCCTCGCGCCGAAAGGCGCGTTTTCATCGATGTCTCGTGGCCGCGTTCGCTTTCAATAAAATCGTCATTTTTGGTGTCGGCCTGATCGGCGGCTCACTCGCGCGCGCTTTGCGCGAACGGGCTGGCGCGACGGGTGAAGTCGTGGGCGTCGGGCGCTCGATCAAGACCGTCGAGCGTGCGCGGGAACTTGGCGTAATCGATTCGGCCGTGTTTCTCGACGACGACCGCGCGCTCGAACTCGCACTGCGTGGCGCCGACTTCGTGCTGGTCGCCGCGCCGGTTGCGCAAACCGAGCCGCTGCTGCGGCGGATTGCCCCGTTTCTGGACGCCAGCACCATCGTGACCGATGCCGGCAGCACAAAGAATGACGTTGTCACGGCCGCGCGTGCAGCGTTGGGCGAGCGCGTTGCGCAATTTGTGCCGGGCCATCCGATCGCCGGCCGGGAATCAAGTGGTCCCGATGCCGCCATCCCTGATCTCTACGTTGACCGTAATGTCGTGCTGTGTCCGTTGCCGGAGAACTCGCCAGAAGTCGTGGAGCGCGTTGCCGATATGTGGCTCGCGACCGGCGCAATCGTGCATCGAATGGCGGCCGAGCAGCACGACAGCGTGCTCGCGTCGGTGAGCCATTTGCCGCACGTGTTGTCGTTCGCGCTGGTCGAGATGATTCTGCAAGCGCCGGATGCGGCGCTGAAGTTTTCGTTCGCTGCCGGCGGGTTCCGCGATTTCACTCGGATCGCGGCATCGAGTCCGGAAATGTGGCGCGACATATGCATCGCGAACCGGGCAGCGCTGCTGAGCGAAATCGATGCTTATACCAACGTGCTGGCGCGTTTTCGCCAGGCTATCGACACCTCCGACGGCGCCGCGCTCGAAGCTGCCTTCGAACGCTCGCGCACGGCGCGGACCGTTTGGCAACATGGCGGCGCGATCAAAGCCGCCGACGATTCCGCACAATAATCCGCACAATAGCTAGCTGGACCTGACTAACTGGACTTAACCATGGAACACCTCGATCTCGGACCTTTTTCGCGTGCGTCCGGCACGGTCCGGCTGCCCGGATCGAAGAGCATTTCAAACCGCGTCCTGCTGCTCGCCGCGCTGGCTGAGGGCGAAACGGTGATCACGAACCTGCTCGATTCCGATGACACCCGCGTGATGCTCGCGGCGCTCAATACATTGGGCGTCGAGGTGCAAAACGATGGCGAACGCTGTGTCGTGAAAGGCACCGGCGGCCGTTTTCCGGTGAAATCGGCGGAGCTTTTTCTTGGCAACGCGGGCACCGCGGTGCGTCCGCTCACCGCCGCGTTAGCGTTGAACGGCGGTGAATATCGCGTGCATGGCGTGCCGCGCATGCACGAACGGCCGATCGGCGATCTCGTCAATGGCTTGCGTCAGATTGGCGCGAAGATCGATTACGAAGCGAACGATGGTTTTCCGCCGCTGCGGATTCATCCGGCCGACATTGCCGTCGATCAACCGATCCGCGTGCGTGGCGACGTCTCCAGCCAGTTCCTGACCGCGTTGCTGATGAGCTTGCCGTTGGCGCAGAACACGCGCGGTCCGATTGTCGTGGAAGTGGACGGTGAGCTGATTTCGAAGCCGTATATCGATATCACGATCAAGCTGATGGAGCGTTTCGGCCTGACCGTCGAACGCGACGGCTGGAAGAGTTTTACGCTGCTGGCTGGCGCGCGCTACGCGTCGCCGGGAACCATTGCAGTGGAAGGCGATGCGTCGTCGGCGTCGTATTTCCTCGCGGCCGGCGCGCTGGGCGGTGGTCCACTGCGCGTGGAAGGCGTGGGCCGCTCGAGCATTCAGGGCGACGTGAATTTCGCCGATGCGCTGATCCGCATGGGCGCGAACGTGATGCTGGGCGACGACTGGATCGAAGTGCGCGGCGTGGAATCCGACGACGGCAAGCTGATGGCCATCGACATGGATTTCAACCTGATCCCCGATGCCGCCATGACCATTGCCGTCGCCGCGCTGTTCGCCACCGGCACGACCACGCTGCGTAACATCGCGAGCTGGCGCGTGAAGGAAACGGACCGGATTGCCGCGATGGCGACCGAGTTGCGCAAGGTCGGCGCGACGGTCGAGGAGGGCACGGATTACCTGGTCGTCACGCCGCCGGCCGCGTTGACGCCGAATGCCGCTATCGATACCTACGATGACCACCGCATGGCCATGTGTTTTTCGCTCGTGAGCCTTGGAGGCGTGCCGGTGTGCATCAATGACCCGAAATGCGTCGGCAAGACCTTCCCGGATTACTTCGAGCAATTCGCCAAGCTCGCGAAGGCCTGATGACCATGACTAATATAAACACAGCGGTGCAAGCCCCGACCCCGCGCGCAGCCGCCCGCCGATCCGGACGTCTCCGATGAAACACATTCGTCCGTTTCACCAGACTCCGGTTATCACCATCGACGGCCCGACGGCTTCGGGCAAAGGCACGGTCGCCGCGCTGGTCGCAGCCACGCTAGGCTTCCATTTACTCGATAGCGGCGCGCTGTACCGGCTCACCGCGCTTGCGAGCGCGCGCTACAACATCGATCCCGAGGACGGCGACGCGCTCGCTGAACTCGTCGCGGAACTCCACATCACGTTTCGGGAAGGTTGTGCGCAGCTCGACGGCGTGGATGTATCGACGGAAATTCGTGCCGAGGAAATCGGCAACCGCGCGTCAGCGATTGCCGTCCACGGCCAGGTTAGGACAGCGCTGATTGCGCGCCAGCGGGCGTTCCGCAAGCTTCCGGGGCTGGTGGCCGACGGCCGCGACATGGGCACCGTCATTTTTCCCGATGCAACGCTCAAGGTGTTTCTCACGGCCAGCGTTGAAGCGCGGGCCGCGCGGCGGCATAAGCAATTGATACAAAAAGGCTTTTC
The DNA here is from genome assembly GCF_018449515.1 of Caballeronia sp. dw_19. Lineage (GTDB taxonomy): Bacteria > Pseudomonadota > Gammaproteobacteria > Burkholderiales > Burkholderiaceae > Caballeronia. The sequence goes on along the minus strand of NZ_JAAVUQ010000045.1, from coordinate 8,402 downwards.
TGCTAATATGGAAGACTTGCTGCGAGATTTGCGCGAGCGGGACGCACGGGACAGCAATCGTGTAGCCGCGCCGCTCAAGCCTGCAGTGGACGCGAAGACGCTGGACACCTCCGGGCTATCCATCGACCAGGCGGTCGATCAGATCATCGGTTGGTTTAATGCGATTCACGTGTAGTTCGTTGCAATTGTTGGAAAAAGCCGACATGTCGAAGGCTTTGCTTTGGAGCTCCATGAGAAACATGGAGCGTGTTTTAACCCCTCAACCCCGTGTGGCGTTCGCCTTTTTTGCCATCGGTCCGAACAGTTCGGGCAGGCATCGCGAAGCAGCTGCGCAACTATAGATTTTTATGTCCGACCTGCAAACATCTACCCCGATTACCGAATCTTTTGCGGCTCTGTTCGAAGAGTCGTTGACCAAGCAGGACATGCGTGCGGGTGAAGTTATTTCCGCCGAAGTCGTGCGCGTCGACCACAATTTCGTGGTCGTCAACGCTGGTCTCAAGTCCGAAGCCTACATCCCGCTCGAAGAATTCCTGAACGACGCGGGCGAGGTAGAAGTGCAGGCGGGCGACTTTGTTTCCGTGGCTATCGACGCCCTGGAAAATGGTTATGGCGACACAATCCTGTCGCGCGACAAGGCGAAGCGTCTGGCTTCGTGGCTGTCGCTGGAAAAAGCGCTGGACAACAACGAACTCGTGACCGGCACTATCACGGGCAAGGTCAAGGGCGGCATGACCGTGATGGTCAACGGCATCCGCGCGTTCCTGCCGGGTTCGCTGGTTGACACGCGTCCGGTCAAGGACACGACCCCGTACGAAGGCAAGACCCTCGAATTCCGCGTGATCAAGCTTGACCGCAAGCGTAACAACGTCGTGTTGTCGCGCCGCGCTGTGATCGAAGCTACCCAAGGTGAAGAGCGCGCAAAGCTGCTCGAAACGCTGAAGGAAGGCGCGATCGTGGAAGGCGTGGTCAAGAACATCACGGACTACGGCGCATTCGTGGACCTCGGCGGTATCGACGGCCTGCTGCACATCACGGACATCGCATGGCGTCGTGTGCGTCACCCGAGCGAAGTGCTGTCGGTTGGCCAGGAAGTGACTGCAAAGATCCTCAAGTTCGACCAAGAGAAGAACCGCGTTTCGCTGGGTATCAAGCAACTCGGCGACGATCCGTGGGAAGGCATTTCCCGCCGTTACCCGTCAGGCACGCGCCTGTTCGGTAAGGTTACCAACATCACCGACTACGGCGCATTCGTGGAAGTGGAATCGGGCATCGAAGGCCTGGTTCACGTGTCGGAAATGGACTGGACGAACAAGAACGTTGCACCGTCGAAGGTTGTGCAACTCGGCGACGAAGTCGAAGTCATGGTTCTCGAAATCGACGAAGACCGCCGCCGTATCAGCCTCGGCATGAAGCAGTGCAAGCCGAACCCGTGGGACGACTTCAGCCGCAACTTCAAGAAGGGCGACAAGCTGGAAGGCGCCATCAAGTCGATCACTGACTTCGGCGTGTTCATCGGTCTGCCGGGCGGCATCGACGGTCTGGTTCACCTCTCGGACCTGTCGTGGAGCGAAACGGGCGAAGAAGCTGTTCGCAAGTACAAGAAGGGCGACGAAGTCCAGGCTATCGTTCTGGGCATCGATGTCGAGAAGGAACGCATTTCGCTGGGTATCAAGCAACTCGAAGGCGATCCGTTCAGCAACTTCGTGGCAATGAACGACAAGGGCGCGACGGTTGACGGCGTGGTCAAGTCGGTTGACGCGAAGGGTGCAGTCGTGACGTTGACGGCGGACGTGGAAGGTTATCTGCGCGCGTCGGAAATCGCTCAGGACCGCGTGGAAGATGCTCGCAACGTGCTGAAGGAAGGCGACAAGGTCAACGCAATGATCATCAACATCGATCGCAAATCGCGTGGCATCAACCTGTCGATCAAGGCCAAGGATTCGGCTGAACAGCAGGAAGCAATCCGTGGTCTGGCTTCGGCTGACTCGAGCACGGCTGCAACCGGCACGACGAACCTTGGCGCGCTGTTGAAAGCCAAGCTCGACGGCCAGAACGGCTAAGCCGCAAGGTATTGCTGCAGCATGACCAAATCGGAATTGGTCGCCCAACTGGCGCTGCGATTTCCGCAACTTGTTCTTAAAGATGCGGATTTCGCGGTGAAGACGATGCTCGATGCGATGTCGGACGCTTTGGCCAATGGCCATCGCATCGAAATTCGCGGCTTCGGCAGTTTCGGCCTCAATCGTCGTCCATCACGCGTTGGACGCAATCCCAAGTCGGGGGAGAAGGTGGAGGTACCGGAGAAATTCGTACCACACTTCAAGCCCGGCAAGGAGTTGCGCGAACGGGTAGACGGTCGCGCGGGCGAGCCGCTGAAACAGTTGAACGGACCGGATAGTGACGAAGACGACGATGTTTAAGCGGCGTCCGAGTTCATCCCGTATCGAGCCGCTGTCAGCCAGAGGCAAATGACCGAAAAAAGCACCCGCGAGGGTGCTTTTTTTATGCCCTGGCCGGACGCACGCCAACGGCGTTACCTTTCTGCACGCTCGTTCGTCACTGTCTCTTTTCGCGTCATCATAAGACAGTAAACCCCCGCAAACGTCCTGCTGATCGGCCTATCGTCCAAGCCGTTGCGCATTGCCTCATACGCTTCAATTACAATACCGGACGCCAATGATCAAGGACAGCGTGGCCCGCGCTTTGCGTCCCTCGTGGATATCGGTGTTGTACCCGCCGCCCGCGTTGCGTCCTGCGTCGTTCCGCTATTGCCGCCAAAGAGACCCTTATGAAATTTTTTGTTTGGCTGATCCGTGTACTGGTTTTCGTGCTCCTGCTCGTGCTGGCCTTGGCCAATACGCAAAGCGCGACGCTCAATTTTCTCGCCGGCTACTTCTGGCAGGCGCCGCTGATCCTGATCGGCCTGGCGTTTTTTGTCGTCGGCCTGGTTGCTGGACTGCTCTCGTCGCTGCCGTCGTTGTTTCGCCTGCGGATGGAAAATGCCCGGCTCAAACGCGAACTGCGCGTGGCGCGCGATGCCCCCGTCGTACCGATGGAACCGCCTATGCCGCCGCTGATTTGACGGGTCGCGCGTTGCCTGGCCCTGCGGCGGGTGCCCGCTTCCGGCACTCTGCACTGGTCCTTAACCCTTTCCAAGAATTCGCATGGATCTAGACTTCTGGTGGCTGCTTGTCATTCCGGTCGCGTTCGCTCTCGGCTGGATGGCATCACGCTATGACCTGAAAACCCTGCTGTCCGAAAACGCGAATCTGCCGCGCTCGTATTTTCGCGGCCTCAATTTCCTGCTGAACGAACAACACGACAAGGCCATCGACGCCTTTATCGAAGTTGCGAAGCTCGATCCTGAAACCATCGAATTGCACTTTGCGCTCGGTAACCTGTTTCGCCGCCGCGGTGAGACGGACCGGGCCATTCGCGTGCATCAAAACCTGCTGAGCCGTGCTGATCTGCCAGTCGCCGAACGCGATCACGCGCTGTTCGAACTCGGCCAGGATTTCCTGAAGGCGGGTCTGCTGGATCGCGCCGAGGAAACGTTCCGGTCGCTCGAAGCGGGCGAATATGCGCTCGGTGCGCAACGGGCGTTGCTGACCATCTACGAGATCGAGAAAGACTGGAACAAGTCGATTGCAACCGCCGGCCGGATCCAGGAAATGGGCGCGGCGACCCTTGAAAAGGAAGTCGCCCAGTTCCATTGCGAGCTCGCGCAAGAAGCGCTGCAGCGCAAGAATCCGGCAGACGCCCGCGCGGAACTGAAGCTCGCGCTCGCGGCCAATCCCGAGAATGTGCGCGCGACCATTCTGGTGGGCGACGTGGATGCCGCCGGTGGCGATCTGGAAGCGGCCATCGTGTGCTGGCGTCGCGTGGAAGAGCAGAATGCGGCTTATCTGCCCCTGGTGGCCGAGAAACTGGTCCAGGCTTACGAACAACTCGGCCGTACGGCTGAAGGCGTCGATTTGCTGGTCGACTACGTGAATCGTTATCCGTCGAACGATCTGCTGGACGTGGCGTTCAAGCACGTCGCGCAATTGCGCGGAATGGACGCGGCCCACGCGCTGGCGCGGCACCAGATGCAGACATCGCCGAATGTCGCCGGCATGACGCGGCTGCTGGAAGCGCAAGTCGCTACGGCCGAGGAACCGCGTCGCAGCGAACTCGAACTGATGCGCACGCTCGTGAAGCAGCGGACCAAGAACCTGCCGCGCTACACGTGCCAGAATTGCGGTTTCCGCGCGCGTCTTTTTTACTGGCAATGTCCTGGCTGTAGCGGCTGGGAAACCTATGCGCCACGCCGCGTCGAGCCGATCACCGCATCCGTCTGAACGCGGATTGCGCAATCCACGGACTGACCGCGGCCCGCGTGGCCCGGCTCGCTCAGGACGCACAACCTTTGACACGATTGGACTCCGCGGCTGTTTTAGCCTGATCCTTCGACAATTACCGGTCTCTCCGGAACGCTTATGAAAATATCCATCATCGGGACGGGCTACGTCGGACTAGTGACCGGCGCGTGCCTCGCTGAAATTGGCAACGACGTGCTGTGCCTGGACGTCGATGCACGCAAGATCGACATCCTCAATAACGGCGGCGTGCCGATTCACGAACCGGGTTTGCACGAGATACTGAAACGTACGCGTGCTGCCGGCCGCATCCGTTTTTCCACGAATATCCAGGAAAGCGTCGAGCACGGCGAGATCCAGTTCATCGCGGTGGGAACGCCGCCGGACGAGGATGGTTCCGCCGACTTGCAGTACGTGCTCGAGGCCGCGCGCAACATCGGGCGTTATGCAAACGGCTTCAAGGTGATCGTCGATAAATCGACGGTCCCGGTCGGCACAGCCCAGCACGTGCGCAACGTAGTCGAGCAGGAACTGAAGGCGCGCGGAATTCAGCCGACGGGGAAGAACGGCTTTTCGGTTCTATCGAATCCGGAGTTCCTGAAGGAAGGGGCGGCTGTTGACGACTTCATGCGTCCCGACCGCATCGTACTTGGCGTAGATGACGACGAAGCCGGCCAGATCGCCCGCGAGAAGATCAAGCGCCTCTATGGGCCGTTCAACCGCAACCACGATCGCACGCTCTATATGGACGTGCGTTCGGCCGAATTCACGAAGTACGCGGCGAACGCCATGCTCGCCACGCGTATCTCGTTCATGAACGATTTGTCGAATCTCGCCGATGCCGTGGGTGCGGATATCGAAGCGGTGCGTCGCGGTATTGGCTCGGACCCGCGTATCGGGTACCACTTCCTGTATGCCGGTTGTGGCTACGGCGGTTCGTGTTTCCCGAAGGACGTGCAGGCGTTGGCGCAGACGGCGCGTGAGAACGGGCATCGGTTGCGGATTCTGGAAGCCGTGGAAGAAGTGAACGATCTGCAAAAGGAAGTGCTTGTCGGCAAGATCACGAAGCGCATGGGTGAAGACTTGCGCGGCCGCACGTTTGCCGTGTGGGGCCTGGCGTTCAAGCCGAATACCGACGACATGCGCGAAGCGTCGAGCCGCCGGCTGATTGGCGCGCTGCTCGAACGCGGAGCGACGGTTCGCGCTTATGACCCCGTGGCGTTGGATGAAAGCCGGCGCGTATTTGCGCTCGATCTCGCCGATAAACCGCAGCAACTCGAACGCCTGCATTTCGTCGATTCACAAAAGGACGCATTGCCCGGCGCGGACGCCCTCGTGATCGTGACCGAGTGGAAGGAATTCAAGAGCCCGGATTTCGCGCATTTGAAGAGCGAGCTCAAAATGCCGGTCATTTTCGATGGCCGCAACCTGTACGAACCCGAAGCGATGGCGGAACTCGGCATCGACTATTTTGCAATAGGACGTCCCCATGTCGAACTCCCTGTCGCCTGACGCAGCGGTGCCTGCAATCGCTGCACACGCTCCTGTTCCACCGGTTCCGCGTGCGCGCATTGCGGCGGCACGTGTGCTGGTGGTTGGCGACGTGATGCTCGACCGCTACTGGTTCGGCGATGTGAACCGCATCTCCCCGGAAGCGCCCGTGCCCGTCGTGCATGTGCAGCGCCAGGAAGACCGGCTTGGCGGCGCGGCGAACGTGGCGCGCAATGCGGCCGCGCTGGGCGCGCAGGCGGGCCTGCTGTGCGTGGTCGGGCATGATGAGCCGGGCGAACGCATTGTGGAATTGCTGGGCGAGAGCCGGGTCACTGCGTTCCTCGAGCGCGACCCCGAATTGCTCACCACCATCAAGCTTCGCGTGTTGTCGCGGCAGCAACAACTGTTGCGGGTCGACTTCGAAAATACGCCGACTCACGAAGTCCTGAGCGCATGCCTGGCCCGGTTTGGGACGCTCTTGCCGCAACATGATGTGATCCTGATGTCGGATTACGCGAAGGGCGGCCTGACGCATGTGACGCAAATGATCGCGGACGCGAAGCGGGCTGGCAAACCGGTGCTGGTCGATCCGAAGGGCGACGATTGGGATCGGTATCGCGGCGCCACGCTGATCACGCCGAACCGCGCGGAGTTGCGCAAAGTGATTGGGCGCTGGAGCTCGGAAGAAGATTTGCTTGCACGTGTCACGGCGCTGCGCGAATCGCTTGATCTCGGTGCGTTGCTGCTGACGCGATCGGAGGAGGGCATGACGCTTTTCACCGCCGGCCAAGTGGTCCACACGCAGGCCGATGCGCGCGAAGTGTATGATGTTTCGGGTGCCGGCGACACGGTCATTGCAACCGTTGCAACTATGCTGGGTGCGGGTGTGCCGCTGGTCGACTGTATCGCTTACGCCAACCGTGCGGCGGGAATTGTCGTCGGGAAGCTGGGTACGGCGACCGTTGACTACAACGAACTTTTCGCCCTGACATCACCATGACAATTATTGTTACCGGCGCGGCCGGGTTTATCGGCAGCAACATCGTGAAGGCGCTCAATGAGCGTGGCGAACAGCGTGTGATCGCCGTCGACAACCTCACGCGCGCCGACAAGTTCAAGAACCTGGTCGATTGCGAAGTCGACGATTACCTCGACAAGACCGAATTCGTCGCGCGCTTTAAGCGTGGCGATTTCGGCAAGGTCAGGGCGATTTTCCATGAAGGCGCGTGTTCGGACACGATGGAAACCGACGGCCGCTACATGATGGACAACAACTTCCGCTATAGCCGTGACGTGCTGGACACGTGCCTGGAGCAGGGCGTGCAGTTCCTGTATGCATCGTCGGCGGCGGTGTATGGCGGATCGAGCGAATTCGTGGAACGTCGGGATGTCGAAAAGCCGTTGAACGTGTACGGCTATTCGAAATTCCTCTTCGATCAGATCGTGCGCCAGATCTTGCCGAAAGCGCGTACCCAGATTGCTGGGTTCCGCTATTTCAACGTGTACGGGCAGCGCGAGGATCACAAGGGACGCATGGCGTCTGTTGCGTTCCATAACTTCAACCAGTTCCGCGCCGAGGGCAAGGTCAAGCTGTTCGGCGAATACAACGGGTATGGCGCGGGCGAGCAGACGCGCGATTTCGTGTCCGTTGAAGATGTGACGAAGGTCAATCTGCACTTCTTCGATCATCCGGAGACGTCGGGTATTTTCAACCTTGGGACGGGGCGCGCGCAGCCGTTCAACGACATTGCGTCGACGGTGGTGAACTCGTTGCGCGCAATTGACGGCGAAGCGCCGTTGTCTCTGTCGGAGTTGGTGCAGCGTGGCTTGATTGAGTACATTCCGTTCCCTGACGCGTTGCGCGGCAAGTACCAGTGCTTCACTCAGGCCGATCAGTCGAAGTTGCGCGAGGCTGGGTATGACGCAGCGTTCCTGACGGTTCAGGAAGGTGTCAACAGATACGTGCGTTGGCTGTTCGGTCAGCTGTAAAAGCACCAGCCGTTTTCTTACACTGGGTCTCTCGGTCAGCGATCATCGCGGACCGGTTTTCAAGGGAGACTCACATGATCAAGAAACTTCTCGCGGCGTTCACGCTGGCTGTATCGATTGGTTCGGCGTTCGCCGCCGTGGATATCAACAACGCCAATTCCGATGCGTTACGTGGCATCAAGGGTATTGGGCCGGCCAAGGCGAAAGCCATTCTCGACGAGCGTGAGGCACATGGTCCGTTTAAAGACGCGGCCGAGTTGAGCAAACGCGTCAAGGGCATGGGTGGCAAGACGGTTGAGCGCTTGCAGGCCGAAGGGTTGACCATTGGGCCGGGTGGGACGCCGGTGGCGGTTGCCGGTGCTAAGCCGGCTGCTGGCGCAGTTGTCGTCAAGAAGTAATGCCATGCGGCGCATCGGTCGGCGCGCCGGTCGACCTGATGCGCCATGGATTTTCGTTCGCACTCGGGGTTCTGGGTGGGCTGGGTTTGGGTGGCAGGGCGTTAGGTTTACGGGCGGGGTTAGTGCCAAGGTGCCAGGTTCCGGGGTTAGCGGTCGGGGTCTA
>NZ_JAAVUQ010000044.1 GCF_018449515.1 Caballeronia sp. dw_19 | reverse complement strand
GTTATGTCAAATTATAAATTACCATCCACGAACCTACTTCCTAATGCCGTCGCTCAACAACTTCCCGCCTCGGCCCCTGATAAACCGCGCCATTGACGATATATTCGCAGAGGCGATCTCGGAAGCGGATTCGCTCTACGCCAAGACATCGCTTGGGTCTATATAGTACGAAAAAATCCACCGCTTGAAGTTACTGAAGTTACTCAAGGCATTCAAGCCGACGCACCCATACCCCGCGACTCAAGCAGCGAGCCTTCCCGAGGAACCATCCATGTTCTTGCCACAGGAAATCGTCCGTAAAAAACGCGACGGACAAACACTCTCGAAGGAAGACATCGTCAGTTTCGTTCGTGGCATCGTTGAAGGCAGCGTAACCGAGGGACAAGTCGCCGCCTTCGCGATGGCCGTGTATTTCAACGACATGAGTGTCGACGAACGCGTGGCGCTCACGCTCGCGCAGCGCGACTCGGGCCAGGTGTTGCAATGGGGTTCGTTCGACCTGCCGGGTCCGGTTCTCGACAAGCATTCGACGGGTGGCGTCGGCGACCTGACGTCGTTGCTGCTCGGTCCGATGGTCGCGGCCTGCGGCGGATTCGTGCCGATGATCTCAGGCCGTGGCCTCGGCCACACCGGCGGCACACTCGACAAACTCGCCTCAATCCCCGGCTACAACATCGCGCCCGACACCGGCACATTCCAGCGCGTCGTGCGTGACATCGGTGTTGCGATCATCGGGCAAACAGCGCAACTGGCGCCTGCAGACCAGCGAATCTACGCCATCCGCGATATCACCGCGACGGTGGAATCGGTCGCGATGATCACCGCGTCGATCCTCTCGAAGAAGCTCGCGGCGGGCCTCGAAGGACTGACGATGGATATCAAGGTGGGTTCGGGTGCGTTCATGCCGACCTACGAGAAGTCGGTCGAACTGGCGAGAAGTATCGTCGATGTGGGTAACGGTGCAGGATTGAAGACTACGGCAGTGCTGACCGACATGAACCAGCCGTTGGCGCGCTGCGCGGGCAACGCGCTGGAGATCCAGTGCGCCATCGACTACCTGACGGGGCGCGTCCGACCGGTGCGGTTACATGAAGTCACCCTCGCGTTGGCGGCACAGATGCTCGTGCTCGGCGGTCTCGCCCCTAACCTCGCTCAAGCTCAAGTACAACTGAATGCGGTCCTCGACTCAGGCGCCGCAGCCGAACGTTTCGCGCGGATGGTCAGCGCACTCGGTGGTCCCGGCGATCTGCTCGAAGTGCCCGAGCGTTATCTGGGCCATGCGCCGGTTGTCTTGCCGGTTGTCGCGCCACATGCGGGTTTCGTTGCGCGCATCGATTGCCGGGCACTCGGTCTGGCGGTCGTCGGCCTGGGCGGCGGCCGGCGCGGGCCCGAGGACAAGATCGACTGTCAGGTTGGTTTGACGGAGCTCGTCGAACTTGGGCAAGGTGTCGAGGCAGGCCAGCCCCTCGCCGTTGTGCACGCCCGCGACCTGCAGTCCGCGCAAAACGCAGCGAGTGAAATTCAAGCCGCGTATGCGTTCGCGGCGAGCGGCTTGCCGGTGCCGCCGAGCGTGTACAGCCTCGTAGATTGACATGCCCAAAACAATCGTCAACCGCCCTCGTTCGCGGCACTCAAGACGCGATAAACCGCGCAATCACGAACGAGTTCAAATGTCTACACGCCTTTAAAGCATGCTGAGCGCGGTGGCGAGCACGGCCTGCTTGAACTTCACCGGATCGTTCGGAAGCGGAGAGAAAATCGACAGGAGATGACTGTACGAAACCGTCTTGCCCACCCCATTAGTTAGCATGGCGAACAATACCTCCGGGTCGTTGGGCGCCAGTTCGCCTGAATCGATCGCGTCGGCGAGCAGCGGGACAAACACGTCGTGATAAGGACGCAGAAGGCGTTCTATCAGTACATCCAGCCGCTCGCCCTGCTCGGTTGCGACTGTCGCGAAAAACGTCCCGATATCCGGCTCGCTAAACACCTTGTCGATAAAAATACCCAGCGCCCGCTCTACTCTCTGACGATTCGTCAGATCGGCGGTACGCAGCTTTCCCGTTGCATCGATCATGGGTGCGGTGTGCTGCGCGATCTGCTCGACCACCGCGATCCACAATGCCTCTTTCGAACCAAAGTGATGCGAAATGAGCGCCGGATCCACCCCCGAGTCCCGCGCGATTTCCCGCACGCTGGTCGACTCGAACCCGCGCTTGGCGAACGCCCGCCGCGCGCTTTTGAGCAGCGCGTCGGAGCCGGCTATCTGGCTGCAGGCGGGCCGGCCGCGCGAACGTTTCTCCTTGGCGGCTTGCGCCGGGCGTGCGGTTGAAGCTGTCATGGTTCGATCCGGATTCCAATGCTGTAAGGCGAGCCCGAAGTTTAACCGACGCAAAGTGCCCCACCCCGCATCGGTCCGCGCGGCGTTTGACATCGACCGCCAGAATGCCCTAATATCGCATTAATTCATCACTCGTTGAATATTCTTTCGCAGCGGACGCTTCGCGCAACTGAGTCCCGCCATGCTTTACGGACTGCGTCAGCAGGCTTTGGCAAAACGAGCCTGCCGTGACGGCCGAATGCATCGATGGCCTTGTGCGACCGCCAATCCGCGTGACGTGATGGTCTCGTCGTGACGCCGGAGAAACCGGCTGCCCGGAATTTCTTGTAAAGGAAAGGTGAGATGCTCGAGAAACACACCAGTGCATGGTCCCGAACCGTAGCGTTACTCGATAACGCACGCGCCCAGCAAGTCGCTGACGAAGCAACACGAATTTCCCGGCGGCGTCCGGCAAAAACCATCTGGACCGATCACGCAGCGTTGATGGTCAGCGTGATCGAACTCCCCACTCCACGCACTGCCACGGTTTCATGGTGCGACCCGCTCTCGGGCTATTACGGGCATCAGACGTGGCGGGTAGCATTGGCCAAGCAAGGCGGCGAGTGCGTGCTGAGCGGCAAGTCCATCAAGCGCGGTGACTTTATCTATCGGCCTGCGACTAGCCAGCCGCCGCCCGGCAATGCAGGCGCGATGATCATCGCGTCCGAGCTGGTGCCTTGCGCCACGCCGAGTCAATCGTAGTCAGGGTGCGAGTCGGTGCCTTGGCCGACGCACTCCGCACGAACACTGCTCAAGGGTTCTCGCATCGAAAACTTGAGGCATTGTTGACGTTGCCGTGGCCCAGATACTTCGGGTAACCGGGATACCGGCACAGCGGCCGGGTCCGGCCGTTGGTCGCGCTCGCTATGTCCGTCCCGACCAGCGTCTCCGGCGCGATGTTCGCGGTGACCCAGCGGTCGAGCGCACCCAGTTCATCCCACGCAGGAATGAACACGCCGTTGCCGTGCTGGAATCCCGGCACCATGTAAAGCCGCATGAATGAATCGACAATACTCTGCCCGTACTTCTCAACCAGCGAATCATAGAAAGCAATGGTCTGGTTCGGGCTGATGACTTCATCGGCGAGACCGTGCATGGTGATCAACTTGCCGCCATGCGCAATGAATGCCGATAGGTCAGGGTTCATCGCCCCGACTGTCTCCGATAAATCGATCAGGCGGGACTTATAGATTCCCGGATGATCGACATCGAAGCCGAGTGTGTTGAAGCGCAGGTCATGCGTGACGAAGTACTTCATGTAGCTGTCGCCTTGCGTGAAAAGATAACCGTTGGCATCGAAGCGCGAGGGCTGCGTGAGCGCCGATGAATTTCCGAGTCCCAGCCCGCTGGAAAAATCCACGCCCTGGAACACGTTGTATCCGTAGTACTTCGTGACCCCGTAGGCAAGTTCATACGGTAACGTAAAACCATCGCGCAGAACTTCCAGCGTCGCAAGCTGCGCCTGCGATAAACAACTGTCCCGTAACGAAGGCCGTTGCCCGTTCGCACATTGCAGTTGCGCGATGATCTGCGGTTCGTGTTCACGGCACGCTTGCACATTCGAGACAATGCCGTCGACCACGCCATCCAGCGCGTCGCATTCCTGGAGCACAGTCTCGACCACGCGTTTTTGCTGGACCGGCCCGACAAAACCCCCTGGCGTCCCATAAGCCGCCTGCCCTACTTTCACGCCCATCAACCGCACGCCCGAAAAGTTGATGGCCGGTGCGTTGGCGATCACACCGTCGTAGTCGTTTGGATATCGTTCGATCACCGTGAACGCTTCGCGACCGCCGGTCGAGCCGCCGGCGAAGTAGGTTTGCTCGGGCTTGCGCCCATAGCCCATGATGATCAGCGCCAGCGCCACGTCATGGGTTTTCTTGAGATGACCGTAGCCGAAGTTGATCACGGCTTCGTCGTTCATCGCGAAATCGGCGCGGCCGGAATTGCCTACATGGCCAGAATCGGAGCCGAAAGTTGCATAGCCGTTGGACAGCGGCGAGGCGTAGGGCGCGAAGGCCGTAGGCTCGGTGCCGCTGACGATCACGCCGTTGTAGCCGCCTCCGCCCATCTGCAACGCGCGGCCGTTCCAGCGTGCGGGCAGATTGACCTCGAAGCGGATGTCGGGCGTGGTGTCCAGTTCCGCCTTGATCACGCCGACAAGGCGGCAGTACTCGCCATTGCGGTTTTTCGGCGCGGCGGCGGCTACGACTGACGCGTCCAGGATGGTTGCGCCCCGAGTAGGCAGGCCGATCACCGATGCCGGCACCGACTGGCCCTCCAGTTCGGCGCAATGCTTGACGACGTACGACGCGGCGCTCGCGTGAGTGCTGCACGCGAACAGGGCAGTGAACAACAGCGCACGCGGGAGATGAGTTGTAGCTTCGGGCATTGCCTAATCGGGGTGAATTGCTGCGGTGCCTGACTGTAATCAGTTGCTGTGCCAGGATTGAAGCGGAAAGCCGACAGCGTTTTTCGCCGCACAATATATAAGAAGCATCCTATTGGCAGAAATCCGATTGCCTGAATTCGTTGCGTTTGCACAACCGGTTTGCACGATCCGCATCTCTTTGTGGCGGTGCAATTGATCCGATGAATAGCGTCACATTTGCGTCAGCCCTTCGCGCATGCGTCATGCCAGGACGAAATTAACAACCGCTCATTCGCCTGCCCATTCACCTTGCAGATCGCTATTTTGCAAAATCTCCAGCAGCGTCTCCGCAGGGCGGCTCAAATGCTTCGCCCCCAGGGCGATGAACTCGACCTCCGGCAACTCAGGCAGAGCAGCGCGATTCACCGGCGGCGAAAGTCCCCTGCCCGCGAGGAAATGAGACCGCACGGTGAGCCCCAGCCCACCGCGCGCAGCGGCAATGCACCCTGCATACGAACTGCTCGTGCAGACCATCTGCCAGCGCGCGCCAACCGCGGCCAGCGAGTCGAGCACCACCGCACGCGTCACACTCGGCTCGGCGACGAGGATCAACGGCAGCGGCTGTTCAAGGTCAACCTCGGTGCCCGTCAACCCAATCCATTCGAGCTGTCCGGAAAACAGCAGAATGCCGCGTGGGTCGCCAATGCGCCGTTTGCCGATCAGCAAATCGATCGATCCCGCATCCAGATGCTCGTAAAGCCGCCCCGTCATGCCGATCGTAATCTCCAGTTCAACGTCCGGATGAGTCCGGCGAAATGCCGCGAGCACGCTCGGCAAGGGGCCAAGCGCGACATCGTCGGAGGAACCCAGGCGCACGCGGCCCCTGAGCCGCGGCGAGCGGAACTGCAACTCGGCGTGGGTCATCGCGTCCAGGATCATGCGGGCGTGGACCAGCATGGCTTCGCCGTCGGCGGTGAGCGCGAGCGAATGGGTATCGCGCACGAGCAGCCGGCGGCCGACGTGCTCCTCCAGCCGCCGGATGTGCTCGCTCACGCTGGATTGCGTGAGCCGGAGCTGCCGCCCAGCGTCGGTGAAACTGTGCGACGCGGCCACCGTCGCGAACGTGTTCAGCCAGACTGGATTGAGCATGATCCATTGTGATCGGATTTATCGATGATAGTCAATGCGGCCAGCGGGGTTCCCGATTGCCAATTGTCGTCTTAAAATCGACACATCGCGTTAAAACCTGCGCGACATTGTTCCTGCTGCAATCGATGACTTCAAAAAACTCACACACGGCGCTTTTGTGGATCGTAGCCGTCGGCTTTTTCATGCAAGCCCTCGACACGACCATCGTCAACACGGCCCTGCCCTCCATTGCGCACAGCCTCCACGCGCAACCGCTCGCGATGCAGCCTATCGTCGTCGCTTACACGCTGACCATGGCGCTCCTCACGCCCGCGTCCGGCTGGCTTGCCGACCGCTTCGGCACCCGGCGCGTCTACTTCGTCGCCATCCTGTTGTTCGTCATCGGCTCGCTGTGCTGCGCCAACGCGCAGTCGTTGAATCAACTGATCGTGGCGCGCGTGATCCAGGGGATCGGCGGCTCCATGCTGTTGCCTATCGGCCGGCTGGCCGTGCTGCGCAGCGTGACGGGCGAGGCCTATGTCTCCGCGCTGGCAGTCATTTCAATTGCCGGCCAGGTTGGCCCGATTCTCGGACCGACGCTCGGCGGCTGGTTCGTCGAATCGTTTACGTGGCACTGGATTTTCCTCATCAACGTACCTATTGGCGCCGTGGGTTTGTTCGCCGTGCATCGTTTTCTTCCCAACGATGCCATTACACAGGCGGCCCCCTTCGACTTTATCGGCTGCGCGTTGCTGTCACTCTGCATGGTCGCGTTTTCAATGGGCCTCGACAGCCCCGCGCATACGCACAAACTGCTGGTGTCGGGCGCACTGTTCGTGCTGTCCGCGGTCGCTGCACTCGCTTACATTCCCTACGCCAAACGCCGGCGCAATCCGCTTTTCAAGCTGTCCTTGTTCAGCGAGCCGAACTTCAGCGTGGGCTTGATCGGCAACCTGCTGTGCCGGATCGGATCAAGTGCCGTACCGTTTCTCCTGCCGCTGCTGATGCAATTGCAACTCGGTTATACGCCGCTGCACTCGGGCTTGATGATGTTACCCGCCGCATTCGCCGGCACCGTTGCAAAGGGCTGGATCTCGCCGCTCGTGAAGCGTTATGGCTACGATAACTTCCTGCTGTGGAACACCATTCTTGTCGGCGCGTCGATAGTCGGCTTCGCTTCGTTCTCGGTGAGTACGCCGCTCGTGATCGAGATCGCGATCCTTGCCGTATTCGGTGCGTGCAATTCCATGCAGTTCGCCGCGATGAACAGCGTCACGCTTAAAGGTTTGTCGATCAAGGACGCGGGCAGCGGCAACAGCCTTTTTTCGATGGTGCAGATGCTGGCCATTGGCCTCGGGGTGTCGATTGGCGGCGGCCTGGTGTCGGTGTTCTCGGAGAGTCTCGGCTCGGCGGCGCTTGCGTTCCGGATCGCGTTTGTTTGCGTGGGCCTGGTGACGCTGGCATCGGCCATTGTGTTCCGCTTCCTCGATGCCGTGCCCCCGCGTCCTTCGCCGCGGGCCGCAGCAACCTCATAGTCGACTCATAACGAGCAGCACTTCAGCCACGCAAATGCAGGCTCGCGCCTGAACGTTTAAGCTGGCTGGACATTCAACACGCCCAAGGAGCTTGCCATGCAGTATCGTAAATTTGGCCGTACCGGCCTGAACGTCTCGCGTTTGTGCCTGGGCACGATGACCTTCGGTTTGCAGACTGAAGAGGATGTGTCGCGCAGCATCATGGATCGTGCGGCTGAAGCCGGTGTCAATTTCATCGATACCGCCGACGTCTATCCGCTCGGCAGCACGGAAGACGTGGCCGGGCGCACGGAGGAGATCGTCGGGCGCTGGTTGAAGGACTCGCCTGCCCGCCGCAGCCAGTTCATCCTGGCGACCAAGGCGGTCGGCAAGATGGGGCCTGCAGCGTGGGATCAGGGGGCATCGCGCAAGCATTTGCTGGACGCTATCGATGCCTCGCTCAAACGTCTTAATACCGATTACGTCGACCTGTACCAACTGCATTCCGACGACCTCAACACGCCGCTCGACGAAACCCTGGAAGCGCTCGATACGATCGTGCGCCAAGGCAAGGCGCGTTACGTGGGGGTATCGAATTTCCTGGCATACCGGCTCGCCACTGCGCTGGGCCGCTCTGATTTCTTGCGCGTAGCGCGCTTCGTTTCCGTCCAGCCGCGCTACAACCTGCTATTCAGGCAGATCGAGCGCGAACTGTTGCCGCTCGCGACAGACGAGCATCTGGCCGTGATCCCGTACAACCCGCTCGCGGGCGGCTTGCTGACGGGCAAACATAAACACGATACCGCGCCGTCGGAGGGCCGCTTTACGGCGACCGTCGGCCGGGCGGGACCGATGTATCACCAACGCTACTGGCATGAGCGCGAGTTTGAAACCATCGAAAAATTGAAGAAGATCGCGAGCGCAACCGGTGAGTCGTTGACGAAGACATCGGTGGCGTGGGTGCTGGCGAATCCGGCGATTACGTCCGCGATTATCGGCGCGAGCCGGCCCGACCAGCTCACGGATACGCTGGCTGCAGTGGATCTTGCTCTGAGTGACGAGATCAAGGCGCAGCTGGACGACGCCACGGTGGAGTACCGCTGGGGCGATGCTGCGCGATAAGCCACGATAAGCCGCAACCGGTGATTTGTCGTTTGGGCCTTCGGCATGCGTGCCCGGGTTCGAACGACAATCTCTCTAATACCGGGTAATGTCCCGCGTTTCCAGCACTCGCGACGCGGCGCGTTCCTTGGCCACGGCGATCATCGCCCGCCCCAACTGGCTGGTCGTCGTAACCGCGTTCGGAAACGCGCGCCGCATCACGGGAAACAAGGGCCGCAGCAGAGAAATCGCCATCTGATACACCGCCGTCTTCGAGCGAATTCCGTCCATCGGCTGGATCATGCCGGGGCGATACATATAGGCGGCCTTGAACGGCATATGCAGCAGCGCGTTTTCGGTGCGGCCTTTCACGCGTGCCCACATGCTGCGTCCGCGCTCGGTGCTATCGGTTCCTGCTCCCGTCACGTACGAGAAAGTCATGCCCGGATTAAGACGCGACAAGGTCCGGCCGACCGCGAACGTCAAATCGTACGTGAGGTGCGTGTAGTCGGCCTCGCTCATCCTGAACGACGACACGCCCAGGCAGAAAAAACAGGCATCGAAACCGGTGAGTTCGGACTCGATCGGCGAGAGATCGAAGAGATCCTTATGCACGATCTCGGTCAGCTTCGGATACTGCTGGCCCGTCGCATTGCGCCCCACCGTCACCACTCGTTCGATATCCTTATCAAGCAGGCATTCGCGCAACACACCCTGCCCGACCATTCCGGTCGCGCCAAAAATAAGCACTTTCATGATTTTCCCGGCCAGGACACGCCTGTTAGTTTCACCGATACGTCCCACAGTTTAGCGGCAACCGTCGTGTCCTTCGCTTGGGGGGAGATGCGTGCCTCGGCGGGGGCGCCGATCAACTCCTGGAAACCCTTTGGGCCGTAATAAGCGCCGGGCCGCGCATCGGGCGATGTGGCCGCCAACAGCGTGGGCAGCGCGCCATCAGCGGCGCTATGGCTCAGGAATGGCATCATCGCGCGACTGAGCATCGACAACACGCCCGAATTACCCGGCCCGTTCGCGATGAGATCCGTCCGTGCAAACCCCGGATGCGCCGCGTTGCTCATGAGATGCCAGCCGTTTGCGTCGCTGCGGCGTTGCAGTTCGAGGGCGAACATCAACATGGCGAGTTTCGACTGTTCGTACGCCGGCCACGCTTTATAAGCACGCTCGCCTTGCAGATTATCGAAGGCGATCTTGCCTCGCCTGTGCGCAATGCTGCTCAGGTTCACCACGCGCGGCGCGGCACTTTTTTCCAGCATCGGCAGCAACTGCGCGGTCAGCGCGAAGTGACCGAGATAGTTGGTGCCGAACTGGCGCTCGAAGCCATCGGCGGTTGTTTCATGCTTGGGCAACATCATCACGCCGGCATTGTTGACGAGCACATCGATCGCCTCGCCTTCTTCAAGCAGTCGCCGCGTGGTGCTCGAGATCGATGCAAGGCTCGCGAGGTCAATAGGCTCGAAACGAATCCGGGCATGGGGCACTTCGCGGCGAATGCGTTCGAGAGCGATTCGCCCTTTGGCCTCGCTGCGCCCGGTGAGAATCACTTCAGCGCCGGCCCTGGCCAGTTCGAGCGATGTTTCATAACCCAATCCGCCAGTCGCGCCGGTCACCAGCGCGCGTTTGCCCGATTGCGAGGGAATGTCGGCCGTGGTCCATGTACTCATGTGTTCGTCCTCCAGATGTTTTTGCGTGAGTAATCAGTCATTAAAACCTTGGATCAAGCGAGCAACAAAGCGTGCCCGTTTGATCAGTCGGTCATTCAACTATCCGTATTGCGGGCAATGCCGTTCCAGAACACCTTGAATCCAATCTTCCGATACTCACCAGCCTCCTCCGGGTACGCGGTCATGAAGGCCATTGTGGTTTCGGCCATCGACTTCATGCTTGCAGCAATAAACGCGACCGGATAAGCGTGCAAGACGCCCGTGTCGATACTGTGTTGCGCCAGCGCTTCGATCTCGGCAAACGGTTCATAACCGACGGCCTTTGACTCTTCGCTGACCGTATCCGCCACTGACAACTGATCGAGCACATTCAACCGTCGCGGGTTCGCGACGCCCCAATCGACGAACGCGCCCCACAGGTATTCCAATCGATCGCGTATGGGTCCATGCCGGGGGAACTGCGTCATCAGGGCATCGGCGAGATCGAGCTTGATGGAACAGTACAGCGCGTTCACCAGTTCGTCCTTCGTGCGGAAGTAGGTGAACAGGGTCCCTTCCGCGACGCCCGCCTGCTTCGATATAGCCGATGTCGGCGCGGCTGCAAGCCCGCGCCGGGCAAAAACCTGTTCCGCGGCGAGCAGCAGCGCGTTGTGTTTGTCGTCGCTTTTGGGTCGAGCCATCGTGCGTGATCGAATCGATGTGATTAATGAGTGAATACTCAATTATACCTATTTTCAAGATACCGGCAACATGACAGCGGAAGACCGGCCTCAAGCGTTAAATAAATATTACAAAATGCGCTGGATGGACCAAAACTTGCACGTGCTAGCATCCGCAATTGCATTGTCGGGGTGACTTGGCGTTGAAGCTCGCGCTCCTCGCTTGGGCCTCCGCCTCATTTCAGGGATCTCATGAATAGCCGCTCGGTTCACCAGAACTTCTTCCATCTCTTGCTGTTTGTCGTCACGGTTGCGCTCTGCTGGATCTTGTTACCGTTCTTTGGCGCGATCTTCTGGGGCACGATTCTCGCGATCCTGTTCCAGCCCTTGCAGCGTTATCTCGCGGCTAAATTCGGCAAGCGGCGCAATCTGGCGGCGTTCGCCACGCTGGGCTTGACGATCGTGATCGTGATCCTGCCGCTCAGCTTCGTCGCGGCCACGCTCGTCCAGGAAATCGGCCTCGCGTACGCCCAGGTCAAGGCTGGCCAGCCCAATTTCACGACCTACTTCCAGCAAGCCATTCACGCACTGCCGGACTCGGTGCAGACGCTGCTCGGCCGCTTTGGCCTGACCGATATCCCGAGCATCCAGCAACGGCTGACCAACGGCGCCGCCGCGATCAGCCAGTTCGTCGCTTCGCAGGCGTTGAGCATTGGCCAGAACACGTTCCAGTTCGTGATCAGTTTCGGCGTGATGCTGTATCTCGTGTTTTTCCTGCTGCGCGACGGCGGTGAAATCGGCCGGCGCATCCGCCGCGCCCTGCCCCTGGACGATGAACCCAAGCAACACCTGATCGCCAAGTTCACCACCGTCGTCCGGGCCACCGTGAAGGGCAATATCGCGGTGGCGGCGGTCCAGGGATTCCTCGGCGGCATGATCTTCATGATGCTGGGTATCCAGGGCTCGCTGCTGTGGGGTGTCCTGATGGCGTTCCTGTCGCTGCTGCCGGCCATTGGCGCGGCGTTGGTCTGGGCACCGGCCGCCGCCTATTTTCTGCTCACCGGCGATATCTGGCGCGGCGTGATCCTGATCGTATTCTGCGTGGTGGTGATCGGCATGGTGGACAACGTGCTGCGCCCTATCCTGGTGGGCAAGGACACGAAAATGCCTGACTGGGTGGTGCTGATTTCCACGCTCGGCGGAATGGGATTGTTCGGGATCAACGGCTTCGTGATTGGACCGCTGATCGCCGCGCTGTTCATGGCAAGCTGGGATTTGTTCACGCAAAACGAAGAAGCCAGGACTATCGATAAAGTCTAGGGTCTCGGTGCAGCTCAATAAAAGTAGAAAACCGGCTAGCTGATCAACTCAGTGAGCCGGTTTTTTTATGCGGTTTTTTTATACCCCAATGAACGAACACAAATGACTCAACGTTTCTCCGCTCCGGTGTATTTACAATCGAAGCGCTTTCTCACTGTTCCGTTTTCGTCGACGCTTTCAAGATATACGTCGAATTGCCACAGCCGCGCCATGTGCTTGAGGACCTCTTCGCTGTCATTGGTCAGGTGACGGTTATCGGTCATGAAATGGCGCAGCGTCAGGCTGCGATCGCCACGAGTATTCACTGAATACACCTGGATATTCGGCTCACGATGATGCATGTCGTACTGCCGCGACAACGCCTGGCGAACATACCGGTATCCGCTTTCGTCGTGAATAGCGGACACTTCCAGCGAGTCGCGCATATCGTCGTCGAGAATGGAGAACAGGCGCATTTCTCGAATCAGATGCGGCGATAAATACTGCGCAATAAAACTCTCGTCCTTGAAATTGCGCATGGCGTAATGCAGCGCTTCAAGCCAGTCACTGCCGGCAAGCTCCGGAAACCATTCGCGATCCTCATCCGTTGGATGTTCACAGATGCGGCGAATATCGCTCATCATGGAAAAACCCAGCGCATACGGATTGATGCCGCTGTAATACTGTTTGGTCACGGGCGGTTGATACACCACGTTACTGTGCGAATGCAGGAACTCCATCATGAAACCGTCTTCCAGACGGCCTTCCGAATAAAGCGTATTGAGCAGCGTGTAATGCCAGAACGTGGCCCAGCCTTCGTTCATGACCTGCGTTTGCCGCTGCGGATAAAAATACTGGCCGACCTTGCGGACAATACGAATGACTTCGCGCTCCCATGGCTCAAGCAGCGGCGCATTTTTCTCCGCAAAATACAGCAGGTTTTCCTGGGGTTCCGGCGGATAACGGCTTTCAATTTCCTCGGTCGTCGTCGCCTTTTTATTCGGCAGCGTGCGCCAGAGTTCATTCACTTGCGACTGCAAATACGCTTCACGTTCGCGCCGGGCAGCCATTTCCTTCGCCAGTGACAATTTCTGCGGCCGCTTATACCGGTCCACGCCGTAGTTCATCAGCGCGTGACATGAGTCGAGCAGTTCCTCCACCCGGTCAATGCCATGCCGCTCCTCGCATTCCGCGATGTAATTCTTCGCATAAACGAGGTAATCGATAATCGCGTGCGCGTCCGTCCACAGCCTGAACAGGTAGTTGCCCTTGAAAAACGAGTTGTGTCCGTACGCTGCGTGCGCGATGACGAGCGCCTGCATCGTCATCGTGTTTTCTTCCATCAGGTACGCAATGCACGGATTCGAGTTGATGACAATCTCGTAGGCCAAGCCCATTTGCCCGCGCCGATAACTCTTCTCGGTAGACAGGAAGTGCTTGCCGAACGACCAGTGCCGATAGTTCACCGGCATGCCGACCGACGCGTACGCGTCCATCATCTGCTCGGCGCTGATTAGCTCAAGCTGGATCGGGTACACGTCGAGCCCATAACGCTGTGCGACACGGGCAATCTCAGTGTCGTATTCTTCGATCAGTTCGAAGGTCCAGTCCGATGGACACGGCAAGGGCCTTTTTTCCGCCACGTTCATGGTGTCTCCTTCCGACGCCGCGTTTTTGCGAGGCTTCCTGGCCTTTTGTGGCGCGCTGTCTTGTGCTTTCAGTTCTTCGCCAGGTTTGAGGTGATACCCACGTGCTTCGTTGTCCAAATGCCGTGTCGTCATGCAGCCGCCTGTTGTTTCTCAAACAATTCGCGAAAGACAGGATAAATATCTGCAGCCGATTCGACTTTCTTCATCGCGAGTTCAGGCGCGCTTTGCGCCAGATGAGCATATTCCACCCAGAGATTCTGCTCTTCAGGCGCTACTTGAATATAGGCAAAATATCGCACCTTCTGAAGGATGTCCTCGGCGAGGAGCTTCCGGCACTTGGGCGAATCGTCAGTCCAGTTGTCGCCGTCGGACGCTTGCGCCCCGTAGATATTCCACTCGGTAGGCGAATACCGCTCGTCCATGATCTTCTTCATCAACTCAAGCGCGCTGGACACGACCGTGCCGCCGCTTTCAGTCGAATGGAAGAAGGTTTCTTCGTCCACTTCTTCGGCGCGCGTGTGATGCCGGATGAAAACGACTTCGATCTTTTCGTAATTCCGGTTCAGGAACAGGTACAAAAGGATGAAGAAACGCTTCGACAGATCCTTGCGCTGCTCGTCCATGGAACCGGACACGTCCATCAGACAAAACATCACGGCCTTGCTCGAAGGCGTGGGCTGCCTGGTCCGGTTGACGTACCGCAAGTCGAATGGGTCGATGAAAGGAATTCGCGTGATGCGCCCCTTCAGGATCACGATATCGGCTTCCAGCCGCGCGATTTCCTCGGGGTCGCCTTTCTCGTCAAGAAGCACTTCCAGCTGACGCTCCATCTCGTGCAACTGACGCGATAACGGCGACCCTAGCGCGATCCGCCGCCCCAGCGCGCTACGCAACGAACGGACAACGTCGATATTGTTCGGGGTTCCTTCGGCCGAAAACCCCGCCCGCACGTTTTTCCACGTGGGCACCGCAGCCAACTGAGTTTTGACGAGACGCGGAAGCTCGAGGTCATCGAAGAAATACTGCATGAACTCTTCCCGCGACAACTCGAACACGAAGTCGTCCTGCCCTTCGCCCTCGTTGCTCGCGGTCTTACCGCCGCCACCTCCACCGCCATTCGGGCGCGCGATCTTGTCGCCACGAATGTATTCGGCGTTACCCGGATGCACGAGCTCGCGCTTTCCGCCAGGACCATGCCGGAACGAGGGTTCGGCAATGTCCTTCTTCGGAATCGTGATGCTTTGCGTGCTCTGGATGTCCTTGATGCTTCGATCCCGAACGGCGTCCGACACCGCGCGGCGAATATAGTTTTTGACACGACGCAAAAAGCGTTCGCGATTGGCAATGCTCTTGTTCTTGCCGGCTAACCTGCGGTCGATGATTTGATGCAGCACATCCAGTCTCCCGCGTAATTGGCGAGGAAGCGAAGTGCTCATGGCCTTGAACCGCGCGCTGCGGTGCTGGCCGTAAAGCACTCGCCAAGGTGCTCACGGTTCGCCGGTTTGTAGCCGGCGTCGCGCGAACGTATGACTATAAAACTAGCGACACAATACTGATTCAAGCACGTTTTGCCTGGTTTCGCTGAGAACTCATTTCTCTCCCGTTAAAAACACGACGAAAACATCTTCATCAGGACGACTTCCGTACCCGGAGATACCAGTCGCAGAGCAGGCGCACTTGCTTTGGCGTGTAACCCTTGGCGACCATCCGGTTGACGAAGTCTTCATGCTTGCGCTGTTCTTCCGCCGATCCTTTGGCGTTGAACGAGATCACCGGCAGAAGCTCTTCAGTGTTCGAGAACATCTTCTTCTCGATCACCACCCGCAACTTCTCGTAGCTGATCCACGCCGGATTCTTGCCGCCATTCGCAGCCCGAGCCCGCAGCACGAAGTTCACGATCTCGTTGCGGAAATCCTTCGGGTTGCTGATACCCGCCGGCTTCTCGATCTTCTCCAGTTCCGCATTCAACGAAGCGCGGTCGAAACTTTCTCCCGTATCGTGATCGCGGAATTCCTGATCCTGAATCCAGAAGTCTGCATACGTGACGTAACGGTCGAAGATGTTTTGTCCGTACTCCGAATACGATTCCAGGTACGCGGTCTGAATCTCCTTGCCGATGAACTCGGCATACCGCGACGCCAGGACGTCCTTGATGAACGACAGGTATTTCTGTTCGGTTTCCGGCGGGAATTGCTCGCGTTCGATCTGCTGTTCGAGCACGTACATCAGGTGCACCGGATTGGCCGCGACTTCAGCGGAATCGAAGTTGAATACCCGGGAAAGAATCTTGAACGCGAACCGGGTTGAAACGCCGTTCATGCCTTCATCGACGCCCGCAAAATCGCGGTACTCCTGGAACGATTTTGCCTTCGGGTCCGTGTCCTTCAGATTGTCGCCATCGTAGACCTGCATCTTCGAAAAGAGGCTGGAGTTTTCCGGCTCATGCAGGCGAGTGAGCACGGCCATCTGCGCCATCATCTTCAACGTACCCGGCGCGCAAACAGCGTTCGTCAACGAAGAATTGCGCAGCAGCTTCTCGTAGATCTTCATCTCTTCGCTGTAGCGCAGGCAGTACGGCACCTTGACCACGAAGATACGATCGAGCAGTGCTTCGTTGTTCTTGTTATTGCGGAAAGTCTTCCATTCCGACTCGTTCGAGTGGGCCAGGACCACGCCGTCGAACGGGATTGCACCGAAACCTTCCGTGCCCTTGAAGTTGCCTTCCTGGGTAGCAGTCAGCAGCGGGTGCAGCACCTTGATCGGAGCCTTGAACATTTCAACGAATTCAAGCAAGCCCTGGTTCGCGAGACATAAACCACCGGAATAGCTGTAGGCGTCGGCGTCGTCTTGCGAAAAAGTTTCGAGCTTGCGGATGTCGACCTTGCCGACAAGTGACGAGATGTCCTGATTGTTTTCATCGCCCGGTTCGGTCTTGGCTATACCGATCTGGCGCAGGATGGAGGGATAACGGCGAACGATGCGGAACTTGCGGATGTCGCCGTTGAATTCGTGAAGGCGCTTCACTGCCCACGGACTCAGGATGTTCTTGAGATAACGGCGCGGGATGCCGTATTGCTCTTCGAGGATAGGGCCGTCTTCGTCGTAGTCGAAAAGCCCAAGCGGCGATTCATTGACGGGAGAACCCTTGATTGCATAGAACGGCACACGCTCGGCGAGTTGCTTCAGACGTTCGGCAATAGATGACTTGCCGCCGCCTACCGGCCCGAGCAAATACAAAATCTGTTTCTTCTCTTCAAGACCCTGAGCAGCATGCCTGAAGTACGACACCACTTGCTCGATCACTTCCTCCATTCCGTAGAACTCACGGAATGCCGGATACACCTTGATGACCTTGTTTGCAAACACACGCGATAAGCGCGGATCGGTACGTGTGTCGACGGACTCCGGTTCCCCGATTGCCGACAACATCCGTTCGCCCGCTGTTGCATACGTTGCAGGATCGTCTTTGCAGAGCGCGAGATACTCTTCGAGCGAGAATTCCTCCTCGCGGGTTTTTTCGAAGCGGGTCGCGAAACTGCTGTAGATATCCATGCTACCTCCTCGCCGAAGTCAGAAAGCAATGTGTGCGCGGCGCGCCTAATCAGAACAACATCGCTTCAGTTCATCCTAAACCTATTCGAATTTTTTTTCATGCAAATGCGTTGTTGATTTGCTTCGAAGTATTCCCAGCTTGGTGGAATATTTTCGTTCACCTACAATCATCATCCCGACTCGCGAAACGTTCTCCGCATTGGCTGCATAGCCTTGCTGTACAAGCCCTGGACCCATGCGACATGCTGGCAGCCTAACACGCTGACTGCTGCTGCCGGCGGTGCAGCGTTGCCCTCATTTATGCATTGAGCGCTTATGTCGCTGATATGGCGCACCCATGCTGCATGTTTGTCTCATCCATGCCGAGTTGTCCCCCGCTCATCCACATGCTCATCCACACGTTATCCACCGGTTATCCCCTATACGCGTCATAGCACCGGAACGATGCAACACCCGGGTGCGTTTTTTTACATCGAGTCTCCAATGTCATTCGAATGCACGCTCTCAAACGCTATGCGCCTCTCTTTCTAAACGATGCGCACCCACATCCGTTGACCGCCTATACCCCGCTTATACCCCGCTCATATCCCGGTTATACCCGTTCAGCGGACAGGGATTTAGACGCAAAAAAAGCACTCGAATGAGTGCCTTTTTTTGATGTGACACGCGCGCATGAATGTTTCCGAGCGCCCGGTCACAGTGTGCCGGAATGCTGCAAAAATATCATTCCAGCGTCAATTCGATCTCCCCGATCCGGTCTACCCGGCCGCTTATCACGCTTGGGCCCTCGACCCGTCGCGCACCCGTGTAGGAGCCGGTGGTGATGGTCCAGAACGGCTGGACCGTGTGTCCGTGAGTGCTGCAATGGTTGACGAACCAGACCAGCAGTTCGCGGGGATCGCCGGCTGGATTGCCCGTGCTCGGAGGCACGATCGAAACGCCGTCGATGGACAGTTCGAGCAGCGGTGAAAGGAAATCGAAGTTGGGTGCGATTACGTCATACGGCTCCATCTTGCCGACGACCAGTGCCCCGTTGTTCTGCGAATCGGCAAGTTGTGCCAGTGTCGCCAGGTTTGGCCATTGCGCGAAGCGGCTATCGACCACCTCCAGCGCCACGGCCATGCTGCCCAGTGCCGCGAACACTTCGTTGCGGCTGTAAGGTTCGTCGCGGGGCGGGAGTGCGTACGAAAAACGAAACGCGATCTCCAGTTCAA
Organism: Caballeronia sp. dw_19; assembly: GCF_018449515.1. GTDB lineage: Bacteria > Pseudomonadota > Gammaproteobacteria > Burkholderiales > Burkholderiaceae > Caballeronia. The sequence goes on along the minus strand of NZ_JAAVUQ010000044.1, from coordinate 47,820 downwards.
TCAGCGCGCGAAAAAACGACGCGTGCGCAATGCGCGCCGGCGATGTGTGCACCAGTTCCGCGTCGATGGGCGCCGTGTTCGCCAGTGCGCCGGGCGCGCGGGCACCGACTTTCCATGCGCCAATTCGCGCGCCGGAAAGGGTCAGAACTTCGTGCTGGATGGCGTAAGCCGCTTCGGCGTCAGCAGGGATATCGACTGACTCGAGGTCTTCTATCTGCGTGCGCTGGCGGCGGGCCTGAACGAGTTGCGCGGCAAGGGTGGATCCGGTCATGGCAGGCGTCCTGTGGTGGTGATCGAAACGCGTTCTAATCCCGTGAAGGTTGAACGAAGTGCGCTCAGTGTACGGGGAAGTCGGACAGGATCGCGAGTTCGGGTCAAGACAACAGGGTTACGGAATGGCGATTGCTTGATGCGTGCGCCGCCGCGGGCGGTGGGTCCTTGTGTTGACGGAAGCTTGCATCGGAGCCCGATGGCAATGCGCTGATCAGACCCTCTTCGCATGCTCGCTTGCTGGAGCGCTCTGTGGACGACAGGATCGACTATGGGGCGGGTTGGAGCGCGTTGGGGCGCATCAACCCAAACACGCTTCATCAGCGGCGGCCGGGTGGGAGTGAAAGTTCGGGTGAGTCCGGTTAAAGCAAACCGCTCGCGATCAATAAAAACGCGCTCCGCAAACCCGGTTCGCGGAGTGCGTTTAACTCAATAAACCCGCTCACCCGATCAGAAGGTTTGCCAGTCGCCGTTAGCTGCAGCCCCAGTTGCAGCCGCAGTCGCCACCGGCCTTGCTGCAACAGGCGCTTTAGCCAATGTGATTGCCGGCGCTGCACGCCGCGGCCTCGCCGGAACGACCACGCGCGGCTTTGCTGCCCCCGATGATCCGGGCCTCGCCGCAGCGTGGGTGAAACCCGCTTCGACCGCGCTGTCGTCGTCGAGTTGAAATACCGCCACGGCCTGCCGCAGCTTCGCTGCCTGATCCTCCAGCGATTGCGCAGCCGCCGCGGCCTCCTCGACCAGCGCCGCGTTCTGCTGTGTCACTTCGTCCATCTGCGTGACTGCGCGCGCCACTTGTTCAATGCCGCTGCTCTGCTCTTGCGACGCTGCCGCGATCTCGCCCATGATGTCGGTTACACGTTGCACCGCGCCGATAATCTCGTTCATCGTGCGGCCGGCTTCGTCGACCAGCGAAGTCCCCGACTGCACGCGCTCGACCGAGGTATCGATAAGACCCTTGATCTCCTTCGCCGCCGCCGACGAGCGTTGCGCGAGGTTGCGCACCTCACCTGCCACGACGGCAAAACCGCGCCCTTCCTCACCGGCCCGCGCGGCTTCCACGGCCGCGTTCAGCGCCAGGATATTGGTCTGGAACGCAATCCCTTCGATGATCGTAATAATGTCCGCGATCTTCGCCGAGCTCTGGTTGATATCGCCCATGGTGTCGACCACTTGCGCGACCACGCGGCTGCCCTTGTTCGCGATCTCCGACGCGTTGGCCGCCAGCGAACTTGCCTGCCGGGCGTTATTGGCGTTCTGCTTCACCGTGCCGGTCAGTTCGTCCATGCTCGACGCAGTTTCCTGCAGCGCCGACGCCTGTTCTTCCGTACGCGAGGACAAGTCGATATTGCCCGCCGCGATCTGCTTGGTCGCCGACGCGATGGATTCGCTGCCCGAGCGTACGCTTCGAACGGTCCCCACAAGGCTGGCCTGCATCCGTGCAAGACCTTGCATCAGCAGGCCCATTTCGTCGCGTGAAGTGGCGACGACCTTGCCCCGCAGATCGCCCGCCGCGATGGCTTCGAAATGCTCGAGCGCGGCGTCCAGCGGGCGGCCGATAGCGCGCCGCAACGCGAACCACGAAAACGCGGCGGCGGCCAGTCCGACCACGATCGCGATCACGCTCAACGTGCGAAAACTCGCAGCGGCCGATTGGGCTGCATCGTAACCGTGCCTGGCGCTGTCGAACTGGAATTTGCGCAGCGCGTCGTTGGCTGTCGAAAGCTCGCCATAGGCGACCTGCATGGCTTTGGCTGTCTCCACGATACGCGCCTGGTCATTGGCCCTGACAGCTTCATAGCCGCTGTCGATCACCTTTTGCAACGCGAGGCGTTTGGCGTTCGAGGTATCGGCGAGCTGCTTTTCGTTGGGGTCCTCCGGCAACTCGGTGTATTTTTTCCAGTAATCGTTGGCGCGGCCGCGCATCATGCCGCCACGTTCGATGGTCGCCGCCACTTCCGGCGTACCGGCAAGAAACGCCGCCCGGTCGAATATGAGCCGTTCTCGTGCCGTATAAAGCTCCGCGTTGCTGACGGCGTCAGCGCTCGGCATCTGGTTTTCGAACGTGTCGCGATAGGCCTGGTTCGACTGCGTCATCCCGTAAAGCCCCAATCCGCCGATCGCTATCAGAAGCAGTCCCAGAAATACCATCGTCAGACCGAGACGCGCCTTGATCGTTAAGCTCATGTTCATGATTTTCCTCGGGAGGCTGCTGATAAAAATGTCGGCCGGGCGCGGTTCTGGATCACGATTCAGGGCAAGACCAGATTCGCCTGCTTGGACATCTTTTACGGCGTGTGCGCGGCGCACTTGAGGAAATTCATGAAATGTTATTTCGTCTAATGATTTACCCTAAGAACTTTAGATGCACGTTATTAAGCAAGAGCACGCATTAATGCGATTGTTGTAAACAATTCAAGATGAATCGCACCATCGGCCTGATGGCCGCGAGTGGAACTGGATGAGGTTTAATTTGGGGGGAAGAACGGGGGAAGAGCATGCTGCCGGCCGGGATGATTGGATCATCTCTCCAGATTTTTAGTCCTTTGCTGCGCGTGGTTCGCACGCGCAGCCGGGGCGCTGGCAAACAGGGTCCTGCCGACGCCGGCAAAACTCCGAATGCAAGCCCCCTCAGCCTGCTTCAGGCCTTCTCGGTATTGCCTTGGCCCAACGCCACGGAATTCGCCGCAGCAGCGGGCCCGGCCGCCACATCTTTCCGATAAACCCGCGGCAACACTTCCGGCACGACCGCTGTCGATTCACGCAAGATCATGCGCGGCGTCACGACGCGTCGCCGCGTGGTCGCCGGCACCTTGCCCGCGATCCGGTCGATCAGCGTCTGCGCCGCCAGTTCCCCGAGTTCGCGCACCGATTGCCCAACCGTCGACAACGCCGGATAGGTGTATCGGCTCAATTCGATATCATCGAAACCGATGATCGAACAGTCGCGCGGCACGTTGATGCCCCGCTCCGCCGCCGCCCGCAACGCACCGACGCCCATCATGTCGTTGCACGCAAAAATACCGGTGGGCCTGAGGGTATCGAAGAGTTGGGACGCCGCCTCGTAACCGCCGGTCGCCGAAAATGCGCTCTGCTGAATGGCGTTCGGCTCGATCTCGATGCCACGCTCCGCCATTGCACGGATAAACCCGTGGACGCGCATCGCGCTGACCGCCGTGGCAATGGGACCGGTGATACAGCCAACCCGCGAGTGCCCGAGTTGCAGCAAGTGGCGCGTGGCCAGATAGCCGCCCTTCTCGTGGTCGATCTGCACCAGATCCGCCGACACGCCTTCAATATTCCGGTCCAGGATCACCAGCGGTTCGCGCGATCCGGCCAGGCTTTGCGCCAGCACCGCATCTTCTCCCGCCGACGCAATCACCAGCCCGTCGATGCGTTTTTCCTGCAGCACGCGCAAATAGCTGCGCTGCTTGGCGGGGTCATCGTCCGAATTGCAGAAGAACATGCAATAGCCGTTCTTCGCGCACCCGTCTTCCACCCCTCGCGCCAGTTCCGCGAAGTACGGGTTGGTTGCGTTCGGCACCAGCAAGCCGATGGTGAGCGTGTTGCGCGCCTTGAGAGAGCGCGCCACCGCCGAGGGCACGTAATCCAGTTCCAGGATCGCGCGCTCCACCTTCAGCCGCACCTCAGCCGACACGGGCCGCGAATTGTTCACGACATGAGACACCGTAGTGAACGATACGCCCGCAATGGCTGCTACATCTTTGATCGTCGCCATACTTGGTCCTTCTCTCTGACTTGGGTCTTGCTTCTTGCTCTTCTTGATTGGCCCCCGCAACGCGCATCCCACTGCGCTGCCCTCTGGCCTTGCGTTTCCGGTTGCCTGCTTGGGTCTTACAGCCCTACATCTGCCTGTGTGCGGCCCTTTGTGCGGCCGTTAGGACCGCCCGGGACCGCCCGCCGGCGTTTTCCCCGCGCCGGCTTTCATGCTTTCTTGCTTGGCGGGCACCGCAGCTTTTTGCTGCTTTGCGCCTGCTTTAACTGCCTTTCACAGCCTCTCACTACCGTGATCCAACTGCTTTAAAGACTTCCATTGTGCCTGTTCAGCGCTTCACTGCTGATCCGCCGATGCTCGGCTGAGGCGGCGCCTTGGCATCCGGCACGATGGGTTCCTGGAGGATTTCGTCGCGTTTCGCGTAACCGGCAAAAGCTGCCGCCAACAGCGCGTCCTGCGACCATGTATTCCGCTCGAAGACCCCGGTCATCCGTCCCGCCGACATCACCCCGATCCGGTCGCAAATAAGCATCAGTTCGCGCAGATCGCTCGACACCACCACCAGCGCCCGCCCTTCCAGCGCCAGCGCGCCCATCAACGCATAAATATCAAACTTCGCGCCGACATCGATGCCGCGCGTGGGTTCATCGAACAACAGCACGGTTGAGTCGCGCGCGAGCCAGCGGCCGATCACCACCTTTTGCTGATTGCCGCCCGATAACTCCGACACCGGTTGCAACGGACCGGAGGCGCGGATATGCATCGCGTCAATCTGCTTTTGCGCCAATGCCGCTTCACGCCGTCCATCGATAAAACCCCTGCTCGACACCGCGCCGATATTACCGAGCGAAATATTCGCGGCAATCGGCTGCGGCAGCAGCAAACCCTCGCCCTTGCGATCCTCGGTGATCAGCGCAATGCCGTTCTTCACCGCGTCCGCAGGCGACGCGATTTTCACCGGCGTAAGCGCCCCACCGTCATGCGCTACCGAGACCACGCCGCTGTCGGCCCGATCCGCACCGTAGATCAGCCGCATCAGTTCCGTACGGCCCGCGCCGATCAACCCGCTGATGCCGAAAATCTCGCCCGCCTTCACCTCGAAGGACACATCGCGGACCACCTGGCCGCGGCTCATGCCGGCAACTTTCAGCGCAACGCCGCGAATCCTCCGTTCGCCCAGATCGATCCGCTCACCTATGTCACGCCCCACCATGAGCGTGACCAGACGGTCGCTGGTCAGGTTCTGCATGGCGTCGATATGAACCAGCTTGCCGTCGCGCAGTACGGCTGCGCGCCCGGCGATCCGCCTGAGTTCTTCCAGCCGATGCGAGATGTACACCAGCGCCACGCCCCGCGCTTTCAGGCGCTCGACCTGCTCGAACAGCAGGTCCACTTCGCGCGCCGTCAGCATGGCGGTGGGTTCGTCAAGAATCAGCACGCGGCAATCGCCAATCAGATTCCGCGCGATCTCCACCATCTGCTGATGCCCGATCCCCAGTTCGCCCACAAGCGTATCCGGGTAGATCGCGTCAAGCCCGACCTGCTGCATCGCGTGCCGGGCGTCCTCGCGCAGCGCCGCCCGGTCGATCCAGCCAAATTTGAATCCCTTGCGCTGCGGCAACCGGTTCAGGAACAGGTTTTCCGCCACCGATAACGTAGGCAGCAGGTTCAATTCCTGCATCACCATGCGCACGCCCAGCGCTTCTGCCTCCTTGCGGCTGGCCGGCGCGTAAGGCGCTCCACCCAGGGTCATGGTGCCGGTGGTCGCATCGACCAGGCCGCCGATGATCTTGGAGAGCGTGCTTTTCCCGGCGCCGTTTTCCCCGGTCAACGCGAGCACTTCGCCCGCGTGCAAGTCCAGCGTGACGCCGGCTAAAACCGGCTCCACGTAGGTCTTGCCTATCCCGCTCACCGTGAGAACGGGCGCGGTTTTCACTCTGTCGTCCATCCTCTTCTCCGGCGAAAAGCCGCCGCGTTCTTCACGCGCGCCCCTCTCGCTGCGAGAGGCTCGACCGCAATCGTTTGCAGTCAAGCCTGTTCCTGAAGCCTCGACTAGCCCAATACCGGCCCGCTATCCATTATCCAGTCCACTATGTGCAGATACAAAATTCCGGGCTCCGCCTGGCGTTCATCGAAAAAACGAGTTGATCATCCCATTCTCTCGTTTATCGGCAGCGGCGCCCGTTTCTTAAGATTTTAAGCAGACAAATCAAATTTCCTATGCGTGTAATACCTATTTTTTGGTAATCAGGACCACCGGTGTTTCGACCATGCCTGACAATTCCGACTGTTTCTTATGCTCGGAAATCGCTTTCAAAGCCGTGTCGATACCAAATACCGCTTGTTTCGCGGCGTATTGATCGGCCGTTGCAAGCACCCGGCCGTCGGCGAGCATCGGTTTGATGGCGTTGATGTTGTCGTAGCCGACGACCTGCACCTTGCCTGCCTTACCCGCCGCCCGCACCGCAGCCACCGCGCCGAGCGCCATGTTGTCGTTGCCGCACAGCAGCGCCTTGATGTTCGGGTTCGCGTTCAGGATCTGCGATGCCACCGCGTTGCCCTTGTCGATTTCCCAGTCGCCCGATTGCAGCGCAACAACCTTCATGCCGCCCGCCTGCATCGCTTGCTTGAAACCGGCCGTGCGTTGCTGTGCGTTGGTGGTGGTCGACACGCCTTCGATAATGCCGACTTCATCGCCGGCCTTGAGTCGCTTGGCCAGATAATCTCCGACCAGCCTCGCGCCCTTCGCGTTGTCCGGGCCGACGAACGGCACGTTCAGGTCCTTCGACTTGAGCACGTCCGGGTCCAGCCGGTTGTCGATATTCACCACGATGATCCCTGCATCCACGGCCTTCTTGACGACCGGGACGAGCGCCTTGGAATCAGCCGGGGCGATCACGAGCGCATCGACCTTCGAGACGATCATCTGCTCGACAATGCGAATCTGGTTCGCGGTATCGGTTTCGTCCTTGATGCCGTTGGTGATCAGGTCAAACTGACTCGAGTTGTGTTTCTGATAATCCTTGGCGCCGGTTTCCATGGTCAGGAAAAACTCGTTCGCCAGCGATTTCATCACGAGCGCGACCTTCGGCTTATGCGCGGCTTGCGCGGCGGCGCCGGTGGAATACAGCGACAACGGCAACATGGCGCACGCGCCCAGTGACAGCGCGACAGACATGAAACGGCGGCGCAGCGCGGGTTCGACAGGTTTGTGATGTGAGTTCATGCGGCATATCTCCTGGTTTCGTTTTGAGTTATCGGATATTCAGTTATTGGCTGAAACAGGATGGGTGTGGGCGTGTTGGGTTGCTGCTTCCGGCAGCTTCTCGGCTACCTCGGGCTGCCCTTGGTGGGGATATCGGGCCGTCGTGCCGGACATCGGGACACGACTCCGTCAGATAGATGGGATTCAACGTTGTGCGGGATTCCCGTGCGGACTTGCGTGTTTTTCGTCCAGGTGAAAGCACGCCTCGTACGGCCCGATGAGCGTGGACGCTTGCGCCGCCTACCGCAATTGCTGTTGGCCCTGATTCTGGTGCAACGCGTGATGCAACTATGCCGGCCGGCTTTTACAGCTCATCGACGGACTCCCCTTGCACCTTCTTGTCGATGATCGCCCTCGCATAGTCAATACCCGCTCGTGTCGCGTCGATCGGGCTGTTGAACGGTTCCTGCTCCGGCACGCCGAACATTTCCGACTTCCCGCCCTCGCCGCTGGCGCTGCGCGAAATGTTGACGATGATGTCGAAATGACGCGGGCCGTCGTCCGGCTCGTCGCGCTCTTTGCCACGACGCAATGCCTGGACGGTGATTTCAAAACCTTTGTAATGATCGGACAAGGGGCGGGACATACGCGACTCCTTTAAGCAGTAGAACGACAGGATCGCACGGCTTTGCAACGCTGCGCACGAAGAGTGTAGGCAGAGACTGTGAAGGCGCTTTGTCCGCGTGTTGACACCGTTCGCGCTAATGTTGCGACGCTACAACGGAGGCTTGCCCCTGTGGAGACCGGTAGGTGCCGGTCGTTGCCGGTCGCGAAATCATCGAGCGTCATTGGCCGTTCAAGCGCGCAGCCGAAATGAAAATTGTAAGCCTCCTGTCCAGAACCGTTGTCGTCCGATAAAGAAAGCTTACAGAGCGCGTATCAATGGACACGGAACAGATCGAATTGGTGTTAATCGGCGTGAAGCGATTATTGCGAGCGCCTTTTGAATGACGCGGACGTTATGTGCTTTTCGATTTTTGAGGTTCGAAACCGTACGGCATTTGTATGGCTTTTTGCCATAATGGGTTACCTTGGGTTTGCCTGATCAAGCCGCCTGACGATGGCAATGACGGCAAAAGCCACGGCAAAAGCCGCAGCCGTATTGAGCGGGATAGATATGTGCCTGACCTTGCAGCACCTCACCTCGTTTCATGTCATTCATTTAAAGGGAGAAAACGCATGAAGATCCGGGCAACCATGGCAACGCTCGCATTGGGCGTCGCTTTAAGCGCGACCTTCGCTGCAACACCGGCGTTTGCCGATAACAGCCAGCAATCGAAGATGACAACCTGCAATGCGCAGGCTTCGGGCAAGAAAGGCGATGACCGCAAGGCCTTCATGAAAGATTGCCTCTCGTCAGGGCCTGCTGCTGCCGCTCCGATGACTCAGCAGCAGAAAATGACGGCGTGCAATAAATCGGCGACGGGCAAGAAAGGCGACGATCGGAAAGCCTTCATGAAGGACTGTCTCAGTAACAAGGGCTGAACCGGAGCGAGGTGACGTTCAATTGTTTGTTAAAGCCGCGTGCCTTTGAACACGCGGCTTTTTTCATGGTTTTTTCGGGCATAAATCACGCACGAATCGCGGGTAAGTAGGCGGGCAAGTAAGCGGGTAAGTAAAGTCCCGAACCCGGGAAAACCCCGCCCCGTCTTATTGCAGTGCAGCTACGGTCGTGCTACGCGGCGCGCGTTTTATCTCATAAGATGATGCGAAGGCGGCCCACCAGAATAACTAATGCGCCATCGGTCCGCCACAGTCTAGCCGGCTTGCAGCATTGCAATAGACGGAGGCCCCAAGGATGGTATGGCGATATAAAAACCGCTGGTTCAGGCGGTGGCTGGTTGTGATCATTTTTTGGGCGGTCCCGATCATGATCGTTGCGGCAAACGAGCTTCGCGAACAGCTCTCGTACGATGCCCAGGATCTTGCCCACTCCCTCTCCACCTGGACGTTCACGGACGCGCAACGTGCCTCTGCCGCCGTTTCGCGCTGCCACGGTTCCCTCGACGAAGCGCGCACGGCCGGCTGTCCGCCCGACGTAGTCGCAGCCAATGCCGCCAAGAACCAGGATGCCCTGGAGGAGTATTCGACTCGCCGCAGCGTGCTGTTCGGTTATCTATGGCATGCGTTTGTCGGTTATTGGGTCGTGCCGGCGATCACGCTGTTTTTGCTGGGCGCCGTGATCGGCGTGATTCGACGCGCCCTCCGTCGCCCCGCCACAAAAAATGACAAAGCGAAGCAAGCCAATGAATCCACTCGGATTGCCAAGCCGTAAAAACATCACATTGCGATGTGGAGACAACGCCTCTGCAGTTTTTTGCACTATCTCACGAAGTTTTTCGTTTTATTTTGACGGGTAACTTTGACCGAAATTCGAGCGGCCAGGAAGGGCTGGCCCACCGTTTGCGTCTTCGGATCTTGTCTGTTGCGAGGGACGAATGTTTCGTGCAAACAAGCGTTCTCTGACGCGGACGGCGTCTCGACCGGGCAGGTCAAAATTACCTCACTACATCTGCCTGACACGGCGCAAGCCAAGCGGGGTAAGGCTCCGCGACATTTCAGGACATGTTGCTCACGGACGTGCTGTGTTATAAAACGCCATGCTGCAACACTCGTAGATGGGGTTTCCCAAAAAACCACGATGGAGAAAACGATGCAAAGACGAAACTTCATGATCAAATCGACCGCCGCGCTTGCAATGGGTGGCTTCGCGCTAGCCGGTTGCACGACAACGTCGAATCAAGGCGCACAACAGACCGCCGGCGACGCGGACGCACGCCGTTCGATCGATGCGGATGTCGACGCAACCATGCAACGCCTCTACGTCACCGCTCGCGGCTCGCGTGAGCTGGTCGGCAAGGCGCGCGGCGTGCTCGTGTTCCCGTCGGTGCTGGCGGCAGGTTTCATCGTCGGGGCGCAGTACGGCAAGGGTGCATTGCGGGTTGGCGGCGGCTCGGTCGGCTACTACAGCACGACGTCGGCGTCGATTGGCCTGCAAGCAGGCGCGCAATCGAAGGCGATCATCTTCCTGTTCATGACGCAGGACGCGCTCGACAAATTCCGCAATACGGACGGCTGGTCGGTCGGCGGCGATGCATCGGTCGCGCTGGTCAAGATGGGCGCGAACGGCAATATCGATTCGGACACCGCAACGGCGCCGGTCGAAGTGTTCGTGCTGACAAACGCTGGCCTGATGGCTAACCTTTCGCTGGAAGGCACGAAGGTATCGCGTCTGAAGATCTGATCGGGGTCTTCGGCTGGCTAAAGCCGGCCTGAGCCGGCCTGAATCCTGAATCACGCACGCATAAGTTAAAACCGCCGCGCAGCACGACCTTCTGGTCGTGCTGCGCGGCGGTTTTCTTTATGGCTTTCTTGATTGGCTCTGAAGCTCGCGAAGCGCTTTTCAGGCGCGCCGTTCAACTGGCTGCGCTGTCGATCAGCTTGAAGCGTGAACGCTTTTGCGCGCGCACGACCGCCTGATAAGCATCAACATATTGCTGCGCCATGCGACGCGAGGTGAAGCGTTCCTCGAAGCGCTTGCGTACGCCCTCGCGCGACACGGTATGCAGCCGGTTCACCGCCGCCACGGCGCCAATCTCGTCCTCGACGATAAACCCCGTCACGCCCTCGTCCACCACTTCCGGCACGGCTCCGCGATTGAACGCGATCACCGGCGTGCCGCACGCCATCGCCTCGATCATGACCAGTCCGAACGGCTCCGGCCAGTCGATCGGGAAGAGCAGCGCGTGGGCGCCGGAGAGAAAGCCGGCCTTCTGGTCATCGTCGATTTCACCGATGAATTCCACATATGGCAACTTCATCAGCGGCGCGATTTCGCGTTCGTAGTACTCGCGGTCCGCCGCGTCCACCTTCGCCGCGATCCTGATTTTCATCCCGCACCGACCGGCAATCCGGATGGCGGTATCGACGCGTTTTTCCGGCGATATACGCCCAAGGAACGCCAGGTACGTCTGTTCGACCGGCTGCGGCAAGTAGCGCCTTTCCGGCAGCCCGTGATACACGGTGGTCAGCCATTTGGCCTGCGGCAACGGATGACGTTGCGCGTCCGAAATGGAGATGACCGGCGCGGTATCGAACGTATTGAAGATCGGTTGCTGCTCCGGCAAATCAAGCCGGCCATGCAGCGTGGTGACGAACGGCGTGTCCTGGCGTTTGAACAGCGAGAACGAGTAGTAATCCATGTGGAAATGCAGCACGTCGAAGTCGTCGGCGCGGCGCCGCACCATTTCCATCAGCAGCATATGCGGGGCGATCCGGTCGCGGATAGCCGGGTCCAGGCGCAACGCGCGCGGCCACACGGCTTCCAGCTTCGCCTTGGTTTGCGAGTCGCCTGAAGCGAACAGGGTCACGTCGTGGCCGAGTTCAACCAGCGCCTCGGTGATATACGAAACAACCCGTTCAGTGCCGCCATACAACTTGGGCGGTACTGATTCGGTCAAGGGGGCTATTTGTGCAATTCTCATTGTCCGCGTCTCCACTCGGTCTGACTTCGCCGTGATGTTTAGTCTGTGATATTGATCGGCAGGGGTGCCGGTCGCCCGCGCGCGATGCGTGCGAACGACACCCTATTATTGGCCGTGGAAGCCAACGCGTTGACAAAACTTTCACTTTCACGACCCTGTTACAGTCGCGAAACACTCGAATATCGTCGAATTCCTGCGGTTTTCAGGCCGATATCCCGTTGGCGGACAGCGTTTTTAAATCGACGCTGCATGTGTTGTTATTTGTTGCCCGCCGGGCGTTTGTTCGGCTGTTTGTTCAAGTTCACGCCTCGCAGGTCGGCGAGAAACGAGTCGCGCCAGACGCCCAGGTCGTACTTGCGAAGCATCACCATGCTGGTTTCGTAGCGCTCGCGGCGTTCGGCGAGCGGCATGGAGAGCGCCCGCCCAATAGCCTCGCTCATGCCGACTATGTCGTGCGGATTTACCATTAGTGCGCCCTTCATTTCATCGGCGGCGCCCGCGAACTGGGACAGCACGAGCACGCCGGGATCGTCGGGATTTTGCGCCGCGACATATTCCTTCGCGACCAGGTTCATGCCGTCGCGTAACGGCGTGACCAGCCCGATCTGTGACTCGCGAAACAGCGACATCAGTTTCCACCGGTCATAACGCTGATTCATATAGCGGATCGGCGTGTAGTCGAGGCCCGAGTAACGGCCGTTGATACGTCCTGCTTCGTATTCCAGGTTATGGCGGATCTGCTGGTAGGTATCCACGTCCGAGCGCGTGGGCGGCGCGATCTGCACCAGCGTGACATTGCCCCGCCATTCGGGCGATTTTTCGAGGAAATGTTCGAACGCCTTGAAGCGCTCGACCAGGCCCTTCGAATAGTCCAGCCGGTCCACGCTCATGATGAGCTTGCGGCCTTCCAGGCTCTGCTTCAGGTCCATCACATCCTGACGCGCTTCGCCGCGGGTGGCTTGCTCGGCGATTTCATCAGGGAAGATGCCGATGCGGTACACGCCGGTTTTAAGCCGGCGGCCGAACGCTTCCACTTCGCCATCGGCCGTGGCCGTTCCATGCGCGTGACGCACGATGTAATCGTGGAAAGCAGCCTGGTCGCCGGGCGTCTGGAAACCCACCACGTCATAGCAGCACAGCGACTTGACCAGTTCCGCGTGCGGCGGAATGTTGAGCAGAATCTGCGGTGACGGAAACGGGATATGCAGGAAAAAGCCCATGCGGTTGGTCACGCCTTCCGAACGCAGCGCCTCGCCAAACGGGATCAGGTGGTAGTCGTGGACCCAGATGACATCGTCGGGTTGCAGCAGCTTGATTGCGCGATGCGCCAGCCACGAATTGACCCGCCTGTAGCCCGCGTATTCCTCGCGGTCGTAGACGGCCAGGTCGTTGCGATAATGGAAGACAGGCCATAAGGTCGCGTTCGAAAACCCCCGGTAATACTGGTCGTAATCCTTCTTCGGCAAGCCCACGGTGGCGAACGTGACCGCGCCGTCCTGTTCGAGTTTCGGTCCCTGGTTCGCCACGCTGTCGCTGACTACGTCGCCGCTCCAGCCGAACCAGACGCCGCCGCTGTCCTTCAGCGCGCCGAACACACCCACGGCGAGGCCGCCGGCGGAGCCTTTGGTTTCGGTCGGAGAGGCTACTCGGTTCGATACAACGACTAGGCGGGTCATTACTGGCTTCCTTTTTTGCGATTCTGTTCAGGGTGTGTGTATTTTTTTCATGGTCGTAATTTTCATAGCCACCCTGGCCACATTACGTGCGAGGGTCGTGCCGTTTATTTTTCTGCTGATGACCTTCGTTCGGCTCCGGGCAACGGCCTCGGTTCAATTTCACTCGGTTCAATTTCATTCTCGCGTTCGGTAATGCCCGGGCCTGCTTCGTGGTCTGTGTCAGCTTGTCCGCAATCTCGATGCCACCGCCCGGCTCAGCGCCGCTCAGCGGGTTTCGCCGCGCCGCCGCCGGGCGCACTCGGGGCGGTGCTTGCCGCCGAATTCCCCGATGCGTCCGGGCCGTGCCGCTCTCCCCGGCTCGCCACCGGATCGGCTTCCGTGTTGGCTGTCCGGCTGGATGCCGGCGGTCTGATCGTTCCGCCCGCGCTCTCATGGCCGTCCGCCATGCTGCGCCCGAGCGGCGCAACAAAATCGGCATCCTCCCCTTCCTGCGATATATCCGCCCGCGTGCGCGGCAGGAACTGCGGATACGACGACTGCATGAAGTTCAACAGACCTTCGCGCACCCGGCATCGAAGATCCCAGTTCAAGCCGGAATCGAAGGAACTGACGAGCACGCGAAGCTGCATGGACTTTTCGGTGGCGTCGGTGACCTGCAGCACCTGCACGCGCTTGTCCCACTCCGGCGCGTTCTGCAAGATCCGGTCGAGCTCTTCGCGCATCGGTGCAAGCGGCATGCGGTAATCCACATAGAAAAACACCGTGCCAATGATTTGCGAACTGTTGCGGGTCCAGTTGGCGAACGGATTCTCGATAAACCATTGCAGCGGCACGATCAGGCGCCGCTGGTCCCAGATCCGGATAGATACATAGGTCCCGGTGATTTCCTCCACCCGTCCCCATTCGCCCTGGATCACCACGACATCGTCGAGCCGGATGGGTTGCGACAATGCGATCTGCAATCCGGCGATCAGGTTGCCCAGCACCGGCCGTGCGGCGATCCCGGCGACCAGCCCCGCCACGCCCGCCGAGGCCAGCAAACTCGCGCCGACCTGACGCACGGCGGGAAAGGTCATCAACGCGCCGCCGAATCCAATGATCACGATCACCACCATCACCGAACGCGCCAGCACGCGAGCCTGCGTGTGAATCCGGCGCGCTTGCAGGTTGTCCTGGCTGTCGAGCGGATGGGCCTGCACCAGCGCTTCGGCCACCGCGCCTACCGAGCGCACGGCAAGCCACGTCAGCGCGACAATCAGCATCACGGTGAGCAGGTCGCGCAGCGCGGCGGCGAACGGCAGCGAATCGGGGGCCTCTACCAGCACGAAACCCAGGCCGAGGATGATCAGCAGCGCGAGCGCGGGTTTGTCGATAAAGCGCAATACCACGCTCATCAACGGATACGGCCGCGCGATGCGCATCAGGATGCGCGCGCCCACGCGATGCGCGCCGATGGCGAACAGCACGGCGAGCGTCGCGACGACAAGCGCGCCGGGCCAGGTACTGAGCGGAGCGGAAGCGATTCGCTCGAAGGAGTCGAAAGAGGTCATCGTCGTCGTGGGATCAGCCTTGGAAGGTGATATCGGGGGATACGACGGATCGTGCGTGCATGCGGCCCGCCTGCGCATGCAGCGCAGCGGCACCGGCGGCCGGCTTGGCCAGCCAGCCGCGCCATGAGATGACTATTCTATTGCATTGCAGCAGCTACCGAACCAGCGGGCGGCGCGGACGAACCTCGCCGCCTTGAATGGTGATCGGGCTGCTTAATTTTCAGCCTTGCAGGGGAAAGCCTTGCCGAGTCCGAGCGATACCATGGTCGTGGCGTTGAAGTTGCCGCGCGTGGGATTGTCGGCGATGAACTTGCGTACCGCGTCCGTCAGTTCCTGCGGTTTGACATCGACTGGCAGGCAAAAATACTGGCCGATCTGCGGTCCCGATGTACCGCCAATGGCTTCGATGGTGTTGTAGATACCGTCAGCGGCACCTTCTATATAAGCCGCGCATGCGCTGCGCGAGGCTGTGTCGGTCTTCGTACAAAGCATGTTCAGATCGTTGCCTGTGAACGCGGCCGCGCTAAGCGGAAACGCGAGCACACTGGCCATGACAAAAACCCGCTGCATGATGGTCCTTTCTTATGTTGGCGGTTGCGGGCCGGCATGGACGCGCAGGCGAAAACATCCTGTCTTGTTGGCCAAAACCCGTCTTTTCAGCGAGCGCGCCCGGGCTAGCCTTCCTTCGGCTTATCCTTCCCGGATCATGCCCGCTGTTCCTCGTATTTGCCTCGTCTCGCGCGGTCGGGACCTGTTGTCAGTCAAACCTGAGTCAGGTGCTCGCCGTGCGAGCGTCATTTTGCACTGTTTGCGCCGCTTTGCGGTGCCCCGGACGCGCCCGCTGCGCTCTGGTTTTGCATCGCTGCCAGCCGTGCCGCCAGCCCTTCCGCCACATCTTTCTCGTGATACTGGTTTGCGAAGTCAACCGCCGTCAGGCCAAGCTGGTTCTTCACTCGCAGATCCGCGCCTTCATCGAGCAACAGCTTGACCGTCGACAGATGGCCGCCGCGCGCCGCCATCATCAGCGGGGTCGTGCCGTTGGGCGAACCGGAGTCGATATAAGCCGAATGGTCGAGCAGTACCTTCACCACGTCGTCGTGACCGTTGGTGGCGGCATAGTGCAGCGGCGTCCAGTCCTTCTTGTTCACTTCCGCGTCCTTCGCGATCAGCAGGTTCACGAAGATGAGGTCGTCGTTGAGTGCGGCCAGCATCATCGCGTTTTCACCGGCGGGATCGAGCTTTTCAAGGTCAATGTTCGGGTTATCGGCGAGCAGTTGGCCTACCTTGTCCGACTTTTCCCTTGCCGCGATCACGAGCAGCGGCGTGCCGGTGTCATCGACGAGATTCGGATCCACGCCCTGTGACAACAGCTTTTTAACGGCAGATATGTCGTCGAACTTTACCGCTTTGATCATGGAGTCGGCAGGCGTCGCAAAGGCGGGTTGCGCGATGGCGGCGGCTGTCAGCACCAGGCCCGTTACCACGGTTCGCCAGGTTTTACGCGTCAACGCGGATTGACGGGTTGAGGGTGTTGAGTGGGTCGAAGAGGAAACCGTCGAAAATGTAAGCATGTGTTCCTTGGGGATTACTTAACGTTCTGAACGTTCTGGTAACGAAATAATGAATCTGTCGGGCGAAGGGGTCATTCCTGTCTCAACGCACTACGGTAAACAACCGTAGCAGGCTTCAGTGCCCAACCGCCTGCGGGATCTTGAACAGCGTGAAAAAATTAAGCGTGGTGGCTGCCGCCAATGCTTCTTCCGGCATCTCGCGCAATTGCGCGATGAAGCGTCCGACATAACTTACGTACGCAGGTTCATTCGATTTCCCGCGATACGGCACCGGCGCCAGATACGGTGAGTCGGTTTCAATCAGCAAACGCTCGAGCGGCACACGGCCCGCGACGTCCTGCACGTCTTTCGCGCTCTTGAACGTGACAATGCCCGACAGCGAAATGTAAAAATCCTGGGCAAGCGCCGCCTCGGCGACATGCCACGGTTCCGTAAAGCAATGCATCACGCCGCCCGGCACGCTCGCACGCTCCTCGGCCATGATCCGCAGCGTGTCTTCCCACGACGACCGCGTGTGGATGATCAGCGGTTTCGCTGTGGCGTGCGCCGCCCGGATATGCGTGCGGAAGCGTTCACGCTGCCATTCCATATCGGCGATGCTGCGGCCTTCCAGACGGTAATAATCCAGCCCTGTCTCGCCAATAGCCACCACTTTCGGATGCCGCGCCAATTCCACGAGATCCGCCACGCTCGGCTCACGCGCGTCCTCGTGATCCGGATGCACGCCGACCGATGCGTAGATATGCTCGTTTTCTTCGGCGATCTTCAACACCGAAGGCAGCGTTTCCAGATCAACCGATACGCACAACGCATGCGTCACCTTCAGCTCGCGCATTTTGTCGAGCACTTCGGGCAGGCGGTCGGCCAGGCCTTCGAAATTGATGTGGCAATGCGAATCGACGAACATGGGGATTCCGTTAAAGCGGGATTGGGTTGGGTGGCGAGCGTTCGGTTAGCTGAATGGATCGGATCAGCCGAGCCGCCGTCCGAGAATCAGGAGGTCTCGTTCAACGCCGTCCAGCACCGCGACGCGCGGCAGCGACCCCCACGTCTGGAATTCGAAGCGCTGGAACAGGCGCAGGCTCGCTTCGTTGTGGCCGAAGATGAAACCCAGCAGCGTGTCGATACCCAGCGCCGGTGCGCGTTCCAGCGCCACTTGCAGCAACTGCTTCCCAAGCCCTTTGCCACGGGCGCTTTCGGCGAGATAGATACTGACTTCCGCCGTGCGCAGATAGGCTGGGCGGCCGTAAAAGTCGGAGAAACTCAGCCACGCGATGACCGCGCCATTTTCTTCGACCACCCATAGCGGGCGTGCTTTCGGGCCATGCGCATGAAACCACGCGAGCCGGCTTTCGACCGTGACCGGTTCAAGGTCAGCGGTAACAAGGCGCGAGGGCACGGTGGAATTGTAAATGGCCACGATACCGGGAAGATCGTCGAGCGTGGCGTCGCGGAAATTGGGATTCATGGTGCGTTGGTGTGCAAAGAGAGTGAGTCGGTAGTCAGCCGGTGAACACGTCGCGGTAGCCCAGGAATAGTTCTTCGAACACCAGCCGCGCATTCAGCGGATGATTTTCCACCGCGCGCTGCCGTGTCACCGTCTTTTGAAAGCGGGCGAAACGCTCGGTATCGATCTGCGCGGCGCAGCGTTCGAGCGCCTTCGATGCCCCCGGGAAATAGCGCGGACGCCCCGCCGTTTTCTGCGCGAGCAGGTCGTAAAGCCAGCGCTGCAGCCAGCCAAGCACCATGGGCACCGGCAGCTTTTGCAGGCTTTCACCGCACGCGAAAGCGTCGCAGGCGGGGCCGGCGGCCAGTTGCGCCAGCGCGAAATCACGCAGCGCGCGGTTTTCATCGGAGGCGAGCGCCAGCGCGGTCAGCGGCGCGCCGCCGGCTTCCGCCAGCACGGCTGCGGGACGCTCCACGCCCTGCTGCGCCAGCCATGCAACGGCGGGTTCGGTGGCCGGGAGGGTCATCGGCCATTGGCGGCAGCGGCTGATGATCGTCGGCAGCAAGCGGTCTATGCGCGCCGTCACCAGAATGAACACCACGCCCGCGGGCGGCTCTTCCAGCGTCTTGAGCAATGCGTTTGCGGCGAACACGTTGATCGATTCAGCCGGATACAGCAGCACGACCCGCAAACCGCCCCGGTGCGAACCGAGGCTGAAAAAATTCATCAGCCCGAGCACCTGATCGATCTTGATCTCCTTGCTCAGCACTTTCGTTTTCTTGCCGTCCTCGGCGTCTGCCTTATCAGCCTTGTCGTCGCTGATCAATTCACCGGTGAGCGCTTCCGGCAGGACCGCGCGATAGTCGGGATGGTTGCCCTGGCTAAACCACAGGCAGGCGACGCATTTTCCGCATGGTTCGCGGGTTTCAGTTGGGGTTTCGCAGAGCAGGCTTTGAGCAAGATGCTGCGCAAACTGCAATTTACCGATACCGGCGCGACCGTGCAGGAGCAACGCGTGCGGCCAGCTTGCACGCAGTTGTTCAAGATGGGTCCAGTCATCGGTTTGCCACGGATAGATCATGAAAAGTCTTTTGGATCAGGTGTTTGCAATGCCATCTTGTGAATCTGAATTTACTTTAACTTGTCGGCTAAGTTCAATTAATTCAATTCTTTGTTGACAGTAATTGAAGCTTTTTCGAGGCTGGCCAAGGTTTGTGCCGGCGAACGTAAGCGAATATCAAAACCATCAAATGACGAGATTTAAAGTAAATTCTATCTACAGATTTTTATCAAAATCAAATACTTGCGATCACTGCTTCAAGTTGTTTCTGGATATCGTCGATCGAATGCGTAGCGTCGATTATCACAAATCGCTCCGGCGATTCCGCCGCCCGGCGCAGATATTCCGCCCGCGTACGGCCGAAAAACGAATCCGATTCGCTCTCGAACTTGTCGGGTGAACGAACCGCGCCGCGTCGTTCGCTGGCCACGTTCGTCGGGACGTCGAAGAGCACGGTCAGGTCCGGCTGAAAACCGCCCTGTACCCAGCGCTCAAGCGCTTCCAGCTTGTCACGCGGCAAACCGCGACCACCGCCCTGATACGCGAAGGTGGCGTCGGAGAAACGATCCGACAGTACCCAGTCACCCCGGGCCAACGCCGGCTCAATGATCTGCGCCAGATGTTCACGGCGCGCGGCGAACATCAGCAACGCTTCGGTTTCGAGGTCCATCGGCTGGTTGAGCAGCAAGTCCCGCAGGCTTTCTCCCAACGTCGTACCGCCGGGTTCCCGCGTGATCACAACCGAGCGGCCCGTGGCTGCGATCTTGTCCTCCAGGCGCTGACGAAACCACGCGAGGTGCGTCGTCTTGCCCGCCCCGTCGATACCTTCAAACGTGATAAATCTGCCGCGCACCATCATTGTCCCCGGATGTACTTGTCGACGGCCCGATTGTGGTCGCCGAGATTGTCTGAAAAGAAACTGCTGCCGTCGCCGCGCGACACGAAATACAGTGCCGTGCTGGACGCAGGATTGACCGTCGCCGCAAGGGCTGCCACACCCGGCAGCGCGATCGGACCGGGCGGAAGGCCCATGCGCGTGTAGGTATTGTACGGAGTGTCGGTTTGCAGGTCTTTTTTATGCAGCCGGCCGCCGTAGGCCGAACCCAGGCCATAGATCACCGAAGGGTCCGTTTGCAGCGGCATGCCGATGCGCAGCCGGTTCGCGAACACAGCCGCGACCAGCGGCCGGTCGGCGGCTCGCCCCGTTTCCTTTTCGACAATCGACGCCATGATCAGCGCCTCGTAAGGCGTCTTGTACGGCAAATTCTGCGCGCGGGTAGCCCAGGCTTCGGCGAGGCGCTGTTGCATCAGCTTGTACGCCCGCTTGTAGACGGCGATGTCGCTCGTGCCTTTGTCGAAGAGATAGGTGTCGGGGAAAAACAGGCCCTCCGCGCTCACCCGCGCAATCACGTCGTCCGGCGCGCCGATTGCCTTCAGCAAGTCGGTGTCGGTCATGCCGGCTGTGTCGTGCTGCAGCGCCGGATTGCCGTCCAGTTCGTTGCGCATTTTCTGGAACGTCCACCCTTCGATCACGGTCGCCACGTATTCATTGACGTCGCCGCGGGCGATTTTCTGCAGCATCTCGTAGGGCGTGATGCCCATCTTGAACTCATAGTTACCCGACTTGAGCTGCGACGACAGGCCGAGCGCGCGCGTCATCAGCACGAACAACTGCTGCTGGACGCGCGCGCCGCCGCGGTCCAGCTGAAGGGCCACGCTGCGCAGCGTACTGTGGGATTTGATGGTGATGTCGAGTTCGGGTGAGGCCAGGTCGACCGGGCTATTCGCCCATTTGAACATGCCCGCTGCGAGCGCACCGGCAACCACGATCGCGACGACCGCCGCGATCAAACATTT
Organism: Caballeronia sp. dw_19; assembly: GCF_018449515.1. Taxonomy (GTDB): domain Bacteria; phylum Pseudomonadota; class Gammaproteobacteria; order Burkholderiales; family Burkholderiaceae; genus Caballeronia. The sequence goes on along the minus strand of NZ_JAAVUQ010000044.1, from coordinate 26,904 downwards.
CTTCAAAAGGGACATGCGAAACACGCTCGTGGTTAGACCCATATAATAACTTCGTTCGCACCCGTCAAAGTCAGGTTCATGAATTCCCCGACCGTCTCATCGCTTTCATCTCCTTTCGACGCCGTCCTTCACGCCGGCGTGTTCGTGCCGCTGACGCAGTTCGGCATTATCGATACAACCGGCGACGACGCCGCTGCTTTTCTTCATACGCAATTGACGAGCGACGTCCAGCACCTGGACGCGTCAAGCGCGCGACTGGCCGGTTATTGCTCGCCGAAAGGCCGCTTGCTGGCGTCGTTTTTGATGTGGCGAAGCGGTGAAGCCGTGCGCCTGATGATCGCCGCCGACATACAGGCGTCGGTGCAAAAACGCTTGTCGATGTTCGTGATGCGCGCGAAAGCCAAGCTCGCCGATGCCACACCGTCGCTCGCCGCGGTCGGTTTTGCCGGCGATGTCCGCAAGACGCTGTCCCATCTCTTCGACGCCATGCCCGACGGCGTACATGTGAAGGTAGACGGTCCGCTTGGCTCGCTGATCCGCGTGCCCGATGCCGCCGGCCGGCCGCGCTTCCTGTGGGTCGGCCCGAAGGCTGAAGTGGAAGCGCACCTCGCCGATATCGAAAAGCAGCTCGTGCGTGCCCCGGCCGAGTTATGGGACTGGCTCGACATTCACGCAGGCGAACCGCGCATCACGCAGCCGACTTCCGAGCAATTCGTCCCGCAGATGGTCAATTTCGACGTGCTCGGCGGCGTCAACTTCAAGAAGGGCTGTTATCCGGGGCAGGAAGTGGTGGCGCGCAGCCAGTATCGTGGCACGATCAAGCGCCGCACGTCGCTGGCCCATGCTGAAACCGCGAAGCCCGGCGACGAACTGTTCCACTCCGACGACCCCGGCCAGCCGTGCGGTCTCGTGGTCAATGTGGCGCCCGCGCCCGGCGGCGGCGTGGATGCGCTCGTGGAAATCAAGCTCGCGGCGCTTGAACAGGGTTCGGTACACGTCGGTGCGGCGGACGGTCCCGCGTTGAAATTCTCGCCGCTGCCCTATGCGCTGCCGAGCGAAGTCTGATTCATTGCGGACGGTTCGCTCATGTGCCTGATTGTCTTCGATTGGCAACCGCATTGGCAACCGGACGCGGCGTCGTCTGATGCTGAGCGCCCATTGCTCACGCTTGCGGCGAATCGCGACGAGTTTTTTCATCGTGAAACCGAGCCGTTGCACTGGTGGGAAAACGCCCCGGGGGTGCTCGCCGGACGCGATCTGACGGGCGGCGGAACCTGGCTCGGCGTCACGCGCGACGGCCGTTTTGCCGCGTTGACGAACTATCGGGCGCCGGCGGAAGTACGGCCTGACGCTCCGACTCGCGGTACTTTGGTCAGTGACTTTTTATCCGGCGCACCGGTCGCGCCGATGGCCTATCTGGACGCGATAGCCCGCGACGGGCATCGGTACAACGGGTTCAATCTGGTTGTCGGCGACTTCACGCGGCGCGAAATGGCCTGGTACGGCAATCGTGCCGATGCCCCGCCTTCCCTGCTTGACCCCGGTATTCACGGGTTGTCGAATAGTCTGCTCGATACTCCGTGGCCCAAGCTCGTCGCGCAACGCGATGCGCTGAGGGATCTGCTTCACGTCGATGAACGGCCGTCGCTGGACAGTCTGGTCGAGACCATGCGCAATCCCCAACTCGCCGATGACCATCTGCTGCCGTCCACCGGGCTCTCGCTTGAGCGCGAGCGCGTGTTGTCGGCGGCGTTTATTGAGTCAGAGGGTTATGGCACGCGCAGCACGACGGCGTTGCGCGTGGCCGCGGTTGACGGTAAGAGCGGTGATTTGACGGTGCAAATCAAGGAAATCAGCGACGACGATGGTTCGCATAACATCAAACGTCCCGGCGCGTTCGAACGAAGCGATGCGTTCACGATCGTGCGGGCGGCTTAGGATCGTTGCGTTCCGATTGCGCGCGTAAAGCTCCCTCCCGGCGCCGGGTTCTATCGCTCTGTGACTTCCATGTATCGACGCAATGCATCTGCCGCGTCCGCGTGCGCTTTCGCTACCTCCGGCACAAAACCGCCCATCTTGAAGAACTCGTGCGTCATGCCTTCGTAGCGAACCAGTTCGACCGGGACATGCGCTCTTTCGAGCTTGGCCGCATACGCTATGTCTTCGTCGAAGAGCGGATCGTGATCGGCTGCGGCGATCCATGCGGGGGCAACGCCGGTGAAATCCGGCACTGGCCCGCGTGCGTCCAGCGGGGCGAAACGCCAGTCGTCGCGGTCTTTATCGTCGCGTAGATACTGCGCGAAAAACCACTGAATGGTTTTCGCCGACAACACGAACCCCTCGCCGAATTGCGCATGCGATTGGGTATCCTGCCGCGCGCTTACGCCGGGATAAATCAGCAATTGGAGGCGCAGCGAGATGCCGGTATCGCGGGCGAGTAATGCGCCGACCGTCGCGAGCGTGCCGCCCGCGCTATCACCGCCGACCGCGAAACGCGCGCTGTCGAGGCCCAGCGGCGCCGCTTGCGCGTGAAGCCACGTGAGGGCGTCGAAGGCATCGTGCACGGCGGTTGGAAACTTGTGCTCGGGTGCGAGCCGGTAATCGACCGATGCCACCGCGCAACCGGAGTCAGCGGCGAGGCGTCGGCAGAGCGAGTCGTGGGTATCGATACTACCGACCACAAACCCACCGCCATGAAAGTAGACCAGCGTAGGCGCAGGGGCTGCCCAGTTGGGCTCGACCGGGTGATAAAGGCGTGCGCGGATGGACGCTTGATCACGCGTGGGGATGGTGAGCTCGTGGACGTCGAACATCGCGGCCGGCGCGATATCGAGAATCAACGCGCTGCGCTCGTACGAAGCGCGCGCGGCGGAAGCCGAAAGCGTGTGGAACGGCGGCCGCTTGGCCTTCGCGATGAGTTCGATGACCTGTGCAATGGCAGGATTCAGCGGCATGAGAGCAGGGAATGGGTGGGCGTTGGAAGCTCGCGATGATGACATAGAGCGGCGAATTCGGGGCGTCAGCTCGCCAATGCCCTCCTCCTACCCCTTCACCTCCGGCTTCAACGACAACGGATCGGTCGGATTGCGCAACTGCGCGACGTCATCGAAACGCAGTTGCACCGACGCCAGGATCTTCGGATGCGTCAGCACGTAAAACCGCCGGTCGCGCACCGCGTCGAAGGTCAGTTCCGCCACCTGTTTCGCGCTGAGCTTGCCGCTCTCCACCGCCTTCGTGAGTTGCTTACCGGCCATGCGCTGCGATGCCGTCAGCGGTTCGTCATTACGCAAGCCCTCGGGCCGCGCGCGCTCGGCGTTCGCAATGCCTGTCGGCACGAATGCCGGACACAGCAACGAACAATCCACCTGGCCGCCGACGATCTTCAAGTCGTGATACAGCGTCTCCGTCAACGCGACGACCGCGTGCTTCGATGCGTTATAGACGCCCATTCCCGGCGCCGACAGCAAGCCCGCCACCGACGCCGTGTTGACAATATGCGCCGGCTCTTGCTGCGCGAGCATCAACGGCGTGAACGCGCGCACGCCATTCGCCACGCCCATTACGTTGACGCCGAACACCCACGCCCAGTCGTTCGCGCTGCTTTCCCAGACGAAACCGCCCGTGCCGACACCCGCGTTATTGAAGAGCAGATGCACGGCGCAGTAGGTATCGATAGTCGTGCGTGCAAGCGCATCGACTTGCGTGGCATCGGCGACATCAGTGGGCACGCCGAGCGCTTCAGCGCCCAAACCGCGCGCGATTTCCACCGTTTCCGCGAGGCCTTTCACATCGACATCGGCGAGTACGAGCTTCATGCCCAGCGCCGCGCCCTTCAATGCAAACTCGCGGCCAAAACCGCTGCCGGCGCCCGTGATCACGGCCACTTTGCCGTCGAACTGATCCACTGCGTCTCCTTTCTCTCTTTTGGATTTCGAACGTTCAGATCAGCTTGACGAGCTGCTTGCCGAAGTTCTTGCCTTTGAGCAATCCGAGAAAAGCCTCCGGCGCATTTTCCAGGCCCTGCGCAATGGTCTCGCGATATTGCAGCTTCTTCTGCGCAACCAGCCCGCCGAGTTGCGCGAGCGCCTCGGGCCACACTTCCGGCGATTCGCTGACGATAAAACCCTGCACCTTCAAGCGCTGCGTGAGTAGCAGAGCAGGTTTTTTGAGCGGCATCGGCGAACCGTCGTAACTTGCGATCATCCCGCACAACGCAATCCGGCCGAACGCGTTCATCCGTGACAGAACCTCGTCCAGTATCTCGCCGCCGACATTTTCGAAGTAACCGTCGGCACCGTTGGGCAACGCCGCCTTGAGGTCGTCATGGAGGTTGCCGGCCTTGTAGTCGACGCATGCGTCGAAACCGAGCGTCTCGGTGACGTAGCGGCATTTGTCCGCCCCGCCCGCGATGCCCACCGCGCGGCAGCCCGCCGCTTTCGCCAACTGGCCGACGACGCTTCCCACCGCGCCGCTCGCCGCGCTGACCACAACCGTTTCACCCGCTTTCGGCGCGATGATCTTGTTGAGCCCAAGCCATGCGGTCACGCCGGGCATGCCGACCGGGCCGAGATAGGTTGAAAGCGGGATAAGGGTGTCGTCGACTTTACGCAGGCCCTTCCCATCCGACGTGCCGAATTCCTGCCAGCCGTATGCCCCGACCACTTTGTCGCCGATCGCAAACTTCGGATTCTTCGATTCCACCACTTCGCCCACGGTCCCGCCGATCATCACCTCGTTGAGCGGTTGCGATGCGGCGTACGACTTCGAGTCGTCCATACGGCCGCGCATGTACGGATCGAGCGAGAGGAAATGATTGCGCACGCGCAATTGCCCCTCGGCTAGCGGCGCAAGCGGAGTCTCGACGAGTTTGAAGTTATCGACGCTTGCCGCGCCTTGGGGGCGCGAAACGAGGAGGATCTGGCGATTGATTGAGTTGTGTTCTGACATCGTGATACTCCTGTGCGGTCCGGGGATAAATCAGGGGGCAACGTGCGCTAGTAACGGCGTCAGGCGTCGCTGGGACCGGGTGTGGCGGACGGATCTGAACGGATGCGTTGCTGCACGATGTCGCGGCCGACGGCGAGCTTGCGCATGTATTTGAAGGTGCCGAGCGCTTTTGCGACGAAATGGCCTTCGCTGTCTCGGATTTCGCCTTCGCAATACGCCATGGTGGTGGAGCGATGCAGCACGCGGGCAAACGCGCGGAGTTCACCGCGGCCCGGTTGCATGAAATTGACTTTCATTTCGACGGTGACCACGCCGATACCGTCGCCGGCGAGACTGCGCGCGGCCATCGCGAGGGCGACGTCGGCAAGCGTCATGGTCACGCCGCCATGTGCAATGCCCCAGGTGTTCATATGCGTGCCGGTCAGCGGCAACAGTACTTCGCTCGCGCCATCTTCGGCGGAGATGAGCTGCACGCCGAGCGAATCGACGAACGGGCTTTCAGGGAGTATGGAGAAATCGGTCATGGTCTCAGACTTCGTAATCGATGCATTGACGCGACTCACGTACCGCTGCAACGAAGTCCTTGATCGCCAGATGCTTCGGGTGGACCTGATAGGCTTGAAGGGCTTCGGGATTGTCGAAGTCGGAGACGAGGATCACGTCGCAGGTGGCCTCAAAACCGGGTTGCGCAACGCCTACTTCGAAGTGGCCTTGGCCCGAAACGATGCTGCGGCAGCTTTCGAGTTTGGCTTTCAGTTTGATGATGTTTTCAGCGCGAGTGCCGCCCTCGGCGCTTTCCTTCAACTTCCACATGACGATGTGACGTAGCAAGACAGGCTCCTGAATGTAGCGAATGATTTATGCCGATCGCCCAAGCGTATCAAAAACGCCGGGCGACCGGTCAAAATCACACTACTTCAAACAACCCGGCCGCGCCCTGCCCGCCGCCAATGCACATCGTCACCACGACAAACTTCGCGCCGCGCCGCTTGCCTTCGATCAACGCATGCCCCGTGAGCCGCGCGCCCGACACGCCGTATGGATGCCCCACCGCAATTGCGCCGCCGTTCACGTTCAGGCGGTCAGCCGGGATTCCCAACGTGTCGCGGCAATACAGCACCTGCACGGCGAACGCTTCGTTCAGTTCCCACAGGTCGATATCGCTGACCTTGAGGCCCGCTTTCTTCAACAGCTTGGGCACGGCGAACACGGGGCCAATACCCATTTCATCCGGCTCGCATCCGGCGACCGCAAACCCCCGGAAAATCCCCAGCGGCTTCAGCCCTTCTTTCTCTGCCAGCGTAGCGTTCATCACCACACATGCGGACGCGCCGTCGGAGAACTGGCTTGCATTGCCCGCCGTGACCACGCCGCCGGGCATCGCGGTGCGAATCTTCGATACCCCTTCGAGCGTCGTATCAGCGCGAATGCCTTCATCGGCGGACAGCGTGACTTCCTTCGTGAACATGCGGCCCGTGGCTTTATCGGCGACACCGGCCAGTACCGTGATAGGCGCGATTTCGTCATTGAACTTGCCTGCCGCTTGCGCCGCAGCGGCGCGCAATTGCGATTGCACGCCGTACTCGTCCTGCCGTTCTTTCGATATCTCGTAACGCTTGGCGACGTTCTCGGCCGTCTGCAGCATCGACCAGTAGATGGCGGGCCTGTGTTGTTTGAGCCAGCCATCGAAGAGCATGTGCTGGTTCATCTCGTTCTGCACGCACGAGATGGATTCCACGCCGCCGGCCACATAGACATCGCCCTCGCCAGCGATCACGCGTTGTGCCGCCAGCGCGATCGTCTGCAGCCCCGACGAGCAAAAGCGGTTCACGGTCATACCCGCCACGCTGACCGGCAAACCCGCGCGCAACGCAATCTGCCGCGCGATGTTCATGCCGGTCGCGCCTTCCGGATTCGCGCATCCCATGATCACGTCTTCCACACGCGCCGGGTCAATGCCCGCACGCGCCACGGCCGCTTGCGTGGCATGCCCGCCGAGCGTCGCGCCGTGGGTCATGTTGAATGCGCCGCGCCAGGATTTGGCGAGGCCCGTGCGTGCCGTCGATACGATTACCGCGTCAGTCATGCTTGTCTCCACTTCGAATACGAATAGTGTTGGTTCATTTGGCTAAACCCGGCGGCTTTTAAATTAAGCCCGCTAGTTCAACCTGCCGTTCAGCGTAGCAAGTCCGTCGATCCGATTCGCGATACACCCGCTGCCGTCATCTGCTCCCACGCGCGCGCAAGCGAGCCGTCGAGGTCGATCGCGCGACAGGCATCGTCGATAACGACCGCTTCGAAACCCGCGCTGCGTGCATCGAGCGCCGACCACGCGACGCAATAATCCGTCGCCAGCCCGCAGCAATAGACCCGCTTCGCGCCGACATCGCGGAGATAACCCGTGAGGCCCGTCGGCGTCGTGCGATCAGCCTCCATGAAGGCCGAATAACTATCGACGTCCACGTGATGACCCTTGCGGATCACCAGCCGCGCGTGCGGCACGTCCAGATCGCGATGCAGCGCCGCGCCGTCCGTGTCCTGCACACAATGGGTCGGCCACAAAACCTGCTGGCCATAGCTCAGCGTGGCCATGTCGAAAGGCGCGCGCCCCGCGTGATTCTCGGCGAAGGAAACGTGCTTCGCCGGATGCCAGTCCTGTGTCACCACCACATGCGAAAACGCACGCGCGAGGCGGTTGATCACGGGCACGACTTCATCGCCATGAGCGACCGGCAACGCGCCGCGAGGCATGAAATCATTCTGGACATCGATCACAAGCAGGACTTCGTCAGCGCCTTTCATCGCGAATCTCACCGGTTGTGTCTAGCTGTTGAATCTAGCTGTTAAAGCCGCGTCCTTCTGCGGCCAGTTCGGTCACGCGCGCCGCGGGCTTCCATGCATCGCCGTTGGCTTGGGCCCCATACTTGCGCATCGCGCGCTCGACGTTGTACAGGCCGACCGTATCCGCATACAGCATCGGTCCGCCGCGATACAGCGGGAAACCGTAACCGGTCAGGTAGACCATGTCGATGTCTGACGCCTTCGATGCAATCCCTTCTTCCAGGATCAGCGCACCTTCGTTCACGAGCGCGAACACCAGCCGTTCGACAATCTCATCGTCAGAAATCTTGCGGCGCGTGACGTCCTGTTCCTTCGAATACGCAACGATCATGTCGTCGACAATCTTCGACGGATGCGCCGTGCGGTCCCCTGCCTTGTAGTCGTACCACCCCGCACCGGTCTTCTGTCCGAAGCGCCCGGTCTCGCACAAGCGGTCCGCGATCTTCGAATACTTCAGATCGGGCTTCTCTTGATAACGCCGTTTGCGAATCGCCCAGCCAATGTCATTGCCCGCGAGGTCACTCATGCGGAACGGTCCCATCGCGAAGCCGAATTTTTCGATCGCGCGATCCACTTGCGCCGGCAACGCGCCTTCTTCGAGCATGAAAAGCGCCTGGCGAAGATACTGCTCGATCATCCGGTTGCCGATAAAACCATCGCAGACGCCCGACACCACGGCCGTCTTCTTGATTTTCTTCGCGAGTTGCATGACGGTGGCGAGCACGTCTTTCGATGTCTTCGCGCCGCGCACGACTTCCAGCAGCTTCATCACGTTGGCCGGGCTGAAGAAGTGCATGCCGACCACGTCTTCGGGACGTTTGGTGAACGCTGCAATCTTGTCGACATCGAGCGTAGACGTATTCGATGCCAGGATCGCACCCTTCTTCGCGACCTGATCGAGTTTCGAAAACACCTGCTCTTTCACGCCGAGTTCTTCGAACACCGCTTCGATGATCAGGTCGGCGTCCTTGAGGTCCTCATAGGCGAGCGTAGGCGTGATCAGCGCCATGCGTTCTTCCAGTTTCTCGGCAGTCAGACGGCCCTTTTTCACGGCGCTTTCGTAGTTCTTGCGGATAGTGGCAAGCCCACGGTCCAGCGCTTCCTGCTTCGTCTCCAGCAGCGTCACCGGCAGTCCCGCATTGACGAAATTCATGGCGATACCGCCGCCCATCGTCCCCGCGCCGATCACGCCAACGCGTTCGATCTTGCGCACGGGTGTGGACGAAGGCACGTCGGGAATCTTGCTCGCCGCGCGTTCGCCGAAGAAGGCGTGGCGCAGCGCATGGCTCTCGGGCGTTTGCACCAGCGCCACGAAACATTCGCGTTCGACGGCCAGGCCTTTATCGAAACCGAGCTTCACGCCGGCTTCCACTGCATCGATACATTTGAGCGGCGCCGGAAAGTTCTTCGCCAGCGGCGTGACGCCGTTACGTGCGAACTGGATAAACCCTTCAGCGTTCAGATGCTCGATCTTGCGATCGCGAACCTTCGGATGCGGGCCGCTTTGCGCGCCCACTTTTTGCGCGAATTTGACGGCTTCGTCGAGCAGATCGCCTTGCGCCATGTGATCGAATAAACCAGTTCCGGCCAATTTCTCCGACATCACCGGCGCGCCCGACACAATCATGTTCAGCGCCGTTTCCAGGCCGACCGCGCGCGGCAAGCGCTGCGTGCCGCCTGCGCCCGGCAGGATGCCGAGCTTGACTTCGGGCAACGCGATCTGCGCCCCCGCCGACGCCACCCGATAATGCGCGCCCAGCGCCAGTTCGAGTCCGCCGCCCATTGCCACGCTGTGGATTGCGGCCACGACAGGCTTTGTGCTGCCTTCAACGGCCTTGATGACCGTGTGCAGCGTGGGTTCCTGGGTCGCCTTGGGCGTGTTGAATTCGGTGATATCGGCGCCGCCGGAAAACGCCTTGCCCGCGCCGATGATCACGATCGCGCTGACGGACGCGTCCGCCTGCGCTTTTTCAACGCCCTCGACAAGCCCAAGCCGGGTGGAAAACCCGAGGCCATTCACCGGCGGATTGTTCAGCGTAATAACGGCGATGCCGTCGCGAGTCGTGTAGTCCACTGCCATTTGTCTACCTCCATTCGATGCCTGCCGATAGTCAGATTCTCCGGGAAACTCCCGGAAAGCGCTGATTACCGTGTCGCTGGGATTGTGAGTTACCCCGAGAAGAATACACAAAAAAGAACGCTCGTTCAATTTCGTTATTTTGGGATGGAGATAAACTTCGAAGAGCTTCGAAGGGTCGAGCGAAGAAAACCGGGCTGCGCGCCGGCAGCCCGGTAAAGCGAAAAAGCCCGGAAACTAAGATTCAGACAAAAACTCAAACCACTTTTTCATCAACCGTCGGCAGCACATGCTCCCTATACAACTCTCTTAGCCGAAGCTTCTGCAGCTTTCCCGTAGCCGTATGCGGGAGTTCATCGGCGAAAACAACATCGTCCGGTTTCCACCACTTCGCCACCTTGCCGTCGTAGAACGCGAGCAGTTCCTCCCGCGTGACGGTTGCGCCCGGACGCAGCACGACCACCACCAGCGGCCGCTCCGTCCACTTCGGATGTGAGCACGCAATACACGCCGCTTCCGCCACCTGCGGATGCGACATCATCACGTTCTCCAGGTCGATCGAACTGATCCATTCGCCGCCCGACTTGATCACGTCCTTGCTGCGATCGGTGATGTGCATGAAACCATCGGCGTCGATAGTCGCGACATCGCCGGTCGGAAACCAGCCGTCGATCAGCGGCGAAACCTCCTTGCGGAAATACCGGTCGATTACCCATGGCCCGCGCACATGCAGATCGCCGAACGACGTGCCGTCCCAAGGGAGTTCCTGGCCGTCATCGCCGACAACTTTCATGTCCACGCCAAACATCACGTGACCCTGCTTTTCGCGCAGATGCCGCTGCTCGTCCGGCGAGCGTTGCTGCTGCTTCCAGGTGAGCTTGGCAAGCGTGCCGAGCGGCGACATCTCCGTCATGCCCCACGCGTGAATCACCTCCACGCCATAGTCGTCCTCGAAGCTGCGCAGCATGGCCGGCGGACAGGCCGAGCCGCCAATCACCGTGCGTTTGAGCGTATTGAAGCGCACGCCAGCCTGCTTCATGTAGTTCAACAAGCCGAGCCAGACCGTCGGTACGCCTGCCGAAAACGTCACGCCTTCGGCTTCCATGAGTTCGTAGAGCGCTTTGCCATCGAGATAATTGCCGGGCAGCACGAGCTTTGCGCCGACCAGCGGCGCGGCGTGCGGAATGCCCCACGCGTTGACGTGGAACATGGGCACAACGGGCAGGATTGCATCGCGGGCGGAACAGCCCATGGCGTCAGGCAGCGACGCCGCAAACGCATGCAACACCGTCGATCGATGCGTGTAAAGCGCGCCCTTCGGATTGCCGGTCGTGCCCGATGTGTAGCAAAGAAACGATGCCGAGCGTTCGTCGAGGACTGGCCACGCGTAGTCGCCATCGCATTTGCCGATCAGCGTTTCATAGCTGAGCGCGGGCGTGGCCATATCGGCGAGATGGGTGCTGATGCAGGTCTCGTCGCCGAGCGCAATCCAGCCCTTCACGTTCGGGCACTGCGGCGCGATGATGTCGACGAGCGTGGCGAACGTCATGTCGAACGCGACGTATTCGTCGTCGGCGTGATTGACGATGAACGCCACCTGATCGGGGAAAAGCCGCGGGTTGATGGTGTGACAGACGGCGCCCATGCCGGTCACGCCGTAATAACATTCCAGATGGCGATATCCGTTCCACGCCAATGTGCCAACGCGTTCGCCCGGTTGCACACCCAGCCCGATCAGCGCCTGCGACAGTTCTTTCGCGCGTTTTTCGCAATCGCGCCAGGTGTAGCGATGAATGTCGCCTTCAATGCGGCGCGAGACAATCTCGGTATCGCCGAAATGGCGTGCAGCGTGGGATAACAACGATGAAGCGAGCAGCGGTACATCCATCATCTGGCCGAAAAGCGGCGACGTCATGGGCGAGTTCCTCACAAGTCCGGATGCACGGTTTTTGATGCCTGATCTACTACCTGGACTAATACCTTAATTTGGTGTCGCAGCCAATGTGAGAGCGGCCCGGCGCGGGCTTGTGCAGCGGCGCGAGCGCGGATTTACAATATCGGTTAATCATGAGGTGCTCAATATGTCGTTTTCCCCAAGCAGCACCGCGGCAGTTGCCGAACCCGCAAGCCTTGCTCCCGTGGATTCACTGCTTGCATCGATCGAAACCGATAGGCCGGATGCGTTCGTTTCACTCGGCTCCGCCTTTCTCACCCGCCTGCCCGCTGCGCCGTTGCCGGACCCTTATCTGGTGGGCATTTCCGCCGATACCGCCGCGCAACTCGGTTTCAACGCCGCCGACGCGCAAGATCCCGCGTTCGCCGAGCCGTTTGCAGCGCTTTTAGCGGGCAATCCCACGCGGGAATGGCCGGCGGAGAAGTTGCCGTATGCATCGGTGTATTCGGGGCACCAGTTCGGCGTGTGGGCCGGCCAGCTTGGCGATGGCCGCGCGATCGGCCTGGGCGAGATTGAACACAATGGCAAGCGTTTCGAGTTGCAGCTAAAAGGCGCGGGGCGTACGCCGTATTCACGGATGGGCGACGGACGGGCGGTACTGCGGTCATCGATACGCGAATATTTGTGCTCCGAAGCCATGCACCATCTCGGCATTCCGACCACGCGGGCGCTGTGCGTCATCGGATCGGACCAGCCGGTGCGACGCGAAACAATGGAAACGGCCGCCGTTGTGACGCGGGTCGCGCCGAGTTTCGTGCGTTTTGGCCACCTCGAGCACTTCTACACGAACGATCGGCTCGATGAACTGAAAAAGCTCACCGATCACGTGATCGACCGGTTCTATCCGCAGTGCCGCGAAGCCGACGATCCCGCTCTGGCGCTCCTGCAGGAAATCACGCACCGCACCGCTGACTTGATGGCGGATTGGCAAGCCGTCGGGTTTTGCCATGGCGTGATGAACACGGACAACATGTCGATTCTTGGGCTGACGATCGATTACGGCCCGTTTGGCTTTATCGATGGATTCAACGCGAATCACATCTGCAATCACTCGGATTCGCAGGGTCGGTACGCTTATAAAATGCAGCCGCAGATTGGCTACTGGAATCTGTTTTGCCTTGCGCAAGCGCTGGTGCCGCTGTTCGGTCAGCAATATGACAACGACACTCGCAACCACAAAGTGATCGAAGACGCGCAGCGCGTGCTGGAAGGGTTCAAGGACCGGTTTGCGCCCGCGCTCGAGCGCCGTATGCGCGCGAAACTTGGACTGGCTGAGATTCGCGAAGGCGACGATAAACTTGCCAGCCTCCTGTTCGACGTGATGAACGCCAATCGCGCCGATTTCACGCTGACGTTTCGAAACCTGGCCAAAATGCGCAAGGCGGACGCTTCTGGCGACGCGCCCGTGCGTGACCTGTTCCTCGATCGCGCCGCTTTCGATGTCTGGGCGAACGACTACCGGTTGCGCTTGTCGGAGGAAACACGGAGCGACGAAGCGCGGGCAAGCGCGATGAACGCCGCGAACCCAAAGTATGTCTTACGCAATCATCTGGCCGAGAACGCCATCCGCCTGGCGAAGGAGAAGGATTTTTCTGAAGTTGAACGGTTGGCACAGGTGCTGCGCCATCCCTTCGATGAACAACCTGAATTTGAAGCGTATGCCGGCCTGCCGCCCGACTGGGCGAGTGATCTGGAAGTCAGTTGCTCTTCCTGAAATAGCCCCCAAATGAATGAGCCGAAACTAGCCGCCCAAACGAGCCGCCTTGTTGGGCGCCGCTAAAGATCTGGAGATAGAGAACCATGAACCGAGACGATCTCACGAAAGACCCTGTTGACCCCGTTGCTCCGCTGCAGAAGGACGACGCCGCGTATCGAAAGGAATTGACCGATATCCAGTACCAGGTGACGCGCCACGCCGCCACCGAACGCCCGTTTACCGGCGAATACTGGGATCACACGGAGCGCGGTGTGTATGACTGCGTATGCTGCGGCACGCCGCTGTTCGAGTCGGATACGAAATTCGATGCCGGTTGCGGCTGGCCGAGCTATTTCAAGCCGATCAACGGCGAAGTCATCAACGAAAAGACCGATCGTGCGCACGGCATGCTGCGCATTGAAGTGCAATGCAAGAACTGCGGCGCGCATTTGGGCCACGTCTTCGAAGACGGTCCCGCGCCGACGGGCTTGCGCTACTGCATCAACTCGGCTGCGCTACAATTCGAACCCAAGTAAGCGCGTCGGGCGATGCTGGCCAGTGAGTCTGCGAGTCGATGTTGCCGCGGCGAGCACCCTCGCCGCGCGTTTTCAAACACGGCTGACTTACAGCCAGATGATTGAGGCCAGATAAGGCCAAATGCGGCTGACTGCGGCTATTCACTCGCCAGGCGTCGTGCTGTGCCGGTAGCGAACCGGTGACGCGCGGCGCGTGCGCGCTTTCAAATTGATGCCCTCCACGTCCCTACGACATGAAATTTCTGTTCGATCTATTTCCGATCCTCCTCTTCTTCGTCGCATTCAAGATCTGGGGCATCTACACCGCCACCGCTGTAGCAATTGTCGCCACGCTTGTGCAAATTGCGTGGGTCGCGTTCCGGCATCGCAAGGTCGATCCCATGCTGTGGGTGAGCCTGGGTGTGGTGGTCGTATTCGGCGGCGCGACGCTCGTGCTGCACAACGATACGTTCATCAAGTGGAAACCCACCGCGCTTTACTGGCTTTTTGCCGGCGCGCTGATCGTGTCGCAGCTCGCTTTCGGGAAGAATCTCATTGAAGCAATGATGGGCAAGCAGATTGTTTTGCCGCATCGTGTGTGGGGTCAGTTGAACCTTGCCTGGGCCGTGTTTTTCGCGATTCTCGGCGTGGTCAATCTGTTCGTGGCGTTCAACTACACCACCGATCAATGGGTCAACTTCAAGCTGTTCGGCGCGACCGGGTGTTTGCTGGTGTTTATCGTGGCTCAGAGTTTGTGGCTCGCGAAGTATATGAAAGAGGACGAAGGGAAATGAGCGACCCCGGTTTTATCGAGAACTTCGTCAATGCGTCGGCCGAAGGCAAGATCACTTATCTCGAAGCGCGGCTTAATGCGGCGCTTGAGGCTTCGTCGGTGCATATAGACGATGACAGCGCCGCGCATGCGGGCCATGTCGGAGCCTCGGCGGGGAGTCACTATACGGTTACCATCGTGGCGGCCCGATTCGCCGGGAAGCCACGCGTGGCGCGGCACCGGCTGGTGTATGATGCGCTGGCCGACGAGCTGCGGCAGGGTATTCATGCGCTTGCCATCAAGGCTTTTACACCCGAAGAGTTTGCAGACCAGTTCGAGTGACCCCTAGTAACTTAACTGTCCTTTAGAACTGTCCTTCAGTTCAGTTTTGCTTTCAGTCAACAGATTTCAGCCAAGATTCCCAGCCCTCGTTCTGATCAGGAACTATTGATGATTTTAAAAAATCCCCGTATCTGGGTGTTGCTGGCCGCGTTCGCGGCGGCGCCCGTGTTTGCTCAGAACATTGCCGTGGTGAACGGCACGCCGATTCCGAAATCCCGTGTCGATGCGCTGGTCGCGCAACTCGTTCAGCAGGGTCAGCAGGACACGCCGCAATTGCAGGCGGCCGTGCGTCAAGAGCTGGTGAATCGCGAGATCTTGATGCAGGAAGCGATGCGACGCGGTATTGCCACGCGTCCCGACGTGAAGGCGCAGATTGCCGTTGCTCAGCAGACGGTGGTCTTGCGTGCGTTGATTGAAGATTTCGTGAAGAACAATCCGCCGACCGATGCCGAGATCAAGGCTCGGTATGACGACATGGTCAAGCAGGTTGGCGGCGGCAAGGAATATCACCTGCACCATATTCTCGTCGACAACGAAGCTCAGGCTAAGGACTTGATTGCGAAGATCAAGGCTGGCGCGAGTTTTGAAGATCTGGCGAAGCAGTATTCGAAGGATCCGGGATCGGGCAAGAATGGCGGCGATCTGGACTGGTCAAGCCCGCAGGCGTATGTGCCGGAGTTTGGCGCGGCGGCTGAGAAGTTGAAGAAGGGCGAGATGACCGATGAGCCGGTGAAGACGCAATTCGGCTGGCACATCATTCGGTTGGACGACATTCGCGATGTCGCGCCGCCGCCGTTGGAGCAGGTCAAGGACCAGATTGCGAAGCAGATTCAGCAGGAAAAGCTGCAGGCTTTTGAAGAGGGTTTGCAGAAGAAGGCTGTAATCAAGTAGGGGGTGCTCGCGCCGGTGGACCGGAGGGGTGGGTTTGCTGGCGCGGGTTGGTCGTTAGGGTTTGGTCGGGGTTGATGGTGGGTTGGTCGGTTCTGGGGTTAGTGGTCGGGGTTTATGCCGGGTTGGTCTGTTCTGGGGCTAGCGGTCGGGGTCTATGCCGGGTTGCTGCTTTCGGCCTTAGTGGTCTGCGAGAGTCGGATTTTCTCTTTATCACTATTAGCCACTGTGCGTGGCGGCACGTCATTTCTTTGTCCAAAGCGACAAAGAAACGAAGCAAAGAAAACGCTTTAACCGCTCTACCCTAAGTGTCCACAGCGTGCAGTTTCCATTCATGGGTGCCCCAAAAGCACGGTGCTCGCCAGAGCGACGGATGTGTGAACCCCTCCTTCTCCGAACACCGATACCCACACGCTTCGCCACCAGTGATTGAACCTGCCCAAGGAGCACCCCGCGCTATCCGCGGACAACCTACCTCCAAATAGGTATGGACACCGAACCACATCACCAATTCACCAAAAGCCCCGGGGTCTTGGATGCGTGAGGCAGTGAGTCATAAAAATGACGCCTCAGGTCGAGTAGTTGACCCACGAAGAACCGCAGAAGCAAATACGCGTTAGTCCGGGCTGGTTCCTGGGCAAATCGTGCTCGAGAGCACGGACGGTAACGCGTTTTCATATGAAAGCACGACGTTACGAGTACGCGTGAGGCCGTGCGAGTCGCTTGGCAAATATGCTTGCCCGAGAGCACTGGTGGCGAAGCGTGTTCATGTCAGGATTCGCGAGAAGGAGGGGTTCAAACATCGGTGGCTCTGGCGAGCACCGTGCTTTTGGGGCACCCATGAATCAAAACTGCACGCTGTGGACACTTAGGGTAGCGTGGTTTAAAAGCGTTTTCTTTGCTTCGTTTCTTTGTCGCTTTGGACAAAGAAATGACGTGCCGCCACGCACAGTGGCTAACAATGATAAAGAGAAAATCCGAGTCACGCAGACCACCACGGCCGAAAGCACCAACCCGGCATAAACCCCGACCACTAACCCCAGAACCGATCAACCCAGCATCAACCCCGACCACCCCCAAAACCTAACGACCAATCCGCGCCAGCAAACCCACCTTGCGGTCCACCGGCGCGAGCGACCCCTCTCACCCTACCCAGCGCCGCGCATTCTGAAACACGCGCAACCACGGACTCGCGTCCCCAGTCCAATCCCCTGGCGTCCAACTCATCTGCACGTTCCTGTGTACCCGCTCCATATGCGGCATCAGCACCGTAAAACGTCCATCCGGCGTCGTCACCGACGTAATCCCATCCGGCGAACCATTCGGATTCAACGGATAACGCTCGGTCGCAGCGCCCTGGTGATCGACGAAACGCATGGCCACTAAAGCGTTCGCTACGTCGCCCTGCTGCGAGAAATCAGCAAAGCCTTCGCCGTGCGCAACGGCCACCGGAATCCGCGAACCTTCCATTCCAGCGAAGAATATCGACGGCGAGCCTTGTATCTCAACCGATGCAAACCGCGCCTCGAATTGCTCCGATTTGTTCCGCGTAAACTTCGGCCATGCCTCCGCGCCAGGGATCATCGAAGCGAGGCTGCTCATCATCTGGCATCCATTGCAAATGCCCAGCGCAAAGGTATCCGTGCGACCGAAGAACTCCGCAAACATATCAGCCAGACGCGGATTGAAACGAATCGTCTTGGCCCAGCCCTCGCCCGCACCCAGCACGTCCCCGTAAGAGAAACCACCGCACGCAACCGCACCTGCGAAGTCCGCAAGCGTGACTCGCCCTTCCAGCAAATCGCTCATGTGAACGTCGTGGGTGTCGAACCCCGAACGGTCGAACGCGTAAGCCGTTTCCAGATGCGAATTGACACCCTGCTCTCGCAAGATAGCGACACGCGGACGCGCCCCCTTGCTGACAAACGGAGCCGACACATCCTGCGTCGGATCAAAAGTCAAAACCGGCGAAATGCCCGGATCAGCAGGATCGAGCAACGCGTCGTATTCGGCATCGGCGCAAGCCGGGTTATCGCGTAACCGCGCGATGCGCCAGCTCACTTCGCTCCACGCACGCTGCAACTCATGCCGCGGAGCTTCATAGATTTTCTTTGCATCGCGATAAATTTCGATCGTGTCACGCTCGTTCGGCTTGCCGATCACTTCGCTGCAACCAAACAGCCCGTGTTCGCGCAACACAGCCAGCACGGCATCGCGATCCGCCAGAGGCACCTGGATCACACCGCCCAATTCTTCGGCGAACAACGCGCGAATGGTCCGGTCCTCACGACGGCCGCTGGTCTGCTTCGCCCAGTCCTTGGCATCGCCGTAATCGGATTCATGGTTGGGATCGAGGATCAGCATGTCAACATTCAGCGACACCCCCACGTGCCCCGCAAACGCCATTTCGCAGACAGTGGCCCAGAGGCCGCCATCGGAACGGTCGTGATACGCGAGCAACTTGCCAGCAGCATTGAGCGACTGGATCGCGTTGAAGAACCGCTTCAGGTCCTCGGCATCATCGACGTCAGGAACCGTATCGCCAATCTGCTGCGTCACTTGCGCCAGAATGCTGCCGCCAAGACGATTCTTCCCACGGCCCAGGTCGATCGAGATCAGCACCGTATCCGTGCCACGCTGCAATTGCGGCGTGAGTTGGCGGCGTACATCTTCAACCGGCGCAAACGCCGAAATGATCAGCGACACCGGCGACACGACTTCCTTCGCTACGCCCGCCTCGTCCTGCCACTTGGTGCGCATCGACAGTGAATCCTTGCCGACAGGAATACTGATGCCCAGCGCCGGGCACAACTCCATGCCAATAGCCTTCACGGTGTCAAACAGCGCCGCGTCTTCGCCAGGACTGCCGCACGCGGCCATCCAGTTAGCGGACAGCTTCAGCTTGCTCAACGATTCGATTGGCGCCGACGCAATGTTCGTCACCGCTTCGCCCACTGCCATGCGGCCGGATGCGGGTGCATCGATCACGGCAAGCGGCGTGCGCTCGGCAATGGTCATTGCTTCGCCACGGAAGCCCGCGTAATCCATGGTCGTGATCGCGCAATCGGCGACGGGCACTTGCCACGGGCCGACCATCTGATCGCGCGCCGTCGTGCCGCCCACCGAGCGGTCACCGATGGTGATCAAAAACGATTTGCTCGCGACCGTCGGATGCTTGAGCACGCTCACCGCGATCTCGGACAAAACCATACCGGTCACATCGACCGGCTCGAACGTCAAGACCTCGCGCTTCACGTCGCGATGCATCTTCGGCGTCTTGCCCAGCAGGACTTCCATGGGCATATCGACGGGTTCGAGCTTTTGATCCGCGCTCTTCAAGTCGTCGATCAACTGCAACTGGCGTTCTTCCGTCGCAACGCCCACCACCGCGACCGGGCAGCGTTCACGCGTGCAGATCGCTTCGAAGGCCGGCAGGCTTTCCGGCGCGATAGCCAGAACGTAGCGTTCCTGCGCTTCGTTCGACCAGATTTCGCGCGGCGACAAACCCGATTCCTCAAGCTGCACGCGACGCAATTCGAAACGCGCGCCCTTGTCCGCGCCATCAACGAGTTCAGGGAACGCATTCGATAACCCGCCCGCGCCCACGTCGTGGATGCTCAGGATCGGGTTCTCGGCGCCCAACTGCCAGCACGCATTGATGACTTCCTGCGCGCGCCGCTGGATTTCGGGGTTGCCGCGCTGGACGGAATCGAAGTCGAGTTGCGCGGTGTTCGCGCCGGTCGCCATGGAACTCGCCGCGCCGCCGCCCATGCCGATCCGCATGCCCGGACCGCCGATCTGAATCAGCAACGACCCCGCCGGCAAATCCATCTTGTGCGTGTGCTGATCCGAGATATTGCCGATCCCGCCCGCGATCATGATCGGCTTGTGATAACCCCGCACGCGCCCCGCAGCGTTCTGCTCATATGCGCGGAAATAGCCGCCCAGGTTGGGCCGGCCGAATTCGTTGTTGAACGCGGCCGCGCCGATGGGGCCATCGATCATGATCTGCAACGGCGATGCAATCCGTTCCGGCTTGCCGTACGGCTCATGCGTATCCGATGGATTGCGCTGCGGCACCGGCACGGCGCTGTCGCGGGCGTTTTCCCACGGCTGGCGTGCGTCGGGCAAGTCCAGGTTCGATACCGTGAAACCCGCCAGGCCCGCTTTCGGGCGCGCACCGCGGCCCGTCGCGCCTTCATCGCGGATCTCGCCGCCGGAGCCGGTTGCCGCGCCGGCGAAAGGCGAAATGGCGGTCGGGTGGTTATGCGTCTCG
This sequence comes from Caballeronia sp. dw_19, assembly GCF_018449515.1. Lineage (GTDB taxonomy): Bacteria > Pseudomonadota > Gammaproteobacteria > Burkholderiales > Burkholderiaceae > Caballeronia. The sequence continues at coordinate 6,596 of NZ_JAAVUQ010000044.1, read as the reverse complement.
ACCTTCATCAACGTGTGCGTCAACTCGGTGTGACGGCCGTAATGTTCGTTCGAACCACGCGGGAACCAACGCTCGGCCGTGCCGCCTTCCATGATCGCCGAGTTGTCCGAATACGCGACGATCGTGCCGGCATGGTTCAGCTTCTCGGTGTTGCGGATCATGTTGAAAAGCGAGATGTCCTGCGGCTCGCCGTCAATGGTCCACTGCCCGTTGAAAATCTTGTGACGGCAATGTTCGCTGTTGGCCTGAGCGAACATCATCAACTCGACGTCGGTCGGATTGCGCTCCAACTGCTTGAACGAATCAACGAGATAGTCGATTTCATCGTCCGCCAGCGCGAGACCCAGTTCCGCGTTCGCCGTTTCCAGCGCGCCGCGGCCATGGCCGAGGATGTCGACGGCTTGCAGCGGCTGCGCCGGCAGTTCGTCGAAGAGATGCAGTGCGTGATCCCGCGACGGCGCCACGCTTTCGGTCATCCGGTCATGCAGCGCGGCTGTAACTGCTGCGCGCTCCTGCTCGCCCAACGCCTTCTTGCCGCCGATGCCGCTGCCGAGCAAGCCGCTTTTCAGGATCACCGTATATTCGATGCCCCGCTCGATCCGGCGAACCTGCGTGAGCCCGCAGTGATGCGCAATATCTGTCGCCTTGCTCGCCCACGGCGAAACGGTGCCGAATCGCGGCACGACCATGAAGGTCTCTTGCGCGCCACGCTCGGTGCTGGCCTCGAACGGCGCGCCGTAGTGCATCAGTGCGTGGATGCGGTTGCTGTCTTCATCGGAGAGCGGATCGACCGAGTTCACGAAATGCAGATACTGGCCGCGCACGCCGACAATTGCCGGGTCGATGCGCGTCAATGTTTCGAGCAGGCGGGTTTGACGGAAATCGGAGAGGGCCGAAGCGCCGGGGAAACACGAGAAGTGGGCCATTGTCACGGTGCTTAAAGGACGTCGAATTCGCCAAGGCAGACGTCGAGACGATAGACGTCGGAGCCGGTTGCGGCAGTGCCGCAACCGGCGGTGGGAAGTCCCGGATTATAACCCGGAAGTGTCTCGAAAACGGACCCGGGGCCAAGCCGTGAAACGGCCTGACGGCACACCCGCAATCTCTGAAATATGCCCGGAACGTTTTTGAGACGATCCGGCGACGCACTTCAGGACCCTTGCCACGCAAGGGTTTTCAGCCGTCGACCCGGCCACCGGCGCCGCTGTGCCACGCCTCTTGGCGTCCCGCCGATGCCCGTTTGGCGCTATGATGGCGCGCTTTCCCCGACCGGCGTTTGGTCGCACAAACGCCGGCTCGCCTCTCTCACGAGAATCCCGGCGAATCCCGGGCGCCCCGACACAGTTGGGCGCCGGCTCGTGAACCAGTCTGGTCTTGCGCCTTCGGGCGAGAATGAATCATGGATGTCATCGTCATCGGCGGCGGAATCGCCGGCATCGCCACCGCGTATCAATTGCGTGCAAACGGCCACCGCGTCTGCGTGGTCGAGCGCCATGCCACCGTTGCGCAGGGTGCAACCTACGGCCACGGCGGCTCCGTGCTGCCCTCGCCGCTCGACGTGTGGTTCGGACCAACGTTCATGCAGACACGTCGCTCGGCCAAAACCGGCATTGTGTACAAACCCGGCTTCAATTCCGATACCCGCGCGTTCGCCAAGCAACTCGCGCGGCTCAAGGACCCGGCGCTTTTCAAAGGTCAGTACGTTGCTTTGCGACCGCTGGTGGATATTTCGCGCGACCTGATAGCGGATATCGACTCCCGGTATTCCCTCGATTACGAACAGCGCACCGGCGTGCTGCACGTGTTCCGTCATGAACGCGATCTCGAACTGGCGCAATCCGCGATCGCCCTGCTGCAGCGCTTCGAGACACCGTATCGCCTGCTGACGCCCGAGGAATGCGTAGCGGCGGAGCCTTCCATTCCCGATGATCCGCCGCTTGCGGGCGGCGTATTGCTGGGCGATGCCCACACCGCCAATTGCCCGTTGTTCACCAAGCTGCTGAAGCAGGTGCTGGAAGACAACGGCGTGCAATTCCAGCTCGGCCGCGAAGTAACGGCCATTCGCGCCGATGCCCAGCGTGCCGCCGTGGAACTCGGACCGCGCGCGGGCGAAATGGACGGCAAGGGCCGCAAGTCTCGCGACGTGGAACTGATCGGCGCCGACGCCATCGTGGTCGCGGCCGGTACCGGCACGCCGGCCTTGCTGGCCACGCTGGGAATCACGCTGCCGCTGCATCCGCTGCGCCTGCACACGCTGACCGCGCCGATTGCTTACGAAGAGCGTGCGCCTCACATTACGGTGGTCGATTCGGTGAAACGCATCACGATGACACGGATCAACCAGCGCATGCGTGTGACCGGCGGCGCGGTGCTTGAGAGCGCGGCAAAAGCGCACAAGCCGATGAACGAAAGTATGACGCGGCGCGCCCTCGCGCTGCTCGGCCAGGCGACGCACGACTGGATTCCGGGCGCGGCGAAGGTATCGGCGGCACGGGCTTGGGATGGCATCCGGCTGGTGTCGCCCGATGGCTTGCCCGTTGTAAGCCCGACCGGGCACGCCCGTTTGTTCATCAACGCGGCGCACGGGCCGGCGGGCTGGGGTATCGCTTGCGGAGCGGCCAAGGTTGTGGCGGCGATGGTTTCCGGAATCACGCCCGACGTGCCTCTTGAAACGGTGCGCGCGCTGCGGATGAACCGGTTTTAGGAAGGGTTGAGCGTTATCCGGCTTGGGTCCCGGGGCGGCCAAAACGCTAGCGAAGTGGAAGAGCGAACTGCCTTTTTCGCGGACGTAATGCACTTTACGGATCCCCGGCCGGCGTTTGTGGTCATTTGGGCGCAATAATTGCGATGAGCTAACGCACTCCTCCAACGCTGGCGCCATGACCGACTCCGACTTCTCCACCGTCTCAAACACCCCTCAGCCGCCCTACGTCGAGCCGCGCGATCACGCGCTGGCGCTGCTGACACTCGGCGAACTACGCACGCTGGAAAGCCGCGCGGCGGCCGCCCTTCCCCCGAATACATTGATGGCGCGCGCCGGCGCTGCCGCGGCGCAATTTGTCATCGATCAGAACCGGCATGCGCCGCATCTTGCCGCCCTGCCAGTCTGGATCGTGGCCGGGCCGGGCAATAATGGCGGCGATGCACTCGTGATGGCCGCCCGCTTGCGGCGCGCCGGTATAGACGTCGAAGTCTGCATGCCGGTGGAAGTCAAACCCGACGATGCACGCTGGGCGCTGGCCGAAGCCAGGCAAGCGGGCGTGAAGATCACCACCGAATCCCCCCCATCCTTCGATACCTTCGGCTGGCTCATCGACGGCATGTTCGGCATCGGTCTCGGACGGCCGCTGGAAGGCGTGTTCGCGGATCTCGCCGCGCGCCTGTCACGGCGCTCGAAGGCGAGCGGCGGCGTGCTTGCGCTGGATATCGCGAGCGGGCTGTCGAGCGACACGGGTGAGCCCGTCAGCCGCAGCGCCGACGGTCGTGCGCAGGCAGTGCGGGCCACGCACACCATCACGTTTATCGGCGCGAAGCCGGGCCATTTCACCGGCGATGGCCGCGACCTCACGGGCAAGCTTTATATCGCCGATCTGGGTATCGCCGATCTGGGCGTCAAGCCGCCGCTTGAACCCTCTGTCGTGCTGAACGCGCCATCGCTGTTCGGCTCGCACTTGCCGCCCCGCGATTTCTCGACCAACAAGGGCACCTTCGGCACGCTGGCCGTGCTCGGCGGCGACACCGGCATGTGCGGCGCGCCGATCCTGGCCGCGCGCATGGCGTTGTACGGAGGCGCGGGCAAGGTCAACGTGGCGTTCATCGGCACTGATTCTCCGCCTTATGACCCGCCCCATCCGGAACTGATGCTGCACCACGTCGACCAGATCTCACTCGACAAGATGAACGCGCTCGCGGTCGGCTGCGGCATGGGCCAGAGCGAGCGCGCGAAAAAGGTGCTCGTCGATGTCCTCGCACTCGATGTCCCCAAGCTCTTCGATGCCGACGCGCTCAACCTGATTTCATCGGATGAAAAGCTGGCTGCCAAGATCGCCGAACGGGGCGCTCGCGGGGACCCGTGCATATTGACGCCGCATCCGCTGGAAGCTGCGCGCTTGCTCGGATCGGAGGTAAAAAAGGTGCAAGCCGATCGCATCGCTGCCGCGCGGCAACTGGCGGCGCGTTTCGCGGCTGTCGCTGTGCTGAAAGGCACCGGCACGATCGTCGCTTCGCCCGATGGGCGCGTGTCGGTGAACCCCACCGGCAATGCCGCGCTCGCCACCGGCGGGACCGGCGACGTGCTGGGCGGGTTGATCGGCGCGTTTCTCGCGCAGCGCTTGCCGGCTTATGAGGCGGCGCTTGCCGGGGTTTATCTGCACGGGCTGGCCGCTGAAGAGTTGACCGGCGAAGGCGAAGGGCCAGCAGGATTAACCGCGGGCGAGCTGGCGCCGAAAGTGCGCAGTTTGCTCAACCGGCTTTTTTACGCGACGTGATCAGGCTAACGTGCTCGAGGTGCGAGTACGTCGGCGAGTCCGTCCGTGGCGCCGTTTGCCGAGCGGCGTTTATCCGTGCGATACGTACGCGAGGCCACCTGTATCGCTGCTCGCCTCGCGGCGTTTATCCATGACGAACGAAACATGAAGCCATGGCCGATGCGCTTATCGTCCATGCAAGCAATCATTCATCCATCGTGGCTATACTTGTTGACTCGCGCGTAAGGGGTTCGAGATAGACCCTCATCGGACCCCGCGCGATGATCAGTACTTCCCGTCACCCTCTGATAAACGGACCGTTATGACGCTCAATTCGCTCCCTGCCTGGCCGGCGCTCCAGACGCATTACGATGCCATCCGTGACGAGCGCCTGCGCGACTGGTTCGCGCCGCAAAACGACACAACGCCGTCCCGCGCCGAGCGCCTGACTTTTGACGGCGGCGGCATCTCCATCGATTTCTCGAAGAACCGGATTACCGAAGCCACGCTCAAGCTGCTGGTCGAACTCGCGCAGCAGGCCAAGGTCGCTGAAAAGCGCGACGCCGTGTTTGCCGGCGATATCGTCAACGTCACGGAACATCGCGCGGTGCTGCATACGGCCTTGCGTTCCATCGACGACAACTCCCCGTTCCAGAAAGAAATCCGCGCTGAAAAAGCCAAGATGGCCGCATTCGCCAACAAGGTTCGCGACGGTTCCTGGACCGGCTACACCGGCAAGCCGATTCGCCATGTGGTGAACATCGGGATTGGCGGCTCGGATCTCGGGCCGAAGATGGTCGTGCATGCATTGCAGCACCTGGCAAAGCCCGGTCTGGACACGCATTTTGTCTCGAACGTCGATGGCGCAGATATCTACAACGTGCTCAAGGGCATCGACGCTGAAGAGACGCTGGCTATTGTTGTGTCCAAGACCTTCACCACGCTCGAAACCATGACCAACGCGCGCTCCATGCGCGAGTGGTTCGTGAAAAGCGGCTGCCCGGAAGAAGCGTTGTCGAAGCATTTCGTGGGGGTATCGGCGAATCCTGAGGAAGTGGTCAAGTTCGGCATTGCGAAGGAAAACGTCTTCGAGATGTGGGACTGGGTCGGCGGCCGTTATTCGCTATGGTCCACGGTTGGCTTATCGATCGTGATCTCGGTCGGTCCGGAGAATTTCGAAAAGCTGCTGGCCGGCGCGCATGCGATGGACGAGCATTTCCGTACCGCGCCGTTCGAACGCAATTTGCCCGTGCTGATGGGCATGATCGGCATTTGGTATCGCGACTTCTTCGAGTCGCAAAGCGTGATGGTCGCGCCGTATTCGCAAGCCATGCGCTACCTGTCTTCGTATCTCCAGCAACTTGAGATGGAGAGCAACGGCAAGTCGGCGCGTCTCGACGGCACCATGGTCGATTACCCGACCGCCGCCGTGATCTGGGGCGAGCCCGGCACGAATGGTCAGCATGCGTTCTACCAGATGCTGCATCAGGGTCCGACGTTGATCCCGGTCGACTTTATCGCCGTGCTGACGCCGGAACATCCGCTGATCGATCATCACGCGAAGCTGCTGGCAAACTGCTTTGCGCAAAGCGAAGCGCTGATGCTCGGGCGTACGCTGGAAGAAGCGAAGAAGGTCGCGGGACAGGGCAAGGAAGAACTTGCCACTCACCTGAGCTTTCCTGGCAATCGGCCGACCACCACGATCATTCTTGATGCTCTCACGCCCGAGACATTGGGCGCGGTCATCGCGCTGTACGAGCACAAGGTGCTGGTGCAAGGCGCGGTGTGGGACATCAACTCGTTCGATCAGTGGGGCGTCGAGCTGGGCAAGATCCTCGGCAAGGTGGTGGAAGCCGATATCACCAGTGACAAGGCTGATCCAGCCAAGCACGATTCGTCGACATCGGCGTTGATTGCGCGTGCGCAGGCCGCGTTGAAGGGGCTGTAAGCGATTTATGCTGGAGGATGTCTCGCGGTTTCTGCTGGTGGGGGGGCGCGAGATGTCTTTCGTTCGCACTTGGGGTTTTGGGGGGCTTTCGGTGTTAGTGGTCGGGGTCATTGCCGGGTTGCTGCTTTCGGCGTTAGCGGTCTGCGAGAGTCGGATTTTCTCTTTATCACTGTTAGCCACTG
>NZ_JAAVUQ010000043.1 GCF_018449515.1 Caballeronia sp. dw_19 | reverse complement strand
GCACAGTGGCTAATAGTGATAAAGAGAAAATCCGACTCTCGCAGACCACTGACATTGAAAGCACCAACCCGGCATAGACTCCGACCACTAACCCCAGAACCGCCCACCCCGGCATTGACTCCGCCCATCGCTGCCGCCCCATTCCCCTTCAACCTTTCACCCCACCCAGCGTCAACCCTGCGATCAGATGTTTTTGCACGATGAACGTCAACACGATCGCCGGAATAATAATAATCACGGCCATCGCGCACATGCCGGCCCAGTCGACCGAAAACTGCGCGGTAAAGTCCATCAGCCCGACGGGCAGCGTCTTCGTATCGGGGCTTCGGCACAATTGCGTGGCCAGTGCAAATTCATTCCAGCTAGTGAGAAACGCGAAGATCCCTGCCGATGCAATCCCGCTTTTTGCCAACGGCAACTCAATGCGCCAAAACGCCTGCCAGCGGTTGCATCCATCGATCTGCGCCGCCTGCGACAACTCGATCGGCACCTCGCGAAAGAAGCCATCGATGAGCCATACGGTAAACGGTACATTCATCGCGAGATAAACGAGGATCACGCCAATGCGCGTATCGAGCAAACCAGTCCACGCCCAAAGCATAAAAATAGGCAACGACAACGCAATGCCCGGAATTGCGCGCGTGAGCATCAGCGCCACGAACATGACCTTCTTGTGCCTGAACTCGAAACGCGCGAACGCATAACCGCCAAGCACGCCAACGGCAAGCGCAGCGATCGTACTCACGCAAGAAATAATCAGCGAATTTACGAAGTACTGGCTTATGGGCAGCGACGCCATTTGCCCGTACCCGAACATGCTCCTGAAGTTATCAAGCGTGTAGCTCGCACCGACCAGCGGCGATTGGTTCGACAAAATCGCCACGTTCGAACGGAACGCATTGAGCACGACCCAAAGCCCCGGCAAGCAGATGATCGCCATCACGATAAACACGCCGAACCACAGCGCAGACTTGCGCACGAACGCACCCTTGATTGCCATATCGCTCATGATGTCAGGCAGGCCCCATGTGTTTGCGCGCGCCGCTCAACTTGCGGAAGAAGTACAGCGTGAAGAGAATGGACACCAGCACCGAGACATACGCAATCGCATTGGCATAACCCATGCGCGAGTCGTCGTAGGCAATGCGTCCGACCATCGTCCAGAGCAATTCCGTGCGTCCGCCCGGACCGCCGTTCGTCATGATCCGCACGATGTCGTAGGCCCGGCCTACATCAAGCGAACGGATCGTCATGGAGATATAGATAAACGGCATCAGGTACGGCAACGTCACATAGCGGAACGTCTGCCACGAGGTGCAGCCATCCACCTTCGATGCCTCTATCGGATCTTTCGGCAGCGCCATCAAACCGGCGAGCAGGATCACCGCGAAAATCGGCGTCGAGTTCCATACCTCAGCCGCAATCAGCGACGCGAGCGCGGAGTTGGCATTGACGAGAAACGGGAACGCCGACTTCGCGCCGAATAGCGTCTGCATCAGGTTGTTCACAATACCCGTGCTGTCGTTGAGCATGAACTTGAACTGGAAGCCGACGAGCACGGGCGAGAACATCATCGGGAACATCATCACCGTGCGTAACGCGCGCTGGCCTCTCGTCACCTGATTGAGCAGCAACGCCACGCCAAGACCCAGCAGCAGTTCAAGATTCAGCGCAATGGTGAGGAACAGGATCGTGCGGCCGAACGCGGCCCAGAAGTCGCCATTCGCAAACGCACGTTCGTAGTTACGCCAGCCGATCCAGTGCGAAAGCGTGTCAGGGTCGGTCAACCGATACGCCGTGAAGCTCGTATAGAACGAGAACAACAGCGGCAGGATCACCACGATCCCGACCGCCAGGAACGCAGGCATCAGCAGCTTGATCGGCAGCGGTATCCGTCTGCGCGGTGTGGCGAGAGCTGGCTCGCTGCCGATCGAGTAAGGCGTGTTGGATTGCATGTTGATCGCTGGTTACTGGTTGTCGGCCGCGTCCTGCATGATGTCCGCGACCTTCTTCGCCGCGTTGTCGAGCGCCTGCTGCGAGGTTTCGTCGCCGATGATCGCCTTCTGCAATTCTGGCCACAGCGCGTTGGAAATCTCATTCCATTGCGCGACGCGCGGCGGGGTGAACGAGTCTTCCTTCGCGGCCTGGCTGAAGGTCGCTACTGCGTCCGCCATAAAATGGTCATTCTTCGCCTTGAACTCCTGCACGATGGCCTGCTGCGCATCGATACGCGAAGGAATCGAGCCGAGGCGCGCTTCGACCATCTGCGAATCCTTGCTCGTCAGGAACTGAATGAAGCTCGCCGCCACCTCCGGCCGTGCGCACACTTTCGTGATCGAGAAGCTATGCGAACCCGACCAGCCCGGCCGCTTGTTGGCCGCGCCCAGCGGCGCACGAACTACACCCACGTTGCCGGCGAGCTTCGACGTTTTCGGATCGTTATAGAACGATGCGAAACCCGGCCAGTCGAGATCGAGTGCCACCTTGCCCGACGCGAAGTTGTTGCCAAGATCGTCCCAGACGTAGCTCGGCACGCCCTTTGGCACCACGCCCGCTTTGTATAGATTCACGAACCAGTCGAGCGTCTTCACGCCTACCGGCGAATTGAACGTGGGTTGCATCTTGGCATCGAGTAACTGGCCGCCGTTCGCTACCAGCAACGAGTAGAACGTGCCCGTCAGTGCTTCATCCTTGCCCGGGAATTGCGTGCCGTAGAAGTTCGGCGCCTTCGTGAAGAATGTTGCCTGCTGCGTGAACTCGGCGAAGGTCTTCGGAGGCGCAAGGTCCTCGCCGAATTTCTTCTTGTACGCGTCACGATTCGCCGGATCGGCGTAAGTGGTCTTGTTGTAATAGAGCGCTTCGATATCCGTTGATCGCGGAATCTGGACAAGCTGCCCCTTCACCTCGGACTGCTTCAGCAAAGCAGGCGCGAACGCGGCGAGATAGCTTGGCGGGAACAAACCCTTGAGGTCGCGGAAGATGGGATATTGCGCGGAAAAATTCGTATGATTCGACGACACGCAATAGTCGATATGCTGCGAAGCAATGTCCTGCTTCAACTCACGATCCAGTTCGAAATGACTCTTGCGCGAGACGATCTCGACCTTCGCGCCGGTCTCTTTTTCCCATAGCGGAATGCGCGTATACAGCGCTTCATATTGCACGCCACCGATCAACTTGACGCGTAGCGTATAGCCCTTGTATTCGTTATCGGCGCGTGCCGCGGTCGTGGCCACTAGACCCGCCAAGGCCAGTACCGACACGGCGATCTTGAGGCCGGTTTTCATCGAATCCCTAACCATGATTCATCTCCTTTGTTATGTGCCGTGACGTCGGGCGATACGGCTTGTGTTTGGTTTGTTCTAGCGCAGCCTGCGGCTGGTGTTTGTATCGAAGACGAGTGTGTTCGCAAGCTCGGCCTCAAGGCGGATGCCCTGTTCCGGACGCAGCAACAAACGGCCATTCACGATGACGCAACAGCGCTGTCCCGCGACCGTGCCGAATAACTCGGTGGACGCGCCGGTCGGTTCGACTACATCGACATTGAATGGAATGCCACCCGTCTGCGCCACCACAAGATGCTCGGGCCGCACGCCGACCGTTACCTCTTGGCCGTCTTTAGCGTTCACCACGGGCACTTGTATCGAGAAGTCGCCAATGCGAACCCGCGCGCCATCGTTTTGCAACTCGTAGCGGCCGCTAAAGAGATTCATGGAAGGCGAGCCGATAAAACTCGCGACAAACAGGTTGTCGGGGTCATCGTAGAGTTCGAGCGGCGCACCAATCTGCTCGATCGCGCCGCCGTTCAACACGACGATGCGGTCCGCCATCGTCATTGCTTCAATCTGATCGTGCGTCACGTAGACCGTCGTTGCGCGCAGGCGCTGGTGCAACGCCTTGATCTCCGCGCGCATTTGCACGCGTAGCTTCGCGTCGAGGTTCGACAACGGCTCGTCGAAGAGGAACACCTTAGGGTCACGCACGATCGCGCGTCCCATCGCCACCCGTTGACGCTGGCCGCCGGACAGGTGGCGCGGATATCGGCCGAGCAAGTCCTGGAGTCCAAGAATGGTCGCCGCCTGATTCGCCCGCGCCGCGATTTCATCGGGCTTCAGGTCGCGCAATTTCAGCGCGAATGTAAGGTTCTCCAACACGCTCATGTGCGGATACAGCGCGTAGTTCTGGAACACCATCGCGATGTCCCGGTCCTTCGGCGGCAAGTCGTTGACCACGCGGCCGTCGATCAGAATCCGTCCGTGCGTCACGCCTTCCAGTCCCGCCAGCGCACGCAGCAATGTCGACTTGCCGCACCCGCTCGGTCCCACGAGCACGAGGAACTCGCCGTCGGCCACGGTCAGGTCGATCTGCTTCAACACCTGTACGGCGCCGAACGATTTCTGCACCTGTTTGAATGCCACTTCAGCCATCAGCGTCCCCTTTGTCGATCAGAGTTGGCGTGTCGGCCAGAGTTAGCGCTTCAGCGCTTACTCCGGTCCCATACGCCTTACTCTGGTCCCATGCGAATCACTCCGCGTTGCGGATCTCGTGTCTCGCACGTCTTGCGAACCACTTTTCCAGCGATGCAAATCATTTTAAAGATAAAACGTTATTTCATACATGAATTTTCGTCAGTGTTTTCCCGATGACCCCATGCCCTCGTTTTCCATCGACGATGGCGTCAAACGCAAGGGTTCGACGATCTACAATCACGCCATGCGGTTGCCGGATCTCGTCACGTTGAGACCGGTTGAAGACGGACATCTGGCTTGAGAGCAAGGAGAGATTTTGGACAACACGCGATATTCGGCGCCAGCGCTCGAAAAGGGGCTGGACATCATCGAGCTGCTGGCGAGTCATCCGGAGGGCTTGTCACTGGCTGACCTGGGGAAGACGCTCGGGCGTACGACCGCAGAGATTTTTCGCATGGTCGTCACGTTGGAGACGCGCGGATATCTGCTGGCGATAGGTGACCGGTATGTGTTGTCGTTGTTGCTGTTCCAGCTTGCGCATCGGCATCAGCCAGTGCGATCGCTGGTGACCACCGCGCTGCCGTTGATGACGCAACTGGCCAACGACGTCCGTCAGTCGTTCCACCTGTGCGTGTACCAGGACGGGCGCGTGTTGATTGTCGCGGGGGTCGAGAGTCCTGAACGCTGGGGCTTTTCGTTGAAGGTGGGCACGCTGATCGGTATGACCGATACCGCTTCGGGACAAGTGCTGATGGCGTTCCAGGAAGAACTGGAACGCAAGCGGATGCTTAAGCTGCACGTCCCGGTCGATGGCGAACTTCCGGTCGACGCGAAACAGCTTGCCGCGGATCTGACGCGGATTAGGGAACGTGGACATGCGCGCATGCCTAGCCGCCAGGTCAGGGGCGTCAAGAATCTCGCCTACCCTGTGTTTGGACGAAACGGACATGCGATTGCTTCACTGACCACGCCGTTCATAGAACGCATTGATCAAGCGCCGGTACCTGCCATGAGCGAGGTTGGGGAGCGGATGAAAGCGGCGGCGCAAACGCTGACCGAGTTAATGGGGCTAAATGTGTATTGGGAGCCGGGAGTAGCGGGGAGTTGAATCGCGGCCTTGGGTTTCGTTCGCACTCGGTGGGGACTGGGGTGGTGGTTTTGGTGTTAGTGGTCGGGGGCGGTGCCGGGGTGGTCGGTTCTGGGTTAGCGGTCGGGGTCAGTGCCGGGTTGGTGCTTTCGGCCTTAGTGGTCTGCAAGAGTCGGATTTTCTCTTTATCACTATTAGCCACTGTGCGTGGCGGCACGTCATTTCTTTGTCCAAAGCGACAAAGAAACGAAGCAAAGAAAACGCTTTCAAACCACGCTACCCTAAGTGTCCACAGCGTGCAGTTTTGATTCATAGGTGCCCCAAAAGCACGGTGCTCGCCAGAGCCACCGATGTGTGAAATCCTCCTTCTCCGAACACCGATACCCACACGCTTCGCCACCAGTGATTGAACCTGCCCAAGGAGCACCCCGCGCTATCCGCGGACGACCACCACCAAATGTGTACGCGCCTCGAACCACGTCGCCAACCCACCAAGAAACGAGGTCACGAAGATACGTGAGGCCCATAACGAACAAAAATAACATGCAGGCCACGCAATCAACCTACAAAAAGATGAAGCCTCAAATATGCACCGGTCATGTAGTCCACCACGATAGCGGCGCAGAACAAGCAACCGACTCACGAATAAACTCAACAGCCAGAACGCATAGGGCTGCTCGAATCCGTAGACAAATCGTGCTTGCCCGAGAGCACTGGTGGCGAAGCGTGTTCATGTCAGGATTCGCGAGAAGGAGGGGTTCACACATCCTCCGCTCTGGCGAGCACCGTGCTTTTGGGGCACCTATGAATCAAAACTGCACGCTGTGGACACTTAGGGTAGCGTGGTTTAAAAGCGCTTTCTTTGCTTCGTTTCTTTGTCGCTTTGGACAAAGAAATGACGTGCCGCCACGCACAGTGGCTAATAGTGATAAAGAGAAAATCCGACTCTCGCAGACCACTAACGCTGAAAGCAGCAACCCGGCATAAACCCCGACCACTAACCCGAGAACCGCCCCCCGAGTGCGAACGAACCCCAATCCCGCAAAAACCTTTAAACAAAAAATCGCAGCGCATCCGACGACCAGGCGTCTCGCCACGCCTAGCCGCCGGCACGCCACCTCTCCCCTCGTTAACTATTTAATTCGCTTCTTTTCACTTGCCGCTTCTTTTAACTTACCGGTTGAACGCCCCCGTTATTCCATCCCGTCGCGTTTTCACCGGCTACCTCCGCTGAACTTCAGTGTCAGCTTGTCCCCGTCTGATCCCTTGGAATTCCGATAGCGGCCACGCAAACGTTTGTACGCAGCACGGCCATTTTTTTATTTGCTTCGGTTAGCTTAGGACTTTTTTGTTCGAATCGTTAGGCTCATTTAGCCACGAGATTTCGCGACGCGCATCCCTACTAAAGCAGGCATACAAATGTGCGTACATGCGCTCGCGGAAGCCGCACACGAGCCGATCCAAACGAGCGACGCACTAAAACCGCGCCATCGATGCAGTGAACAGGTTCAACTCCGGCGGCAACGGCTCGACCGCATATCCGCGGCGCACCCACTCGTCCAGGCCGCCGTATAAGACGCGAACGTTCACGACGTTTCTCCGCAGCAACTGCTTGCGAACCTTCCTGGCCGTCGCATCATTCGGATGCATCCCGTACACAACAATGTTGCTCGCCGAAAGATTCGCATCCATGGTCTCCAGCGATTCAACATCAAGCAGCAACGCCCCAGGGATTCGATACGACTCGTCGCGCCGGACCGAAACAGGACGCGCATCGAGAACCAAAGGCGGCGTGCTTGAGCGCATCATCCGGTTGAGCCGCTCGGGCGAGACGATCCTGCGGCTCAGCCACTTCCTGAAACGCCAGCGCAACAGGTACCGATACGTCAGATAAAGAACGGCGGCGGTGAACAACACGTCGAGTATCGATCCCCCGTGAGGCCTGAGCACACTCAGCAACAACCCGAGCTGCCGCTCGAACAACGCGCCGCCGAGCAACCAGAACGAAGCCCAGGCGACTGTGCCTAACGCGTCCCACGCGACAAAAACGGCTGGCGCGATCAGGGTGGTGCCCATCAGCGGCGGCGTAATGAGCGCAAGGCCGGGAACGAACTTCGACACCGCCACGATCGCCACGCCAAAACGTTCGAACAAGGCACGCGTGGTACGCACGCTTGCATCGAGCGATAACGACATACGTCCGAGAAAGTCGGTCAGGCGCCGGCCATAGATGCGCCCCGCGAAAAACCAAACACCATCGCCAAGCAATGCAGCGACTACCGCCGCGCACAGCACGTGAGAAAAAACCAGGCTCCCGCCCGCAATCGCGGAGCCGGCGAAGACGAGCACAGGGATAGCCGGCAGCGGCACACCCAGCCGCGTGACCAGCACATTGACAAAGACTGCCGCACTTCCCCAGTTCTCAATTGCCGAGGGTGGAATTTGTATCAAGTACTCGCCTCCTGAAGCGTTCGGTATCGTCCGGCCGCCGCTTGTGTTTCAGTGCGTTTAAAGCTCATCGCCACATGAGTGCAGGATCGACATCACATTTCATCGCTTAATGACTCATTGCCCCTCGGATGCCACCAGCGTCACCGGGATACCACCGCAGCCTGCGCTGCTCGCCACCTCCAGGCCTCGCCACGGCGATTCTTCCCCGTGGCCTGCGATCATCGGCTCGATCCGCTTGTCCGGACGCAACACATTGAACGGCCACGACGGCCGCAGCAATCGTTCGTGGACGAGCGAGCCGAGCCAGATAGGCGTGGGTGGCAATCCGCCCCGATGCGTCACCGCGTACTGCGTCGGCCAGAATCGCAAGACGTCGCGCTCGTCCGCGCTCATGTGAGCCCGCGTGAAAACCAGCACCGATGGTTCGCCATTGTTCAACCTCGGCAACACGGGAAGCGCCGTAGCCGCCACGTCTGGAGAAACGAGAGACAAGATGCTATGCGCCGATAAATGCGTACCTTCCGCCCACCCACGGCGCTCCAATTGAGCCCTGATCTCCCCCGACGTTGCGGTCCATTGAATGGTGATAGGTTCAAGCCGGTCACCGTCCATGCTTGAGCGATAGCAAGAAAAGGTCCGCCACACGGTATCCATCCATCGCAACGGCGTCACCACGATAACCGGCGGCGTCGCTTCGACCGCCATCGCGTCAAGGCTCGTCCTGAGCTGCAACGTGACGCTCGCGCATACAACCACGAGGACGGTGACCGGCATCATGGCGCGGGGCGCCGGTTTCGCGGGGTATCGCCACACCGCGGTAAGCGCGACGAGAAAGACCCAGGTAGCGGCAAGTGCGGCGCCGCCGACCGCATCGGAGAAAGTGAAGTGGCCGAAATAAAGGCCCGAGAACGCAACCGAAACCAGCACGGCGATGGTCGCCATCGCGACGAATACCCTCGCCACTGCCCCCACCCGGCGCGCCAGCAAGAACGAGAGAAAGCCGTAGATCACAACACTGGCAGCAACGTGATTGCTCGGGAATCCACGCAAGCTGGACGCTACCGCGCCCGGAAGCGGGCGCTGGATCGTGATCTGGATTGCCAGGATCAATAGCTGGGAAAACACGACGGCAGTCAGCCAGTAAGCAACCGTGCGCCAACGGCGTTCAAACGTCATCCATACGACGACCAACGCCGTTAGCGCGGCGAGTGTCGGCACGCTGCCCAGCGTGGCGAGCACCGCCAGGACGGCGTCGCCCCATGACGATCGGAACGATTGCAGGAATCGATAAACGGACACATCGACTTGAACCAACGGGTCGCCGCGCGAGACGCCGTGGAGCGTGGAAAAGAACACGGTGGCTGAAGCAAGCAGCAGCACCGAGATCACCGCGATAAGCGCGGCGGCCTGATGCTTGGGGTCAAGGATACCGAGCACTACCCGGCCAATTGCGCCAGGGTGATGACGCGCCCAAAGCAGCAGATTTCTGCGCGAGGAGTCCGTCCACGCCCGTGCGTGCGACACGACGAGACTCGTCAGCCTGAAGGTCAGCCAGGTCGCGGCGACCAGGATGGCAAGCACCGCGACGAGCCGGAAGGACACGGCGCCCGCCAGTTCGATCGATGCCCCGAAGACAACGCCCGGAAGGATATGCACGGGCGCCCAGACAAGCGCCGAGATGATGTTGATCACCAGGAATCGCAGGGGCCGCATCCCCATCATGCCCGCTACGACGGGAACGACCGCGCGCAGCGGCGCAATAAAGCGCGCGAAGATCACGCTTTTTACCCCGTGCGCCTCGAAGTAGCGCTGCCCCGCCGTCAGCATGCCGGGGTGCGCGCGGAACGGCCACAGCTTCGCGATGGTTTCCTTGTGGCTGCAGCCGAACCAGTAGCTAGCGGCATCGCCTGCCACGGCCCCCACGAGGGCGCAGGCGAATACCCAGCCGAGGTTGAGCGAGCCGGTACCGACCAGCGCGCCTGCCACGAACATGGCGGTGCTGCCCGGAACAAACGTGCCGATAAATGCAATGGATTCGAAAAACGCTGCAAGCAATACGACCGTGAGCGCCCATTCAGGATGGCCCGAAAGCAGATGCAGCAATTTGAAGTAGGCATGCTCCATCGACGTCTCCGGGCCGTACTTTCCTTTCAGCAGATTTTAAGACTGTTCCCGCGAGGCTAGAAGCGGTGTTGAATCTCGCCGTATTGCCTGCATGATGCTGGTTTGAATGGCGAGTATGTTCCTGCGACACCGTTATTGCGCCGATACCGTTCGCCTGTCTCGTTTGGCGTGGAGCGCGTGACATGGAAGGATCCTGCCCCGAGTCAGGGCGGCCCAGCGTCCTGGCGCGTGAGAGCGCACAAGCGAGCCATAAGCGGACCAGACGGATACCGGCACAGCGTCGCTTAAGCTTATAAGCTTAAGATGAATTTTGCGGGGCTCCGACAGATCCGATTCAGAGGAGGTAGGTAGCAAGACTACGACCTGCCGGGCGCGAGCGGTCATGATCGCAGCACGTTCCAGAAGGGCAGCCAGATATCGGAAAACGAACGCACGCGATCCGCAGGCGCCGGGTCCTCTTCTTGCTGCGCGTTGTGTGTGCCGTGCGCGCCGTGCATATCGGGAGCTACCTCTTCTGGCTCCGCCGATTCAGCGTCGGACTGCCTGGATGCGTGCAGCGCAAGGGCGCTATCGGCGATACGGCATGCAAGGTCGTCGCTGCAATCGTGGGCCAGCAACACGCCGCGGACGACGTCACGGTTATAGCCCTGCGTCGCGAAGCGCATCGCGAGCGCGACTCGGTCGGCATACTTCGCTTCCTGCGCGGCGCGCACCGCGGCGTCGCGTTCAGCCTGCTCCTGTTCCTCACGCAACCGCTGCGCTTCCTGCCGCTTCATTTCCTCAGCAAAAACGGAGTCGTAGACCTGCCTTTGCGCGGGATCGGACAGAATTGCGTAAGCATTTCGAATGTCGAGAAATGCGGCTCGCGCAGCCTGCTCCTGACCGGCATTGCGATCCGGATGCCAACGCATGACCGCCTTCCGGTAAGCCCGTTTTATCTCTTCAGCCGTCGCATTTTCCGGGACGGACAAGGTGTCATATAAGGTTGTCATCGCGATACCTCAAACTTATCCGCGAGACATCCTAGCACGGGAAAAAAGACATTTTTATAGCGTGGCAAGATCTGACCGCGCGTCGTGCCCAGATGAACTCCACGCTCAAGCAGCGCGCTCAATGCGCCCTCCGCCCGTTCACAAGCGGAGCAACGCTCCTGTAACATGAACGCTCGAATACGCGAAATGGTTAATGGAATGCACAACAAATCTTTGGAAGAAAAGCTTCGTTTGCAGGCATACCATCTATGGGAAGCGGACGGTCGTCCAGAAGGACGGTCTACGGAGCATTGGGAGAAAGCACGCGTCTTGCTAGAACAAGCGCTTGCCCCCGTCATACCGCCCCATGAAGCAAACGAAACGGACACGGTTGCCGCGCAGCCCGCAAAGAAGCCGGTCAAGACGAAGTCGAAAGCGACGCTTGCCGGCGAGGACAGCGTCAAAACGCCAAAGGCCAAGTCCAAAGCTGACGCAAAAACCAGCGCCAAGGTTGCACGCAAGACGGCGACCAGGACGGCAGCCAAACCCGAGACTGCCGACACTGATATAGCGCCGAAAAAGCCCAAGTCCGTGAAGTCCGCGGCCAAGCCAAAAGCGATCGCCGAGGCTGGAGAGAAACCCGCCAAGAAGCCAGCAGTCAAAGCCGCGGCAAAGGTTTCGAAGACCCCGAAGAAGTAGCAGGGTGCCGTGTTTTGCCTGGGACGCCAGTCTCGGGGTGAAATCACACGTGCGTTTTTATTGCCGGATAGTGCATCGGCGAGTCAATGATTCTGTTCGTATTTTTGTGGAGCACGTATGCGAAGATTTCTCGCGGTCGTCCTGTTGACCGCTGCAGCGAGCGCCGCCTTACCCACGGTGGCGGACGCCCGTCCGCGGCAGGAATGCCGGCGGGTCTGGGTCCATGGTCATTATGTGCGGCGCTGCCGTCCGCTGCCGCCGCCGAGACACCATCATCATCGCCCGCCGCCGCGCCATCGACCGCCGCCTCATCGGTATTAGAGATCGCCAGCGAGCGTTCGCAGGAACTCCTGCGCGACACAGCATTGGCGGCTTGCCGATCGAACAGATCAAGGCCGTTATCAAGGCCGTTAAGCAGCACCTCTCTGATCAAGGCACCTCTATTACTTCTCTACGCGTTCGGCTCGTCCTTAGGGCAATCATGGCAGCCGGACGTTCGCCCCCTTCACTACTCGCGCGATCAATAGGTCGTTGTCCCCGCGTTTCACAAACCTTCATCGATATCCTGCGCATTTACATCCGCGCCTGACCAATGCCGGAATCGTGCGGCGGCATAACGCAGCGCAGAGTGTTAAAGCCCCGCGCTTCTCCCATTTTTAATGCGCTGCAAGCCAAGCGAATCTAACCCTAAGCATTCAACGCGCGAGGCCTAAAAGCTTGGTCTTTTTGTCACGGATTGAAACAAACTGTATTAAGAGACGCGTGCCTTTAATGCCAAGCTCTATTACCCGCTTCCGAAATCAGAGAACGCATGGCATAGTGCGGGCAATCACTCTTAAGGAAACCATAATGCCGACTCTGGAACAGATTCAAGCCAAGCTGAAAAAGCTGCAGGCGCAAGCGGAAGTAATGATCGCCAAGCGCGCGCAATCCGTGCTCGACGACATCCGCAAGCTCATGGAACAGCATGGACTGACCACCGCTGATATTGACGCGCATTCATCCACGAAGAAGCCGCGCGGGCGGCCTGCGGGCAAAACGTCCAAGCGTGGCGCCAAGGTCAAAGCGGCGGCAAAGCCAAAGCTGCCCGCCAAGTATCGCAATCCCAAGACCGGTGAAACGTGGAGTGGCTGGGCACGCCCGCCGCTTTGGATCAAGGACGTCCGGGACCGTACGAAATTCCTGATCGATGGCCACAGCGACAGCCATGCCCTTGTCGCAAGCGCGACAAAACCTGCCAGCAAGAAGGCGTCAAAGAAAGTGACGGTCAAAAAAGCGGCGGCTAAGACGCTAAGCGAAAAGGCGCCGGCAAAGAAAATTGCCGCCAAGAAAGCGTCGGCCAAGAGTGCGACTGTAGCGAATGTCCCCGCGAAAAAAGCAGCCGCCAAGAAAACGCCCGTGAAACGCGTGTTGGCGAAGAAGTCAGCAACCGCCGCTAGCAAGACGCCGGCGGCTAGCCAGGATTCTGCATCGACGGTAGCGGTTACGCCTGCGGTTTAACGAAAAACCAAAGCGCCCTTCATTGATAACCGAAGGGCTCGCCAGGCTTGAATATTTTGATTTCCGTTTGGCGTCGTTCAACTGCGGGCCCAGCCTGGAAATTTGACCGGGCCTCTGAGAACAGCAGAGAAGCTTTACCGGAATGCGCAGCATGCGGTGCGACGCTGACGCTCGCTCCGCTTGCTGTGTTTTGGCATGAACGCCTGACGCAGTCAAGCCACGCAGGTTCGCTGGATGTTTGATTACTGACAAAGCGTCCGGCAAGCAGCACGCATCAGACGCTGTCACATCAGGCTAACGGTCACGTGATTGGCGCCATTCTTAGCCGCGGCCACCGCCGTGCCCTCCGCCGCCGGCGTGCCCGCCACCGCCCTGCCACTGTCCGCCACCACCGCCATGCCCGTAGCCGCCACCGTGGCCATAGCCGCCGTGATAGCCGCCATACCCGTGGTTCCAACCATGCCAGTTAGCACCATGGTTATAGTAGTGGCCGCCGTACCAGCCGCCACCACCGCCGACATAGACACCACCGCCGTAAACAGCCGGATAACCAGAGTAGTACGGCCCCGAATAATCCGTTGCGTAAGGGTCACCGTATCCATAGCCGTCGTATCCATAGCCATAACCCGGCGCAACGGCACAGCCGCCTAGAGACCCAACAAGTACGAATAATGCGAACAATGCAATTGGCTTAAGCATGTGATTCTCCGCGCTTCTTAATTCTTAAGTAAGAGCCGAAGAACCTTGCTTAGTTCAAGCGCAATTGTGTCTCTGAATTACATAGCGGAAGGCGTGGCGAAGGAACATATTCGTCGGCTAAATTCGCGCGCGGCTAATGCCGTCATGCTTCGCGTCCTTCTGTCACGCACCAGATCCAAGCTTCATTTTCAGCTGGAAATTTTCGTGGCGTCATGCACCAAGTCGATGCCATCGATGCGAATAAAGGCCGGTCCTAAAATCGTGATGCCGCTAATGCGTGGCTAACAGCGGCGACACCACGTCAGAGGACCATTCCCGGCGCCTGGCACCCGCCAGCATGACATTGCCCTACTGGGCGTTCTTTGCAACGCCCTTGGCGCCATTCGACGGCATCGCGCCCATGCTGGCGCTGTTTTCCATCCCCGGGCTTTGCATATTGCCGGGCATGGAACTTGTAGGCACGGCAACCGGATCGCCCCAGTGCGTCATTCCAGCCGTTGCTGCGCTGTGCGCATTACCACCGCCCGAGCCGCCGTTCCCGTTGCCGCCACCCTGCGCGAATGCTGCCGTCGAACCGCACAAGAACGCCGCCGATACACCCGCCAACATCGCTTTGCGCATTACCTTGTTCATGGTTTTTCTCCATTAGCCGCGAGTGCTGGATTGCGTCGCGTCAAGCTTATATACGGGCCTGGCGGGACGCTGGATGCAATGCATGTCTAATTGAAGAAATCCGCCGCTCAATGAATGTGACGATGATGAATATCCGGGAAATGTCCATGGGCGTGCGTCATCGGCACGTGTCGATGCGGGTGTGTGTGCGGCTCCTCTCCATCCCACTTGAAATCGTGCGTATGTTGATGATGCTCGTCGTGGCGATGCCGGTGATTGTGGTCCATCAACACGTGCGTATGGGCGTGCTCGTGGCGCTCACGAATATGCAGCCACACGCCAAGCGCCATCAACGCGGCGGCCACCCAAAACAGCGGGTCAGGCAGATCCGGCCAAAGGATCAGCGAAAGCGTCACGCCGAATATCGGCGCAACTGAAAAGTATGCGCCGGTGCGTGCGGTGCCGAGATTGCGCAACGCGACAACGAACAAGACCAGGCTGACACCGTATCCAGCCAGGCCGATGAACATGGCCGCCGCCGTCGCGACCCAACCGGGAAGATGCGCGCCGAGCACAAGGGCAATGCAAAGATTCACCGATCCCGCGATCAGCCCCTTCAGGCAGGCAATGACCATGGCGTCATTCGTCGATACCTTGCGCGTCAGGTTGTTATCGATCGCCCAGCACACACACGCGGCGGCAACCAGCAGCGCGCCGGCGGATACACCGGCCGCGCCCGGCTGCCACGAGAGCGCCACGCCGCCGGCGACTATTGCCACCATGCCGAGAAAAATCTGCGCATCCACATTCTCGCGAAACACGACCCACGCGATCACCGCCGTGAATACGCCTTCAAGATTCAGCAGTAGCGAACTCGTCGCGGCTGAAGTGGTGCTCAGGCCGAACATCAGGAGCACCGGACCGGCGATACCACCGGCGGCAATTGCTCCGAGCAACCAGGGCATTTCGGCCAACTGAATCCGGCTTTCGTTAGCGCGTTCCTTTTGGGACCGCCTGACACGCTGGAAAGTGATAGCGACAGCCAGACCGACACCGCTGCCTAAATAGAACAACCCCGCGACCATGAACGGCGACATAGTGCCAAGAAGGGTCTTGACAAGCGGGGTCGTCGCGCCAAAGAGCGCCGCCGCGAGAAGCGCCGTGAATGCAGCGTTGTAGCGTACAGACATGGGTGTTCCTGACTCTGGATTTAACTACGATTCTAACGTTTCAGGTACAACAACATCACCACGCCGAACTCCTCCGCCACACCAGCAAGCCATCACGATAGCGGCGCCGATTGCGACCGCAATGCCGCCGAGCGACATCGGGTTTGCGTTGACGCCCTGATTGCACATCACAATAAATGCTGCGAGCACACCCAGCGGCAACGACAGGATGGCGCCAAAAGCGCTTCGCAGATGGAACAAAAACAGCGCACAGACCAGGCTGACGATGACAAACTCCTCGATCAGCCTGGATCTATCGTAGGTGGTGGTGACTTCAACTCCAGGCGGCAGCGACTTCTTCAGCGTATCGAGTTTCGCTTTCACGGCCGCGACGGTCGTGAGCGCATTCTTGCCGGAGCGCATCACGATCACGCCACCAGCGACCTCCCCTTCGCCGTTCAGTTCGGCAATGCCACGCCGCATCCAGGGTCCAATCTGGATACGCGCAACATCGCCCAGCAACATGAGCGTCCCAGCGTCGTTAGTGCGCAAGACAATGCCGCGAAATCGCGGTCACGCGCATTCCCGGTCACGCTCCTGATGACGCGCACGCAACGCATGCAAATGGACTTCCGCGCGCTCTGCCGCAACCAATTCGCGCTTGCCTTTCAAGGTTGCGCTTTTGAACCGCGGGTCGCCCATCGCAGCGACGTACTTGTCCCACCGATACTTCTGATAGCGGCGGAAAAAATCCGGCCCGGGCAAGCCGTTGTCGCATGCAAGCAGCACCCCGTAGTCAATATCGGAACCATCATTGAGTTCCCGCAGGGCAGCATCGAGCACTTCGTATCGCCGGGTCAGTGGAACCATGCGCTCAAACAGGACATGGAAACGTTTGTACGGTAATACCGTACTTTGCAGTGCGGCCCGTTCAAGCGCTCGGATGACAAGGGGCAGCGGATTCGGGTCCATACGAGTCTCCGGTTGAACAACATTCATCGCCACGCACTGCCGGCCAGAACGTAAATTTGCGTTCCGCTCCGGCCAGTGCGATTGAGGTAAAAGATTTAAGCGTGTCTCCGGTCCACGCTCGCGCCGTCTCGTTTCAACGCGGTTTTTTCGGTGGTGAAATTCAACGGTGTGTCAGGGACGATCCAGCCGAACCGCGTGTTTGCGAACGAGGCAAGCCCAACCGGCGCCGGATACTGAACGAACCGGCCGGGCCATCAACGCATGTCATCTGGGCGCCGTAACAACGATGTACTGCACCTGAGCGCCAACGTATTGCGGCTGATACCAGTTCGGCCCGCAATGTTCGTAAGCGATGCCGTTCACCACGATGCTCGAGCAGCTCGGCGGCAACGCGGCAACCGTCGCGCCGACCACCACTGCCGTGGTTACGCCAACCGCTACGCCCACAGCCACCGGGTTCCCATACCAACCGTCATCGTGATAGTGATCATCGTGGTGGTGGTCATCATCGTGATGGCCGTCGTCGTGATGATGGTCATCGTCATGGTGACCATCATCGTGGTGGTCGTCGCCACCGCCGCTGTGGTCGCCGTCGCCGTGGTGATCGCTGCTACCACCGCCGCTACTACCGCCGTTGTGACCTCCTCCGCTGTTGCCGCCTCCATTGTGATCGCCGCCGCCGTTGCTGCCGCCGCTGTGACCGCCGCCATTGCTGCTGCCGCCACTGTGACTGCCGCCACCGCCTCCGTTACTGCTATGGCCCACGCCGCCGCCCGGATGCGCGCCTGCCTGTGGGGCACCGCCCGGACCACCGGGGTGGAAACCACCACCGCCTCCGCCGCCGTGAAAACCGCCTCCCGGCGGCGCGTGAATACTCGTGCGCGCGCCGCCGCGGAAACCAAACGCGTGAACGCTCAATGACGTCGCAAGAAAGACACCGGCAATGCCGGCAACCGCAAGTTGTTTAGTGCGTGACATCATTCGCTCTCCTCATACGGCGTACGCGTAGCAGGCTTCAACTCGATAGCTTTCGCATTCGCCGCAGGCCGGAAAGTAAAGGTCGACGCAGGAAACTCGGGATTGAGTTTCCAGTGATAGGTCACGACGTGTCGTGGACGTGCGTCCTGGGTTGTATCGACAATCTCCATGCGGCACGGCAACTGACGTGTTCCGCTCTGGATCCAGAGCTCCCAGTCGGCGCCGTCCTGCTGATACGCGTAGTGATTGCACCAGCGCGTATCCACGCGCTCCAGCCCGATGAAAAGCGCCGACGTCAATGTGTTGTCATCGACCTTGCCGTCGCCCCAGTAAAACAAATCTGCAAGCGGGGTATCAATGTTGTAAGTCGTCGATAACTCGCGCACCAGCAGGTCGATCGTGGCCGGCGCGGGGTTCTTCGAGTAGTAGCCTTCCACCGTATTGAAGATGGTGAATGTCCTGCCGTCGTAGATCAGCCCCTTGGGACTGCGACTTCCTGTGATATCCACCCTGAGACGATTCGGCCGCTCGACCTTCAGATCCGTTTCATGAAGAAACGCAACGGTCTGTCCGCTGTCGAGAACGGCATCGGTAGCAGATGTCGCGGTCACATCGAAGCGGCTCAGTGAACGCAGATAGCGTCCCATGGACGACAACGCATCGATAGCTTGTTTCTGGCGCTCGGGTTGTGCAGCAGCCGCGGTTGTGGCCGCTGCGGCGCTCGCCGGGTCGGGGCTTGTTTGCGCGAATGCGCTGACCGCGCTGATGCCCAACGCGATAAGCACGCCGCGTATTGGTCGGTGATAGTGTCGTGGCACGTCGTCCCCTTATTGAAAAGTGGCGCTGATTGAAAGTTCGACCGCATTTCCCTTCGGGCGGTTACGCACTGCAAATTCATTGACCCATCGCAACGATGCCGACACAGGTGTGCTGCTCAGCTTCCCCGACCAGGTTGCCATCGGGCCGATCCCGACGGAATGCCCGCTGGTGCCGCCCGTCACGTCGGCGAGACCGCCGGTGTCGTCGCCAAGTTGCTGAATCCAGCCGCCGACTACACCAACACCCCATCCGCCCGTGAAGCGCTTGAGCGCAAGCAGGTCGAGCACGCTGATCGGCGCGTTGTGATAGTGCGTTTCGTTGTTGGCTGTATAGAACTCAACGCCGTAGTTCGCTGACAGCTCGACGTTGTGCTCGGGCAGGAGCTTCGTGTACGCGACAGTCGGAATGAACGTCCACGTGTTCAGCCCGGGATTCGCCAGGCGGTTCACGTTATAAGCCCCCGTGGGCGCATACATCTGAACGCTCAAGGCAATATGGTCGGTCTGCGTCAGGTGATAACCGGCAACCACAGGCGTGAAGAAGATGTCGGTGAACTGCGTGCCGCTGTCGTTAGGCAGCCGGCCGTTGAACGAGGAGATCGACGTGTATTGAAACGGCACGCCGAACGACGACGCGAAGTTCCACCCGCCAGCGGTGATGCCCCAGGTCTTCACTGCATTGATGATGGTGTAAGAGATGTGATAGTTGAGGCCGGCGGACACTGTGTTGCCGATCGGAATTGTTTTGGATTTTCCGAACGAACCCTCGTAATAGATGGTCGAGACGGAAAATATCCAGTCCGACGTGGGCGGCACGATGCCCATGTACGGCGCTATTTGCATACCGGTTAATGGCCGTCCCAGACCACTTTCAGTCGCGTGGGCGGCAGTCGCAATGCCGAGCACAGCAGTGGCGAACGCGACCGCCTTCAGCTTCCGGTGCACGCTTTTACGCACAGCGGCCCACTTGTTGTACGTGTCCATACTGATTCCTTCGCTAAGTGGTTTTCGCAGGCAATTACTGGACGGTATAACCGCGCCCCTGCATGCATGCGCCGTAGGCACGCCAGTACGTGTTCATCTCAGCTTGCTTATTGGCTTGTGCGTTCTGGGCCTGGGCGGCATGCTGCCGGCGGCTACGTACTCCGCCGACTACTGCCCCAGCTGTCGCACCGACGGCCGCGCCGTGCCCCGGGTCGTTGTGGTTCACGTCGCCGATGAGCGCGCCCGCCGCCGCACCGCGAGCCGCGCCGCCCACTCGCGCACCGGTGGGTCCCGGGGGCGGCGGCGGAGTGCCGGCAACGACCGCGGGATCGATGCCTGTGTTTTGCTTGGCCCAGGCGTAGCACGCGCCGTCATCCTGCGACTGCTTGCTGGCGCTTTGGCCATGCGCCGGATACACAGCGGGCTTGGCTGCAAACGCGGTGCTTGCCGTCATGGCAAGCACCGCGGTCAGGAAAATGCCTTTCATACCAACCTCAATATCGATTAGCAAAACTTACATTCTAACAAATATGGAATTCTAACAAATCCGGATGGTTGGATATCAGCCCTCCCCAGCCTTCTTCGGCTTCACGAGCTGCCACGTTCCATTCAGCACCTCGGCATTCGGTCCGTAGATGCGCATGATCAGGGTGTAGGCACCCGTCGGCGCCGGCAACCAGTTCGCCTCTTTCCCCTTGCCCGGCGACTGATGCTGGACATAAAGATCGAGCGAGCCATCCGCGCCATATTTCAGGTGCTTCGTGCGGTCGCCGATCGAATAGCGATTGATTGGATTCGCGACAAGATGGCGCCCCGGAAGGTCATACAGCGTCATCGACCAGAAGAATTTGGCGGGCGGCAGGTCTTTCTTGTCGAAGTGCAGGACATACGGCTGAGCGCCCACGAGTTGCTTGTTGTCCGCATCCACGCGATACCCGACATACACCGCTTCTTCCTTCGTATTGCCGTAGATCCCCATTGCCGCCGCGACTGCGCGTGTCGTGTAGTCGTTCTTCAGGTCGTCGCGTGAACCGAAGAGACCGAAGGAACCCGTCGTCGATTTTTCCGCGGCCGCCAATGCCTGCTTGCCATCGGTCACACCGCGTTCCAATGCTTCACGGGTTGCGGGATCAAGCTTGCTGATATCGAACGGCTTGCCTGGCGCAATCCCTATCTTCGCGAAGCGCTGCATCAGTTCTGTCTCGGACGGATTGGGCGGCTGCGCGAATTGCAATAGAAAATTCAAATAGCCGATAAAGTCGACCGATGTCGCCCTGGCCTCGTCCCACTTGGGGAAGGTCACGCTCGCGACGTCGGGTGGCGGCGTGGTGTGTTCGAAGCTGGAGAGCGGCGTCAGCTCGTACTGCTCCTGTATGCGAACGACGTGTCCGACATCCGAGGGTCCATTCAGCGCCGTACGGCCGAGCGTCAGAACGAGATCGGTCTCCGACTTGAAGACCTTGTCGATACCGGGTGGCGTCGATCCGTTCCAACGAGGGCCTGCCAACAGGTAAATGGCCAGCGCCGTTGCCGGTCGCGCGCGAGCCGACGTAAGCAAAGTTGTAGGTGTACAGGTCGATCCACTGAAACACGTAGTAGCGGTCTTCGGGAACCTTCGGGACCGACAACACCCAGGGTTCGCGGCGCAGATCCAGCCAGGCCCACGAATAGGGTGTGTCGTTGTTCGGCGTGACTATTTCCTTGTTCTGCGGCCCATACAGTTGCGAATAGTGGCGAAAGTTCCCGAATCCGCCGATATACGCCTTCGAGTTCCTGTCCTGCGTCTGCTGGTAGAGGGTCTTGTAGTTGAACAGCATGGGGTACGCATAGATGAATGCGTCCTTGGCGATAGCCTCCGTTTCCTGGGGCGTCGCGCCGGTGGGCTCCTGCTGCGCGCTCGCGGACAAAACACCTGCCAGCGTCAACGAAGTCATTAGTATTCCGAATCTCACGAGATATCCACGTTTCATGGAAGTCCTCCGTTATTTGCCGAAAGTCATGTTCAACCCGGCGAAAATAGTGAATTGCGGAACACCTTGCCCTGAATGAGCGACCGAATATTGCGGCTCTATATATGCGTTGTAGATGGTCGAGCCGCTTTTCCATGCTTTGCCGCCGCCCAGGCCAACCGGGATGTAATAGCTTCCGTGCTGCAGGTCGAACGTCCAGGTGCCGGTCGAGCGCACATACCATCCACCGGGTAAGTTAAAAATGCCGAAAGGCTGGGCCGTCAGCGACTGCACGGCCGGGCGGCTATCCTGCCCGGCAAACGAGTGTTGCCACTGGACCAGCGCGCCCAGCAACCGTTCCTTGGTCGCACTGACCGCGACTGCCGCAAGACCGCCTTGCCACTTGCCCGTTCCCAGGCTTGGGTCGGTAGCGCTCGGCATGGTGATCAGTGGTCCGACGCCTATCTGGACGCCCTCCTGAGAGAGCAGGAAGATATCGAAAAGATTGATATCGCCCAATCCGGTGTTGTATCCGCCATTGGGATCGGGACGGGCACTGACAGGCACGGTTGCGCGGAAGATCTGCGGCACGCCTATCAACCCGTTGGGCCCGATTGGAATGGTCGGGCGCAGTAACAGATCATTAGTATGGGAACTCGCACCAAATACGCTAGGTGTATAGTAATTTTGAATATTGAATGAAGCAGCCAGATTCAGCGGATTATTGCTTTTATTAGCTTCGTCCGCGGCGCTTTGCCCGAATGCCAGATTCGCCCAGACTGCCATAATGAAGCCCGGCAACGATCTACGGACGAATAGTTGCCTATGGCTGCTCATGAATTTTCCCAACGTTAATTTCACAAGATGCAGATAGCCCTTCAGCGTTAATTGAATAACGTTTTTCGGGGCACGCGAGCAGAACCGTTCCCGGCGCACCGGGAAGAGGTTTTCCATGTTTCTATCAATCTGTTTTCCGCGATATACCCACACGGAAGAACGACATGATTTAAGCGAACTGCGTGGAACGAGAAATAGCCATACGTTAGTCCTCTCAAAGACATAACAGGGCACGTTTGTCCTGTGCGGTCTGCTTTAAGCAGTGCATTAGCGGAAT
Source organism: Caballeronia sp. dw_19 (assembly GCF_018449515.1). Classification (GTDB taxonomy): domain Bacteria; phylum Pseudomonadota; class Gammaproteobacteria; order Burkholderiales; family Burkholderiaceae; genus Caballeronia. The sequence goes on along the minus strand of NZ_JAAVUQ010000043.1, from coordinate 43,832 downwards.
TACATTTGTTACGGATGCTAGCAAACGTTTTAGCGTTTGCCAATATTATTTTGTAACTGACAAAGTCCCAATCCAATCAGCCGGTATGTTTCAAAAAAACGTTAGCAAACGTTCGTGAATACCAGGTTGACTGCTCCGCGTCTTAGACAATAATCAAGTAAATTTCAAGTAATAAATTTTGCACAAAATCGGCCCCAAATCTAAAAAAAGCAGATATTGGTAATGAACTTAACCTCCGGGGCTTCCATTCCGACGGCTTGCGCAACAGTGCAATTAACTGAATTAAGCGTTATTCGCCTGACGGATCTTTCTCGGATATTCATATTCTTTTGGAAATCGAAACGGAACGTCAGAGCGTTTCAAAATGGAGATCAGGCCGCCCTGGCGAGCCCGAGTTAAAAACGAGCGGCGACGGACTGCCGTGCATTCCTGATGACACAAGGACGAGTGCACAGATGCTTTCTCAGCCCGAGAACCTTCCCAGCGTCGTACGCCGAATGACGGCGGGACAGATGCTGCTCGACGGAGCGTCGCTGGATGACGTTGCCGAGCAGCTTCATCTGTCCATGGCGACGGTGAAACGCTACAAGGCGCTGATTGACGCCGGTGGCCTGGACGCGTTGAAACAGTTGGGCGTGGGCGGACGTTCTTCCGTGCTGGATCAGCGAGCCCTTGAGTGGATATCCGCGGCGCTTCAGGGCTCGGCCAGGGATCATGGCTTCGACAGTGAGGCGTGGACCAATGCGCGGCTACGGGCACTGATTGAGTCGAGATACGGCGTCCGTTACTCCCGCGTGTACATCTGGCAGATAGCGACCAACCTTGGACTCGGGCACTTGCTGTCCAAGTCGCGTAGGTAACCCCAGGCTTCATCACCCGGCGTTTCGCCGGTCATCCGCATCCATCAACATCGCAACGAACGAGAGGATTCCCTAATGACTCACAAGACTCGCCAATACCCGTCGCAGATTTTCAGCATCAACATCCTCAAGGCAGCAATGGTTGTTTCCGCCCTGCTTGCCGCGCCGGCGTTTTCGCAGAATGCAGCCTCGGCCGCTGGTCCGGGCGGAGTGGGCGCCGCCGCCACCGCGGAAGTTCAGGCGCGTGTAGTGGGCATCGATACCGCGTCGAATAGCGTCTCGTTGCAGGGGTCAGGCGGGAGAGTCGTCGATATTGCCGTGAATCCGGAAGTGGGCGATGTCAGCAAGTTGCAGATCGGCGATATCGTCCATATCAAGTATGAAAACGCCGTGCTGATCCGTGCCACCAAGGTCGCGTCGAATGGTATTCGCGAGCGGGTCGACGAAACCGCGACCATCCCCGCGTCCGGCGGATCGACTGCGACCGCACGTCGGGTGCAAGTGCTGGCAACGGTTCAGAAGGTCGATCATGCAAAACGAACCATTACGCTTCGCGGCCCGAATAAAACAGAAACGCTGCAGGCGGGCCCCGACGTTTCGCTGAAGGGAATAAAGACCGGTGACAGCGTACACGCCGAATTTATTGAAGCGACTGCCGTGCTGGTGACACGCAACGGCGCTCCAATAAAGTAAGCGGTTGGCCGGAAAGCAGTCGTGACGCGGACCGGCCGCTCGTGCAGGGCCGTGTGTGTCCAATGCGTGACGTAAGCGACATAGGGGAGAGGAGATGGCGGCTGAAAACAAGACAGCGTCGCGTATGGCCGCGGGCAAAGCGTACCGCGAGCACATGGCCCGTTCCGCGCACGCCCGGATTGGAACGATCGACCGCGACCCGATCGAGCTGCTCGAGCAAAACAGCAGGGGACGCGTAGAACGGCTGGTCCCGCTCAGATACGGCCGGATGATGGCGTCGCCTTTTACGTTCTTCAGGGGCAGCGCGATCCTGCAGGCTAACGACCTTGGCAAGATATCGAATACGGGCCTGGTGATGCCCATCTGCGGCGATGCGCATCTGATGAACTTTGGCGGATTCGCGACGCCGGAACGCCAGCTCGTGTTCGACCTGAACGATTTCGATGAAGTCGCGCTTGGGCCCTGGGAATGGGATATCAAACGGCTGGCCGCAAGCTTCATGGTGGCCGCACGGCACATGCGCTTAAGCCGCCTGACAGGCGAGAGTCTGATCGAATCCCTGGTGACGCAGTATCAGACGCGCATGCAGGAATACGCACGATACAGCGCTCTGGAGCTTTGGTACGAGCGCATCACTTTCGACCGGATGCTCGAAACCGCCGTGACGCCGGAGCGCAGGCGCGCGTTGCGTAAAGGCATGGAAAAGGCCGCTAGCCGCACACATGACAGCATGCTTGAGAAGGTGGCGGAATTTAATGACGAGACCGACGCCTGGACTCTTCGCGACATGCCGCCGGGCATGTTCCACGTACACGGCGCCAACACGCTGTTCGAAGCCGATGATGACTGGATCAAGCTGGGGAACTGGCAGGCGTTGATCAAGGGCATGTTTGCGCAGTATGTGAAAACGCTTAGCCACGACCGCCGCGCGCTTCTTAAACATTTCACTGCGCAGGACCTGGCGTTCAAGGTAGTGGGCGTTGGCAGCGTCGGGACTCGCTGCCTGGTTCTGTTGATGATGGATGAACTCGGAAAGCCGATGTTCCTGCAGATCAAGGAGGCACGGCCCTCCGTGATCGAACAGCATTTCGATGCCGAACGGCTCGACCATGCTGGCGAGCGTGTGGTGCGCGGCCAGCGGGTAATGCAGGCCGCCAGCGACATCTTCCTTGGCTGGGCGACCGGACCATCGGGACGCCATTTCTATTTCCGGCAACTGCGGGACATGAAACTGTCGGCGAACATCGAATTATTCGATATCGACGTGCTGGAAGGTTACGCCCGGTTGTGCGGCTGGATACTCGCGCGAGCTCATGCAAAAGCGAGCGGCAAGGCTATCGAGATCAGCGCTTATCTGGGCCAGGGCACTCAATTCACCGAAGCGCTGGTCGCCTATTCAAAGAACTATGCGGATCAGGTTGAACGCGATTTCGATCTGTTCACACACGCCGTCCGAACCGGCCGGATAGTCGCCCGGACAGACGATGATATGGCCGCGGACTTCCATGTTTGAACGCCCCGGGAAGCTCGGCGGCAGCCCGTACTTTAAGGAAGCTTTATGCACATCCGATCATCGTCTTACGGCCGTATCGGCTGGCGTCAGTTAGCGGTTTGCAGCGTATTCCTGGGCTATGCCGCAGGCTCCTACGCGGCCAACCTCGGCTTCCTGATGGACACGCCGATCAGTTATATGAAACAGCGCGATCTGCAGCAACTCAACCGCGCCGCGCGAACGGCCCTGGACTCGAAGCAGGACGGTGAAGCGCTTGACTGGAACAACAACGGCACTGGAAATCCGGTTCACGTGGAGGGCACCATCACGCCGCTCAATACGCGAAAGGACGGCGACCGGAGTTGCCGGACGGTTGCCATCGTCGCGAAGGCGAAAGGCCAGACGCAAAGCTGGGCGCCGACTGCCTGCAAGGACGCCGGCCCGGATAGCAAATGGCAACTGCTTAAACAATAGGAAGCGTGATGCGCCAAGATCCCTGGGCGCTTGGGCCGGCTGAAAATTCACGCGTGGCGGGACGGCACGCGGACGACAAACGATCGGCGCGCCGGGCTGCTGATACTCAAACCCATTCCGCAACTGTGATGACATCGATTTTTAAAAACTTTGTCCTACACTGAATTCGTGTCCGAACGACCTCACCCGCGCGATTGAAGTGCGATTGAATCACGCAAAAAGCGATGTTGTAGATGCACTGCACCACGTATTTCCACAGGCAAGCCGTCTGCATCTACCGCTGCACATGCGTGCCCAGCGCGCGGGAAAGTCTTGCGGCCAGGGACGGCCAGACACATAACTCGAAGCAGAAACGCAAACAGGATCGACTATAAAAAAGCGGAGCTTTTCGTAAAGCGCAATTATCAGTTAGCGCGGTCTGACCACTTCGTATTGAAACCGTTACCAATCTTGGATGGCACATCATGCGATTACAACAACGTCTTGCTGCGGAAATGTTTGGCACGTTTTGGCTAGTACTTGGCGGTTGTGGCAGCGCAGTTCTCGCGGCCAAATTTCCCGGTACCGGAATTGGATTTGCAGGCGTCGCGCTCGCGTTCGGATTGACCGTCCTGACCATGGCCTACGCACTTGGACATATATCGGGTTGCCATTTGAATCCGGCCGTCAGCGTGGGCCTCACCGTTGCAGGCCGCTTTCCTGCCCGCGACCTGGCGCCTTATATTGTTGCGCAGGTTGTTGGCGCGACCATCGGGGCATTCGTGCTGTATCTGATTGCGTCCGGCGTGCCCGGATTCGACGTGGCTGCCAGCGGATTTGCATCGAATGGATACGGCGCGCGTTCACCCGGCGGTTATTCGATGACAGCCGCCCTGATCTGCGAAATCGTGATGACGTTTTTCTTCCTGATGGTCATTCTCGGTACCACCGACGGACGCGCCATCTCCGGTTTCGCGCCGCTGGCCATCGGGCTTTGCCTGACGCTGATTCACCTGATATCCATTCCCGTAACGAATACCTCGGTCAATCCCGCACGCTCGACCGGACCCGCGCTGTTCGCCGGTGGCGCTGCGCTGGGACAACTCTGGCTTTTCTGGATCGCGCCCATCATTGGCGCATGCATTGCGGGCGCGTTATACCCGCGGCTCTTTCCCGAGAAGGTCTCGGCGGTTGCCCCGGCACCCCTGGCTATCGACGCACCTTGACGCGGGAATGATGGGGTGGGTGCATGGGGACCTGTTGCGACGCGATCACCGGACAACGGACGCTCATGGCGTCTGCGGCTTGTCCTCGTACCGTGCAAAAACGAATGGCCCGCCTAAGCGGGCCATTCGGTTCATGCAATCAAGCCGGGCTGTAACGAATTACAGCGGCTGGATGTTCGACGCTTGCAGACCCTTCGGGCCTTGCTTCGCTTCGTAGCTTACTTTCTGGTTTTCCTGCAGTGTCTTGAAGCCTTCCGAGCGGATCTCAGAGAAATGCGCAAAGAGGTCATCGCCACCGCCGTCCGGCGTGATGAAGCCAAAACCCTTTGCATCATTAAACCACTTCACAATACCTGTTGCCATTTGCTGATTTTCCTAGAAGAGACGTAATTCCGTTTGGTAGCGCCACCGGCCGTCAATCGGCCAAGCGTTGCAGACTCCTTTTACCACGCGAAAATGTCAGTCTGCAATTGGATTCTGCCCGATGTTTCCAAAACAAAGCTCCAAAAACCGTCACGTGCGCAGTCCGGAGACGCTTGGCGCCCACAATCCGGAAGGTCAGATAATAAATAAAACATTTGATAAGACAAAGGAAAAAATCTATTTTTAGCGGTCATCGAAGGTCCTGGGAGCGCCAGTCAACTAAAAAAAAGCTGGGTACCGGCGTTTGCAGAGGCGTTTTTGTGTCGGAGGCGCTGTCAGGAGCCGCTAAGCAGCATGCAGTTCGACTGGACCGCGGATTGGAACGGGTGTCGTTTGTACCGGCGCCGGCGTTCTTCCGGCTGCCCGTGGCCCTGGAAGATGGCGCGGGCGCGTTCGCCCGGGCCGTCAGCGGTAGTAATTACTTCGACGGAGTGAAGATTGACGCCGGGGCACTCACAGTCGGTGATATATCGCATTCAAGCGCGGCGCTCGGTTGTGACCCGTTTCGGTAGCCATCGGGGTAAACCTTGGTGGGGAAGCGTAGTCGCAATGCCAGCGGCTCCAGAACGCTGCTGATCACGAGCATTGGCGGTACGGGTGCTGCGACGGGTCCCCGACGGCATACAGGCGGTTCAAGCCGCCAATGGCGCCATTTCTGCCCTCGGCGCGATTTCGCTCCCCGCATCCATCAAGGCGGGCGCGTATTCGTACTACCGGGCGAAGGGCGGCGTGACGGCCCGGACCAGCGAGCGCGGGTATTTGCGCAATTTCGTGGCCCGGCAACCCCGGTTGCGCCGACGCAACCCAGCGCTCCGTCAGGTCGATCCCACGGACACCCGGTACACCTGCTGGAACGTCGCCCGCCCCCCAAGGTCGCCTCATCCGGCTCCGCCCGACAATACTGTCGACCGACCAGCGGCCGGATTGCTGCCGCGGGCACTCCGCCCTTGTCTACCCCGCCCCCACCCGGTTCCGCGCCGGATCCCTTTATCGTCCGGAAGTGGCGCTGTACGCCGCCATTCCGCTGATTACCAGAAAAATCAGCATTCAGTAAATCGATACCCTCCACGACCGGCAAGGTGACCGGTCATTGCTCACCGAGACCGGCGCGCTGCCGGCCGTGTGGGCACGCGTATGGGGCGGACATTCGGTAAGCAGCCTGGACGGCGCGGCGAACCCCGAGTTCAACAGCTCGATTTTCGGCGCGCAAGTAGGCCATGACCTCTACTCGGACGTGACGGCGTCGGGTCATCGGAACCACTATGGTTTGTTCGTCGGCTTCGTCCGGACAGTTGGCGGTGTCGACGGCTTTGCGCCAGGTTTTTCCAATGTCGATGGCGGCCATCTGGCGGTGAACGCCTATAGCCTCGGCGGATACTGGACGCATGTCGGCTAGTCGGGCTGGTACGTGGACGCGGTGCTGATGGGATCGTCGATCACGGTGACCGTTATCGAGTCAGGCAACCGGGCGCGGGAACGCACGGTACGGCGGCGACGGGCTCCGTCGAAGGCGGCTTCCCCATGACACTAGGCGGGGCTTTGTCATCGAGCCGGAAGCGCAAATCATCTGGCAACACGTGCCCCTCAATGACTTCAACGTGACTTCAACGACGGCGTATCCCGCTTTTCGGTGCGGCGTCCGCGCTTGGCGACTTGCCTCGCTCGGGCTCATTTGCCATTTTCCATTTCCCGGCCGCGCGGTCGATCAAGACCTCGCAACGCTGCGCGTTGGCTATTGCTGCCCGAGTTTCGGCGCGTTGCAGTCGGGCGTGCCGTTACTCTTCAGAAGCGGCGTGATGCCCTGGCCTTCTGCAATCAGATAACGGCAGCCTGTTTCATGATCCGTTTCCATTTGGACGTTGATGTCCTCGGTGGTATCGCGAGTGAACCGCGGTGATGAGTAGGCACTCGAGGCCTGCTTCGGTTCAGCGTTCTGAGCATGTGCGCTGTATCCAACCAACGCTGCAAGCGATACAAGTAGCCACTTCATATTTTGTACTCCGTGATTTGCACGTCCGTGAGTCTTAGCGATATAGCACCTTAGTGTACGAGTGAATCGGCAAACGTAAAGCGCCAGTGCGCATCGGCACTAGCCCCGGAAGGGGAGAAGTCCACAAACCTAAGTCGGTCAGCGCCTCCCCGGCGGTCCTACTTCGTACCGCGCTCACGCAAATAGTTCTCGAATATTTTCAGGACCTCCGGCAAGTTTCTCCGTCCGAGGCCAATACGGAAATGCTCGTCGCCATGATCGAGAAGCGTGCTGGGAAGCAGAAGTACGCCTGTATGTTCGAGGACTTCAGCGCAGAAGCGCTCGGCTCCCCCGCGCCTCAGTCTAGGAAACGCGACCGTCCCTGCTGACGGCCGGCGCCACTCCAGGATCTCTTGATGACGTTCGAAGAACGGATCGAGGATGGCCAGGTTATTCCTGACAATCGACGTATTGCGTTCGATCAACGCGCCCGTGTTACGCACCGCAATGGCCGCGAGATACTCGCTGGGCGCGCTATTGCAGATGGTCAGGTAGTCCTTGAACGCGCTCATGGCCGCGAGCACATCGCGATCCCGGGTGGCGACCCAGCCAACGCGCAGCCCCGCCAAACCATGCGACTTCGATAAAGCCCCAAGCGATATCGCTTTCTCATAGAGATCGCAGGCCGCCGGCAAACGAGCTGCGGGATCATGCTCCAGCCCTCGATAGACCTCGTCGCTGAATAGCCAGAAACCACGTCGCCGGCAGAACTCAACAACAGCTTCAAACCGCTCGCGCTCAGGCAGATAACCGGTCGGATTGTGCGGAGCGCAGATCAGCAACGCTTTCGTTTCCGGCCTGACGAGCTTCTCCAACTCGTCGGGATCCAGGGCCCAATTCTCCGATTCGCGTGCAAGCCACGGCGACACTGAAACACCCGCCGCTTCAGCGATCGAGTAGTGCGACTGATAACCAGGCATGTGGACGATCATATGGTCGCCCGCCTTGAGCATCGAATGGACGAACGAGAAAATCGCTTCCTGAGCGCCCGTGTGCACGATCAGGTTATCGATATGGATTGATTCGTACAACGTTGCAAGTTCTCGCCGAAGTTCAGGCGCACCGGGATATTCGGTGTATCCCAGACGCAGGCTGCCAAGGCCTTCCATGGAACCGGGTTCGAGCGCAAGCAGGTCAGCGATCGACATGGATTCCGGATCGGAGCTGCACAGCAGATAGCGGGCGGTGAATTCGTGAACAGCGAAATAACGCTCGAGTTGAAACGGCGATGGAGTCATGGCTTTTTCCGGGAGAGGATTCTGTCTTTGCAGCGGGTAGCGAGGCGCGCACGTGCGACAGCCAGCGCCCGGTCCGGCAAAAAAGGCCAGTGGACGTGCACTACCAACAGGCGTAGTCTGCCTTTCGTCGATGCTTAAAAGAAGCTAACTTTCCTAATGCGAGTTAAATTTTACTAATGTTGGATTACGCCTTGCTCGATGCACTCGGAGCGGTCGTGCGCCTCGGCTCGTTCGATCGCGCCGCCCGGGAACTGAACGTGACGCCATCGGCCGTCTCACAGCGAGTGAAGCTGCTGGAGGAAAGAGTCGGAAGCGTGCTGGTGAAGCGCGGCCAGCCGTGTATTGCCACGCCTCCGGGCGCGCTGCTTTGTCGTCATATAGAACGCGTGCAGCGACTCGAAACAGAACTCGGCGGGCAGATGCCAACCTTGCCGGGCATGATCGCTGGAAAGTGGCCAACGTTTCGCATGGCGGTCAACGACGACAGCGTGGGCACCTGGTTCATCGACGCCATCTCCGGCTTCTGCGCCGAACGGGAAATGCTGCTGGATCTGGTTATCGAAGATCAGGAATACACGGCGCAACAACTCCGCGACGGCAGCGTGCAAGGCGCGGTCACCACGCAAGCCGAGCCGGTGCAGGGATGCCGCTCGACCAAGCTGGGGCGCATGCGCTACCTGCCCGTTTGCTCACCGGCGTACTTTGACCGGCACTTCAGCGCGGGGGTGACGCGCGATGCGCTGCGTCACGCGCCGCGCGTCGACTTCAGTCCGAAGGATCAGATGCAAAAGCGCTTCATGCGGCGGATCACGCGGGCGGATCTCGATCCGCCGCGCCATCTGATTCCACACGTTGCGGGCTATCTGCGGGCGTGCCTGTCTGGAATGGCGTGGGGCATGTGTCCCACGCAGATGATCGGGCCGGCACTCGCGTCGGGCGAGCTGGTTGAAATGGTGCCGGGCGCGCATATCGATGTCGATCTGTATTGGCAGAGCTGGCGTCTGTCCATCGGCTGGCTCGATGACTTCAGGGCCATGCTTCAGCAACGCGCGGCCGAGTTTCTCGACTGACATGCGTGACTGACAAGCGCGATGTAAGAGCGATTGAAGAACGCAAAAGCGCGATGCAGTCGGGCCATCTATCATGTCTCCCAACCGCAAAGGGCTCGTACCGAAGAGCCATCGGCTTCAAAGAAGGATGGCTGACATGAAAAAGCTCATCAACGACGTCTCCGAAGTCGTGCCCGACATGCTCGACGGACTCGCCGCGCTCAACCCGGGCTTGTCGTTGCTGCAGGGCAGCACGATCATCGTGCGCGCCGATGCCGAGGCGGCAGCAGCGCGCGGCGAAGTGGCCCTGATCTCCGGCGGCGGCTCGGGGCACGAACCCGCGCACGGCGGTTACGTGGGTCCCGGCATGCTCAGCGCGGCGGTCGCCGGCGAGGTCTTCACGTCGCCCTCGACCGATGCCGTCCTCGATGCCATCCGGACTGTAGCCGGTCCCGCAGGCGTGCTTCTCATCGTCAAGAACTACACGGGCGACCGGTTCAATTTCGGCCTTGCCGCGGAGATCGCGCGGGCCGAGGGCATTGCGGTGGACATGGTGATCGTCGCCGACGATGTCGCTCTTTCCGCACACGGCGAGCACGCCGGCCGGCGCGGTCTCGCCGGGACCGTGTTCGTGCACAAGGTCGCGGGCGCCGCTGCGGCCGAGGGGCGGCCGCTCAGCGAAGTAGCGCAGATTGCGCGCGACACGGCGGCATCGCTTGGCACCATGGGCGTGGCTCTTACGCCATGCACGGTGCCGGCCGCTGGCAAGCCGGGTTTCCAGCTCGCCGACGATGAAATCGAATGGGGTCTCGGCATTCACGGCGAGCCCGGCGTGGAGCGCGGCGCGCTCGAACCGGCCGCGCAGATTGTCGGGCGCCTGCTCGCGAAAATCATCGGCGATCTTGCATTGAAGCCCGATGACCGCGTCGCGTTGCTCGTGAATAATCTGGGCGGCACGCCGTCGAGCGAGCTGAGCATTGTTGCGGGATCGGCGCTGCGCACCCTTCGCGAACATCGGGTCCGGGTCGAGCGGGCATGGTCGGGCACGTTCCTGAGCGCGCTCGATATGGCCGGCATTTCCCTCACGTTATTGCGCGTGGACGATCAACGGCTCGCATGGCTCGACGCGGCTGCGCAGACCACAGCATGGCCCGCGTTGAGCGGCCGCGTCGCGCAGGCATCGGTTAAGCCGGCACCTGTCGCGCCGGTTATAGCTAGCGGCGCGCGGCTCTCGCGTGACTCGTCGTTGCGACGGGTTATCGAAGCGGTATGCGCGTGCCTTCTCGAAGCCGAACCGGTCCTGACCGAGATGGATCAGCGCGTGGGCGACGGTGATCTCGGCATCAGCCTGTCACGGGCGGCCCGCAGCATCCTTCACGAGATCAATACCTATCCCTCGGAGCACACACCGGGAGCCGTGCTGCGGACCATGTCCGCCACAATCCGGCGCGTGGTGGGCGGCACATCGGGGCCGCTCTACGCAGTTATGCTGTTGCGCGCGGCAGCGGTTATCGAACAGTCTGGCGAGTCTGCTGCCAAGGATTGGTCAGCGGCGTTCACTGCGGCTGTCGATGGCGTAACAGCGCTGGGCGGCGCGCATCCCGGCGATCGAACCATGGTCGATGCGCTGCATCCGGCGGCCGTCGCACTGCAAAGCGCGCTCGCGACATCAGGCGGTATCGATACGGACGAAGCATTGAAAGCAGCCGTCGATGCAGCGACATCAGGCGCTGCGCAAACGGCGTCGATGACCCCGCGGCTCGGACGTTCCAGTTACGTGGGCGATCGTGCGCTGGGCTTTGCAGATCCCGGTGCACACGCGGTCGGATTGTGGCTTGCCGCTATCCGCGGCGCACTGAACACTTGAACTTAAGCAACTAAAAAGGAGACGATAAAAATGGATCTGAATTTGCGCGGCAAGGTTGTCGTATTGACGGGCGCGAGCGTGGGCATCGGGCTCGCTGTCGCGGAGGCCTTCGCGGCGGAAGGCTCGAATCTGCTGCTAGCAGCGCGGCAGGAAGAACGGCTGACGGAGGCTGCTGCGCGCATCGCGCGGGAGTTCGGCGTATCGGCGGTGCCGGTCGCTTGCGACGTCGCCACGACCGAGGGCGTAGACAAGATCGTTGCTGCGGCGAGCGCGAATTTCGGCGGCGCCGATATCCTCTTCAACAACGCCGGCACGGGTAGCAACGAAACCATCATGGACGCGCCCGACGAGAAATGGCAGTCCTATTGGGACCTTCATGTGATGGCGGCCGTGCGCCTCGCGCGCGGTCTCGTACCGTTGATGAAAGCGCGTGGCGGTGGCGCGATCCTGAATAACGCGTCGATCTGCGCGACGCAGCCGCTCGGCTACGAGCCTATCTACAACGTGACGAAAGCCGCGTTGATGATGCTGTCGAAGAATCTGGCGAACGAGCTGATCAAGGACAATATCCGCGTCAACACGATCAATCCGGGGCTTGTGCTGACACCCGACTGGATCAAGACGGCCAAGGAACTGACGCGCGATTCGGGCGGCGACTGGGAAGCGCATTTGCAACACGTCGCCGACGAACACGCGCCCATTCGCCGTTTCGCTACACCCGACGAGCTGGCGAGCTTTATCGTCTTCCTATGCTCGGAGCGTGCGAGCTATAGCGTGGGATCGACTTATTTCGTCGATGGCGGGATGCTGAAGACGGTTTGAAACTCGCCCATGCGCTCAACTGTCTTTACGGCTTAACGACAAGTTGTTCTCGCGCCGGATCTCGCGAATGAGCGCGCTATGGTCGAGATCGCCGTCACCGTGATCGACCATTGAAGCGAACAGCGCATCCACAATGTGCGCCACCGGCAACTCAAGCCCGAGGGACCGTGCCCGCGCCAACGCGGTACGCGTGTCCTTCAACTGATACTTCGCGGCGCCACCGGGCGCGAACGTTTCGTCGATCATGCGTTGGCCGTGCTTGCGCAGGATCGGCGAATCGGCAAAGCCACCGGCAAGCGCTTCGATAACCTTCGCCGGGTCCGCGCCGCCACGCTCCGCGAACAATAACGCTTCAGCCACGGCAGCAATCGTGTTTGCCACGATCAACTGATTCGCAAGCTTCGTCTGCTGTCCTGTTCCGGCGGGGCCAACGCGCACCGGGCGACCCATTGCGCCAAGCAGTTCGCGCGCCGCCTCGAAGGTATCCAGTTCGCCGCCGGCCATGATCGCGAGCGTTGCATCGATCGCGCCTTGCTGGCCGCCCGATACCGGCGCGTCGAGATAACCCAAACCCCGCTCGGCGCTCGTTCGCGACTGTTCGACGGCGGTCTCCACGGGAATCGAACTCATCACGATCACCGTCGCGCCGGCGCTGAGCGCAGCCAGGACAGTCTTGTCGTGGAATACCACGGCGTCGCAGGTCGGACCATCGCTCAGCATGCAGATCAGCACGTTCGCGCCTTGAGCCGCGTCTGCTGGCGTGTCGCAAACCACGGCGCCTTTTTCAGCGAGCGCGGAAGCCTTCTCCTTCGAGCGATTCCAGGCTCGCACGCCATACCCGGCCGCCAGCAGGTTGCGCGCCATCGGCTCGCCCATCAGGCCGGTCCCCAGAAATGCAATCACCTCGTCCTTCATGCGTCACCTCGCTGTTCGGTAGTCACTATCGGCATGGTCGCCGATCCGGGACGGCGCGGCAACAACAGCGCGCCCACCCCGCCCGCACCGACCAGCGCGGCGATCAGCAGGAAGCCCGGCGTATAGCTGCCAGTGGCCGTCTTGATCAGTCCAATGAGGTAAGGACCCGCAAAACCGCTCAGGTTGCCGACTGAATTGATCAGTCCAATACCCGCTGCCGCGCCCACGCCCGTGAGTACCTGACCCGGGATAGCCCAGAACGTGATTACCGCGCTATAGACGCCGATTGCGAGCAGGATGAATCCCACGATAGTCGCCAGAGGATGATCCACAACGAGCGCAATCGCGATGGATACCGCGGCCAGAAGTGCAGCGCTGGCCACGTGAACATAGCGCTCCTGCTTGCGGTCCGAGCGCCTGCTCCAATAGAACATCGCAACGCCGGCAAGCGCGTACGGGATCGCTGTAATCAGGCCGTTTTGCAGCAGTCCGAGCTTGATCCCAAACGATTCCTGAAACGACTGGAGCACGCTGGGGAAGAAGAAGTTCATCGCGTTCGAGCCGGATGTGATGCCGAAGTAAGTCAATCCCATCGCCCAGACAACGCGGTTCTTCAGCACCGTCCGGATCTGCGCGCCGTGGCTCATGCCTTTGCCAACCGCAAGCGGCTTTGCGGCTTCCTCGGCCGCGAGCGTGCGCATGAGCCAATTGCGCTGTTCGTCGGTGAGCCAGCGCGCTTCCGACGGCCTATCGCTCAGATAAAACCAGCAGACCACCCCCAGCAAGATTGCCGGCAGACCTTCGAGCACATACATCAACCGCCAACCCGTCACGCCGATATGTTCGCCAAGCTCGATCAGGCTGACGCTCAGCGGCGCGCCGATCACCTGGGAGATCGGCACGCCGAGATAGAAACCCGCGATCACCTGCGCGCGGTACCGCGCGGGAAACCACAATGAGAGCAGATAGATGACGCCCGGAAAGAACCCCGCTTCAGCGACCCCGAGCAGCGCCCGCAGCACGACGAAATGCACGGGCGTTTGCAGCATTCCCATCACGCTCGCCACGATGCCCCACGTCACCATGATCCGCGCGATCCAGAGGCGTGCGCCGTATCGATGCATGAAAATGTTGCTCGGCACTTCGAAAATAAAATAGCCGAGAAAAAAGATGCCCGCGCCGAAACCATACAAAGTCTGACTGATGCCAATGTCCTGGTTCATTCGCAACGCGGCGAAACCTACGTTGGTCCGATCGAGAAAAGCGATGATAAAAAGCAGCGCCAGAAACGGGATCAACCTGCGCGTCACGCGGCTGATCGTCTGCTTTTCCAGATCCGAAACTGGCGTGGATAGTGTGCTCATGCGCTCACTCCTCGCGGGTCAACCGTACGCGCGACAGGGACAGCTTCGTCCTCGATATGCGCTTTTACGATGGCATCGAAGTCCGGATCGGCATGAAAACCCAGCGCGCTCGCACGCGTGGCTTCGACATGCGTCGGCCAGCTTTCCACAATACGCTGCACCTGAGCGTCCGGCACCCAATCGATCAACTCGGTCGCCGCCACACCGCCCGCGCGGGCCAGCGATTCCACCATCCCGGCAACGCTGACCGTCAGCCCCGGTAATGGCAGCGTGCGCTCGGCGCCGATGGTGGCATCGGCGAGATGCATCGCGCGCAGCATGGCGTCGAGTGCGCGACGCGGCGACGAGATATACACAACCGTGTCGGGCTTCACCGGACACACCGCGCGTTGACCATTGAGCGGTTCGCGGATGATCGAACTGACGAAGGTCGACGCGGCCTTGTTGGGTTTGCCCGGACGAACCGTGATGGTCGGCAGGCGCAGCGTGCGGCCATCGATAAAACCCCGGCGGCTGTAGTCAGCCACCAGCAATTCGCCGACCGCCTTCTGCATGCCATACGACGATTTAGGCGTGGGCGCGGTTGCATCGGTGACGACGGGCGGCAGTTCTCCGCCGAACACCGCGAAGCCGCTTGCATAGACCAGACGCGTGCGCGTGTTGCGCTCGCGCAATGCTTCGAGCAGGTTCAGCAGGCCGTACAAATTCACCTGCATGCCGAGATCGAAATCGGCCTCGGCCGCCGAACTGACGACCGCGGCGAGATGCCAGACGAGATCGACATCGCGCGTGATCTCCGCGACGGTCTCGCGGTCGTCGATATCGCCAATGCGGACTTCAATGCGGGCATCGCTGGGTACGTCTTCGCCGGGGAAGGCGTCGAAGAGAATGATCTTGCCAATCTCGCGGGGCGCTTCGCCCTCCAACTGGAACGTGCCTGCATCAAGCAGGTGACGCGCAATCCGCTTGCCGATAAAACCAGTTCCGCCGGTGATCAGGATACGCAGGGGTGAATGTGATGGCACAGGAACGTCCTCCATTGGATGAGCCGCCCGGCCTACACCGGACCCGCTCTGTCTCGTCTAACCTTTTTTGGGCGGCCGAGCCGGTTTCTCCCGGTGCCGTTAAGCTGTCGTCAGACGCGATGCATCGCGTCGTGTGAACACGTTTATAACCGCACTTCGTCGAATAAAGTGTCGCCTACATGACAGTCTCCCAATTCCCTGAGAACGGCGGCGAGCGTCCGTGGACCAACGCCGACACGCTTGCCCGACTGCGCTCATGCGTCCGCAAGGACCCGGTTCTCGCGGCGTTGCCTCTGGAGGAGATCGACTGGATGGTCGAGCGTGGGTCGGTTCGCCAACTCGACGCCGGCGACGCGATTCACAGCAAACACGCGCCGTCCGATTCGCTGTATCGCGTGCTGTCTGGGGCGGTGCGGATCAGCTCGGTGTCGGCGGAAGGACGCGAGGCGATCTTCAATTACTACGGGCGGGATGAATGGTTCGGGCAGATTGGATTGATCGATGGCGGTCCGCGCACGCATGACATTCGCGCTTGCGGACCGTGCGTGTTGCTGACGCTCGCAAGACGCGATGTGGAGGCGCTGCTGGGGCGGCGTCCGGCTTTGTATCGGGAATTTGCGCTGCTGTTGTGCGCGGTGATTCGATATTCGTTCGCGCTGGTCGAGGATCACGCGTTGCTGAGTTTGTCGGCGCGGCTCGCGAAGCATCTTGTGACGCTGGTGGATGCGTATGGGGCAGATCATCCGGCGGGACGGATTATCGACCTGCATTTGCCGCAGGAAGACTTGAGCATGCTGCTGGGCAGTAGCCGGCAGACGATGAATCGCAAGCTCGCCGAGTGGTCGCGGCTGGGGTGGATCAAGGTGCAGTACAGCCAGATCGTGGTGGTGAACCGCGAAGCCCTCGTGCAGCTTTATGAGTGAGCCGATGTTGGTGGCGCGCCGTTGCTTGCTGCACGCAAAGCTCTGGATAACTCCGGCATAACTCGGTGAAGAGCTGTGGGTGGAATCTTGATAACTCGAGTACCGAGCATCAAACGCCAGAAGTTATCCTTCGGCCACCGCCGCAGTCCCCACTTGGTACGCGAGTTACCTTTTCGTTAGAGCGTTGATCCGAAGGGAGATTGATCGCTTATCCACAGAAACGGTCGATGCTTGTTAACTATTACTATGTATACATATCAATCCATTAAAAACCATAAGGCATGGATGCGCATCGCGGGTTGATGCTGCCTTTTTTGTGAGCGCTGGGTCCGAATGTGAAGACTCGTAGCGCGTAAAAAAAGCCACCTTCGAAGTAAGGTGGCTTTTTAATCAGGGTTCGTTATTCCGGGAACGGTAGTGTGGTCTGCCCTTCGGCGCGCATGCCGAACGTGTTCAGGGTCATCGCGACCAACACGTAGTAACCGAGCAATCCGACCAGATTGATGACGACCACGTGCTCGAAGCGTGCGACGGCTGCGGCGAACGTTTTATCGGACACTCGACGGGTCTCGTATAGCTCAGTGGCAAACTCATAGATGAGCGCGTCGTCGGCGTCATCGAACGATGGCCGCTCCCCTCGGTGGATGGCGTCGGCAACCGCCTTCGGAACGCCTGCATCCAACGCGATGGGATAGTGAATGAACCACTCCCCTTGCGATTGCCATCGCGCGGCGGTGACGAGAATTGCCAGCTCAGACAAGCGCAGTGACAAGCCCGTCTTGTATCGACAAAACGCGCCAAGCCGTTGAGCGTGGTCAGCCAGTTCCGGACTATGAATCCATCCGAGGAACGGGCCGTTCAAGTTGCCGCGTGGACCGTTCAGGATGCTTTGAAGAACCGTTTTTTGTTCGTCGGTGGCGTTGGCGATATCGAAATTCGGAAGGCGATGGGTCATGGGTTATCCAGAGTTTGATTGTCACTTAGCGATCGCCCGGTGCGCCGATTTGCGGTTAATGCGCTGTCTATGGCGTCGGGTGCCGATTTGTCCGGCCGTCGCGATGAACGGTGGCGTCAGAAGCACGTGGTCTCCTGCCGCGCCGTCACTGTACCGCGCATCGGATAGACCATCTGGCCGCGCTTCATCGCTTCGGCTTTTACTATTGCGCGTAACTTCTCATCCGCGAAGACCCGCTGGACCTACAGCGCCGCCGCGCAAGCTATAGCGTGCCCATGCAGGAAGAAACCGGAGCCGTTGACAATGGTGTGTAGATCTCGTCGCTGACCGGCGTCCCGCGCCAAGTCATTCGAGCGAATGCGTATCGCCGCACCTTCGCCGCAACGAAGGCGAATCCGCCAGCATGCCGATGCACACATCCGCCAGATACTCAGCATCGCGCGGCAATACGATCGAATCCTGCTCCAGCAGCCAGTCTCGCAAGACCCCGCCGAGAAACGCATGCACGACGCTTGACGCGCGAGCCGTATCCAGGTCGCGCGGCAACTGCCCTCGTGCGATGGCGTTACGCAAAGCAAGCTCAAGCTGCTTTCTTCCATCTCGGGCGGCGTTGCGCTGTCGATCAAACACAAGATCCATGTCGCGTGTGTGCTCACACTTCGTGAACAGCACTTCGAACACACGGCGGCTGTGTGGCTCTACTACGGCCTTGCCGAGGCAGAACACCAGCAGTTGCCGTATCCTGCCTAGCGGATCGGGCTCGCCGGCATCAACCGACGCTGCGACCAGCATTTCCATTGGCAGCATGACCCGGTTCGTCATGGCGACGAATAGCGCGCCCTTGTTGCGAAAGTGTCCGTAAATCGCGCCGCGCGTGAACCCTGCCCGCACCGCGACCTCCTCCAGCGTCGTATGGGCGACGCCATGCTCGGCGAAGACCCGCTCGGCGGCGTCGAGAATCTGATTGCGCGTCTCCAGCGCCTGTTGCCGTGTGTTTTTCATCGGTTGCTGCGGCGGTGCATGGCTGACTGAAGCGCGTCGCATCTGGCGCGCGTCGGCTCGCTAGGCTGGCGCGCCCTCCCCGGCGGGGCTTTGGCCGCTCCCGCTCCCGCCGCCATGACCGTCACCACCCGGTGTCCCACCGTCGTGCTTGCCGTCGTCGTCGCCGCCGTCGTGATGAGGCATCTTGTGCGATACCTCGTCGAGCTTGTCGCCAAGCATTCGCCGTACTGCTACATAGAACACCGGAATCAGCAGCAGACCGAGGAACGTCGCAAACAGCATGCCGCCGATCACGCCGGTGCCAATCTCGTGACGCGAAGCGGCGCCTGCACCTGACGAGATAACGAGCGGGAACACGCCGAGAATGAAGGCCATCGATGTCATCAAGATCGGACGCAGTCTCAGCCGGGCCGCGGTCAGGACGGCATCGCGCAGCGTCATGCCACGTTGCTGACCCTCCACCGCGAACTCGACGATCAGGATCGCGTTTTTCGCCGCGAGACCGATCACGGTCACGAGGCCGATCTTGAAGTAGATATCGTTTGGTACTCCGAATGAGAGGCAGAACGCCAGCATGCCGAGCATGCCGAGCGGCACGACCAGCAGCACCGCAGCCGGAATCGACCAGCTTTCATACAGCGCGGCGAGACACAGGAACACCACCACGATCGACAGCAATAGCAGCGTCACCGCCGACGAGCCCGACAGCAGTTCCTGGAACGACTGCCCGGTCCAGTCCGCCGCGAAACCCGTCGGCAACTGGCGGTCCACGATATTCTGCAGCACATCGATCGCCTGCCCGGTTGAATAGCTCGGCGCAGAGTTGCCGACGATCTCGATCGCGGAGTAGCCGTTGTAGCGCGGCAGCACCGTCGGTCCGAAGCTCCATTTGGCATTCACCACGCTTGCGAGCGGCACCATGTTGTAGGGGCTGATCGACGTATTCGCGGGCGAGGGATCGGCGGGCGTCGTGAAGCCGTTCGGCGACGTGCTCGCGACGGTCGATGACGACTGGCTCGCGGTCGTGCTGGTGCCTGCGCTGTTTGTGAAAACGCTCGGCGTATACAGGTGCTGGAGTGCATCGAGTCCCATCCGGTACGGCGCATCCGCCTGGATATAGACACGCTTCACGCGCCCGCCGTAAGTGAACTGGTCGATGTAAAACGGCGCGAGCTCCATCTGGAGCGTGTTGTAGACATCGGTCAGCGTGAGGCCCATCGCCTGGGCCTGGGTCCGGTCCACCGCGATGTCCAGTTGCGGTGCGCTCGGCAGCGAGTTGGGGCGGATCCCGAACAGCACCGGGCTCTTCGCCGCACCGGCGAGCAGCGTGCCCGTCGCCTGACCAAGCTCTGCGCGCGACTGGCCTTCACGTGCCTGCAAATACATGTCGATGCCGCCGAACTGGCTGAGACCGCGGATGGTCGGCAGATTCACCGCGAAGATCTGCGCATCGGAAATGCCATGAAGGGTCTGGTTGATCTTTGGAATCAGCGTCATCGCGGTGTCATCGCGCTTGTCCCAGTCTGCCAGCTTGATGAACGACATGCCGACGTTTTCGCTCGTGCCGACAAAGCTGAAACCTTCTGGCTGGAAAATCCCCACGATTTCCTTGCTGAACGGACTGTGCGTGAGCTTGTCGCGCACCTCGGTCATCACGTGATCGGTGCTCTCCAGCGTCGAGCCGGGCGGCAGGTTGATAAGTGCGAGCGCGAAGCCCTGATCCTCGTCAGGCACGAAGCTGGTCGGCAGCTTCGTGTACAGAAAGCCAGTCAGCACCACGACGAGCACGAATGCGATCATCCAGCGCGGCGCATGCTGCACGGCACGGCCGGCATGTCCGAGATACTTTTTTGTTGTCCAGTCGAAACTACGGTCGAACCAGCGGTAGAACCAGTTCTTTTTCTCCGCGTGTTCGGGCTTCAGGATCGCCGCGCACAGCGAGGGGGTGAACGACATCGCGAGGAACGCGGAGAATCCCATCGACACCGCGATCGTCAGCGCGAACTGCGCGTAGATGATGCCGGTCGCGCCCGGCTGCAGCGCGGACGGGATGAACACGGCGGAGAGCACCACCGTGATCGCGATGATGGCGCCGGTGATCTGGCCCATCGCCTTGCGTGTCGCCGCCCTTGGCTCTAAATGCTCCTCGGTCATGATGCGTTCAACGTTTTCGATCACGACGATCGCATCGTCGACCACGATGCCGATCGCGAGCACCATGCCGAACAGGGTCAACTGGTTGAGCGTGTAGTGCAGCGCCGACAGGCCAATGAAAGTGCCGAGCAGCGCGACCGGAATCACGAGCGTCGGAATGATCGTGGCCCGCAGATTCTGCAGGAAGATCAGCATCACGAAAAACACCAGCACGATCGCCTCGACGAGCGTGCGGATCACGTCCACGATCGATGCGGTAATAAACGGCGTGGTGTCGTAGGGCACGCTCCACGTGACGCCCTCCGGCAGATCCTTCGCGAGCGCCGCCATCTCGGCTTTGACTGCCTTCGCGACCGCGAGCGCGTTGGCGCCCGGCAGCAGGAACACGGCCATGCCCCCCGCCGCCTTGCCGTTATAGACCGGCGCGAAGCCGTATGTCTGCGAGCCGAACGAAATGCGCGCCACGTCGGAGAGCTTGACCGTGGTGCCGTTGCTGTTCGCGACGACAATGATGTCCTGGAACTGCTTGAGCGACGAAAAGAGGCTGTCGCCCGTCACGTTCGCCGTAAACACCTGCCCTTTCACGGCCGGATCAGCCCCTAGCGAGCCGGCTGCGAACTGCGCATTCTGCGAGGACACGGCATTGAGCACCTGGGTCGTCGATAGCCCGTAACTCTGCAGCTTGTCGGGGTCGAGCCAGATGCGCACCGCGTACTCCGAGCCGAGCAGCGTCGTATTGCCGACCCCGTTCACACGGCCGATGTTTGGCTGGATCTGCGACGCGAGGATATCGGAGAGACGACCTGCATCGATCGCCGGATTGTCCGACTGCAGCGCGACGAACATCAGGATGTCCGGGCTCGCCTTCGCCACCACGACCCCTTGCTGCGTGACCTGCGAAGGCAGCAGCGGCTGGGCGAGCGTGACCTTGTTCTGCACCTGCACCTGCGCGATGTCCGGGTTGGTGCCGGTCGCGAACGTGAGGGTGATCTGGGTCTGCCCGTTCGAGCTCGATGTCGAACTGAAATACAGCAGGTTGTCGATGCCCGTGAGCTGCTGCTCGATCACCTGGGTCACCGTCGATTCCATCGTCTGCGCGCTCGCGCCCGGATACTGCGCCGTGACGGTCACTTCCGGCGGCGCGATGTCCGGGTACGAATCGATCCCCATGCCGTGCACGGAGATGATGCCGAAGAGGCAGATCAGGATCGCAATGACCCAGGCGAAAACGGGGCGGTTAATGAAAAAACTAGGCATGAGCGCTCTCCTATTTCGCCATGCCGGCCGACGCCGGTGACGCCGCGGGACTCGACGCCACCCCTATGGACGCGGCCGAGGCCGACGCACCTGCTGCCGCCTCGGGCAGCTGCCACGCGACGGTCTTCACCGGTGCCCCTTCCCGCGCCATCTGCACACCCGTCACGATGATCTGGTCGCCGTCTGCGAGCCCGTGCGTGACGACCCAGTTGTTGCCAAGGCTATTGGTCGCCTCTACGTCCTTGCGCGCCACCTTGCCGTCCGCGCCAACCACGAACACATATGCGCCGACCGTGTCGCGCTGCACGGCCTGCTGCGGGATCAGGAACACATTGTTCTGCTGGCCGAAATTGACGCTTAGCGACACATACATGCCGGGCAGCAGACGCCGCTGCGGGTTCGCGACGAGCGCACGCATATTGATCGAGCCGGTCGCCGCATTCACCGTCACGTCTGAGAAATCAAGCGTGCCCGCAGTGCCGTACGACGCGCGATTGGGCAGCGCGATCTGCACCGTGGTGTGATTCTGCTGCGACAGATCGATCGAGCCGCTGCTCTGGGACTGCTGCAGCGTCGCCAGATCGGCGGAACTGAGCGTGAAGTTCACGTACATCGGGTCGATCTGCTGGACGGTCGTCAGCAGCGTGCCGCTGCCACCCGTATCAGACGTGCTGGTGCCGACCACCGCGCCCGCCGTCACCTGTTGCTGTCCGGCGATACCGCTGATCGGCGCCGTCACCTGCGTGTAGTTGAGCGAGACCCGTGCGCTCTGGACGGTTGCCTCGTCGGCCTTGAGCTTGGCCGCCGCGCTGCGTTCGGCGGCATCGGAATTGTCGACGGTCTGCTGCGAGACCGAACCGACCGGCAGCAGCTTGCGATTGCGCAGGGCCGTGATGTGGTCGTTGACGTAGGTGGCCTGATCTTCGGCCAGCAGCGCGAGGTCATTATTGAGCTGCGCACGGTAAAAGACCGGATCGATCTCGAACAGGAGCTGCCCCGCGCGAACCGGCGAGCCCTCCGTGTAGGTGCGGCGCAGCAGCACGCCGGACACGCGGGCCGTTACGTTCGCGCTGTAGTAAGGTGAAAGCCGGCCGACGAACTGACGCTCGAGCGGCACCGACTGCATGTGCACCGTCACCACCGCAACCTGCGGCGGAGGCGGAGGCGGCGCGCTTTTCGAGCAGGCGGCGAGTACGATCAGACACAGATACGACAGCGGCGCGCGCTGAGCACGTGACTTCATGAGAACTCCGTTCTTGCTTGAGGCCGGCACACGCGTTACGCCTTACGCCGCGCAATGCCACATCGTAGGGAACAGCATGTAAGTCAGTCGGCTGACCCCGCCGCGGCAGGTCGTACTGCAGTTTCCGAAGCGGGCGATGAAGCGGCGGCCGGCACCGACGCGACCTCCGCGTCGTCGCGCTGCCAGCCGCCGCCAAGGTTCTTGACGAGCAGCACGTTGCTTTCGGCAAGCAGCGCCTGCGTGTCGCGCAGACTCTGCTCCGCCTGGATCAATGTCAGCCGTTGCGTCAGAACGTTCTGCTGGCTGACGGCGCCGGCATCGAATTGCGCCTGTTGGCTTGCGAACAGCCGGCTGTTGCTGTCGTACACCTTCGCGAACGCATTTGCCTGCGCCCGCAGGTGATTCATCGACGACAGGCTGTCCTCCACGCTCTGGAACGCCGTCAGGACCGTATTCCGGTAGTTCGCGACCTCTTCGTCGTAGGTCGCGCGCGCACCGTGCACGGCGGCCGTGCGTGCGCCGGCGTCGAAAATCGTTTCCGCGAGATCGGGGCCGAGCGTCCAGAAGCGGCTCGGCACGGTGAACAGATGCGCCAGCGTGTTGTGCGCGAAACCGCCCTCGGCCGTGAGCGTCAGCGACGGATAGAACGCGGCTTCGGCCACGCCGATGCCCGCGTTGGCCGCCGCTGCCGTGCGCTCGGCGCTCACCACGTCGTAGCGCCGCTCGAGCAATTGGGAAGGCAGGGCCGGCGGCAGCGCAGGTGAAATGAAAGGATAGTCCGGATCGGAGTCGATGCTGAATGACTCCGGCGGTGTGCCGGTCAGTACGGCAATCGCGTGCTCGTCCTGCTCGCGTGTCGTTTCGGTCGCCTGCAGGTCGGCGATCACAATTTCGAGCGTCTGCTGCGCGTCGAGCACGTCGTCGTTCGACGCTTCGCCTTCAGCGAACCCGGTTTGCGTCATCGAGAGAATCCGGCTGTCGATGTCCTGCTGCTCCTTCAACGCGTGAATGTCGAAGTCTGCCTGGCGCAGCTGGAAGTAGTCGGTCGCGACACTGGCCGCGATCGAGATGCGTTCGCCGGCAAGCTGCGCATCCGATGACTCG
The DNA here is from genome assembly GCF_018449515.1 of Caballeronia sp. dw_19. Lineage (GTDB taxonomy): Bacteria > Pseudomonadota > Gammaproteobacteria > Burkholderiales > Burkholderiaceae > Caballeronia. The sequence goes on along the minus strand of NZ_JAAVUQ010000043.1, from coordinate 19,738 downwards.
GCGTTCGCTTTCACTTGCTCGATCTGGCGCCGTATCTGTCCCCACAGGTCCAGTTCCCAACTGACGGTGCCGGAGGCAATGACGCTGTTACCCGCCCCGACCGACGACGAACCGGTACTCGCCGCAAGCCCTCCGATATTGCCGCCGGAACGCGAGCCGGACAGGCCGGCCTTGACGACCGGAAACAGGCCCGCCCGGTCTTCCTCTACGGTTGCAAGCGCGACGCGGTAGGCGGCTTCGGCCGCCGCGATCGACTGGTTCGCCTGCAATGCCTGCTCGACGAGACCATTGAGCTTGTCGTCGCCATACATGCGCCACCACGTGCTCGAAATCGCGGCCTGCGGATTCGCCTCGGCGCGCTGCCAGTCGACGCCTTCCTTGAACCCTTCGGGTACCTGGACCTCGGGCTTGCGATAATCCGGGCCGACCATGCACGCCGCAAGGGACGTCGCAACGACGAGCGCGATGCAGCCCTTCACCGCGCGCCGTGATCGGGGATGCGTATGTTTTTTGTAAGCAGGCCCCGAGGTCCACGAATCACTTTTCAAGTGCATTCCCTCTGTGTCGACCTGAGTGAGCGCTTACTCTGATCCCATAGCGCCTACTCCGGTCCCATGCAGACTCATTCTTCATACCGGATTGGCAGTCCGACAACGAGACGACACAAGCTTTGTATATTTAACTATCTTAAAAGAAAATTTCAATCTCGATCGCTGCTACGAACGCAATCTGATTGCATCGGCGGCGGCGCGCCGTCCGCTATCACCACTCATTGCGCCACAAATGCACCCTGCGCCGCAACATCACTTTGTTACCTGACATGACGCCGGTCAGACGTTGTAAGGTTGGCAGGATTAGCGAGTGAATGCGTTGTTCCGTTGTAAGGAACCCAGGACGAGGCTTACCGCATGCCAGCGCTGGACAATCAGTGGATCTCATTTCCGTTTATTGATAAGGACACCCTATTTTTGGCATAAACCCCGATCATCTTCTAGAGTTGCTAAAACCCTCTGGAGCCGGATCAGATGACGTACGCGCTTTCCAACAGTCGCTCCGGCCGACACCCATCCGGCTGGCGCTAGACTCGCAATTGCAATCAAGTTGCATTATTTGTGACGCACCACCCTAGCAACGGGACGAGCCAAGCTCTTACTCCATCGTGACCCTGGTTCGCGATTAGCGGTCGTCGGAGACGTAATCAGCAAACAGTGCGTTCATGTCGTCGCTGACCCCGTAACCGAAGTTGGCACAAACGCGGCGTACTGCATCGAGCCGGGCGATAAACGCATCGCGTTCGACATCCGGCAGGGAGGCCACCGACTTCAGCGCCTGTTCGTACATACGCACCAGCGCTCCGAAAAAGGCATCGTCTTCCATCCCGATGTCATCGCAGAATCCAGCGGCCCGCTCGCAATAGAACACCATAAGTTCCGTCAGGCCCTCTGGCCGACCAATTGCTTTCTTGTAGTCGGAGATCGCTTTCTTCGCTTTCGAGACCGATACGTCTTGATTCTTGAAAGCGTCTGGCCATACGCATGTGTCTATGACCTTTTTGTATACCTTCAGGACATCGTTTCCCAAGCCGAATTTGGCGTGTAGAAACGCCTGATTGTCCTTGCTTGCGGCGTACAGGTCCTGGACGAGGCCTAGCAGACCAGCGCGATCGAACGCGGAGAGTTGAGCCTTGATGTCGACCCACGAGGGTTTGGCAGGATTTTTCACGGATAGCAAGATGACGAATTGAGATATGCGCCCACGGCGCGATGGCAGTGGCAATGCTACCGCAATATTTGTTGCGTGATCGTCCACGAAGGGGCTGCTGTGCGGATGATTGGAGTTCGCGTTGAGCTGGCATGGTCGTGACGCGTGGCGAGCGTAACAACCGACGATTACCCAGATGTGTTCGGTCGTTTTTCAAGCAGTATCAGCTTCGGCTTCCGGCCATAGACGCGGAAACAGATATCGGAACAAGGTAATTGGCAATGCGAGTTCAACGGGACCTTTGGGCGTTCTCGAGCGAACGATGCCCAGCTTGAAAAGATCCGCCAGCACACGATCCGCGGTTCGGCTCGCTAGCCCCATCATGCCTTTGAACCGGGCTCTGTCCATCGACTCGACGGTTGCCAGATAGGCGAATGGCTTGAGGTACGGACGCTTCAAAGAACACATTGGAGTCGAATGTGGAGAAAGTCTTTTCGCCCCAGCGCTCGGTGACAATATGAGCGACCGCGATGCGTTGCTTGCGCGCTTCATCAGGCCTGCTGGAGAAATCTTTTTGCAACGCGCGCTCGATCAGCAGCGGCTCGGTATGTTGTCCCTCTATCTTGTTCGTATAGTAGGAGTTCATCGGCCGTAGCGCCTCGCGCAGCAGATTGCGCAGATGCGGCATGCCGTAGGCTGCCAGATCCTTTGCCCGCCCGATCACATCGGCGGCTAACGGGCGCAGGGCGTCCAGCTTCGGCTCGGAAGGCAGCAGCGGATGCATCCGGTGAACCGCGTAATACGGATATTTGGGCTTGGAGGCGATCATGGCGGCTATTCTGGCGGATCTTTTCGCGGAAAATTATCGCAAATAATCGATATAATACAGATAGATAGCCGGTTCATGGCGAATCTTGTGGCGTCAAGACCGATCGCCTTGACGTACCGTAAGCATGTTGAAGGCGCGCTTAACCAGAGCCCGCAATGTCCGCTTCTCAAGCGGTACGTTGGCCTCGATGAGGCGGGCCCAGTTATCCGTCGCGAGCAAGCCTGAGCAAGCTCGCATGCTTCACGGCGAGAACACGGGTGCCGGCACGATCACCGTTGATTATGATGGTCCGATCGACCCAAACCGTGCGCGCAACGATATGGACACCTACGCAGCCGACGTCGCCGAACTCACCAAGGCGCTCGATCTCAAGAATGCGGTGCACATCGGTCATTCCACGGGCGGAGGCGAGGTGACACGGTATGTCGTCCGACACGGCACCGGAAACGGGCGCGTAACGAAGGCGGTGCTCATCAGCGCAATTCCGCCGCTCTTTATCCAATCGGAAAAGAACCCTGATGGCGTTCCAAGGAAATCAGATCGCCTGAGCAGCCGCCGGTTACGCGCTACGCCACCTTGCCATTGCGGCACACGGTTGCGTCGGGCTGCAGTTGAGCCAGATGTCGCAGCAGCTTCGTCACCATCCAGACCACCCCGAACGCGAGGATCACGAAGAACACCGCGAGCGGCGTCAGGACCTGCACCGACAAGAAGCCGGCGAGCCCCATCATTGCCGACGACACGAGCAGCAGTGCACATCCGAGGATCGCGCTTGTCAGGCCCGCGATATGCGGGAACAGGGAATTGCCCTTGGCCATCAACGTCGGATACATCGCGCCTGCGCAGAACCCCATCACGAGCACCGGTGTCGCGAGCGTCCATACGCGCAGGCCGACCGTCAGCGCAAGTAACAGCATCGCAATCGACGTGGCCGCCATCAAGCGCGCACCGATGTACAGCCGCTGTTCCGGGGTCGGCAGACGCGGGCCGTGCATACGGTTCGACAGGCCGCCCAGGAAATACATCATCCCGATGCCGAGCGCGAGGTAGCCGAAATAGGTCGGGGGCTTGTGCAGCGTGTTCTGCACCATGAACGGTCCGATGATGTTGAAGACGAGCAAGATGCTGTAGCACAGGCCCTGGGCGAGGAAGCAACTCTGGAACACCGGACTCGAGAGCACCTTGCCCGCGTTTGTCATCAGCGCGCGCGGCTCCAGGCGCACCGGGCGCAGCAACGTTTCTCGGTATCGCCAGATCACCGCCCACATTACAAGCGAATAGACGAGCAGGAAGACGAGGCAGGCCTTCCAGCCAAACAACGTCTGCAGGTGGGCGCCAATCACGGGCGCCACGATCGGCGCAAGCCCCCACGCGATTGCCATGTAGGTGAACGCATGCATCAGCGCCTGCCCAGAAAACGAGTCGGTGATGATTGCCTTCGCGAGCAGGTTCGTGGCGGCGATGCCGAAGCCCTGCAGGCAGCGGGCGAGGAGAAACGTCTCCAGATTCGGCGCGGCGAGCGACAGCAGGCAGCCGATCGTGAAAATGACGAGGCCGAAAGCCAGTACGGGTTTGCGTCCGTATGCATCGGCTACGGGCCCGAAGACGAGTTGGCCGAGCGCGTAAGCCGCCATGTAGCCGGAAACGCTCGACTGGATTGCCTGAGGCGAAGTAGCGAAGAAACGCGCCATCGCGGGTAGCGCCGGCACGTAGATATCGATCGCAAGCTGCCCGGCGGAGGCGAACAGGCAGATCAGGAACAGCAGGAAGCGCGGCGAATTCGGCACGGGCGCGGGAGGGACAGGACGGTCGAGGATAGTGTGGTTCATGAAAGCATCGAAGAGGCGAATTCGGTGATGCGGTATCGGCGCATTCGAATATCGAGCACGACGCGTTTCGGCGGCATCGCTGCGTATTGTGCCTGTCATCTTGCAATTCGACACGATGCCCATTGCGGGTGCATGTGTTTGACAGTTGCGTCGCGTCCTTCTGTGGGCGGCTACCGCCCGCGCAGTCGGCCGTAGCGGTCGATGCAAAGCACCACTTGATCGTTGGAACCTGAGTCTCAGCGTGTCTATCACCTCACGGGCCCACGTGCCATGACGATGCATGAAATTGCAGACGAACTTTCACGACTGCCAGGCCGCAAAGTCATTTATGGGGAGCGAACCCTCGAACAGAAGCGAGATGTTCTGCTGGCAGAAGGGCTTCCGGCGTTCGTCGTTGACCTGCTTGTCGGTCTCGACCAGGCATTCCGCGACTCGGCAATGAGCGAAACGACCACGACTGTCCAGGAGGTGACGGGAGAAGCTCCTTTGCCTCTGACCCGCTGGCTTGTAGAAAACATCGCCATTTTTCAGAAGTAGAGCTACCGCTTGAGCGCCCAGTCTGATACGTCAGCCGTTGCCCGGGCGCAAGCCTTGGCACCTCCACGAAAAACGAGCGTGGGGCCCGCTCTCACTGTGACGGCATACTGCTAACATTCGCTCTCCCGTAGCTATCAAAGGGATAAGTGATGACAAAAAGAATCGTCCGTATGGCAGGGGAAGGGGACGTACCGGCTCTCACGCAAATCCGTAACGATGCACACGCAAAGAAGGTGGCGCACTGCGACTATGCGTGGGGCAAGGAAGGAGACGGATTTTCCGAGAGATGGGTACTAAACAATGTTTCCCAAAAAGATGTGTATGTCGTCGAGCAAGATGGCACGTCCGTCGGAACGTTTTCGCTCGATTTCGACGATGACAGCCACTGGGGGACGCAAGAACCGATCGCCGGTTATGTGCATGGGCTTTGCGTGAGAAAAGGTTTTAACGGACATGGACTTGGCAGCTTCATGCTTGATTGGTGCGCTAACAAGGTGAGCGGCGTGAACCGGCGTTTTGTTCGGCTCGACTGCGACGTCCAAAACGCGAAGCTATGCGCCTACTACGAGTCGCTTGGCTTTATCCGCGCAGGACTGAAACCAGACGGCTATGTCTGGTCACTGTACGAAAAACTGGCCTACCAGCTTTCGACCGGACGACCATGAAAGTTGCAGTCACGGCCGTGCAGAATGAGTCGGATGGACGAGGCAGGTCGGCACGCGTCATTCGAATCGCGCCGATGGGATAAGCTTGAGGGACTGCGAGAATCGGTCCCCACCGACGCCTTACGCCGGAGTGAGCGATCCAGCTTCTGGCCTCGCGCACCAGGCGACTCCCTGCAATTGCAAGCGCTCCTTTTGCGGGACGCTCAGCCGAGCAATACCGAACCACCCTTCTCGACGTACGCCTGCACCAAATGATGAGCGATGGCGAACGGCTTGGGCGTCGACAGCCCATCCGCATGCGTTCCCGCGAGCATCGCCGCAACCTCCTGGCGCGAGAACCAGCGGGCGTCCTCGAGTTCATCCGTATCGACGACGATGTCGGTATCGCTCGCCTGCGCAAAGCAGCCGATCATCAGTGATGAAGGAAACGGCCACGGCTGCGACGCGAAGTAGACAACCTGTGCACACTTCACGCGAGCCTCCTCCATCACTTCGCGGCGCACGGCGTCTTCCGCGGTCTCGCCGGGTTCAACGAAACCAGCAAGCGCCGAGTACATGCCAGGGGCGAATTGACGCTGGCGTCCGAGCAGACACCGTTCGCCGTCTATTACCAGCATGATCACGACTGGATCCACCCGCGGGAAATGGCGCGTGCCGCAAACATCGCAGATGCGTTGCCAGCCGGCCGCCGTGACGCGGCTTGGAGAGCCGCAGTTTGCGCAGAAGGAGTGGCGGCGATGCCAGTCGAGCATCGACTTCGCCTCGGCCAGTATTCCGAGCACGCCCGCAGCGACGAGGTCTTGCAGCGCGAGCGAGCGAAGATCGATGCGGTCATAGCCGGTGCCTGGCGATGGGTCCTCCGGGGCAGGGTTGAATGCGAAGCCGAGCGCAAAGCGTCCGCTGCCGTCGGTGTCTTCCCCGAGGAAGATGCTATGAAGCGGCTGGCCGAAGGCAGCGGTCTCGCTGGCGACGAACCAAGGGTCATGCCCGCTGCCTCGCTTGAGCAAGGGGACGTCGCCGTCGAAGACAAGAAAGCGCGCGGCCGGGTCGCCGCGTAGGTGCTCGAAGAAGGCGTGGTCGTCCCGCTTGTCGGAGCGGCGGTCGAGGGGGTTGAAGTTAAAGCCGATGGACGCGGAAGAGGCAATCATCACGGTCGTTGACATAGGGGCGAGAGGAGCCGCAAGTATGGCACGGGGTTCAGTCCGGTCGCTCGCCGGGGTTGCAATTGAAGAAACCGATGGTCTTCGGTCCGCATGCCTCGTTTGCGACTTCAAGCCCTATCGTTGTCCGGTCATTGCCGTAGCGGCGACTAAACCTTCGCACAAACGAACGGGTGACGATGGAATGTTGGTGGACGCAGCACTGATGTCGCTCGCAGTGCTCGGTTATCTGGAATGCTGCGCGATGATTACAGTTGGCAACGACGTATCCGAGCTTGGTCTGCGAAACATCCCCCCTCACTCCACAGTCACGCTCTTCGCCAAATTCCTGGGCTTATCCACATCTGTCCCTCTGGCACAAGCCGTGTGATAAGCCAGCAACTGCAGCGGCACGACATGAAGAATGGGTGAAAGCAGCCCATAATGCTCAGGCATCCTTATAACGTGAATCCCATCCTCGCTAACGATCCGCGTATCGGAATCGGCGAAAACATACAACTCGCCGCCTCGCGCCCTGACCTCTTGCATATTCGACTTCAACTTCTCCAGAAGCGTGTCATTAGGCGCCACCGTCACCACCGGCATAGCCTCAGTCACCAGCGCCAAAGGCCCATGCTTCAATTCCCCAGCCGGATAAGCTTCCGCATGAATATACGAAATCTCCTTAAGCTTCAACGCGCCTTCAAGCGCGATCGGATAATGCAGTCCACGCCCGAGGAACAACGCATTCTCCTTGCGTGAAAACTCCTCCGACCACGCAATAATCTGCGGCTCCAGCGCCAGCACGCTATTCAGCGCCGCCGGCAAATGCCGCAACTGCGTCAGATAATCGGTTTCCTGCTTCTCACTCACATGCCCACGCAACGTCCCAAGCGTGACAGCCAGCACAAACATCCCGACCAACTGCGTAGTAAACGCTTTAGTCGAAGCTACCCCAATCTCGGTCCCCGCATGCGTGAGAAACGCGAGCTTCGTCAGCCGGACCATCGCGCTGGAAGCCACATTGCAAACTGCCAGCGTATGTTTATGCCCCAGCGCCTGCGCATGCTTCAAAGCGGCCAGCGTATCGGCGGTCTCGCCCGACTGCGAAATCACCACCACCAAAGCCCGCGGATTCGGCACCGATTCGCGATACCGGTACTCACTCGCAATCTCCACTTGCGTCGGAATCTTCGCAACCGATTCAAGCCAGTACTTCGCCGTCATGCCCGCATACGAACTCGTGCCGCACGCAAGAATAAGCACACTGTCGATATCGGCGAAAACCTCTGCCGCGTCCGCCCCGAACAACTCTGCTGCGAACCGATCGGTTTGAGGAATGGTGTCGGTGATCGCGCGCGGTTGCTCGAAGATTTCCTTCTGCATGAAATGCCGATACGGCCCAAGCTCAACCGCGCCGCCATACGCCGCGACCACGCGCACTTCGCGCTCGGCCGGCATTCCATCGCGATCGACAATCTTCACGCCATCCAGCGTGATCTCGACCACATCGCCTTCATCGAGGAACGCAAAACGATCCGTGCTGCCGGCGAGCGCGAGCGCATCGGAGGCCAGGAAGTTCTCGCCGTCGCCCACGCCTACAACCAGCGGCGACCCCTGCCGCGCGCCGACAACCGTATGCGGCTGATCCTTGTGGATCACGGCAATGGCGTACGCGCCATGCAATTCCTTCACGGCGTCGCGCACGGTCTGAAACAGATCGCCGCGATACATGCTGTGGATCAAATGCGCGATGACCTCGGTATCGGTCTGCGAGACGAACTCGTAGCCCTTCCCGCGCAGCATGGTCCGCAAGGTCTCGTAATTCTCGATGATCCCGTTATGCACCAGCGCCAGTTCGTTACGCGAAAAGATGGGATGTGCGTTGTCCGTGACGGGCGCGCCGTGGGTCGCCCAACGCGTGTGCGCAATGCCAGTTACGCCTTCCAGATGCGTATCGCGAACCTGATCGGCGAGATCGGCCACGCGCGCAACGCTGCGCGCGCGCTTCGGTTCGCCATCGGCAATCACGGCTACACCGCAAGAGTCGTAGCCGCGATATTCAAGCCGCCGCAGACCTTCGACCAGCACCGATACGATGTTACGTTGCGCAACCGCGCCGACAATTCCGCACATGGCGTTGTCCTTTTCAGATTGTTTTTGAATCGCTCGAAAACGCCCGGCGCTCGCCGCCAGGGCGCGCGCTCAAGCACATGACAGAGCCGTCCGTATTGTTCAAGCTTTCTTTTTTGTCGGCCGTACGTAACCGCTCTTACTGACCTGAGTTTTTTCGTTCAGCACGAGCTGATCTTCCGCGACATCCTTCCAGACCGTCGTCCCAGCCGCGATGGAAGCACCACGCCCCACTCGCACCGGCGCAACGAATTGCGTGTCCGAGCCCACAAACACATCGTCCTCGATCACCGTGCGGAATTTGTTCGCGCCGTCGTAGTTGCACGTGATCGTGCCCGCACCGATATTCACTCGCGCCCCAATATCCGAGTCGCCGATATAGCTCAAATGGTTCGCCTTCGACCCACGCCCGAACACCGCGTTTTTCACTTCGACGAAGTTGCCCACGTGCGCTTCGTCACCGAGCACCGCGCCCGGCCGCAAGCGCGCATACGGCCCCAGCACGACATTCGCGCCGGTCGTGCCGCCCTCAATGTGCGTGAATGCATCAATCCGCGTCCCCGTGCCAATTGACGCGTTGCGAATCACGCAATTCGGGCCGACGGTCACGTTATCCGCCAGCGTGACGTCGCCTTCGAAGACGCAATTCACGTCGATGGAAACATCCCGTCCGCAGGTCAGCGTGCCGCGCACATCAATGCGCGCGGGGTCCAGCAGCGTGACGCCGGCGGTCAGCAGCGCCTCGGCGACATTGCCTTGATGAATCCGTTCGAGTTCGGCGAGTTGCTGCTTGCTGTTCACGCCGAGCGTTTCCCACTCTTCGTCCGGTTGCGATGTAACCACTTCAATGCCGGCTTCGAGCGCGCGCTCGACGACATCGGTGAGATAAAACTCGCCCTGCACGTTGTCGTTTTTTAGCGATGCCAGCCATTCGCCCAACTGCGCGGTCGGCGTAATGACAATGCCCGTGTTGATCTCGGCAATCGTCAACTGCCCGGCATTGGCGTCTTTCTGCTCGACAATGCACTGCACGGCGCCCGTCGGATCGCGCACGATGCGGCCGTACCCGGTCGGATCGTCCAGCGTGACGGTCAGGACGCCGTAGCGGCCGTTGGCGGCGGTATCGGCCAGGCGTTGCAGCGTGCTGACGCGGGTGAGCGGCACATCGCCGTAAAGAATGAGCGTTGGCACGGAAAGGTCGAGCAGCGGCAGCGCTTGCTGAACCGCGTGGCCGGTGCCCAGTTGCTGGTCCTGCACGGCGAACTGGACATCGGGTGCGCCGACTGCCTTTTGAACCTGTTCCGCCCCGTGTCCGATCACGACGACAAGCCGCGTGGGCTTGAGCGCACGCGCAACGTCGAGCACATGGGAAAGGAGCGGCCGGCCAGCCAGGGGATGAAGGACTTTCGGCAAGGCGGAACGCATGCGCTTGCCCGTGCCTGCCGCCAAAATAACAATGTTCATGGCGTCAGCTTCATGGAAGTGTTTGGAGCCGCCAATATAGCACGCGCGGGCGGACGGAAAACCCCGGCGCAGCCTTGCTGAGTAACGTTTCTGCGGGCTAGTAGCCCGGTGTCAAATATCGTCGCCGAATGTCAAATATCGTCGAATTGAACAATCGAAATAATCTGCGATGGTGTTTCAGTCGAACACGGGTCTTCATCGAACGCGATATCCCCGGCCGGGTCCGCCACGCCCGTCGCGCGCAATCCGCCGAACGCAAACAGCTTGTGATCCATCAAATGCGAAGGCACGACATTCGACAGCGCGTTGAACATATTTTCCACGCGGCCCGGGAAACGCTTTTCCCAATCGCGGATCAGTGCCTTCATTTCGGCGCGCTTCAGGTTCGGCTGGCTACCGCATAGATTGCACGGAATGATCGGGAATTCGCGCAGCTCGGCGAACTTCTCCAGATCTTTTTCCTTCGCGTAAGCAAGCGGCCGGATCACGATGTTCTTGCCATCGTCGGATTGCAGTTTCGGCGGCATGCCTTTTAGCTTGCCACCATAGAACATATTCAAAAACAGAGTTTGCAGAATGTCGTCGCGATGATGCCCAAGCGCAATTTTCGTCGCCCCAAGCTCACCGGCCACGCGATACAAAATCCCGCGCCGCAATCTCGAACACAGCGAACACGTCGTCTTGCCTTCCGGCACCAACCGCTTGACGATGCTGTACGTATCCTGATTCTCGATATGAAACGGGATATCCAGCTTGCTCAAATACTCAGGCAGCACATGCTCCGGAAACCCCGGCTGCTTCTGGTCGAGATTCACGGCCACGATGTCGAAGTTGATCGGCGCGCGTTCGCGCAGCCGCATCAGGAGTTCGAGCATCGCGTACGAATCCTTGCCGCCGGACAGGCAGACCATGACCTTGTCGCCGTCTTCGATCATCTTGTAGTCGGTGACGGCCTCACCCACCTGACGCGCCAGCCGCTTGAACAACTTGTTGTTCTCGTAGGCCTGCTTCTGCTCGCGGCGGGTCATTGGCTCGCGCATTGTCGGGACAGATGCCAACTCCTGAACCACCGGCGCTTCCGTTTCCGTTTCCGTTAGCGAACTCATGCCGTCACCTCTTTGATGCGAAAGACTTCGACGCCCACGGCATCGCAATCGGGATAAACGTCCGGTTTTTCTGTCGATACCACCACGGCACGCACATTCGGATGCGCCAATAAAGCGGCAGCGACGTCATCGCAGAGTGTTTCCTGCAGGTGGATATGCCCTTTGCCCACGCGCTTGGCGATGGTCGAGCGCATGAAATCGTAATCGACGACTTCGCGCAGCTTGTCCTCAGTCGGCGTCGATAACGCCAGCGGCACGAACAATTCCACGTTGATCACCACGCGCTGCTCGCCCTGCTTTTCGAAATCGTGCACGCCAATGTTGATGCGCACTTCGTAATTGCGCAGAAAAAGCCGCCGGCAATCGGCGAGCCGGGGATGCGAAAGTGCGGCAAGCATGGTGATGTCCTGGTGATTCAGATTGACTGACTGAGATTAACTTACTAAGCGCCGCCGCCCGGATTGCGGCCTGCGGTCAAAAACATGATGTCGCGTGGCGACGGCACGAGATGCTGCCCGCCATCCACCACCAGCGTCGTACCCGTCACGCCTGAAGCGTCGGCGAGATAACACGCCGCCGAGACAACATCCTCCACCCGCGAAGCCCGCCCCAACGGCGTTACCCGATGCGCGGCCTCGAACTCGGCCTGCGTCATGTCGGCGGAAGGTAGCGTGAGGCCCGGGGCAAGCCCGACCACGCGCAACTTCGGCGCAAGCGCCTGAGCCAGCGCGACGGTTGCGTTTTCCAGCGCCGCCTTGGTCAGCGTGTACGACAGGTAATCGGGATTCATGTTGTACAGCTTCTGGTCGAGCACGTTGATGACGCAGCCGCGCCGGGTTTCATCGTCGGCGGCGGCATCGGGCGTGGCGTCGTACAGCGCGCGCGCCAATGCCAACGGCGCGCCAACGTTGACCGCCATCATCTCGAGCAGGCGCGGGTAGCTGAAATCGCGCGCGGTATCTTCGACAAAACTCGACGCGTTGTTCACCACGCAATGCAGACCACCCAACGCGTCGATACACGCCGGCACCAGCCGCGCCACGTCGCTTTCCACACCGAGATCCGCATGCAGAGCGACCGCGCGGCGGCCGAGGGCGCGTATCGACTGGACGACTTCCTGCGCCTGTCCCTCAGAACCGCCAAAATGCACGGCGACGTCCCATCCGCGCGCAGCGAAACCGAGCGCGAGGCCGCGGCCGATGCGCTTCGCCGCGCCGGTGATCAGCACCACGCGGGCTTTCGGCGCGGAAGAATCTGGAGAAGTGGACGAAGAAACGCTCATTTACAATGCCGGAATGAATCCAAAAGCTCACGAATCCGACAGTTTACCTGTTCCCGGCTCCGACGCGCTCGCGCAGTCCGAGGCGCTGACAGCACGCATCCGGGCGGAAATCGCGTCGGCGGGCGGCTGGCTGCCGTTTAGCCGGTATATGCAACTTGCCCTTTACGCGCCCGGCCTCGGCTATTACAGCGGCGGCTCGATGAAATTCGGCAAACGCGGCGACGACGGCAGCGACTTTGTCACCGCACCGGAAATGTCGCCGCTGTTCTCGGCGACGCTCGCGCGGCCGGTCGCTCAAGCCTTACGCGACAGCGGTACGCGCAATTTGATGGAATTCGGCGCGGGCACGGGCAAGCTCGCCGCCGGGCTGCTGAACGCTTTGAAAGCGCTGGATATCCCCTTCGACAACTACGCGATCGTGGATTTATCCGGCGAATTGCAGGAACGCCAGCGGGCGACGATTGAAGCGGATGCGCCCGAACTGGCATCGAAGGTGCAATGGCTCAGTGTATTGCCGGAGCGTTTTGAAGGCGTGGTGATTGGCAATGAAGTGCTCGACGCCATGCCTGTGCGCCTGGTCGTGCGCAAACTGGGCGTGTGGCATGAGCGCGGCGTATCGTGGACGAACAACCGTTTCGCATTCGACGACAAACCCCTGCTAGCCGCGCTGGACGATCCGCTGCTGGCCGAAATAGATGCCACCATCGATGAAGTCAACGACGAGCCGTTCGTCGAATACCTGAGCGAAACGCATGAAGCGGCGCTGGCTTTCACGCGCACCATCTGCACGATGCTCACGCGCGGCGCGGCGTTTTTCATCGATTACGGCTTTCCGAGGCGCGAGTTTTATCACGCCCAGCGTGCTCAGGGCACGCTCATGTGCCACTACCGGCATCGGTCGCACGGTGATCCGTTTTTGTATCCCGGCCTGCAGGACATCACGGCGCACGTGGAGTTTTCGGGGATCGCGGAGGCTGGTACAGAGGCCGGCGCCGATCTGCTCGGCTTCACGTCGCAGGCGCGTTTCCTGATGAACGCCGGTATTACCGACGCGCTTTCCGACCTCGATCCCACCGACGCCCGGCGCTTTCTGCCCGCTGCGAACGCGGTTCAGAAGTTGTTATCGGAGGCGGAAATGGGCGAGTTGTTCAAGGTGATCGCGTTTTCGCGGGGTATCGACGACACGCTGGCCGCGTTCTCGTCCGGCGACCGCTCACATACTTTATGAAATCATGATCCGCTGGGTACTCACCACGTTCATTGCATTGTCGATTCTCTCGGCGTGTTTGCCGTGGATGAAGAAACTCGGCATAGGCAAGTTACCCGGCGATTTCACGCTGCGGCTTTTCGGACGGGAATATCCGTTCCCGTTCATGTCGACCATTTTGCTTTCGCTCGTGCTGTCGTTGCTGGCGCGGGCGCTTTGATCTGCGAAGCTGCTTTAAAGCACCGCGTCCACCGCCGCCACGCGCGCGGCGTGAACCGCGTCCTTGATCTTCCCCGGCTCGTTCGCGTACTGCTGCGCGACGGCGCCGGCATCGACCGCACGCGCCGCCACCAACGCGTCGCGCAAACGCTCGGCCTGCGGATACGGTTGCTGGCTCAAACCAAGCCGGCCGCGGGCATCGGAGACACAGGCTTGTAGTGCTTCAGCAAACCGCGCAGGCTTGCGCAGCGCGTCGCAACGCTCGAACAACCGCACCAGCGCCGCCGCCCCAAACTCCATCACCCGATGAATATTGCCGTGCTCACGCGCCACCAGCAACGCGAGATCGCGACATTCGTTCGGCACGCGCAAACGCTCGCACAACGGCTTCAGCAGATCGACGCTACGCCCTTCATGGCCGATATGACGCGGCAGGATATCGTCGGGCGTGGTCGCCTTGCCGAGATCATGGGTCAGCGCGGCGAAGCGCACCGGCAATGTATAACCGTGCGCCGCCGCGTAATCCAGGACCATCATCACGTGCACGCCGGTATCGACTTCCGGGTGATAGTCGGCACGTTGCGGCACGCCCCACAGCGAATCCACCTCGGGCAGGATCCGCGCGAGCGCGCCGCATTCGCGCAGCACCTCGAACATCCGCGACGGCGTTTTCTCCATCAAGCCGCGCGACACTTCCTGCCACACGCGCTCGGGCACGAGCGCATCGACTTCGCCGTCGGCGACCATGCGTTTCATCAGCGCGAGCGTTTCGTCAGCGATAGTGAAATCCGCGAAACGCGCCGCAAACCGCGCGATGCGCAGAATCCGCACCGGATCTTCAATAAACGCTTCACCCACATGCCGGAACACACGCGCTTCCAGATCAGCGCGGCCATTGAACGGATCGATCACCGGTCCGGTCAGCTCGCCATCCGGGCGCACTTCGCGCGCCATTGCGTTGACGGTCAGATCGCGGCGCGCGAGATCTTCTTCTAGCGTAACGTCGGGCGCGTAGAAAAACTGAAAGCCGTGATATCCCGCCGATGTCTTGCGCTCGGTCCGCGCGAGCGCATATTCCTCATGCGTTTGCGGATGTAAAAACACGGGGAAATCCTTGCCGACCGGCTTGAAACCTTGCGCCGTCATCTGCTCGGGCGTGGCTCCGACCACGACATAATCGCGGTCCTGAACCGGCAGGCCGAGCATGTCATCGCGGATCGCGCCGCCCACGGCGTAAATGTTCATCGCTCGTTCCGTGCGCCTTCAATCCACTCTGCAACAGCAGGCAATGCCGTGATGCGGGCGGCGTAAGCGAGCGCCGTTTCGCTCAGCTTGGGCGCGTAGGAATTGAAACGCATGACGACCGGCGCGAACATCGCGTCGGCAATACCGAATTCGTGGCCGAACAGGAACGGGCCACCGTGCGCGTCGAGGCAATTGCGCCAGATCAGGTCGATCCGTTTCACATTCGCCAACGCGCCCGCCGTGAGTTGCTGGCCGAAGGCCTGGTGCCGGATATTCATCGACATCTGTTCGCGCAGATCAGCGAAACCCGCGTGCATTTCCGCGCTGATGCTGCGAGCGTGCGCCCGCGCGGCGCTGTCCCGCGGCCACAACGCGTGCTGCGGGAACAACTCGGCCAGCGTTTCCATGATCGCGACCGATTCCCATACGGCGTCGCCGGCATCGGTCACGAGGCAAGGCACTTTTCCCGACGGCGAATGCGCGAGGATATTCGCGGAGGAATCCGGCCGCGCGAGGCGGATCATCGTCTCCTCGAAAGGAATGCCGAAGTGCTTGAGCACGAGCCACGGCCGCATGGACCATGACGACACATTCTTGTCACCAATAACGAGTTTCATCGCAGATATCTAAAGTTGAATAACTAGCAAAAATCAACGCCCGGCCGACGCACGGAATGTATTGAAGCGCGAACGCGACGATGATCCCGTGAGGTACATGGGCGCGATTGCTTCAATGCTCGCCGGTTCTTCAATGCCGAGTTCCGGCGCCATCGGACCGCTTGCCACCGCAGGCGTTTTCATGGAATCGAGATTATCGCGCGACATCATGGGTTCGCCGGGCGCGAGTTCAAGCGAAATCGCCTGGAGGCGGCCGAGGATATCCGGCAAGCGGATGATCTTCGCGTTTTTGCCAATTGCCGCGCCGCTGAACCTGACCAGTTCTTCCAGCGTGTACACCGTCGGTCCGGCGAGTTCATAAACGCGGCCACTGGAGGCATCGAGATCGAGCACGTTGGCGAAGGCTTTGGCAACGTCACCGACAAAAACCGGCTGGATCTTCGCTTGCGAACACGCCAGCGGAATCACCGGAAAAATCCGTTCGAGAAATGCGAACTGATTCAGGAAGTTGTCTTCAGGCCCGAACACCACGGATGGACGAAAAATCGTGGTCGCCAGATTCGATTCGCGCACGGCCTTTTCGCCGTCACCCTTAGAGCGCAGATACATGCTCGGCCCTTTCGGATCCGCGCCAAGCGCGCTCATGTGGATCAAGCGCCGCACGCCTTTTGCCTGACACGCGGCCACAATCCTGTTCGGCAACTCGACATGCGCCTTGGCGAATTGCGGACCATAAGGATCGCCGCGCTTGCCTTGCAGAATGCCGACCAGATTGATCACTGCGTCGGCTTGGGAGACGAAGGCGGCGAGCTGGACGGAATCGAAGACATTGGTTTCGATCACATCCACGGGCAGCAACGTCAGATGCGCCGCGTTCTCGCGACGCCGCGTGGCAATGCGCACGTTTTTGCCAAGCTCGACAAGCGCGTTCACCAGATGACTGCCGATAAACCCCGATCCGCCGATCAACGCAATGGTTTGATGCCGCATGTTCGCCTCTGTAAGTGGCGGTCCGCGAAAGCGTCAGGGCGACGCCGCCGCGCGTGACTTTCGATTAACCGTATCGACCGGAAAAGCGAAACGCGCGGCGAGTCTTGTTGCAGGCCGCTTACGGCGCGATATAACCGAGCCGCGCTTTCAGCGATTGCGGACGGCCTTCGAACAGCGCCGCGTAATACACGGTGTTCGACAGCACGTTCTTGACGTAGTCGCGGGTTTCGGTGAACGGAATAGTTTCAGCAAAAATCGCGCCCTCTACCGGTGCGCTGAGCGTGGAACGCCACTGCGTCGGGCGTCCCGGGCCGGCGTTGTAACCGGCGGTTGCGAGGACGGCGGAATCGTCGAACTGGTTGTAGACCATGGCCAGATAATTCGTGCCGAGCAGGATGTTGGTGTCGAGGTCATTCATCTGTTCACGCGATACCGGTCCCATGCCGATTTTCTTCGCCACGAGTTGCGCGGTGCCGGGCATCAACTGCATCAGGCCGCCCGCGCCCACTTCCGACTTCGCGTTGATGATGAACCGCGATTCCTGGCGAATCAGGCCATACGCCCATTCGACATCGAGCCCGGTGTTTTTCGACTCACGCTCGACCACATCACGATACGGCGACAGATACCGCAACGAGAAATCGTGTTCGGTCTTGGTTTTGTCGGCCGTGTTTACCGCGCGGTCGAACAATTCGATCCGCTTGGCGTACAGAGCCGTGGCGATCAATTGCCGGTCCGTCATGGTCCGCAGCGGCCAGTTCCATTCGCGGTTGCCTTCGAGCCGCAGGTTCATGGCGTAAAACTTCTGCGACAGCGCAAAACCCGGCACCGATGCAGCCTGGGCGATTTCGGCGTCGCTCACTTCCGTGCGCGGCGGCACGGTGATCTTCTGGCCGAGTTCTTCAGACGCCAACTGGCCGTAGAAGTTGAACTGATCCGCGATGCTCGTGAATTCCTGGTTGGCCGTGGCGGTGTCGCCGGCTTGCTTCAGTGAGCGTGCGTGCCAGTAGATCCACGCGGGCTGGTTGCGCAGCGTGGGCGGCATTTGTTCGATCGACCAGCGCACCATGGTCCAGTCGCCGGCGAGCAACGCGCTGCGCGTGCGCCATTCATAGGCAGGATTCGACAACGGTGCATTCACCGAGAGCCGATACCAGTCCACCGCGCTCGGCATCCGCTTCAATGCAGCCTGATACGCGATCGTGCCCCAGCCGACAGCGCGTTCCGACGGCGTCAACGCCGGCGCGACCGAACTGAACGATGCAGCGGCCATGGCCGGATCGTTGCGTGCCATGCGGGTGATGGCGACGAGCGCCAGTTGATGCGACGATGTGTCTCGACCTACGCCGCGTGCGAGATACAGCGGCGGGGTGCTGGCGGCGGTGTCGAAGACGCTTTGATCCGGGCGTACCTGGCCAAGCGCGTCCGCGATGCGGCTGCCGGTGTTCGTGTAGTTCTGTTCGTAGGCGAGGCGGATTTGCTGCCAGACGTCATCCGCGGTGAATTGCTGCGAGACGGCCAGTGCGTTGATCAGGTCGACGCAGCCATCGCCATACCATTTAGGATCGACGAGCAGAGCGCGCGCGGCGTCCGACACATTTTCTCCGCGCGACGCGCGTGCTTCGAGCGCGTAGCATTTCACTTGCGTGTCGTCGTTCAGGACGAAGCGCGAGTATTGGTCGAGGAAATTGCGCCAGTCGTGGCGCGCGCCGAGCACGTTCAGATAGTCGTTACGCATGCGGTCGGCGATAGCCTGGCCGTCGTAGCGCTGCAGGAACGCGAGGACCGGTTCGTCCGGTGCGTCGACGCGCGCGTGTCCTTGCGAGTCGAAGAGTTGCGGCTTGATGGTGAAGTAATCGACATAACCCGGCGCCGGATAATTCGGAATTTGCGCGGCGAGTTGCATGGCACGGCCGGCGTCATTCGAGCGCGCGGCTTCGCGCAACTGGATGAAGGTGCGGTCGTCGGGCGAGAGCGAATAATCAGCTGCTGTCGGGCGCACGGCGGAGGCGGTACCGCATCCGATCAGCGTGATCGCGGCGAGCGCGGTTGCGGCAGCGAGATATACTCGTTTGAGACGTTTTGACATCGTTATTTCTGGAGCGCGAAGTGATGCAAAGCATAGCACGCAACCCTCTGCTGGAAACCAAAAGCGCGCTGCGTTCGAACCTGCTTGCAACCCGCGAGGCGCAAGGCGTTCGGGCCGATCAGGGTGCACGTGGTGAAGCGTTGGCTCGGCGTTTGATGGAAGCGGTCGCACGCTTTTCCAATGCATCGTGCATTGGCTTTTATTGGCCGGTTGCCGGGGAGTTCGATGCGCGTGATGTGCTGACTGTCTGGCTGGCGCTGAATGCATCGCGGAGGGCGGCATTGCCGGTGGTGGTTGCGCCGAGGGCGCCGCTGATTTTTCATGCCTGGCAGCCGAACGCGGCGATGAAGAAGGGGCGGTATGGTATTCCTGTGCCGGCCGAGGAGCGGGTGGTGGTGCCGGACTTGCTCGTTATTCCTTGTGTGGGTTTCGATGCCGATCGATATCGGCTGGGATATGGGGGTGGGTATTACGATCGGACGTTGGCGAATTGGCCGGGGCGCCTGGCGCCGGCTACGATTGGGGTGGCTTTTGAATCCGCGAAGTGTGATGCCCTGCCGAGGGGGGAGTTTGATTTGCCACTCGGGGCGATTGTGACCGAATCAACGGTTTATTGAGCGTTCGCACCGGTGGACGGTTTTTTGGGGGTTTGGTGGGCGGGGGATGTTGCGGGGTTGTTAGGTTCC
>NZ_JAAVUQ010000042.1 GCF_018449515.1 Caballeronia sp. dw_19 | reverse complement strand
GTGACCCCGACCACTAACCCCAAAATCCCCCCCGCCATAGCCCCAGAACCGCTAACCCCAGAACCTAAAAACCCCCGTCCACCGGCGCGAGCGAACATCAACCTCCCCCCATAAACTCAAAAAACCGGATCGCACGCGCATCGTCGGTATGAGCCGTATTGATCCGCACCCACGCCGACACCTCACCATTCGGACGGTAGTAGCTCCCCGGCGCAAGCGTGATACCAAATTTCAACGCGTGCTCGACCAGGACCATCGAGTCCTCTATTCCGGGCACACGCGTCCACACAAAATTGCCGCCGCTCGGTTCATCGAAAACTTCCCAGCCGTTCTCCTCAAGACGCTGAACAGCCGTTGACAGTGTGTCGTGAATGCGCCGCCGCAAACGCTCGAGATACTTGCGGTACGTGCCGCGCTCAAGCAACGCCGCCACCACGCACTCGCTAAAGCGCGAACCGCCCAGACTGGTGAGCACCTTCACATCGACCAGATCCTTGATCAGCTCGCGCTTGGCCGCCAGATAACCGATCCGCAACGACGACGACAACGTCTTCGACAACCCGCCCACGTAAATCACATGATCGAGCTGATCCAGCGATGCAAGCCGTTGAGTCGGTGTTGCCTGGAAGTCTGCATAGATGTCATCTTCCACGATCATGAAGTCGTGCTGCTGCGCGAGTTGCAGCAACTTGAACGCAACTTGTGGTGCGACATTCGTCGCGGTCGGGTTATGAAACACAGTATTGATGAAGAACAGTTTCGGCTTGATGGTCTTGAGCAAATGCTCGGCAACATCAACGTCCGGCCCGCTCGCCAGACGCGGAACGCCGACAATCCTGACGCCCTGCAGCTTGAGCAGTCCGAACAAGTTGTAATAGCCAGGGTCTTCAACGAAGACGGTATCGCCCGGCTTCAGCATGAAGCGGACAATCAGATCGAGCGCCTGGCTCGCACCGCTCGTAACAATGACGTTCGAGATGTCCGCCTCAATGCCGACTATCGAGAGACGCATCTGGATCTGGTGCCTCAGGTTCGCATCGCCATGCGGCATGGCGTAGTCGATCACGCAGCTCGGGTCCATCCGCATGACCTGACGCACGGTCTGGGCAATGCCCTCGATGTCTCGCCACGCTTCAGGCACGAAGCCGCTGCTCAGCTTCAAGGTCTCGCCGGGATAGTTGAACTGCTGCAGGATCTGATGCGATTCTTCCTCGGCAAGACGAGGGTCCGAACCGCCCGACGCGCCGCTCTCGCCCCCCACGTGATTCGCCACATAGAAGCCCGAACCATGCTTCGGCACAATCAACCCCAGTGACGAAAGCCGGTCATATGCCTCGATAACCGGAAAGCGGCTGATCTGCTGGGTAGCCGCGAGGGCACGGATAGACGGTAGCTTCACACCAGCCAAAAGCTGCCGCGAGCGGATCAGGCCCGAAATGCCGGTCACAAGCTGATCGGTCATGGGAACGCCATTATGCGGATCGATGACGAGGTTCATCGCGTGCGTGATCTCTTCAAGTGTGCAGGGAAAATCACTGAACAGTACGGCACAACTGTTCGCGACTGTACATTCCTAAGATTGGAGTTTAAATAAATAATGCAGTCAAGAGGCCGTCTCTCTGTGAGCGGCCGTGATGGGAGAGGGACATGCGTGAAATCCGGACCTTGGAGCAGGAACCCCATGATGCGCCAGCCTGCTGGCTCATCGATCGGCCTCATACCCTGACGGTTTGCCGGGGTACGGTGTGGCTGACCATTGAAGGCGAGTCGGAAGACTGGTGGCTGCGGGAAGGCGAAACGCTTGAGCTTGCGCCGCGTTCGAAGGTCTGGATCAGCACATCCGAGCCGAATAGCCGTTTCGTTTTGGCCTCGGCGCCGGTATTCTCACCCACTCGGCGATTCGCTTTCTACTGGTTGCTGATCCGCTTCGGCCAGCGCAGGACGCGGGCAATGTGAACGGATCGCGGCCGCGGCCCGCCGCTTAGCCATCCGATAACGCCTTTATTAAACGAAACCTGATGAACGACCGATACCCCCTTTCCGCAGATTCCGGCACGCCGGATACGTTCAGCATCGCGTGTCCAACGGTCCTGCCGCTCTCTTCAATTCTTCCCGAAGAACCTCTGCTGATGATGGGCGCCGGCCCCGTACCCATCCCCGACGCCGTGGCGAAAGCCAACGGCGTCGTGATCAACCATCTTGGCTCGACCATGGCCGCGGTTATCGGCCAGGTCAAGACAATGGCCCGCTATGTGTTCCAGACCGAATCGAAATGGGTGATGGGCGTGGCGGGACCGGGATCGGCTGCCATGGAAATGGCGATCACGAATCTCGCGTGGAAAGGCTCGCGCGTGCTCTGCATCTGCAACGGCTTCTTCAGCGAACGCATGGCGGAGATGGCAAGGCGAACCGGCGCTGAAGTGGAAACGCTGAACGTGGTCGACGGCACCGCGGCGGACACGCAGCAAGCGGCGGACGCTATCGACCGGTTTCGTCCGGAGATCGTGACGATCGTACATGGCGAGACGTCCAACACCGTCTGGAATCGCAGCCTCGAATCGATCGCCTCGGTCGCCCGCGCCGCCGGCGCGCTGGTGATTGTCGACGCGGTCTGCACGCTGAGCACCATGCCGCTGCCGATGGACGCATGGGGTATCGACGCCGTGATCACCGGGGGCCAGAAAGGGTTGTCATCGATCCCGGGCGTCTCGCTGCTCGCGTTCTCCGAAACGGCTTGGCAACGCATCATGTCGCGTCCCGTCCCACCCACGCATTGGTGCCTCGACGCGGCGCTGGCAACGAACTTCTGGCACAACGCGTCCTACCATTACACGGCGCCAGTGTCGGGCGTGCTCGCGCTCCATGAGGCGCTGCGGCTGGTTTGCGCCGAGACGCTCGAGCGCCGGTTCGCGCGCCATCTGCGATGTTCGAACGCGCTGCAAGCGGGCGTTGAAGCGTTGGCGCTGAAGCTCTATGTTCCGAAGCCGAGCCGGCTGAATTCGGTCGTGGGTATCGCGTTGCCGCAGGGCGTCAGCGGTTCCGATGTGTGCGCCCATATCTCGCGCCATCACCATGTCGAGATTGCAGGCTCGTTCGGCGCACCCATTGTACGGATCGGTCAGATGGGCGAGCAATGCCGCGAGCATCATCTCTTCAGGACCATCCATGCGCTCGGCCGGACGATGATCGACCTCGGCGTGCCAGTGGATCTTCCCGCCGGCGTGGCCGCGCTGGAGCGGTCGTTATCGGCGGCGTGATCTGCAACGGAGCTTTCGACGGTCAGCCTGCGAGCGCCCTCGACCGTCGGCGGCTCAGCCACTGAACCGTCAGAAGCCCCACCACCATCACCGTCAGCGACAGCATCGTGGTCATCGTGCCGAGCGCGTAGATCACGGGCGTGGTGACGGAAGTCGTGAGTCCCTGAAGCTCCAGCGGCAGCGTGTTCTGGTCGCCGATAGCCTGCGACGTGCGCGCGATCTCATCCCACGACAACGTGAAGCCGAACATCCCGACCCCAATCACCGACGGCCCGATGATCGGCAACACTACATGGCGAAAGCTCTGCCAGGGCGACGCGCCAAGGTCGCGGGCCGCCTCTTCATACGCCGGGTTGAAGCGATTGAAAACAGCAAACATCACGAGTAATCCGAAGGGCAGCGTCCACGTCAAATGTGCGCCGAGCGCCGAGGTATAAAGGCCCATCGACGTGGTGTAGTTGTCGACGAATGATTGATGGCCCCACGCGCCGGCAAGATACTTGACGCCGTTATCGAGCAGCCGGAACGTGAGCCCGATTCCCAGCGACACGATGATCGACGGCATGATCAGGCTCGCGACGGACACATAGAACACGGCCGTGTCGCCGCGAAAACGCTTGCGAAACGCGAGCCCTGCCGCGACCGAGAACAGCACCGTCAACACCGTGACGACTGCGGCAAGACGCACCGAGCGTCCGAACGCGGCCCAGATGTCGATGTCGCCCACGCCTTGACGCAATACTGCGAACCAGTGCAGCGAAACACCGCGCATGGGGAACGTGAGACCGCCTTCCGGTCCCTGGAACGACAGGATGAAGATAGTAATGATCGGGCCGTAGAGGAACAGCACGAACAGCCCGAACACCAGCGCGAGCCAGTAGAAACTGGCGGGACGCCGCTCGCGGTGTTTCAGATTCAGACGAGTCGCGGCCATGTCAAAGCTCCTTGCGGATATCGACTACCCGCGTCAGCGCCCAGACAATCATCAGCACGACGGCCAGCAGGATGATCGCGTTGGCCGCGGCGGCAGGAAACTGGAGGTAGCCGGTCTGCACCTGAATGATCTTGCCGACCGACGCAATCTGCTGCCCACCCATCACGCCGACCGTCAGGAAATCGCCCATGACGATGGTGATAACAAAGATCGAGCCGATCACAATCCCCGTCTTCGACAACGGCAACACTACTTCGCGGATCACTTGCCAGCCGCTCGCGCCCGCGTCGCGCGCGGCTTCGAGCAGCGACCGGTCTATACGCATCATGGCGTTGAAGATCGGCACGATCATGAAGAACGTATAGAGATGCACGAAGGCGAGCACGACCGAGAAGTTCGAATAGAGCAGCCATTCGAGCGGCTTGTCGATCATATGCGATGAAAGCAGCGCCTGGTTCACGAGCCCGTTGCGGCCGAGCAGCGGTATCCACGAGATCATCCGGATCACGTTCGAGGTCCAGAACGGAATGGTGCAAACGAGGAATAAAACCGTCTGCATACCTGATGAACGGACATGAAACGACAGGAAGTAGGCGATCGTAAAACCGATCACGAGCGTCACCGCCCAGACGATCGCGCAGAATTTTATCGTCGACCAGTAGGTCTTGAAGGTCACGCAGACATCGGTCATTGAAGAACAGCCATCGAAGATCGCCGCATAGTTCTTGAACGTGAACGCGGGGATGATCTGGTATTCGTTGAAGTCCCAGAAACTCACGATCAGCGTGATAACCAGCGGCACGAGAAAGAACAGGACGAAGGTCAACGCGAGCGGCGTCGCCTGGAGCCACGCGGCCGCACGCCGGTGCTTGACGGTCGCCTCCAGCGGCTGGATGGGAAGCTCGATCGATGCCATCGCGGTTTTACCTATTGGATAAACAGAGGTGGCCGGCGTGCATGAAGTACGCGACATGCACGCCGGCCTTGGCGCTAAATCACATTAAGCCGCGATGAACTCGTTCCACTTCTGGACCATGTAGATGTTCTCGTCCATCACCGCGTTCCAGCACGCGATTGCCCCCATGCGCTGGTTGTACGAACCGCCGTCGCGCACCGTGCCGACCTTTTCGAGCAACTGGCCGTCGGGCGCCTTGATGTCCTGCGCGGCCGGCTTGCCTTCGATCCAGTAGTCCCATTCATACGGCTGCATGTGGGTCTTGGCGGTCTCGAGCACACCGGCGTAATAGCCTTGGCGCATGAGGTATGCCCCGGCCCAGCCGTCCTGGAACCAGTTGATGAACTCGTAGGCTGCGTCGAGCTTGCGGCCCTGCAATGAGCGCGGCAGCCCGAAGCCCGATGCCCACGAGCGATACCCCTCCTTCAGTGGCTGGAACTTGCACGCAATTCCCATCGTGCGTACCTTCGTGACGGCGGGCGACCACATCGACTGGATCACGACCTCGCCGGACGCCATCAGGTTCACGCTCTCGTTGAAGTCCTTCCAGAACGCGCGAAACTGGCCGGCGCGCTTCGCCTCGATCAGGATCTTGATCGTCTGGTCGATCTCGGCCTTGGTCATGTTGCCCTTGTCGCCGTACTTGACATGACCCATTGCCTCGATTGCCATGGCCGAATCCATGATGCCGATCGCGGGAATGTTCAGGAGTGCGGCACGTCCCTTGAATTCGGGGTTAAGCAACTCGGCCCAGCTAGTGATCGGGCGCTTGATCAGGTCGGGACGGATGCCGAGCGTATCGGCGTTGTAGGTGGTGGGAATCAGCGTCATCCATTCGGTGGGCGTCGCGGAGAACTCAGTCGAGCGCGCACCCGTCAGGAACATTACCTTCTTCGGCGCCGTACCCTGGTCGCCGATCTTCTTGCCGTCGACCTCGCCACGGGTAAGCACCGGCGTGATCTTGTCGGCGAGCTTGATCTTTTTTACGTCCATGCCGGCCAGCGTGCCGGCGGGGATCAGCTTCTTCAGCGAGAAGTATTCGGTGTCGACAATATCGAATGAATTCGGCTGCGTGATGATCCGCTTGGCGACGTCGTCGGTGGTCACCGGGATGTACTGGATCTGGATGCCGGTATCTTCCTGGAATTTTTTCGCGATGTCCGAACTCTGGTTCACCGCCGTGCCAAGGTAGCGAAGCGTGATCTTTTCCTGCGCATGCACGTACGGAAACCCGGCAATTCCCGCCGCGGCTACCGCGCCTTTGAGCAAGGTGCGGCGCGACATACCCCTGGTTTCCGTCGTGGCGGCACTTGCAGGCGTCTCGCTCGTGGTCGGTTCGGACGGGTGTTCGTAACGCTCGGTCATGGCACTCTCCCTTGGTTGAAATTGTCGTTTGCTGCAACGTACAACGCAAAGCGGTCTCTTATGCGGCCAACGCATGGGCGTCCTGCTCGTTCCACCAGACCACGACACGCGCATCGGGTCCCAGGCGCTGCGGGTCGTATTCGTTATCGGGGAGCAGTGAAACTAGGTCGGGTGAACCGTCGAGCGGGGCGAGCGTCATGCGCAAATGGGTACCCTGATATTCGGTTTCGCGGACCGTGCAAGGGATCCCGCCGATACGGCTGAAGCCGGTTTCGCTCGCGGGTGACTGGACCGGCGTGAACCCGTGCGGTGCAATCCGCAGATGATCGGCGCGTACGGTAAACGCGCGGCCGTTGGCGCCGAGCACGTTATGTCCGCCGAGGAAACGCGCGACGAATTCCGTGCGCGGCCGGTTGAATACTTCGTAGGGCGAACCGCTTTGCTCAATGCGCCCGTGGCTCATCACAACAACCATATCCGCAAGCGCCAGCGCCTCTTCCTGCGAGTGCGTTACATGCACGAACGTGATGCCCAGCTCCTTCTGCCAGCGCTTGAGTTCGGCACGCATCTGCACGCGCAGGAACGGGTCGAGTGCGGACAAGGGTTCGTCGAGCAGCAGGCAGCGCGGCTCATTGAGCAGCGCGCGGGCGAGTGCGACACGCTGCTGCTGGCCACCCGACAGTTGCGACGGCTTGCGTTCGGCATAGGCGCTCATCGCGACAAGTTCCAGCAGTTCACCCGCCCGCTGGCGGCGTACATCCTTGGCTACGCCGCGCATCTTCAGGCTGAACGCGACGTTGTCGAGCGCGGACAGATGCGGGAACAACGCATAACTCTGGAAGACCATCGCGGTGCCGCGCGTGGCGGGTTGCGCGCGCGTGACGTTGCGCTGGCCGATGAGGATGTCGCCGTCGCTGATCGACTCATGGCCCGCGATCATCCGCAACGTCGACGTCTTGCCGCAGCCCGACGGCCCGAGCAGGCAGCAGTACTGGCCGCCGGGAATCCGCAAGTCGATCGAATCGACGGCGAGCGAATCGCCATATTGCTTCGATACATGCACCAGTTCGATATCGGCGGGCTCGGTCTTAAGCACGGCTGAAGTGGGCTGACTCATAAGTACGAGCTCATGCAGGGCATTTCCTCAATAAGAGCGCCGGCGAGCGGCAATCAGGCGCAATCAGCGGCGGAGGCAAGATCTCTGCGAGACCCCGAATGCAAGACATATGCCACTTTGTTCGCATATCGATAACTTTATTGCGAACCATCACCTCTATTGAACGTAGACGATATGGCGTGTAAATTGCACACAATTCGAAACCGAACTGTCGGCGATCAAACCCGCTAATTCGCACAATCGCGGTGCGCCGCGGGTCCGCCACGGGGCGCGATCCCCCAAAAAGGTTCACGCGCGGCACGTTGTCAGCACGTTTGTCACTCAGGGCTTTTTGTACATGGACACTATCCGCCACGCTTGCGCGTCGCACGATCCTGCGTTCGGTCCGCTCACCACGCATGGCCGTTTTCCATACCGGCCGATCACCGATACCGACGCGTTTCGTTGGCCGGGCGACACTGGCCTCGCGGTCTATCTCGGCTTCAACATCGAACATTTTGCGTTCGGTGAGGGACTTGGCGCGGCCCTCGGCCCGGTCTCGCCGCAGCCCGATGTGCTCAATTACAGCTGGCGCGAATATGGCAACCGCGTGGGCGTATGGCGCTGTATCGAACTCTTCGATCAGCTTGAACTGCCGTCGGGCACGCTGATCAATACATCGCTGTATGACCATTGCCCGGAGGTCATCGACGCCTGTCTCGCACGCGGCGACGAACTGATCGCACACGGCCATACGAATGCGCACCGCCAGAGCGACCTGGACGAAAACAGCGAACGCGCGTTGTTGCTGCACTGCCGCGAGCGCATCGCCGCGCATGCCGGCACGCCGCCTTCGGGCTGGCTCTCGCCATGGATCTCCGAGTCCCGCGTCACGCCCGACCTGCTCGCGGAAACCGGCTACGGCTACACGCTCAACTGGTGCCACGACGACCGCCCGGTGCGCATGGCAACTCGCGCCGGTTCGTTGTGGTCCATCCCCTACCCGCAAGAACTCAACGACTTGCCGATGATGGTCGGCCGTCATCTCGACGCGCGCGACTTCGCCGACATGATCATCGACCAGTTCGACGAAATGCTCGAACAGGCGAACCGCAGCCGCCATCCGCAAGCGCTCGTGATGGGCATCGCGCTGCATCCCTACCTCGTCGGACAGCCCTACCGGCTGCGCCATTTGCGTCGTGCATTGCAGCACATTGCCGCCGCCCGCGCGAACGGCGACGTGTGGATGACAACACCCGGGGCAATCGCCCGTCATATGGACGAGATGGAGAGCGCGGGTCTCGTCGGCACGAAGAAACAGACCCTCCTTCCCGCAGAAAAATGACTCCGAAACCCGCATTGAAAGTGGCTGCAAAGCCGCCCCAAAAAACCGTGCCCGATACAGCGCAGGACGCCGATGCCCGCCTCTACCAGGCAATCTTCGACGGTGTGCTCAACCATCGCCTGACGCCCGGCACCAAACTTCCAGAGCCAGAGTTGTGCCAGTTGTTCGGCGTGGGCCGTGCAGTCGTGCGACGCGTGTTGGAAAAGCTCGCGTACGACGGCATCGTTGCATTGCGGCCGAACAAGGGCGCGGTGATCGCCGAGCCGACGCCCGAGGAGACGCGCGAGATTTTCGAAGCACGCCGCTCGATGGAGCGCGTGCTGGTAGAACTCGCCGTGCAACGGGCGACCGCACGCGACATCAAGGAACTGCGCCGTCAACTAGCCGATGAGCACGAAGCCATGCATCGCTTCGACCAGCCTTCGTGGGCGCGACTAGCCAGCGACTTCCACTTGCGTATTGCGGCGCTTGGCGGCAATTCGATCCTGCAACGCTACCTGACGGAACTGGTGTCGCGATGCTCGCTGATCGTGGGCGTCTACGAGCCGCCGGGCCATGCGCCATGCGAGCACGAGGAACATGCGGCGATTGTCGACTGCATCGAAGCGCGCGATGCGGCCGGCGCCATTGCGCGCATGGAAGCGCATCTACGCGAACTGGAAGAGCGCATTGAGACCTCGCGCATGCTGGGCGAGAAGAGCCTCGGGCAACTGCTCGGCATGAGTTGAATCCGAACGTCAAACCTAAGCTCACTGATCCACGCCATCATGGAAATAGACTTCGAAGCCATCACCGAATATCAGCGATACAAGCTCATGGCGAGCCTGATCGTGCCGCGTCCGATCGCGCTGGTGACAACCATGAGCGCCAGCGGCACGATCAACGCCGCGCCCTTCTCGATGTTCAATATGCTGGGCGAAGAACCGCCTATTGTGATGATCAGCATCAACCGTCTCGACGATGGCTCGCTCAAGGACACGGCCGTGAATATTGCACGCAGCCGCGAATTCGTCGTGCATCTTTGCGACGAAGCGATGGCCGAAAAAATGCATCGGTGCGGGGAACGTCTGCCGCCCGATGTCAGCGAATTGGAGAAGGTCGGACTGACGCCGATAGCAAGCTCGCGGGTCGCGCCGCCGCGGATCGCGGAAGCGCCTGTGGCGTTCGAATGCACGTTGTGGGAGACGCTGGAAACCACGAGCCGGCAGATCTTCATTGGACGCGTCCACAGGCTGCATGCACGCGGCGAACTGATCGATACCGAAACATGGCGCGTGCGGCTTCAGCATTACTTCCCGGTCGGACGGTTCGGCGCGAGCGACTATGTGACCACCCGCGAGCGCTTCACGCTCGGCGGACCGGCGACGTAAACCCATGCACAACACAACCCTCGCCACATCCACCGAAGGCATGGTCACCAGCCCCCACGCAATCGCAAGCGAAGCAGGGCTCGAGGTGCTGCGCGCGGGCGGCAACGCGATTGAAGCGGCCATCGCGATCGGCGCCGCGCTGAGCGTGACCTATCCGCATTTCACCGGTCTTGGCGGCGATGCATTCTGCGTCATCGGTGACCGGACCGGCATGTTGCGTACGTTATCGGGCATCGGGCAGGCGGTGCAGACGCTGCCTTCGTTCTCCGCCGCCATTCCATTGCGCGGCGCCGGTTCGACGCTGACCACGGCAGCAACGGTCGATACCTGGCAGCAGGCGTACGCAATCAGCCAGACGTCATGGGGCGGCCAACGCACGTGGTCGTCTCTGTTCGATCGCGCTATCGGCTATGCATCGGAGGGATTTCCGGTCACGCCGTCGCAACACTTCTGGCAGCAGTTTCGCGCCGATGAATTGCGCGCAATGCCGGGTTTTTCCGCGGTATTTGCACCCGACGGCCACATTCCCGAGATTGGCGAGCGCTTCGTTCAACCGGCGCTCGCGCGCAGTCTTGAACGCATCGCGACCTATGGCGCGCGCGAATTCTACGAAGGCGAACTCGCGGAGCGCATCGCACGCGGCCTGCAGCAGGCCGGCTCGCCGCTGACACAAACCGACCTTGCGAACACCCGCGCACGCGACGAAGCACCGCTGCGCGTGGCGTATCGCGGCGGGGAACTCGTGAGCCTGCAACCGCCAACGCAAGGCGTCACCACGCTGCAGATCATGGGCACGCTCGCACGCTTCGATCTGTCGTCTATTGCCGAGGGCAGCGCCGACTACTATCACTTGCTGGTGGAGGCAGTGAAATGCGCATTCGTCGATCGGGATCGTTGGGTCTCTGACCCCGAGTTCAATCACGTTCCTGTCGGTGACATGCTCTCGACCGACACGCTCGACGCCCACGCGCGCTCGATCAGCCTTCATAAAGCGCGGGCCTGGCCGCATGTATTTCGTCCGGGCGATACGGTGTTCATCGGTGCATCGGACGGGCAAGGCCGCAGCGTCAGCATGTTGCAGACGGTCTACTTCGATTGGGGCAGCGGTGTTGTAGCGGGCGACACCGGCATCCTCTGGCATAACCGCGGCGCGTCGTTCAGCGTGGACCCCGCGCATCACAATGCCGTGCGGCCGGGCAAGCGGCCATTTCATACGCTCAATCCCGGCATGTACCTGAAGGATGGGCGGCCGCATCTGCTGTTCGGCACGCAGGGCGCGGACGGTCAACCGCAGACGCTGGCAGCGGTGTTGACGCGGCTGATCGACTACGGGATGGACCCGTTGAGCGCGCTGGCTCGTCCACGTTTCCTGCTTGGCAAGACCTTCTCGGATACCCGCGATGCGCTGAAGCTGGAGGAAGACGCCGGTGCCGATGTGTTCGCCGCGCTGGCGACGCGCGGGCATGAGGTGAGCGCTATTGCAGCGCAAAGTCCGCTTGCGGGTCATCCGGGGGTGATTCGAATTGAATCGGACGATGCGCTGTCAGGGGCTCACGATCCGCGTAGCGACGGCCAGGCGTTGGGTCTTTAAACCTGCGCTCGGCGTATCGGGTTTGGGGGCACGTGACGTTGCGAGCGTCACGTTCACGCAGTTGATCGAGCATGTGCCGCTGGCGTGCATGCCGGAACGCTCGAGTTCGTGCCGCCGGTCATACCCTGGAAGTTGGACCGGCCGTTTCGGCGGAAATCTGCGCCACGCGCGCCAGAATGCTCGCATAGTCCTCCGGCGTGTCCATATCGACGACGAAGCGATCATGCGCGGCTTCATGAATGAACACCTCATCCGGATGCTCGGCGATCAGCTTGCGGCATCCTGGATTGACGTGTCCGCTGATGACCTCGGCGGCATAGCTGGCGGAAAAAACCACAGGGTTACCACGCAGTCCGTTGAACATGGGAATCAGGATCGATCCGCGCGGCATCGCGGCGAAAGCGTCGACAAGTTCGCGGTAGTCGGCGGCCTCCAGCAGCACCTGATCTGCAAGGCAGACCAGCACGATGCTGCACGGCGACCGGAGCGCGGCAACACCCGCGGCGACCGACGTCATCTGCCCATCCTCATAGCGCGGGTTGCACTGAAAGATGACCGGCAAGCCGTCCAGCGCCTCCATGACGGCGCGCCCCTTGAAGCCCGTCACCACCACGATTTCCTCGGGGCCTGCAGCAGCCAACGCGCTCACGGTGCGCCTGACTGCGGGCTGCCCATCAACGGGCAGCAGCAGCTTGTGCTGTCCCTGCATCCTCGATGACAAGCCCGCTGCCAGCACCACGACCGAAAACGCCGGCCCCGTCATGTTCCGCGCGTCGTTCATGTCTTCTCCCGTTCCCGCCTGCCTTGAGCAATCGCAAGATATTTATCGGGCGAATGTTCGAACTCGATCTTGCAACCATCACAGCAAAAATAGACACGCTGTCCGCCGCAGTCGACAACATGTTTCGCCGACGCGATATCGACAGGCATGCCGCACACCGGATTGACATAGCGTGCCACCGCGGGCTCAACCGATGCCATCGATTCGCATGGCGGCACGCTCGGCACCGCGTCGTCGCCGGTGATACGCGGCGCACCGGCATCGGCCGCTGCCAGCTCAAGTTCGCGCCACTGCGTCACCAATCCGGCGACGGCGCCAAGCGCGATCTCCTGCGGTGTATGCGCGTGGATATGAGGGCCGGCGGGCGCATGCAGCGCGGCCATGCGCTCCTGCGCAATACCGCGCAAACGCATGGTGTCGCGCAACCTGTCCGCCTTGCGCTCGCTCGCCACAAGCAACACAGCCGCCGCCGACGTGCGCAACGCCGCCTCAAGCGCGTCCTCGTCGCAGTCGCCTTGCGTAGCAACCAGAATCAGTTGCGGCTTGATCTGGCCCAGGGCATCGGCATCGAAACCTTGAATGACGCGCGTCAGGCCGAGAGCGGCAAACGGTGCGCTCACGTTCGCCGCAGCGCACACGCGCAGCCCCATGCGTTGCGCGAGCACGCATGCTTCGAGCGCGGTCGGTGTCGAGCCCAGCACGAGCACCAATGGCGCGGGCAGTGTCGGCTGGATGAAGAGCTCGATGGTGCCGTTGCTCGCGCAAGGCATGGTGTGGAGTTCGACGTCCGCGTCTTGCGTCGCCGGCTCGTTGCTGATGCGAATGCGTTTGGCCTGCCCCGAGCGGATCGCGGCCAACGCTGCCTGGATCACGATCGCTCGCGAGCAGCCGCCACCAATCCAGCCGTGCAGCGCGCCCTCACTGTCTATCAGCGCCTGCGCACCGACCCAGGTAGACGTTGGCGGGCCGGCCCGAATAACAGTGGCCACGGCAAACGGCTGCGCCTCTTCAATCAGCCGTTGTTCGAGTTGCAGGAGGGTATCGGTGCTCATTGCAGGGCGGACAGCACTTGGGGCAGCACACGCTCGAGACTCGCCAGATCGCGTGCGCCTGCCAGTAAATCGATATAAGGCATCGCAGCCTGCATGCCGACGCTCGATGGTGTGAAGTCAGCGCGGTCCGCGAGAGGATTGAGCCAGACCAGACGGCGGCAACGCCGCCGGATTTTCGCGAGCGCCTGCTGCAGGCTGTCGGGCTCACCTGCATCGTAGCCATCGCTGACGATCACGACCGCAGTGCGCGAGTGCAGCAGCCGGGTCGCATGCTGCTGGATGAATTCATCGAGACTCTCTCCAATGCGCGTGCCTCCCGCCCACCCGGCCGACAGCATGTGCAGCCGCTCCTGCGAGCGTCGCGGGTCGGGGTCCCGCAACGCTTGCGCGACACTCACGAGCCGCGTGTGGAAGATGAAGCTATGGACATCTGTCACCCGGGCGCTCAGCACGCGTGCCAACCTCAGGTAGAAAAAGCTGTACAGGCTCATGGAACGGCTGACGTCCAGCAACAGCACGATGCGCGGACGCAGGCGCCGCTTCCTGCGCCAGCCGAGATCGAGCGGCAACCCGCCGCGTGAGACGCTGCGACGGATCGTCCACGCCATATCGATCACACGGCCGGCGTTCGCGCGGCGTTCACGGCGAATCTGGATGCCTCGCAGCCGAAGCGCGAAACGCCGGATTGCCTCGTCGATTGCAAACAGTTCGTCCGGCTCGTTGAGGTGGCGAAAGTCCGCATGGGAGAGCGGAGTTTCGCCTGAGGCGCCCTGGTCGGCTGTGCTGCCGTCTGCATGCTCCGGGTCCGCGCCGCTTCCGGCCAGGGACAACGGCAAACCTTCGCTGCCGTCGCGCTGGCCAGCGTTCTTGTCGCGCTCGTTATCCCGCTCGATCCGGCCGGTGCCGCCAGCACGCGCTTCAACCAGCGCTCGCCGATTCGGCATCAGGAAGTAAGCGTCGAACAGGTCATCGAAGCGCCGCCATTCTTCGGCGCGCGAGCACAGCACGGCACGCAGGCTCCAGCGCAAGATCTGGCTGTTGGTCTGGCCCGCGAGTTGGGCAACTTCCATTGATGTCGCGATGTCGCTGGTCGTCACGCGAAAGTCGTTCGCGCGCAGCCACCCGGCAAACCCGGTGTAGCGGGCGACCAAAACCTCCTCAACGCCCGATGGAGGCGCACAATCATCGGTGCAAGTATTCACGCTCAACATGCGGCCACCAGTTTCTCGACGACCGGCCGTGTCAGGCCGGCCTGATCCTCACGCGTCTTGACGAGCGCGGGCAGCGAATCCATGATCTGCTCCACGCCATCCGTATCAATCACGCTCACCCCCAGACGAAGCAACGCAGATACCCAGTCGAGTGTCTCGGCCAGACCGGGCTTTTTCTGCAAATCCATCTGCCTGACCGACTGCACGAACTCCACCATCTGCCGTGCCAGTTTCTCCGGCACTTCCGGAATCTGGGTACGCACGATCAGCAACTCCTTTTCGAAGCCCGGATAGTCGATGTACTGATACAGGCAGCGGCGGCGCAACGCGTCGGAGATCTCGCGCGTTCCGTTTGAAGTCAGGATGACGAACGGTTTTTCCGTGGCGCGTATCACACCAAGCTCGGGAATCGACATCTGGAAGTCGGACAGCAACTCCAGCAAATAGGCTTCGAACGCTTCATCGGTGCGGTCGATCTCGTCGATCAGCAAGACAGGCGCCGGCGTCGTCGTGATCGCTTCGAGCAGCGGCCGCTTGAGCAGATAGCGTTCGGAGAAAATATCCTGCTCCTTGTCGAGAACCGATCGCTCGTCCTGTTCAAACAACTTGATCGCGAGCAGTTGATGCTGGTAGTTCCACTCGTACAGCGCGGAGTGCGCATCAAGGCCTTCGTAGCATTGCAGCCGGATCAGCCGCGTATCGAGGAGCCGCGCAAGCGCTTTCGCCACCTCGGTCTTGCCAACGCCGGCCTCGCCCTCCAGCAACAGCGGCCGACGCATTTCCATCGTCAGCAGGAGGGTCGCCGCAAAGCTGCGCTCGGCGATAAAACCATGACCCTCCAGCCTGTGTTGCAGGCTCACGACATCGTTCATCCGGTCGGTCACCATGGCTGCCTCTGTCCGCTCTCAGACCGACTTGCGGGCGAAAAGCCCACGGAACCACTCGCGCATGACCGCCCACGCCAACGCGAGGCCATTGAGCTCGGAGGGCGGGACGTGAGCGGCTTCCGGCGCGACGGACATGACGGATTGGGGCACGCTCCCCGGTGCTTCCGATGCCACGGGCGTCACCTGCGGGGTCGCAGAGGCCTGCAGCCGCGCCGCAAAGTTGGCGACGAACTGCTTGAGCATCTGGTCAGCGACCGGACCCATCAGCCGGCTTCCGAGCGCGGCGGCCTTGCCGCTCATCGTCACCTCGCTCCTGCCCGTCAGCTCGCACGTGTCGCCCGTGGCCTGGACACTCGCGACCAGATCCATCGATGCCGCCGAGCTGCCTGTGGCGTCCGTTCCCTTACCCACCAGATGCAGACTGCGCACCGCCGTGTCGAGATTCAACACCTCGATATCGCCTTTGAACGACATCGTGGCCGGACCGAGCCGAACGGTGATCGTGCCTTTGTAATGGGTCGCGTCCACGCGTTCCGTGATCTTCGCGCCGGGCATGCATCCGGCCACCATCTCAATGTCCTGCAGCAATTGCCAGGCGCTATCCGACGAAGCGTCTAGTGGAAACACCTTTTCGAGTACGACTTTCATTCCATCACCCTTTGCATAATCGAGTTTCGCCGCAACCGGATCACTATTGCCTGGTCAGGCCCAACGAATGGCACTGCTGCCACACTCGATACGCGTTGTGCGGCATATTCATGTGCGTCACACCCAGATGCGCGAACGCATCGACCATGGCCGACGTAAAACACGGAATCGATCCAACGTGCGGCGATTCAGCCACGCCCTTCGCGCCAATCGGATGATGCGGCGACGGCGTCACGGTGAAATCGGTTTCCCAATGAGGCGTCTCCGCCGAAGTCGGTATGAAATAATCCAGCAACGTTGCGCCCAGCAGATTGCCCGCTTCGTCGTAGGGCATTTCCTGCCCCATCGCCACCGCGAACCCTTCCGTCAAGCCACCATGGATCTGCCCTTCGATGATCATCGGATTGATCCGCGTGCCGCAATCGTCGAGTGCATAAAAGCGGCGCACGCGTGTTTCCCCCGTGTAGCGATTCACGTCGAGCACGCAGACATACGCGCCGAACGGAAACGTGAAATTGGGGGGGTCGTAATAGTCCACCGCCTCAAGCCCCATCTCCATACCATTGGGGACGTTGTTATACGCGGCCCAGGCCACTTGCTTGATGGTCTTGAACTGCTCCGGCGAGCCCTTGAGCACGAAGCGGTCGAGATCAAACTCGACGTCGTTTGGACTGGCTTCCAGCAAATGCGCGGCAATCTGCCGGGCCTTCTCGCGGATCTTGCGCGACGCCCGCGCGATTGCTGCGCCCGCCACGGGGGTCGAGCGCGAGCCATAAGTGCCGAGCCCGTAGGGCGCCGTGGAGGTATCGCCCTCCTCGACCGTAATCACCGAGGCAGGAATCCCGGCCTCTGAAGCAATGATCTGCGCATAGGTAGTCTGATGGCCCTGCCCTTGCGTGATCGTGCCCATGCGCGCAATCGCCGAGCCGTCCGGATGTACCCGTATCTCGCAGGAATCGAACATGCCGACGCCCAGGATGTCGCACATCTTCGACGGCCCCGCGCCCACGATCTCGGTGAAGTTCACCATGCCGATACCCATCAACCACTCAGCGTGCGGATCGGCACGGCGCGCGGCCTGCTCGGCGCGCAACGCCGGGTAGTCGACAGCGGCAAGCACCTTCTTGAACGCCGGCTCGTAGTCGCCGGAGTCGTATTCAAGTCCGAGCGGCGTGGTGTACGGGAACTGCTCCTTGTGGATGAAATTGCGCAAGCGTATTTCGGCCTTGTCGATACCGAGTTTCTGCGCCAGCACGTCGACCATCCGCTCAATCAGATAGACCGCCTCCGTCACCCTGAACGAGCATCGATAAGCAACGCCGCCTGGAAACTTGTTCGTATAAACGCCAGTGACCGAGACGAACGCGTTGGGGATTGCGTAGGAACCGGTGCAGACGTGGAACATGCCGGCGGGCCACTTGGTGGGATCGGCGCAGGCATCGAACGCGCCATGATCCGCCGTGACGTGCACCCGCAGCGCCTTGATCCGGCCGTCGCTGTCAGCGGCCAGTTCGCCCGTCATGTGATAGTCGCGTGCGAAAGCCGTCGAACTCAGGTTCTCGATACGCGACTCGATCCACTTGACGGGCCGCCCGAGCACGATCGACGCGACAATCGATACGACATAGCCGGGATACACGCCGACCTTGTTGCCGAAACCGCCGCCAATGTCCGGCGAGATGATGCGAATCTTCGACTCCGGAATGGACGACAACAAGCCCACCACCGTGCGCACGACATGCGGCGCCTGTGACGTGATGTAGACCGTCAGATCGCCTCGCGCCTTATCGAACGATGCAACGCAACCGCAGGTCTCCAGCGGACACGGATGCACGCGCGGATACAGCATGTCCTGCACCACGGTCACGTCCGCGTTGTCGAATACGCGATCAGTCTTGTCCTTGTCGCCGATATTCCACGTGAAAATATGATTCGGATGCGTGCGTGCGCCGTGCGCGCCAGTCTGCTTGTCGCGGATGTCCTCGCGGATCACTGGCGCATCCGGGGCAAGGGCGGCGAACGGATCGACTACCGCCGGCAGTTCCTCGTACTCCACTTCCACCAGTTCCGCGGCATCGGCGGCGACATAACGATCGTCGGCCACGACGAATGCCACCTCCTGGTTCTGGAAGCAGACCTTTTCGTCGGCGAGCACCGCCTGCACATCGCCCGCGAGTGTCGGCATCCAGTGAAGCTTGAGCGGCTTCAGGTCGTCAGCGGTCAGTACCGCATGCACGCCAGGATGGGCGAGCGCGCGCGATTTGTCGATTTTCTTGATCCGCGCATGAGCATATGGACTACGAACCATTATTCCAAACAGCATGCCCGGCATCTTGATGTCGTCGACGTAAGTGCCTTTGCCCTGAATGAAGCGCGGATCCTCGCGGCGTTTGCGCGAACAGCCCATGCCTTCCAGCGCGGCGAGACGATCGAGATTGGTGTCAATGTTTCCCATCACGGTTCTCCTGGTGTCAGTGCGCGTGCGCTGCCATCAGCGGGTGCGAGGTCTCGACCGGTTCGCCGCGCAGCTTGCGCGCGGCGTATTGCACGGCCTTCACGATATTCTGATAACCCGTGCAGCGGCACAGGTTGCCCGCCATCCAGTAACGGATCTCCTCTTCACTCGGGTCGGGGTTTTCCTGCAATAACCGATAGGCACGCATCAGCATGCCCGGCGTACAGAAGCCGCATTGAAGACCGTGCTCCTGCATGAACCCTTCCTGCAGCGCATGAAGTTCACCGCCCTGCGCGAGGCCTTCGACGGTCAGCACCTGCGCGCCTTCGGCCTGCACGGTCAGCACTGTGCAGGATTTCACCGACATGCCGTCGAAATCGACCGTACATGCGCCGCAATGCGAAGTCTCGCAACCGATATGCGGCCCGGTGTGAAGGCACTTTTCGCGCAGCGTATGAATCAGCAATTCGCGCGGCTCGGTCACCACATCGGTTTCCTTGCCGTTCAGCTTGAACGACACCATGACTTTCTTGTTCATGTCTCGATCTCCAGGAAATCGCGCTCGATACTCAATTACCCAATGCTCAATGAACTGCGCGCGAAAAGGCAGTGGCCAAGGCCCGTCGCGTCATTTCGCCCGCCATCGCCGTCTTGTATTCGATGTCGCCGCGCAGATCTGCAACCGGTGCGCAAGCGGCCATCGCCTGACTCGCGGCCTCGGCTATCGTTTGTTCATCGATGGGCTTGCCTAGCAGCGACCGCTCCGCGCCGGTCGCCCGGAAGGCGGTGTCCGCGACATTCGTCAGAGCAATGCGCACGTCGGCCACAGTGCCGCCGCTCATGCGCAGCGTCACTGCCGCGGCCGCGGTCGCGAAGTCACCGGTCTTGCGCTTGAGCTTCGCGTAGCAATAGCCGCTTCCGGCTGCGGGAATGGGTATGCGGATCTCTGTCAGGATCTCGCCGGGTTCGAGCAGCGTCATATAAGTGCCGAGAAAGAACCCATCGGCGGGCACGACACGTTCGCCGTCTGTACCCACGAGCACGAACGATGCATCGAGCGCCAACATCAGCGCCGGGTGATCGTTGCCTGGATCGCCGTGCGAAATGTCGCCGCCCAGCGTACCCCGGTAGCGGACTTGCGGATCCGAAATCTGGCGCGCGCCCTCCACGATCAGCGGACATTGTGTTTGCAGCAATCCGGACCAGATCAGTTCGTTCTCGGTGGTCATCGCGCCAATGCGAATTTCGTTGCCAGCCTCGCGGATGCCCTTTAGCTCCGCAAGCTTGCCCAGGTCAATCAGTTGACCTGGTTCGGCCATGCGCAGCTTCATCATTGGCAGCAGGCTGTGGCCGCCGGCAAGCAGCTTGGCAGTGTCGCCATGCTCGCTCAGCAGAGCGACAGCCTCGGGCAAGGTACGCGGAACGTAATAGTCGAATGGACGGGGGATCACACTGGCCTCCTTTGGTTTTCATCCGCCGGCGAACTGAAGCGTAAATGAAGCGTTTTGTATTAGCCTTTGATGAGCATTTCACATTCTGGCGCCGCCATTCAACGCGATTTCCCGAACGGCAGTTCGCTTGCGCCAATTAACGGAAAACGGGCATGAAACCCGAGACGGGCCGAGTGACCCGCCATGCGCGACGCTTTGCCCGCCCGACCCGAAAAATCACGATTTCACGACGCAGCGCAGCAGTTCAAGCGGATTTCGTGAATGGCGGGTTTACCTGCGTGAACGGCTCGAAAACTTGCGCGAATTTCGGAAAAGACATACAACAAAGAACAGCCGCCAGAGAGCGGCGACCGCTTTTCAGGGCAGGAGGCCTTGGATGAAACCGTTTGAACACGCCGGGCCGCCGACGTCGGAACATCGTCGCAACGAGACATTCCAGCATAAGCTGGAGCAGTTCAATCCGGGGATGGTCTGGCTCGACGAGCAAGGGCACGTGACGGCTTTTAACGACGTCGCGCTGCAAATCCTCGGGCCGGCCGGCGAGCAGTCGCTGGGGGTCAGCCAGGACAAGCTGTTCGGCATCGACGTGGTGCAGTTACACCCGGAGAAGAGCCGCGACAAGCTGCGCTTCCTGCTGCAATCGAAGGACGCGGGCGGCTGCCCGATCAAGTCGCCGCCGCCGGTGGCGATGATGATCAACATCCCCGACCGGATCCTGATGATCAAGGTGTCGAAAATGAGCGGCGCCCAGGGTGCTTGCGGCACCTGCATGATTTTCTACGATGTCACCGATCTCACGACCGAGCCGTCGGGGCAGCAATCCGGCGGCAATGCTGCACTGCCGCGCCGGCTGTTCAAGATTCCGGTCTACCGGAAGAACCGCGTGATCCTGATCGATCTCAAGGACATCGTCCGCTTTCAGGGGGACGGACATTACACGACGATTGTCACCCGGGATGATCGGTATCTTTCCAATCTTTCGCTAGCGGATCTCGAACTGCGACTCGACGACAGCATCTATTTACGCGTGCACCGCAGTCATATCGTGAGCCTTCCGTATGCGGTCGAACTGGTCAAGTCGGAGGAGAGCGTCAACCTTGTAATGGACGACGCCGATCAGACCCAGGTTCCGGTTAGCCGGTCGAGAACCGCGCAATTGAAAGAGTTGCTTGGAGTGGTTTAAGGGGGCGGTGCGGCGGTCCCCGGAATGGTTATTGAAAAGCGCGCTCAGCATGGTTGTACCGACCTTGCGTGGAACGCCGCTTCTGGTCCGCCTCATGTCCTGACTTGGGGGTACGTCGCCCCCCCCTCCGTGCACGCAAAAGGGAATAGGGAATCTACGGGACTTGCGCACCCCTGACCGATCGTTCGCACTCCCAATTTTGAAGCAGCCACCGCAGCCCATCATATAGTTGCTATCACTGACGTGCGTGGCAGCGCACTGCATGCGCTGTCGCCCACCAGCCAAGCGCTCGTCACTCCAGGGCCTCCCGGTCCTGCACATTCAGCACGCTCCCATATATATCATGATGTGATATGATTTTAATCCAGGATCCTGACTGGACTATCCCCATGAAAGAAACCTTTCGCACCTTGAGAAAAGAAGACTTTGAACAGCTGTCCGAATTTCGTTACCAGATGCGGCGGTTCGAGCGGTTCTCCGAGCAGGCTGCTCAGGACGAAGGCATTACTCCGCTGCAGTATTTGCTGTTGTTGCATATCAAGGGCTACCCGGACCGGGACTGGGCAACTGTCGGCGAACTGGCTGAGCGGCTTCAGGCACATCACCACGGAGTCGTTTCGCTCGTGTCCCGGTGCGAGGCGCTGGACTTGGTCAAGAGAAAGCCTAGCGAAATCGATCGCCGTCAGGTCGAGGTTCATTTGCTGAAACCCGGAGAGAAGATCCTCTCGCGGCTCGCCCAATTGCATCGGGCAGAACTGAAGTCCCTCGCGGGCACCTTCCGCGTTCCGCAGATCGACCTTTAGATCAGGGCATACCGACACTGCCCACCTTTGCCGGCATTTCAATTTCAGCAAGGTCACGCCGTTCCGGCAGCCGATGCAACGCAAATCTGAATTGATGAGGAGTTAATGTGCACGAAAACGCTTCAAGAGGGGATTTTGCAGCGAATGCTCACCTGTTGCGCATCACGGCCATTGCAGTAGTGATCGGCGCGTTGAGCACGGTCACGGCCTATGTCCTGCTCCACCTGATCAATTTTTTCACCAACCTTTTCTTCTTCCAGTCGCTATCGTTCGACGGTCGCTCGCCCGCCGGAAATACTCTCGGTCTGTGGGTGATCGTGATTCCCGTAATCGGCGGACTCGTGATTGGACTGATCGCGCGCTATGGCAGCGAAGCCATCCGCGGGCATGGCATTCCGGAAGCGATCGAAGCCATCCTGTTCGGCAAGAGCAAGATGTCGCCGAAGGTCGCCGTGCTCAAGCCTCTTTCCTCCGCCATCGCCATCGGCAGCGGCGGCCCGTTCGGTGCGGAAGGGCCAATCATCATGACAGGCGGCGCACTGGGGTCGCTGCTCGCGCAGTATTTCCATTTGACAGCGGGTGAACGCAAGACGCTGCTCGTTGCCGGCGCCGTCGCCGGCATGACCGCGGTTTTCGGTACGCCTGTAGCCGCCGTCCTGCTCGCGGTCGAACTGTTGCTGTTCGAACTGCGCCCGCGTAGCCTGCTGCCCGTTGCCGTCGCGTGCGCGGTGGCCGGTTTCACCCGGCCCCTTCTGATCGGCAGCGGCGCCCTCTTCCCGTTGCAAACCATCGCACTGGGTCCGCTCGGCCTCGTTTCATGCGTGGTTGCGGGTCTCATGGCCGGCGCGATGTCCTGGGGCCTGTCATCGGCGCTATACAAGGTCGAGGACCTCTTCGGCAAATTGCCGATCCACTGGATGTGGTGGCCGGCGCTTGGCGGCATTGCCGTGGGCATCGGTGGATATGTCGAGCCACGCGCGCTCGGCGTAGGGTATGACGTCATCGGCGATTTGCTGCACAACCATCTTGCTATCAGCGTCGTGGCCGGCTTGATACTGGTGAAGGCGATCATCTGGGTCATCGCCCTCGGCTCCGGCACGTCTGGAGGCGTACTCGCTCCGCTGCTGATGATGGGTGCGGCCATGGGAACCATCGTCGGACCGTTCCTGCCTGGCGGGGAGCCGGCAGTATGGCCGCTGGTCTTCATGGCGGCGACGCTCGGCGGAATGATGCGCGCACCGATCATGGCAACCGTATTCGCGTTCGAACTCACCCATGACGCCAACGTACTGTTGCCCCTGCTCATGGCTTCGGCTGTCGCCTACGGATTCACGGTACTGCTGATGCGGCGCTCCATCCTGACCGAGAAGATCGCACGCCGCGGTTACCACATCTATCGGGAGTACGGCATCGATCCTCTCGAACGCCATTTCGTCGAGGAAGTCATGACGCGCAAGGTCCAGACGATCGATGCAGCGCTGCCGGTCGCCGAGGTGATGGCGAAATACTTTGGTGAAAAACAAAACCATCGCGCGTTTCCGGTGACGCGAGACGGCGCGCTGGTGGGAATGATCGA
The DNA here is from genome assembly GCF_018449515.1 of Caballeronia sp. dw_19. Taxonomy (GTDB): domain Bacteria; phylum Pseudomonadota; class Gammaproteobacteria; order Burkholderiales; family Burkholderiaceae; genus Caballeronia. The sequence continues at coordinate 44,564 of NZ_JAAVUQ010000042.1, read as the reverse complement.
GCGAGACGGATTGATCGCGCGCACCGGCAATCCAGCCATGCAGGTCATGAGCGACCTGTTCGGCGCAAACACACCGATCATGGCGTTGCCCGGGGAAACTTGCCGGATCGTGTCCAACCGGCTGGCGGTGCATGGACTCGAGCGGTTGCCGGTGGTGTCGGACGCGCAGTCGCGTCGTCTGGTGGGCTTGATAAGCCGTAGCGACCTCGTGAAGCCGTCGCTCGCGTTCTTCGAGGAAGAGGAGCGGCGCGAGATGTTCCGGCGATCTCCCCTGCATCATCTGAAGAAACGGTTTGCATTACTGAACAGGCACAAAGATGACGTAACCCGGGAGCGCCCGTAAGCCTCCTGACATGCGGTTCCTGAGGACGAGCGGACCGGCACCTTACGGAATCGCACGTCGGCCAAATGAAAAACAATCACGCAACTAATTCAGCGCTAACGCGTTAGGTGTCGCGGCAAGACCCGCACCGATAATGGCTATTCGTGTCTTGCGCAAATCCATCTCCTCGAAACTCGATGCTTTCGCTAACCTGGAACTGACACGTAAGCTTTATCAGACCGACTCTGTGAACTCGGGCACGACCGTGAACAAATCGCCCACGAGGCCATACGCCACGCCAAAGATAGGCGCTTCGGCGTCCTTGTTGATCGCCACGATGACCTTGCTGTCCTTCATCCCCGCCAAATGCTGGATTGCGCCCGAGATGCCGACCGCGACATACAAGTTAGGCGCCACGATCTTGACCATCCGCCGCTAGATACGCTCGTTCTTGCAATGCCGACTCATGGAAGGGTACCCTCCAACAATATGCAGGACAACTGAATAGAGAATATGCGACGAAGATCGACGGAAAGCCCCGGTCGGACTAAACAGCCGTTGTGAACCCGGAGCGGTCTGGCTGTGCACCACGGCCGCCGCGTCAGATCGTCGTTCTCTCGCCCGACTTCCATTGGCTCGGACTGGATATCCACCGCTCACCTACAAACCCTACCTTCCTGCTATGTCGGTCGGCCTTTGAACGACTCCGACCCGGCCGAAAGGAAGTATGTGTTTATAGTCGCGAGTGACAACGCTTCAACTACTCGAAGTACAGCGCGACGCGGTCCGTCGTCCAGGTTGCTACGCCAGTGCCGAAAAAATCAGCATCTTCCGTCCAAACAGGGCATCCAATTATCATCGCACACGCAAGAACAGGCCAGTCATCGGCGTCTCTTCGCTCAATGCGCTGCAGGGCCTTCCGCTTCATGTCGAGATAAATGTCGGCATCAATGACCTGAACGACTGAAACCAGATTGTCGAGTACCTGCATGGCAGCTTCACTCGGAATACCACGCTTCTTCAGCAGTGGGGGTAGATACTTTCTGGCGTCAGCATAAGCAACATCAGGGGCGAAAAATCTGACTGCAACAGCGTGTTCGACTATAAGTTCGCGCACTCGCTTGCCGAGGACAGCGCGAATCAAAATATTTGCATCTAGAACGATCGCCTTGTTACTCATGCAGTTTTCGCGTGCGCCTTTTTGCGGTCGCCGGCGGGCCTGCGAGCTGCCTTGAAATCGGACACGATTGCTTCAACATCAACGCCCTGCTCTGCAAGAAGCCGATCCAACGTCCTGCCTGCTTTTTTCAGAGCTGCAATATCCCCTTCGTTCTGACCTTGTGCCGGAATGAAGTAGCCTACCGTCTGCCCGTGACGTGTGACAGCCACCGGCGTGCTCGCGGCAATATACTCTGCCAGATCCGCCCGGAATTCCCGGATACCAACCTTGATTGTTTCCATGATCTCGCCTCCACGAATGGCGCCTGATTGTGAATCTGTGTGTACACATTTTACGCTGAGCGTGCCCTGGATGCAAGGCCGGTCGGTGCGGGCGCTCGCGCCCAGCCGACAAGCTGGCCTGGACGTAGGCAGGGCGATCGTCTCAGATATTCGCGTTTCGAAAGCGAGGACTGGTTATTGCCGAAAAGAGACGCTCTGACACCGCTAGCGATCCGCGAATCAGCCTACCGTGAAAGACCTGTTGAACGTTTAACAGACGGACTGGTTCGGGCACGCTCCACAGCCAGCCGTCAAATATTGGGATTCACTTTGCCGGATAGGGGAATTCACAGTGGGCCGAAATAAGGTGCTCGCCCATGGTCCTTCCAGTTGCTTGCGGAAGGTCTAAGCGGCGCCGGCTGCGGGACTCTTTGGTGGGGCAGAATCGACAATGAGCCTGGGGTATCGATTCCGGACGATCGGAAGTTATCCCCACGAAGCCCTAGTCCTGAAAAGCAAAACTCCGCTGCACGCGGGTTTTCAGGACACTGCTGGACTGTGATTGTCCCCAGCCGGTCCCCAAGGGGACGCAGCGCGCGCAAATGACTGTGAACTCGGAAAATTCTGGTGGGCCGGGTGGGATTCGAACCCACTATCGGTCGATTATGAGTCGACAGCTTATACCAATTAAGCTTCCGGCCCTTTTGCAGGAAAACGCCCTGCCGCGAGTAGACGCGCTCAAGGAAGACGTCGAGCGACGCTTCCGGCACGCAGCGAATTCTATCCGACTGCACTCGCGAAGGTCTGCGAGTTTGCCTTGAAACGGCCTATAAAACAAGCGCGGCGGACCATTCGGCCCGCCGCGCTTGACTCATCAACCAGACATCAATTCCCTTCCAGGAACGACTTCAGCTTGTCCGAACGGCTCGGATGACGAAGCTTGCGCAGCGCCTTGGCCTCGATCTGGCGAATCCGCTCGCGCGTCACATCGAACTGCTTGCCCACTTCCTCGAGCGTGTGGTCCGTGCTCATCTCAATACCGAAACGCATCCGCAACACCTTCGCCTCGCGCGGCGTCAGCGAATCGAGCACGTCCTTCACCACGTCGCGCATGCTGGCATGCAGCGCGGCGTCGGCCGGCGCCACCGTATTCGTATCTTCGATAAAGTCGCCAAGATGCGAATCGTCGTCGTCACCGATCGGCGTTTCCATGGAGATCGGCTCCTTCGCGATCTTCATGATCTTGCGGATCTTGTCTTCCGGCATTTCCATCTTTTCAGCAAGCGTTGCCGGATCCGGCTCAAGACCGGTTTCCTGCAGGATCTGCCGCGAAATACGGTTCATCTTGTTGATCGTTTCGATCATGTGAACCGGAATCCGGATGGTGCGCGCCTGGTCGGCGATCGAACGCGTGATGGCCTGACGAATCCACCACGTGGCGTACGTCGAGAACTTATAACCACGCCGATATTCGAACTTGTCCACCGCCTTCATCAAACCAATGTTGCCTTCCTGGATTAGATCCAGGAATTGCAGGCCGCGGTTCGTGTACTTCTTGGCAATCGAAATCACGAGACGCAAGTTCGCTTCCGTCATTTCACGTTTCGCCTGACGCGCCTTCAACTCGCCGGCCGCCATCTGGCGGTTGGTTTCCTTCAGGTCCTTCAACGGCAACACAACACGCGCCTGCAAGTCGAGCAAACGTTGCTGCTGTTCGCGAATCGCCGGAACGTTACGCGCGAGAATCACGCTATAGCCATGATTCTCGGCCACGACCTTCTCCGACCACTCGAGATCCGTTTCGCTGCCCGGAAAGCGCGCGATAAATTCGGCACGCGGCATACCGCATTTATCGACAACGGTATGCAGGATCTGACGCTCCACCTGACGGACTTCGTCCACTTGCGCACGCAACGTGTCGCACAGACGCTCGACAGTCCGCGCGGTAAAGCGGATGGTCATCAGCTCGCTCTGAATGGCTTCTTGCGCCTTCAAATAAGCCTTCGATTTATAACCTTCCTTCTCATACGCACGGCGCATCTTGTCGAACCACTCGCTGATCAGCGAGAACTTCTCCAGCGACGCACGCTTGAGCGCTTCCAACTGCGCAGCGTTGGCGTTGGCCTGAGCCGTGGTTTCGTCGACTTCTTCCTCGTCCTCACTCGCCTCTTCCTCTTCTTCCTCTTCGCTTTCGATAGCTTCCGCTTCCTGCTCGGAGAAACCGTCGGCGTCGGCGGCGTTCGGGTCGATCAGGCCGTCGACCAGTTCGTCCACGCGCGTTTCTTCGTTCTGCACGCGCTCAGCCATGGCCAGAATGTCAGCGATAGTCGTCGGGCAAGCAGAAATGGCCATGACCATGTGCTTGAGGCCGTCTTCAATCCGCTTCGCGATCTCGATTTCGCCTTCGCGCGTCAGCAGTTCGACGGTACCCATTTCACGCATGTACATGCGGACCGGGTCGGTCGTGCGGCCGAATTCGGAGTCGACAGTGGAAAGCGCGACTTCGGCTTCTTCTTCAACTTCATCGTCCGATGAAGCCGCCGGGGCGTTGTCGTTGAGGAGCAGCGTTTCAGCGTCGGGCGCTTGCTCGTAGACCGCCACGCCCATGTCGTTGAACGTGCTGATGATCCCTTCGATAGCTTCCGTTTCCGTGAAGTTATCGGGCAGGTGATCGTTGATTTCAGCGTAGGTCAGGAAGCCGCGTTCCTTGCCGAGCTTGATCAGCGCGCGCAGCTTCGCACGCCGCTCTTCGAGCTCTTCAACCGTACCGGGCGCGCTCGAGGCGAACGCGTCCTTCAACAGCGCTTTTTCCTTCGCACGCCGGTCGCGCGCCTTGACCTTTTCGACCTTGGCCGGAGGCGCGGCTACAGTATCCGCAGCGGGGGCCACGGCCGGGTCGGCCTGCACGTTTTGCGTTGCGTCGTCATCGACGGGTACTTCGTTCAGCTTTTTCGTCATGGAGTTCGCCGTACCGGCTTTAGTCTCGACTCGCGGCTGCTGGACGACAGCCGATGGAACCGTAGATACAGAATATGCGCGCGCTGCCTTGTCCTGCGACCCCTTGGCAGTGCGTCGCCCCGAGTCCTGCGCCGGCCCCCGCTTCACGACGCGCACGCGAGCCAGCTTCGACCCCTGCTTCGTGTTGCGTTTCCGGCCCGCATTAGCAGCCGCTTCCGTTGCACTCGCTTGCTTGCCGGCCGGAGTTCCGGCCTTGCCACTCCTGCCAGTCTCGCCTGCTATCAGGCCAACCTGCTCCTTCGACTGACCCGGCGTCTTCTTGCCCACCGGCCTCACGACCTTCGCCGTTCTGACCGGCCCTGTAGACCCGCTAGGGCCTTTAGACCTGTTACTCACTGCCGACGCAACCGGGGGTTTTTTGCTTGCACCCGATGGAGGAGAGGGAATGGCGATCGCTCGGGCCTTCGACACTCCGGGGGAAGGAACTGACCGGCTATGGGCCACTGCCCGTTTCGACTCGCTTGAGCCGCGTACCGTCGTTTTCTTCCCGCTAGCAGTCTTAACCATGCGTGCCTCACCTCTTTCGCAAATGAGCACAAAAAGTCAAAAAACAACTTGCTGAAAATCTTTAATTGTAGCATGTAGGTCTTAAATGTCCCGACTCACCCCGCGCAAGGCCTTAATTTGAGCAGCTTTAGCCGATAAATCCGAAAATTCGGCAATTTCTTCCGCAGTCAAGCTCGATTGCTGCGCCAGTTGATCCAGCCGGTTCCTATAGCTGTCGTGACGCAGCTTGACAACCGTTGCATGCAACTCTTCCGCGAGCAGCTTTTTCTGCTCCTGTACGCGTTCATTGGCGCCTTCGTCGGCCGGATCGCGCATCAACAGATCCCGTACATTTTCATCATAGGCGAGAATTTCCTGGAAGATATCCTCGTAAGTCGGGGCATTTGCGGCGTTGCGCAACAGATCCGACAGCATCTGGAATTCCGCCGTTTCTCCCAGTTCCCGCGCATGCCCGATCACCTCGCTGAACAACTCGCCGTGCTCGGTCATGGTGATCAGCGTCTGCTCGCTTTCGTGATCGAGCGTGGCGTAAATGGCCGGGTACATCACCAGATTACGCAATGCACGCTGCTCATGACCCTTTACGCGACGACGCTCGCTCTTCGGCAACGCAGCGCGGGCAACGGCGGCAGCTCGCGAGTCGATGTCACACAATGCCGCGATTTCACCAAACGGTGTATTCAGCCGATCGGCCAGCATGTGCAGGATCTGCACGCGCAACGCGTTCGCCGGTAACGCCTGAAGCAGCGGCTTGGCGTCGAAAAGCGCCTTGGCGCGGCCTTCCGGCTGATCGAGTTCCTTGTCGTTCAGGACTTCGTTCAACAGGAATTGCGACAGCGGCATCGCGCGGTCAACCTGCTCGCCGAAACCGTCAGTGCCGAATTCACGCACGTAACTGTCCGGGTCATGTTCCTTCGGCAGGAACAGGAAGCGGATCGTGCGGTTGTCGGCGGCATGCGGCAGGCAGGCGTCCAGTGCGCGGCGCGCGGCGCGGCGGCCGGCGGAGTCACCATCGAAACTGAACACGACGGTATCTGTCTGACGAAACAACTTCTGTACGTGAACCGGCGTGCAAGCCGTACCCAGCGTAGCAACCGCGTTCGCAAAACCCAATTGCGCCAGCGCAACAACGTCCATATACCCTTCGACGACCAGCGCGTATCCGAGTTCACGAATGGCCAGCCGCGCTTCGAAAAGGCCGTATAACTCGCTGCCCTTGCTGAACAGCGGTGTTTCGGGCGAATTCAGGTACTTCGGCTCGCCGCCGTCGAGCACGCGCCCGCCAAAGCCGATCACATTGCCCTTCACGTTCCGGATAGGGAACATGACGCGTTCGCGGAAGCGGTCGTATCGGCGAGACTGGCCCTGGTTGTCGCTTTTCTCGCTGACGATCACCAGACCCGCTTCCACCAGGTTGTCGTTCTTGTAATCGGGGAATGCCGCTTCGAGGCTCTGCCAGCCGTCCGGCGCGTAGCCGAGCCCGAAGCGCAACGCGATTTCGCCCGTCAGGCCGCGCTTTTTCAAATATTCGATAGCGTTGGGCGCGCCGCGTAATTGCTTGCGATAGAACTCGCAGGCGGTCTGCATGACTTCGGTCAACGCAACGCTGACGGCTTTGCTTGGCGCGGGAGCGTAGCCTTCGCCGCCCGACCCGCCGCCAACTCCACCGCGCATTGACGGTTCTTGCGGCACGGTCAGGCCGCAGGACTGGGCGAGTTCCTTGACTGCTTCGGGGAACGTAAGCCCGGTATGCTCCATGAGAAAGCTGATCGCCGTGCCGTGCGCGCCGCAGCCAAAGCAATGATAGAACTGCTTTGTCGGGCTGACGGTGAACGACGGGCTCTTCTCGTTATGAAACGGGCACAGGCCCATGAAGTTCGCGCCGCCCTTCTTCAATTGGACGAACTTGCCCACCACGTCGACGATATCGACGCGGTTCAGCAAGTCCTGAAGAAACGAATGCGGAATCACTTAGTGAGTTTTCTGGATCAGACTTTCTTAAGTACTTAAGCAGGCTTATTTGGCAAACTCATCTTGCAGGTTTATTTCGCAAGCTTATTTGGCAAGCGCCGCTTTGACCAGCCCAGACACCGCGGTCATATCTGCACGGCCCGCCAGCTTCGGTTTCAGCACGCCCATCACCTTGCCCATGTCCTGTGGTCCGGCAGCGCCGGTTGCCGCCACAGCCGCCTGAATCTCGGCGTCGATGGCTTCATTGGACATCTGCTCGGGCATGTAGGCTGCCAGAACGACCAGCTCGGCTTGCTCCTTCGCCACGAGGTCGTCGCGGCCGGCCGTCTGGAACTGGCTGATCGAGTCCTTGCGCTGCTTGATCATTTTGTCGATGACCGCCGTGATGGCTGCGTCGTCCAGCGTCACGCGCTCGTCGACTTCGCGCTGCTTGATTGCCGCGAGCAGCAGCCGGATGGTGCCGAGGCGATCGGTTTCGCGGGCGCGCATCGCGGTTTTCATGTCGTCGGTGATCTGGTCTTTGAGGCTCATCGCTTGGGAACTCTGCTGGTGCTGTGTTGAGAGAATGCGGACGTCAGCCGTTCATGGCGCTAAAGCAAAAACCCGCTTGGGACGTTTCCTCAAGCGGGATCATGAACGGGGTGATTCGGGTACCTTTGAAGCCGGCCGGCATGACGCCGAGGCAGGGTCCCGAGACAGGTCGAGTCGCCGTTCGCGGCAGGGATCGTCTTCTATCTTCATGGATCACCGCCCGGTTTTCACTCATTTTGCGCTCGCGCCCGCTTGGTGCCGATTGCCGCTACGAACGAAGCAGTATAGCAGGTCGAAATCAGGATTTCCCGGGGGAAACGGCCTTGCACGGATACCCGCCCTTACGGGTGAAAGCCATACTGGTCGTGCCTTTGCGGTTCTAGATGCGAACCAGTTCGGCCGCCGCTTTGCCCGCCGCCACGCCCGAAGCCCATGCCCACTGGAAGTTGTAGCCGCCGAGCCAGCCAGTGACATCGACCGCCTCGCCGATGAAATATAAACCCGCGACGCGCGAACTCATCATGGTCGTCGATGAAAGCTCGCGGGTGTCCACGCCGCCGCGCGTGACCTCAGCCTTCCGGTACCCTTCCGTGCCGTTCGGCGTGAGTGTCCAGCGGGACAGGGATTCGCCGATCTGACGCAGCGTTTTATCGGGGAGATCGGCGAGACGGGCGTCGGCGGGCACGCGCTGCACGTCGAGCCAGGTTTGCGCGAGCCTCGCCGGCACGCGCTCGGCGAGAAACGTGCCGACCTGTTTGCGCGATTCCCGCTTGGCCGCGATCAGTTCGCTGGTGGCATCGACGCCGGGCAACAAATCGATGCAAATAGGCTCCGACGGGTTCCAGTAACTCGAAATCTGCAGCACGCCCGGCCCCGATAAACCGCGGTGCGTGAGCAGCAGGTCCTCGCTGAATTCCCCACGGCTGCGGCCAGCGCCTGCGCTGAGCTCCACAGGCACGGACAATCCGGATAACGCCGCAAACGGCTCCCAGTCGGCAGGCGCGAAGGTCAGCGGCACCAGGGCGGGACGGGTATCAATCAGCTTGTGACCGAATTGCTTCGCCAGCCGATACGCGAAATCCGTCGCGCCGATCTTCGGGATCGACAGGCCGCCGGTTGCTACGACGAGTGCTGCGCTTGAGATCGTGCCGGCGCTGCTGTCGAGGAAAAACCGGGCGCCGTCGTGGCGGATCGACTCGACGGTGACAGGCCGGCGCCAGGTCACGCCGCCCGCGTCGCATTCGGTTTTCAGGAGCTGGATGATCGATTCGCTGGAGTCATCGCAGAAAAGCTGGCCTTTATGTTTCTCATGCCAATCCACGCGATGACGCTTGAGCAGCGCGAGAAAATCCTGCGGTGTGTAGCGAGCAAGCGCAGAGCGGCAAAAATGCGGATTTGCCGACAGGAAGTTGGCCGGTCCGGCATTGATATTCGTGAAATTGCAGCGGCCGCCGCCCGAGATGCGGATTTTTTCCGCGAGCCGTTCGGCATGGTCGATCAGGACCACCCGGCGGCCGTTTTGCGCGGCTACCGCGGCGCACATCATGCCCGCCGCGCCCGCGCCGATGACTGCGATATCGTAGGTTTCCATGGCGCGCATTGTAACGGTTGGTGTGTTTGGGTTCTAACGGGTGAAGCGCGGGCCGTGGTTCATGGTTTGCCGCGGTGCGCGGGTCGCGGTGCGTGGACCAAGGCGTCCACCCCGACTACCGTCCAAAAGCAACGCCATTAGGTGAAACGAAGCCAAACCCGCCCACTGCTATACTTGTCCGTTAATCCAAACACCTCTGCCCCATGCTTGTTCTAGGCATCGAAAGTTCCTGCGACGAAACCGGCCTTGCGCTCTACGACACCGAGCGCGGCCTGCTTTCGCACGCGCTGCATTCGCAAATCGCCATGCACAGGGAATACGGCGGTGTCGTGCCGGAACTGGCCTCTCGCGACCACATCCGCCGGGCATTGCCTCTTCTCGAACAAGTCATGGCGGAAGCCGGCACGGTGCCAACGGATATCGACGCTATTGCATTTACGCAAGGCCCCGGCCTCGCCGGGGCGCTGCTGGTGGGCGCGAGCATCGCCAATGCGCTTGCTATGGCATGGGACCTGCCGACCGTCGGGATTCATCATCTGGAAGGGCATCTGCTGTCGCCGCTGCTGGTGAGCGAGCCGCCGCCGTTTCCGTTCGTCGCGCTATTGGTGTCGGGCGGCCATACGCAATTGATGCGCGTGACCGACGTAGGCGAATATGAAACGCTCGGCGAGACGCTGGATGACGCCGCCGGCGAAGCCTTCGACAAAACCGCGAAATTACTGGGCCTGGGTTATCCGGGCGGCCCGGAAGTCTCGCGGCTCGCCGAATTCGGTACATCCGGCGCAGTTAAACTGCCGCGCCCGATGCTGCATTCCGGCGATCTGGATTTCAGCTTCAGCGGGTTAAAAACCGCGGTACTGACTCACAGCCGCAAGCTTGGCGCGAACATCTGCGAGCAATCGAAAGCGGATCTGGCGCGGGGTTTTGTCGATGCCGCCGTCGATGTGCTGACCACAAAGTCGATCGCTGCGTTAAAGCAGACGGGCCTGAGCCGGCTGGTCGTGGCGGGCGGAGTGGGCGCGAACCGGCAATTGCGCGAGGCACTGTCCGCGGCCGCTAAAAAGCGTCGCTTCGAGGTGCATTACCCGGATTTGTCGCTATGTACCGATAACGGCGCCATGATTGCCCTCGCGGGCGCCTTGCGTCTCGCGCGTTGGCCCGATCAGGCCGTGCGCGATTACGCGTTCACGGTGAAGCCGCGTTGGGATTTGACATCGCTGGCGGCGGCTTAAGGCTTAAGTCTTAAGTAGCCGCAAGCGCTAAAAAACTACCCAACTCGTTCAAACAGCCGCGCCTGAAACCCGCTTGTCATGCTCGATCACGGCGTAGGCGCTGTGATTGTGGATCGACTCGAAGTTCTCGGCTTCCAGCACATACGCCACAATTCGTTCGTCCGCATTCAGCCGCGTGGCGACATCGCGAACCAGGTCTTCAACGAATTTAGGGTTCTCGTAAGCACGCTCGGTCACAAACTTCTCGTCGGGCCGCTTCAGCAAACCCCACAACTCGCACGAGGCTTCTTCTTCCGCGATCCGGATCAAGTCCTCGATCGCGACATCGCCCTTCAGCTCCGCCGCGATAGTCACATGCGAGCGCTGGTTATGCGCGCCGTACTGCGAAATCTGCTTCGAGCACGGGCACAGGCTAGTAACCGGTACGAGCACTTTCAACGATATCCGCGTCTCGCCGTCACGCACCTCACCGGTCAACGTAACCTCGTAATCCATCAGGCTTTGCACGCCGGACACCGGCGCGGTCTTCATGACGAAGTACGGAAACGACACCTCGATACGCCCCGAATGCGCCTCGAGCTTCGCCAGCATCGACGCGAGCATGGTGCGGAATGCAGCCTGGTCGAGCGGCGCGCGGTGTTCGTCGAGTAAAGCGACGAAGCGCGACATGTGCGTGCCTTTTTGATCGGCGGGAAGATGAACGTCGAGATTCCACACGCCAACGCCCGGCTGCAATTCGCCGCTGGACGTCCGGATGGTCAGCGGATATCGAACCGCTTTTACGCCCACACGCTGGATTGGAATCTGCCGGACGTCGAGCGAACTCTGGACATCGGGCATCGCAAAGGCGGGATTCATCTGATTCATTCTTTTTCCTTGTCCGTGGCGTGAATCTCGTCGCGCGAACCTTGACGCGCACGGATGAAACCACCAGACAGGCGTCCCCGACGCCCGTCTTCACCACACGTTCTTCGCGTCAGGCGACGCGTTTCGTCAACTTGCCCGCATCGGTTTCGACGGCACTAGTGGCGCTAGTGATGTTATCGAGAAAGCGCTCGCGAATCGACTTGGCAATGCCAGCACCATCCAGTCCGCACGAAACAAGCAGCTTGACCGGATCGCCGTGATCGATAAATACATCGGGCAAGCCCAGTTGCAGCACGGGCTTGATGACCGCGCTCGCCAACAGGCTTTCCACGCATGCCGAACCCGCGCCGCCCATGATCGCGCCTTCTTCCACGGTCACGAGCGCGTCGTGGGTGGCGGCGAGTTCACGCAGCAATTCGGCGTCGATCGGCTTCACGAAGCGCATGTTCGCAACCGTAGCGTCCAGTTCCTCGGCCGCCGCCAGCGCGGGGGCGACCATGGTCCCGAACGCAAGGATCGCGATGCGCTTGCCGGAACCCACTTTCTGCGTGGACTCACGGCGGATTTCGCCCTTGCCGAGCGGAATCGCGGTCATCTTCTTGACGATCTTCACGCCCGTACCGGCGCCGCGCGGATAACGCACAGCGGACGGATTGGGCTGCTGCAAAGCGGTGTACAGCATTTGACGGCATTCGTTTTCGTCTGAAGCCGCCATCACCGTCATGTTCGGGATGCAGCGCAGGAACGCGAGGTCGTAATTACCCGCGTGCGTCGCGCCGTCCGCGCCCACCAGACCGGCCCGATCGATAGCGAATACCACCGGCAGGTTCTGCAGCGCGACGTCATGGATCAACTGGTCGTAGGCACGCTGCAAGAACGTGGAATAGATTGCGACAACCGGGCGCATGCCGTCGGCGGCGAGACCGCCCGCGAACGTCACAGCGTGTTGTTCCGCGATACCCACATCGAAATAACGATCCGGGAAGCGCTTCTCGAATTCCACCATGCCCGAGCCTTCGCGCATGGCCGGCGTGATGCCGACGACCCGCGAATCCTGCTCGGCAGCGTCGCACAGCCATTCGCCGAAGACCTGCGTATAAGTTTTCTTCGATGGCGCCGTCGACGGCTTGATGCCTTCCGCCGGATTGAACTTGCCGGGACCGTGATAGAGGACCGGATCGGCTTCGGCGAGCTTGTAACCCTGCCCCTTCTTCGTCACGACGTGCAGGAACTGCGGGCCGCGCAATTCCTTGATGTTTTGCAGCGTAGGAATCAGCGATTCCAGATCATGGCCATCAATCGGACCGATGTAGTTAAAGCCGAATTCCTCGAACAACGTGGCCGGAACGATCATGCCCTTCGCGTGTTCCTCGAGCTTGCGCGCGAGGTCCAGCATGGGCGGTGCGACACGCAGCACGCGTTCCACGCCGGCACGCGCCGCCGCGTAGAAACGCCCCGACATCAAGCGCGCGAGATGGCGATTCAACGCGCCCACAGGCGGCGAGATCGACATGTCATTGTCGTTCAGGATCACGAGCAGCGGCACGTCGTCGGCCACGCCGGCATTGTTCATGGCCTCGAACGCCATGCCGGCGGTCATCGCACCGTCGCCGATCACCGCGATCGAATAACGGTTGTCGCCCTGCAGCTTGCTGGCGATTGCCATACCGAGCGCCGCCGAAATCGACGTGCTGGAATGCGCGGTGCCGAAGGTGTCGTATTTCGATTCGCTACGGCGCGGGAAGCCGGAAATGCCGCCGGCCTGGCGCAGCGTCTTCATCTGATCGCGACGGCCGGTCAGGATCTTGTGCGGATAAGTCTGATGACCCACGTCCCAGACAATGCGATCGTGCGGGGTATCGAAGACGTAATGGAGCGCGATCGTCAGTTCGACCGTTCCGAGATTCGACGACAAATGCCCGCCCGTCTGCGACACGCTGTCGAGCACGTAGGCACGCAGTTCTTCGGCCAGCGGTTTTAGTTCGTGGCGGTCCAGGGCGCGCAAGGCGGCCGGATCGTCGATGGTTTTCAGCAAGTCGTACATCGTCGTCCCATTTAGGAAAACTGGCGGAAGCCGTTCGGTTGTTACCCGGCGCTGCTTAAGACAGCATGCGTAAGGTGCCGCAAGTTGCATCAGGCACGCCCGCCGGTCCCGCGTTTTATCGTATGTTTCAGTGCACCCGGTTCACAACCAGGTCAGCCAATTCCCCGAGCCGACCGGCACGCGGGCCAAAGGGCGCGAGCGCGGCGTGCGCATCGCGGCCCAGTTGCGCCGCCAGTTCGCGCGATGCATCGAGCCCGATGATCGACACGTAGGTCGGCTTGTCATCCTTCGCGTCCTTGCCCGCTGTTTTGCCCAGCGTGGCGGAGTCGGCCGTGACGTCGAGAATGTCGTCCACCACCTGAAACGCGAGTCCGACCGCAGCCGCGTAGGCGTCCAGTGCGTTCATGGCGGCTGCATCCGGCGCTTCGCCACAGAGTGCACCCATTCGCACGGCCGCGCGCAGCAACGCGCCGGTTTTCTTGCGATGCATGGTTTCAAGTTCCGGGCGCGACAGCTTGCGGCCCACGCTTTCCAGATCGATTGCCTGGCCGCCCGCCATGCCGATCGAACCGCTTGCCAGCGCCAGTTCACGCGTCAGCGACGCCTGCTGCGCCGCGCTCAGGCCGTTGTCCGCCGTCAGTGCAATGAAAGCTTGCGACTGCAGGGCGTCGCCGACCAATAATGCCGTCGCTTCGTCATATTGCACGTGTACCGTTGGTTTTCCGCGACGCAAAGCGTCGTCGTCCATGGCCGGCATGTCGTCATGCACCAGCGAATACACGTGAATCATCTCGAGCGCCGCGCTCGCCGCTTCCAGTTGCTGCGAACCAGCGCCGGTCAGCTCACCGGCTGCGTGGCACAACAGCGGGCGAACCCGCTTGCCGCCGCCAAGCACCGCGTAGCGCATGGCTTCATGCAGTTTGGCGGGCGCGATGTCCGTTCCCGGCAAGTAATGCTCCAGCGCCGTTTCCACGCGGTCAAGGCTCGCGCGCATCCATTGATCGAAAGTCATAAGTCGTCCCCGTTATCTGCCGTTGTGCCGGCGCCCTGAGTGGCGCGCTGGACCTCGGCGGGCAGCGGTTTTAGTGTGTCGCCGTCGAGCACGCGAACTTGCTGCTCGACCTTCTCTAGTTGTTGCTGGCAAAAGCCGACGAGCGCGGCGCCGCGCCGGTAAGCCGCCAGCGATTCTTCAAGGCTCAGCGCGCCGCCCTCCATGCGCGCCACGAGCCCCTCCAGTTCGGCCAGCGCCGTTTCGTAGTTCTCCGGGAGCGGCGCGTTGTCCGCGCTTGCCGAGCCTTCCTGCGTTGCGGTCTTCGCCATGAATCGTGAGTGTGGTGTCGGATTTTTGGAAACAAGTCGGACATTCTACGGCAAAAGCTGCTTTTCCGACCTTCAGCGTGCTCTTACCCATGCCTGTGGCCTGTCTCAGGCTATCAGCGCCTATCTCCGAAAGTCCGTGAAAAACGCAGCGCCGTGCGGAACTACTCAGCGGGAATTGACCCAAATCAAGGCCCTAAGCGCCCCATTGAGAGGCTTTTCGGTATAATCGCGGGCTCCCTAAATCGAATTTTCGATGGTTGGGTTGTTCACTGCTTTCACGTCTTCACGGGAGTGGGAATGTCCAATCTGAGCAATGCATTGCAACTGAACGCCATTCACAGTCAGTTGCCAGTCACGGCTTACTTTGACGAAGCGCTTCTCAAGCGCGAAATCGACACGCTGTTCAAACGCGGTCCTCGCTATATCGGGCATGAACTCATGGTGCCCGAGGCGGGAAGTTATTTTGCTTTGCCCGGCGAAGGCGAAGGGCGTCTGCTCGTCCGTAATAAACAAGACGAAATCGAGTTGCTCTCGAACGTGTGCCGCCACCGCCAGGCCATCATGCTCAACGGACGCGGCACGGCGGAAAACATCGTGTGTCCGCTGCACCGCTGGACCTACGACCTCGACGGCCAGTTGCTGGGCGCGCCGCATTTCGCCGACAACCCGTGCCTCAACCTCGGCAAATCGCCCTTGCAGAACTGGCAGGGGCTGTTGTTCGAGTCCAGCGGACGCGACGTTGCCGCCGATCTGGCCAAGCTCGGCCCGGCGAAACATTTCGACTTTTCGGGCTTCATGTTCGATCACGTCGAAGTGCACGAATGCAACTACAACTGGAAGAGCTTTATCGAGGTATACCTCGAGGATTATCACGTCGCGCCGTTCCATCCGGGCCTGGGGAGCTTTGTTTCCTGCGATGACCTGACGTGGGAATTCGGCGACTGGTATAGCGTTCAGACGGTTGGCGTGCACAAGAACCTGGAAAAACCCGGTAGCCCGACGTACCGCAAGTGGCACGACGAAGTGCTCCGTTTTCGCGACGGCAAACCGCCCGAATTCGGCGCGATCTGGATGGTGTATTACCCGGGCATCATGATCGAGTGGTATCCGCATGTGCTCGTGGTGTCGTGGCTGATTCCGCAGGGTCCGCAGAAGACCACGAATATCGTCGAGTTCTATTACCCGGAGGAAATCGCGCTGTTCGAGCGTGACTTCATCGAGGCGGAACGGGCGGCGTATATGGAAACGGCGCGTGAGGACGATGAGATCGCCGAGCGCATGGACGCCGGAAGGCGCGCGCTGATGAATCGCGGCGAGTCGCAAGTCGGGCCGTATCAGAGCCCGATGGAGTCAGGGATGCAGCACTTCCATGAGTTCTTGCGACGGCAGTTGGGCGAGATTTGAGGGGATGCGGTTTGAATAAGAAAGACGGGCTTAGGTCCGTCTTTTTTGTTTAGACTTGAAACTTAACTACCGCAACGCGCCGTCCCTCGGCCCACCAAGCCGCGCGTTCGCTCCGGGAGCTGTCATGCCGCACACGCACCACACCACGCTTATCTCCGCGACCAATCTCGTCGAACGCCTCGCCGCCGCGCCCGGCAACGTGCTGCTCGTCGATTGCCGCTTCGACCTCGCAGCGCCCGAAGCCGGGCAAGCCGCTTACGCAGCGGGACATATTCCGGGCGCGCATTATCTGCATCTCGATCGCGATTTGTCGGGTGCAAAGACCGGCAAGAACGGCCGCCACCCGTTGCCGGAACGCGCGGCGCTGGTCGCCACGCTCAAGCGCCTGGGCCTGAAAGAAGGCCAGCAAGTCGTGACCTACGACGCCCAGGGCGGGATGTACGCGGCACGTCTGTGGTGGCTGTTGCGCTGGCTCGGCCACGATTCCGTCGCGCTGCTCGACGGCGGCCTCAACGCATGGCAAGCGGCCGGCCAGCCCCTCGATACAGCCACCCCACCCGAGTCCGAAGGCACGTTCAAGGCCGGCGCGCCGCTGGCCGTCACGTTCGATGTCGACGCCGTCGTGCGCAACCTGACCACGCACGAGCGTGTGCTGATCGATGCCCGCTCGGCGGACCGGTATCGCGGAGAGAATGAGACGCTCGATCCGGTCGGCGGCCATATTCCGGGCGCGCTGAATCGCTTTTTCAAGGACAACCTGAACGCCGATGGCCGCTTCAAGACCGCGCACGAATTGCGCGAGGCATTTAGCGGGCTGCTCGGGGCGACGTCGCCGGATCGGGTGGTGCTGCAATGCGGCTCGGGCGTGACGGCCTGCCACAACGCACTGGCCATGGAAATCGCCGGCCTGCATGGCGCGGCGCTTTACGGGGGATCGTGGAGCGAATGGTGTGCGGATGCATCGCGACCGGTGGCTGCCGGCGCGGCTGCGTGAGATCTTAGCTCTGCCGGGAGTGAAAGAACGCGCAGCGGTATGAGTGAGAGACTCGCTCTTCGCTCATCGCAAGAACTTGGGACGGTTGCTCTACCAGGAGCGGAGGAAGGCGCAACGGCATAAATGGGCGGCCCCTCACCGCCCATTGCAGGAATCACGCGCCGCGCTGGACAAAACGGCGGCGCGGCCAACTTCACATGCGGTGTTTGAAACAGACAGGATTGCGGCGGCAACGTCCTCCTTCCCGCTCATTTCACCCCGTGCTCCCTGAACCACGCCAGCGTGCGCTTCCAGCCATCTTCCGCATCGGCTTTCCGGTAACTCGGCCGATAATCCGCGAAAAACGCATGCGGCGCGTCGTCATAGACCACAATTTGCGAGCCGCGCGCGACCGCCGGCCCCGTGGCTATTGCCTGCTTCATCTGCTCAAGCGAGTCCTGTGGAATGCTTGGATCGAGCTTGCCGAACAGACCAAGCACCGGCGCTTTCAAGTTTGACGCGAGGTCGAGCGGATTCGCCGGATTGTTCGGCGTCTTGGGCCCCACCACGCGCCCGTACCAGACCACCGCCGCTTTGAGGCGGGGATTGCGCTCGGTATAAAGCCACGTGATCCGGCCGCCCCAGCAAAAACCGGTGATCCCCAGCCGATTCAAATCGCCGCCATGTTCGCCCGCCCAGGCGACGGTCGAGTCGATATCGGAGAGCACCTGGTCATCCGGTACTTTGGAGACGAGTTGATCGTTCAACTGCTGCATCGACGTGAATTTCGACGCATCGCCTTCGCGCACATAAAGATCAGGCGCGACGGCCAGATAACCGAGTTTGGCGAAGCGCCGGCAGACATCGGCAATATGCTCGTGCACGCCGAAAATCTCGTGAATCACGATGATCACCGGCAAGTGCGTCTTGCCTTTCGGCTGCGCCCGGTACGCGGGCACGAGCGTACCGTCGGCGGCCTTGAAGCCGACCGGACCGGCTTCCAGACCGTTGCTATCGGTAATGATGGTTTGCGCGGACACCGGCATCACGCAGGCGGCAAAACCGCTGCCGACCGCGGCCTTGATAAACGTGCGCCGGTTGAACGGGACATGCGGAACGAGGCTGTCGATTTCAGGCGTAAGCATGCAAAGCTCCAGCGGCATGGGCCGCGAAGGACCACTGGCACACGATGCTAGCGAACCAGACGTCCGGTACGGGAACGCCGCGCTACCGGCCGCCAAGCCGAAAGCACGGCAACGACTACGCGATCACTACACGGCAGCCGGCCTTGAAGCGCGCACTGCGCTTCAAGGCCGGCTGCCCATTCTAAACAGCCTCAATGCAGCTTGACGCGCGGCGCGGTGGAGCGCCGCAGCCAGTGCGCGACGGTATCAAGCGCCATGCGCGCCCAGCCATGCAGCGCCGCAATATGCATGCGGTACAGCGACTGATACATGAAACGCGCGAACAGCCCTTCAATCAGCATGTTGCCGCCGATCAACCCGCCCATCAGACTCCCGACCGCGCTGAAATGCCCGAGCGACACCAGCGATCCAAAGTCCCGATACGTGTAGTCGGGCAAGGGCTTGTCTTCAAGCCGGCGCTCCAGCGATTTCAGCAGGAAACTTGCCTGCTGATGCGCGGCCTGCGCACGCGGCGGCACGTTACGTCCTTCCTTCTCGCCGCCGGGCCACGGACACGCGGCGCAATCGCCGAGAGCGAAAATGTTGTCATCGGTTTCGGTTTGCAGCGTGCGGCGCACGATCAACTGCCCGATCCGGTTGGTGGCCAAGCCGTCGAGTTTCGCGAGCACGCCCGGCGCGCGAATACCGGCCGCCCACACGGTCAGATCGGCAGCGATAGTCTTGCCGCTCGCCGTGCGGATGAACCCGCGCGACACTTCGGCCACCGTCTCGCTGGTCATCAGCGCGACGCCAAGCTTGTCCAGCAAGTCGGCGGTTGCGGTGGACACGCGCTCGGGCAGCGCGGGGAGAATGCGCGGCCCGGCTTCAATCAGCACAATGCCGATATCGTGTTTCGGATCGAGCTTGTGCAGCCCGTAAGCGTGCAGCACTTGCGCCGTGTTGCGCAATTCCGCCGATAACTCCACGCCCGTCGCCCCGCCGCCGACAATCGCCACCTGGATCCGCGGCTGCCTTGGCCCGGCATTGGAAGCGCCGGTCGCGTCCGGCTCCGGCGTCCGATACTCCGCGCGAATACACGCCGCGATCAGCCGTTTGCGGAATAACTCGGCCTGATCGACGGTATCGAGGGCGAGCGAATTTTCTTGCGCGCCCTGAACGCCGAAAAAAGCCGTCGTGCTGCCGATCGCCACAATCAACGTGTCGTATTCGAGATCGCGCTGCGGCATCAACTCGCCGGCTTCATCGTCGAGAAGGGGGCCGAGCGTGACGCGTTTGGCCGTCCGGTCGATGCCGAGCAGATCGCCCTGCTGGAATTCGAAACCATGCCAGCGCGCCTGCGCGGCATACGGCAATTCCTGCGAAAACGGGTCCATGCTGCCGGCAGCGACCTCGTGCAGCAAGGGCTTCCAGATGTGCGTGGAATTGCGGTCGATCAGCGTGACTTGCGCACGCGGCTCGCGTTTGCCGTCGGCGCTGCCGAACTTGTCGCCAAGACGCGTGGCCAGTTCAAGCCCGCCCGCTCCGCCGCCGACGATGATGAAACGGTGCATTCAAACTCCCCTATGACATCAATCAAAACTAGCTGGGTAGGCCGACCGACACACTCAGTGCGCCTCTTCCCAGTTATTGCCCACGCCAACTTCGGCCACCAGCGGCACCTTCAGTTTGGCAACGCCGCACATCAACTCCGGCAGGCGCTTGCGGACTTCCGCCAATTCGCCTTCGGGCACTTCGAGCACGAGTTCATCGTGGACCTGCATGATCATCTTGCTTTCAATCTTCGATGCTTCCAGCCAGTCCTGCACCGCGATCATGGAGAGCTTGATGAGGTCGGCAGCGGTGCCTTGCATGGGCGCATTGATAGCGGCACGCTCGGCGCCTTGCCGGCGCGGTCCGCTGCCGCCGTTGATCTCGGGCAACCACAAGCGCCGCCCGAACACGGTCTCCACAAAACCATCGCGCTTCGCCTTCGTGCGCGTTTCTTCCATGTAGTTGGCGACACCCGGATAGCGCTGAAAATACCGGTCGATATAAAGCTTCGCCGCATCGCGCGAAATACCGATATTCGACGCCAATCCAAACGCGCTCATGCCATAGATCAAGCCAAAGTTGATGACCTTCGCGATGCGCCGCTGATCGCTCGACACCTCGATAGGCGTGACGCCGAAAATCTCCGAGGCAGTCGCCCGATGCACGTCTTCGCCTTCGGCAAACGAGCGCATGAGCGACGGATCGCCGGAGATATGCGCCATGATCCGCAACTCGATCTGCGAGTAATCCGCCGAAACTATCTTGGCTCCCGGCGGCGCAATGAACGCCTCGCGAATCCGCCGGCCTTCAGCGGTCCGCACAGGGATGTTCTGCAAGTTCGGCTCATTCGATGACAACCGCCCCGTCACCGCCACGGCCTGCGCATAGTTGGTATGCACGCGGCCGGTCTTGGCGTTGACCATGCGCGGCAGTTTGTCGGTGTAAGTGGACTTCAGCTTCGACAAGCCGCGATGTTCCAACAAGATCTTCGGCAGCGGATAATCTTCGGCAAGCTTCTGCAGCACTTCCTCGTCGGTGGAAGGCGCACCGCTCGGGGTCTTCTTGACCACCGGCAATTGCAGTTTCTCGAAGAATATCTGGCCGATCTGTTTCGGCGAACCAAGATTGAATTCGCCGCCCGCGAGCATGTATGCCTCGGCTTCGAGCTGGATCAAACGCGTGGCGATCTGGCCGCTTTGCACACGCAGCAATTCGCCGTCGATCAGCACGCCATTGCGCTCCATCTTGCGCAGCACGCGCGACGTCGGCATTTCAATATCGCGATACACGTAGAGCAATTGCGCTTCATCGGCGAGCTGCGGATAAAGCGCCTGATGCAGCCGCAACGTGATGTCCGCGTCTTCCGCTGCATAGGGCGCGGCCTGCTCCAGCGCCACTTCGTCGAAGCCGATCTGCGATGCGCCCTTGCCCGCCACCTCTTCGTACTTGATGGTCTTCGCGCCCAGATGCCGCAGCGCGAGATTGTCCATGTCGTGCGGCCGATGCGACTCCAGCACATACGACTGCAACAGCGTGTCGTGCTCGACGCCGTTCAATTCAATACCGTAGTTCGCCAGCACCTGCTCGTCGTATTTCATATGCTGGCCGACCTTCTTCTTCGACGGATCCTCAAGCCACGATTTAAGCTTTTGCAGGACTTCGTCGCGCGGCAACTGCAGGGGCGCGTCCGGTCCGCGATGCGCGACCGGAATATACGCCGCATGCCCCGGCTCGACCGACACAGAAAGCCCAACGAGTTGCGCGAGCATGGGGTCGAGCGCGGTCGTTTCGGTATCGAAGGAAGTCAGCTCGGCGGCGTTGATGCGCGCGAGCCATTCATCGAATTGTTCCCACGTCTGCACGGTGTCGTAATGCCGCTCCATTTCCGTGGCCGGCGCGGGTGGCGTGTCGACCGGACCTTCCACCGCGTCCGCAATCTCCACTTCCCGCAGCCAGGTCTTGAAACCGTGGCGCGTGAACAGGTCGCGCAATTCGTCGCGGGCCTCGGGCCGCGCCGGAAGCGTTTCCCCGATCGACACGATCTGCTCCGTCAGGTTGCATTCCGTCTGTACGGTAACGAGCTTTTTCGCCATGGGGAGGAACGGCAAAGCCTTGCGCAGATTGTCTCCCACCGCACCTTTTATCTCGTCCGCGTGTGCCACGATGCCATCAAGGGTTTCGTATTGTGCAAGCCACTTTAACGCCGTCTTCGGCCCGCATTTTTCGACACCCGGTACGTTATCGACCGTATCGCCGATGAGCGAGAGATAGTCGACGATCCGCTCCGGCGGCACGCCGAACTTATTCAGCACCCCGGCGCGATCGAGCGTCTCGTTGGACATCGTATTGATGAGGGTGACATGATCCGTCACAAGCTGCGCCAGATCCTTGTCCCCGGTCGACACGACCACGTTCATGCCGCGCTTTTCGGCGGCAACCGCAAGCGTGCCAATGACGTCGTCGGCCTCCACGCCTTCGATCATCACCAGCGGCCAGCCGAGCGCTCGCACGATCACGTGGATGGGCTCTATCTGTTTCGAGAGGTCCTCGGGCATGGACGCCCGGTTTGCCTTGTAATCTGGATACCAGTCGTCACGAAATGTCTTGCCTTTGGCGTCGAATACGCACGCGCTATACTCTGCGTTGATGTCTTTTCGCAACCGCCGCAGCATGTTGATCATTCCATACAACGCGCCGGTTGGACCGCCGTCAGGGCCGCGTAAATCCGGCATGGCGTGGTAGGCCCGATAGAGATAGCTGGATCCGTCGACCAATAGCAGGGTCTTACCTTCAAGATTAAGTTCTTCAGGCATTATGAACAAAAGAAAAGTGATTCCGAGTCTGCGATCGCTCGCAGATCAAGAGCGCGCGACGGCCAAGAAGGCCCGCGCATCGTGGCAGATGTTTACGATTATGGCAGAGTTTATCGAGGCGACCGAGTACCTGTCGGAGATTCGCCCTGCCATCAGCATCTATGGTTCGGCGCGCCTGAAACCGGAGTCGCCGTATTACAAGCTCACCATGGAAATCGCGCAGAAATTCTCTGACGCCGGCTTCGCCGTCATCTCCGGCGGCGGCCCCGGCATCATGGAGGCGGCCAACAAGGGCGCCCATGCGGGAAAGTCGCCGTCCGTGGGGCTGAACATAGAGTTGCCGCACGAGCAGTCGGGCAACCAGTGGCAGGATATCTCGCTGCGCTTCCGGCATTTCTTCACGCGCAAGGTCACGTTCGTGAAGAACTCGGACGCGGTGGTGGTCATGCCGGGCGGCTTTGGTACGCTTGATGAAATGGCCGAAGTGCTGACGCTGATCCAGACCAAGAAGTCGCGGCATGTCCCCATTGTGCTGGTCGGCGCCGAGTTCTGGGAAGGCTTGCTCTCGTGGTTCCGCAACACGCTGATCCCGACCGGGGTGATCAGCGCGAAGGATCTCGACCTGATGCAGGTGATCGACGATCCGGATCAGGTGCTGGAAGCGGTGCTCCAGTTCTACGAAGACCGCGAGACCGCGGAAGAACAGCCGGCCGAAGGCAAGTCGGACGAAGACCGGATGTTCTATCTTTGATGGTTTGATCGCGGATTCGATAACGTAAGCGCTCAATCAGCGGCTCCTTTCGGAGCCGCTTTTTTGCGTTCTTGGAATGCGTTATTGGAATGCAACTTCCGCAAACCCTCGCAACTTCCGGCTGTGTAGTTTCGATAGCCCGTTCATTCGCAGCAACTCCATCGCCTTGACGCCGATCTGCAAATGCTGATCCACTTGCGCGCGATAAAACTGGTCCGCCATGCCTGGCAATTTCAATTCGCCGTGCAAAGGTTTATCGGAGACGCAAAGCAAGGTTCCGTAAGGCACGCGAAAACGGAATCCATTGGCGGCAATGGTTGCGCTTTCCATATCGAGCGCAATGGCGCGGCTTTGCGACAAACGCTGTACCGGCTCACGGTGATCGCGTAACTCCCAATTACGGTTATCCACGCTCGCCACGGTTCCCGTGCGCATGACGTGCTTCAGATCCACGCCTTCGAGTTTCGTCACTTGCGCGACCGCTTTCTCCAGCGCGACCTGAACTTCAGCCAATGCGGGAATCGGAATCCAGAGCGGCAAGTCTGCGTCGAGCACATGGTCCTCGCGCACATAACCATGCGCCAATACATAGTCGCCCAGACGTTGCGTATTCCTTAATCCTGCGCAATGCCCAAGCATGATCCACGCATGCGGCCGAAGTACCGCGATATGGTCCGTGATCGTCTTCGCATTCGACGGCCCCACGCCAATATTGACCATGGTGATGCCGCTGCCATCGGCACGTTTCAGATGATAGGCGGGCATTTGCGGCAAGCGAGGAGGGGCGACGCCCTGCTGCTCCTCTTGCGAATCACCAAGGTTCTCATTGCCCGTGATCACGTCGCCGGGTTCCACGAACGACGTATATTCGCTTCTATACGCGCGTGTTTCTTCATCATCCGCGCGGGACATGATCTTGCGCCCGAGCTTCACGAATTCATCGATATAAAACTGGTAGTTCGTATAAAGCACATAGTTCTGGAAATGCGTAGGCGAAGTCGCGGTGTAATGCTTCAGCCGATGCAAAGAGAAATCCACCCGCGCCGCCGTGAACAAGGCGAGCGGATGCGGTTCGCCCGGAGCCGGTTCATACGTGCCGTTCACAATGCGATCGTCGAGCAATGCGAGATCGGGCATATCGAAGATATTGCGCATGGCGAGTAGCCGGTCACGATCCAGGTCGCCTTCCAGGTGAATGCCTTCCGCAAACGCGAAGTGAATGGGCACGGGTTGCGCCGACACACCCACCTCAATGCCAACGTGATGATTCTTGGTCAGCAACCGCAATTGCTCGCGATAATAATGGCCGAATAAATCCGGCCGCGTCAGCGTGGTTTCGAATATGCCCGGCCCCGCGACAAAGCCATATGAACGGCGTGAATCGATTTGCGTATTCAACTCGGTACGCACGCGCACGAACGGATAACACGCCCGCACGCGATGTGAAAAAGGTTCATGCTTTCTATAGCGCGCGAACGCGTCGCGCAGGAAAGAGGTGTTGGCTTCGTAGATTGCCGATACCCGCGCGACCGCGGCCACGGGGTCGTCGAAAGACTCCGTGGGGAAGTTGTTGGCAGGCGTGGAATGGCTTGCTTGAGTCCGGTCGTTTGTCATGATCTTCTGCGCTCTTGTGATGAATCGACATTAACACGGAAGAACCACATGCCCATGAACACCCCTCCCGGCGACGCGTTTCTTCAACATGTTCCGCCGCGCCAACACGCTTTCAATGAAACCAGCGCAAAATAAGACTTTTGCGAGGGGCTTAACGTCCCTTTAGTGTCCCTTTAGCGAGTGCGTTTTGCTAAAATCCGGGCACTCATCTGGAGAAACATCATGAAGCCGCTTCAATCTGTCGCCATCGCGGCCATTCTCGCCGCAGCCAGCATGGGCGCCTACGCGCAATCGGCCGTCGCGACGGATGCTCCTCCGGCGCATGTCATGTCGCCTGAAGAGAATGCCGGACTGCCGGACCTGAAGGCCATCAACCGGCCCGCCGCACAAGTCACCTCGAAGGTCGAAATTTCGCCGCCGCGCCTGCCGAGCTACCACGAAGAAAGCACGAACGGCACTGAAATCACCGAGTATCGCGACAAAGGCAAACCGGTTGAAATCGACGTGCGCTCGAACTTCGGCACGCGTTATCAGATGAGCGCGCCCGCCGATACGTCGCCGACCGTACGCGATAATGGCAAGCCCAGCACGCGCCTGCCTTCGTGGAACCTGACGTACTGAGCGCTTAGTGAAGGGTTGTCGAGCGCTTAACGAGTGCTTGAGTGCTCGACAACCCGCGACCGCTGCCCGTTTCATCCGCTGAGCCCTGCGCCGCGCCGCCGCTTCCCGGCCACGCAACGCCTGACTGACGCGCCTTGTCGGTCATCCTGCTTGTTCAACCTCACCGACGCTCTCCCGCATGGCCGTATTCACCGCTGTCACCGATTCCCAGCTCACCGACTGGCTGCAACAGTACGAACTCGGCGAAGCCGTCGATTTCCGTGGCATTGCATCCGGTATCGAGAACAGCAACTTCTTCCTGACGACCACGCGCGGCGCGTATGTGCTGACGATCTTCGAGAACCTCACGGCCACGCAATTGCCGTTTTATCTCGATTTGATGCGTCATCTGGCGTCGCACGCCGTGCCGGTACCGGACCCCATGCCGCGTCGAGACGGGACGCTTTTCGGCACGCTGAACGGCAAGCCGGCGGCGATCGTGACGAAACTGGAAGGCGCGCCGGAACTGGCGCCGGGCCCCTTGCATTGCATCGAAGTGGGCCAGATGCTGGCGCGGCTTCATTTGGCCGGCCGGGATTTCCCCACGCATCAGCCGAACTTGCGAAGTCTCGCGTGGTGGCAGGAGAACGTGCCCGCCGTGTTATCGCATTTGAGCGACGCACAGCGCACGCTGATCGCGAGCGAGCTCGCCTATCAGGCGGCGTTTTTTGCATCGGACGCGTATCGGTCGCTGCCCGAAGGCCCATGCCACTGCGACCTGTTCCGCGACAACGTGCTGTTCGCGCATCCGACGGCGAATGAAACGCGGCTCGGCGGGTTTTTCGACTTCTATTTCGCCGGCAACGACAAATGGCTCTTCGATGTCGCCGTGTGCGTGAACGACTGGTGCATTGACTGGCCAAGCGGCGCGCTGGATATCGCGCGGGTCGATGCGTTGCTGCGCGCGTATCAGACGGTGCGGCCGTTCACGCCGGCCGAAGCGCATCACTGGAACGACATGCTGCGGGCGGGCGCGTTGCGCTTCTGGGTGTCGCGTCTTTATGATTTTTACCGGCCACGCGAAGCCGAGATGCTAAAACCTCACGATCCCGGCCATTTCGAACGCATTTTGCGCGAGCGCATCAACGTTGCGCCTCCTTCCGTTCACGGTAATTAATCAATGCAATTGATCGAAGTCCCCGCCAAAACCGGTTATGTGTGGTTCCGACAGGGTATCTGGCTGTTTCGCCGGAATCCGCTCGCGTTTCTCACGGTGTTCTTCGCCTATCTGTTTGCCATGACGCTAATCTCGCGGCTACCGCTGATCGGTCCCGTGCTGCCGCTGCTGCTGATTCCAGGCGTGGCCGTGGGGTTCATGGCGGCTTGCCGCAATACCATCGCGAAGAAACCGGTCTGGCCTACGGTGCTCGTCGACGGCTTTCGTGCCTATGGGCAAATCGTCGCACGCCGCCTGCTTGTGCTCGGCGTGATTTATGTGGCAGCCATGGGTCTGATCTTCGCCGCGTCCGCGCTGGTCGATGACGGCCTGCTGCTCAACATGATGCTCGGCAACGGCCCGGCCGGCGATCCGGAAACCGTGGCAGCAAGCTTCAACCCGCTCGCGGTGCTGGTGGCCATGGTCTGTTACCTGCCGGTCGCCATGCTGTTCTGGTTCGCGCCTATTCTGGTCGCGTGGCACGACGTGCCGCCGGTGAAAGCGCTGTTTTTCAGCTTCGTCAGTTGCTGGCGTAATCGCGGTGCGTTTGTCATCTACGGCGTGTTGTGGATTGGAATTGCGCTCGCCGTGTCCTTCGGACTCAGCGCGTTGATGCAAGTGCTCGGCGCCGCGCAGGAAATGGCGCTCGCGGTATTGATGCCGGCGTCCATCCTCGTCACGACCGCGTTGTATTGCTCGTTTTACGCCACGTATCGCGGCTGTTTCGGTGTGCAATCGGAAGATTCACCGGATATTCCGGATCCCTCCGAACCGTCGGTGTGAACCTTCCCGGATGAACGAACAGTCGGTGACTGTCCAGTCATCGACGTTTTGTTTTGTTTTGTGGCGTGCCGTGAAGCGAGAACACGCGGCTTGCTTAGTGCGCTAAATATTTGCGTACACTAGCGTCATATCCGTTTTAGCGTACTCAGGCGCGACTGCCATGACCTCTTCCCCGCAAATCCCGCTCGAACTCGACGCCCAGCTTTGCTTCGCGCTGTACTCGACCTCGCTCGCGATGACCAAGACGTACAAACCGCTGCTGGACAAGGTCGGACTGACCTATCCGCAGTACCTGACCATGTTGGTCCTGTGGCAAAGCGACAATCTGACCGTCAAGCAGCTGGCCGAACGGCTAAGCCTCGATTCGGCGACCATGACGCCTCTGCTCAAGCGTCTTGAAGCGCAGGGGTACGTCAAGCGCGTGCGGGGTATTGAAGACGAACGGCAGGTGCATGTCCATCTTTCCGACGCCGGTCGTGAACTGAAGAAGGCTATCCGCGATATCCCGGGCGAAATCTATTGCGCCGCCGGATCGGACGCCGACCGGCTCATCAAGCTGCGCGACGATCTGATGCGATTACGCGCGTCGCTGATGGAACACAACGAAGCCTAAAAACTCCGATAGTCACAACCAATCGCTCATTCGCCAATTTAGTTTGCACACAAATAATTATCGCGATATATTTAGTCCCGTTGACACCGCGTTACCGGATTCAGACCTGCAGTACCCTCTTTCTGCCGCCGAGCGGCAACCATTGAACAGGAGAACATCATGAGCATCCTTTACACAGCAACCGCAACGAGCACGGGTGGCCGCGACGGCCGGGCAGTATCGTCGGATGAAAACCTGGATGTGAAATTGAGCGCGCCGAAGGAATTGGGCGGCTCGGGCGCAGCCGGCACGAACCCGGAACAGCTATTTGCCGCTGGCTATTCGGCCTGTTTCCTGAGCGCGATGAAGTTTGTCGCCGGTCAGCAAAAGAAGACCGTTCCCGCCGACACGACGGTTACCGCCGACGTAGGCGTGGGCCCGAACGACAAGGGTGGCTTTGCACTGGACGTTGAATTGCGGGTTTCACTGCCGGGACTGGACGCGGCTGAAGCGCAAAAGCTGGTAGAGACGGCTCACCAAGTGTGCCCGTACTCGAACGCGACGCGCAATAACGTCGACGTACGCGTCAAGCTGGTCTGAGCTCGAAGGCGCGGCGAGACTTAAGCGATAGAAAGTCCGCGCCTGTCGCTCCAGCAATCACCATCCTGCTTGTCCTTCTACTCTGACTAACGAATTACTGCGCGAGCCACGAGGGATGACGCGACGATGCGCGACGATCCAGCTTCTGCATGCGGTATTCGAGGTCGTAAATGTCAGTGGCTTCGGCCAGATAAGCGTCGTTACGCTCCTTGTCACGCTGGTCGGCGGATTTCGTCAGGAACAGGAAGAGGCGGCTGAGCAGATACATGGTGAACCTCGCTTGATTGATTAGGGTAATTACCTAGTGCTTTGAACGAAGTATAGGGTAATCCCTAAGCAAATGCTAGCGCTCAAAAAAGAATCACGTTGATACGAAAGACTTTTTTACAACACTTGAGGGCTAAACCAGGGTCTCGTCACGCACGGCCGATTGCACGCGGCGCTGGTATTTGAAGAACTCCCACAGCATGGCCGACGCGTCCGGGCCTTTGGACGAATGGAACTGCACGGTGTCGTCACCGCCGCTCCAGGCATGGCCCAACCCGCGCACGATGCACGTCTTGATCACTCGCCGGCCGCCTTTGACGTAGTCCGTCACAACAGTGCCGTCGGCTTGAGTTTCCTCGCGGCGTTCGCCGTTGCGCCACGCACCGTTTGCGTCGATGAAACGGTTCAGGCGCAGGAATTCCGTTGTCAGTTGCTCGGCATTGATTTTCGATACGACCGAATCCAGCTCGCCGTGCACGATGATGGCCGGCATGCCGGGGTAATCGGCGACGTCGACTGCGGCATCGATCAAGCCGACAGGGTCGCTACGGGTGCCGCGCCGCATAGCGTCCATTGCACCAATCGCGGAGTTTGCGTCGCCGAAAACCACGCCTGAGTGCAATCCGACAGCCGCGAACAGCGACGGATATTTGACGGCGAGCATGGCTGCCAGCCCCGCACCGGCTGACATACCGGCCAGATAGATACGTTCGGAGTCGAAATGGTGAAGCGCAACAATCTCGCGCACGAGGGAAACAACCGCCGCCGCTTCACCTCCGCCGGAATTGGCGGAATCTTCGTACCAGTGCCAGCAGCGGTGCACGTGCGCGGTTTTCGATTGCTCGGGGTACAGCACGGCAAATCCGAAACGGTCCGCCAGCAAATTGATGCGCGTGCCCTGCGCAAACTCTTCGGCCGATTGCTGGCAGCCGTGCATCATCACGACCAGCGGCATGTCCGTGAGGGATGCGCCAGTCGGCAGATACAACGCGTACGCCAGGTGATTGACGAACCGGCCCGCGGCCGGCGGGGCCGAATGGAACGACCGGCTCCACTTTCCCGCTGCCCACGCCGAGGCTCGTGGCCTCACCCGTGACTCGCGAGTGACGCGTGGTTTGGCCGAGATTTTCGGTTTCGCCGCGACCGGTTTGGCCGCCTTGGCGCGAACAGGCCGCGCCGGAGCGCGCGTTTTGGGCGCTCGGGGCGGAGCGATCTGAGTCGCTACAAGGCGTTTCAAGCCTCGTAGCCAGAGTTTTGTCAGGCTTTTTGGCATCGAATTAAGGGTCCGCACAGAAGAATGGATCGCCAAACCCGTTCGGGAATGACGAATGTTGTGCAGTGCACAATAGCATCTATTCCGGGACCGTGCGCGTGCCACTGAATTTCACATTGCGTCACGTTGCCGACATGTACGCCGTTGATACGGTACGTTGCAGTAACTTTGATTCAATCCATTGTTATCTTTAGATTCCCTCTAAAAATTTCGGAGCGCGCTTGGGCAGATATACTGTCGGCTTTCCCTGCCCTGCAGAATCAATCTTCATGCCTGATTTGCCGCATTCACTCTGGCTCTCCATTACCTTGCTCGGCAGCGTCGGGGTCATGATTCCGCTCGCACTCGCGGTAGCCGCATGGCTGGCGCTTGGTTATCCATGGCGTTACGCAGCGTGCTGGCTTGGTGTGCTCGGCGCTGCCAGCGGGCTCGTGGCGTTGACGAAAATCGCGTTCATAGGATGGGGTGTCGGTGTGCGCGATCTGGATTTCACCGGAATCAGCGGTCATGCCATGGTGTCGTCGGCGGTGTTGCCTGTTGCGTTGTTCGTCGCGTGTTTGCCGGGGCGTAGGTGGGTGCGCGCGTCGGGAGTGTCGGTGGGCGTGTTGATCGGAATTGTGGTCGGCGTGTCGCGAATCTTGCTGAATGCGCATTCAGTGTCGGAAGTGGTGACAGGATGCGGGCTCGGCGCGCTCGCTGCGCTGGTGTTCGTAGTGTTCGCGTGGCGGGCGGAACCCGGCAAGTTGTCAGGGGCGCCGGTTGTGGTGAGTCTTGCGATGGTGGCCATCACGCTCTATGGGATTTCGGTGCCTTCGCAGCGCTGGATCACCGATATCGCCCTGCATTTGTCAGGCCGTGAGCAACCTTATATTCGCGCTCGATGGAAAGCGGGGCGCTATGACAAGCCCATTGCACCGCCGGCGCAACATATCGATGTGCGGTTTTCGGGGACGTCGGAATCGTAAAAGGGTTTTCGCTCGCGCTTGGTTTAGGGGATGGGGGGCGGGTTGGCAGTGTTAGGGGTCGGGGTTTATGCCGGGTTGCTAGGTTCTGGGGCTAGTGGTCGGGGTCAATGCCGGGTTGGTCGGTTCTGGGGTTAGCGGTCGGGGTCTATGCCGGGTTGGTGCTTTCGGCCGTGGTGGTCTGCGAGAGTCGGATTTTCTCTTTATCACTATTAGCCACTGTGCGTGGCGGCACGTCATTTCTTTGTCCAAAGCGACAAAGAAACGAAGCAAAGAAAACGCTTTCAAACACGCTACCCTAAGTGTCCACAGCGTGCAGTTTTGATTCATAGGTGCCCCAAAAGCACGGTGCTCGCCAGAGCGGAGGATGTGTGAAACCCTCCTTCTCCGAACACCGATACCCACACGCTTCGCCACCAGTGATTGGACCTGCCCAAGGAGCACCCCGCGCTATCCGCGGAGAACCGAGCTCCAAATGTGTACGCGTCTCGAACCACGTAGCCAACCCTCCTGGAAACGAGGCCGCAAAATGCGTGAGGCCATAGGCGACCCGCTGGCCGGCCGTGGACAACTCGCACCCCCACGCCAACGGAGCAAACTCACCTATGCAAATTCAACTGCTTAACCGTCCACTGAAGCGGGTCACCCCCAGACCGGCGAAAATAAGGCGCAGGCCACGCAAATAATTTGCAAAAAAAGAAGCTTTAAATATGCGTCGGCCGTATAGCCCACCGAGATAGCCACGCGGGCAACCCACCAAGACATGACAGTAAAGACGTGTGAGGCCGTACCGGTTCCTTAGCAATGGTGCTTGCCCGAGGGCGTACGGGGCGAAGCGTGTTCGTGTCAGGATTCGCGAGAAGGAGGGGTTCACACATCCTTCGCTCTGGCGAGCACCGTGCTTTTGGGGCACCTATGAATGAAAACTGCACGCTGTGGACACTTAGGGTAGCGTGGTTTAAAAGCGTTTTCTTTGCTTCGTTTCTTTGTCGCTTTGGACAAAGAAATGACGTGCCGCCACGCACAGTGGCTAATAGTGATAAAGAGAATATCCGACTCTCGCAGACCACCACGGCCGAAAGCACCACCCCGGCATAGACCCCGACCGCCAACCCCAACGCCCAACCCCAACGCCCAACCCCCCCACCCCAAACCCCAAGTGCGAACGAAAACCCCCTCCCGTTATAACCCCAACTATATTACGATACGCTTTCCATTCCCTTCGACCTGTCCATCGTGTTCAATCTCAAACACTCGCTGATCGCCGCTGTCTTCACATTCACGCTGCAATCCGCCGCCCACGCCGATGAAATCGTCGTCTCCGCCGCGGCAAGCCTGACCAATGCGTTCAAAGCCATCGGCGACGCCTACGAGAAACAGCATCCCGGCACGAAAGTCCTGATGAACTTCGGCGCCTCCGACGTGTTGATGCAGCAAATCGTGAAAGGCGCTCCCGCCGATGTGTTCGCCTCCGCCGATCAAAAGGCCATGGACAAGGCCATCGACGAAAAGGTCATCGATACCGACTCGCGTCGCGACTTTGCCGCGAACTCGCTCGTACTGATCGTCCCGAAAGACAGCACGTTTGCGCCCGCCAGCGTCAAAGACCTCACGGCCGCCAGCGTGAAACGCGTGGCCTACGGCGACCCGGCATCGGTGCCGGTCGGCCGCTATACCGAAGGCGCGCTGAAGGAAGCCGGCGTATGGGACGCAGTCAGCGCCAAGGGCGTGCTCGCGGCCAACGTGCGCCAAAGCCTGGACTACGTGGTGCGCGGCGAAGTGGACGCCGGCTTCGTATTCAGCACCGACGCCGCCGTGATGCCGGATCGCGTGAAAGTGGCGCTGAACGTGCCGACGCAAACATCGATTACCTACCCCATCGCCCAGGTCGCCCAGAGCAAACACGCCGCCGATGCCCAGCAGTTCATCGCGTACGTATTGTCACCGGACGGCCAGAAAACGCTCGCGCAATTCGGCTTCAAACCGCCAGTGAAATAACGCTGCTATATAGATAGAACCCAGATAGAACGCAAAACCATGGACCAGGCGTGGATTCCATTGCTGTTGTCGCTGAAAGTAGCGGGATGGGCGACAGCAATCGATGTCGTGCTCGGCGTCGCCGTGGCATTCGGTTTGTCACGCTGGCGTTCGTCGGCGCGTGAGCTCGTCGACTCGTTGCTAACGCTGCCGCTGGTCATGCCACCGACCGTGCTCGGTTATTACCTGCTCGTGTTACTAGGCCGGCGCGGCGTGATCGGCGCATGGCTCGACAAGTTCGACATCCAGTTGGTATTCACCTGGCAAGGCGCGGTAATCGCGTCCGCCGTGGTCGCGTTTCCGCTCGTGCTGAAGTCGGCGCGTACCGCATTCGAGACGGTCGATCCGCAATTCGAACGCGCGGCACGCACACTCGGCGTCAGCGAAGCCGCCGTGTTCTTCCGCGTGACGCTGCCGCTCGCCGCCCGCGGCATCCTGGCCGGCGCGCTGCTCGCATTTGCGCGTGCGCTGGGGGAGTTCGGCGCCACGCTGATGATCGCGGGGAACTTGCCGGGCAGGACCCAGACGCTCTCGGTCGCCGTCTATGCCGCAGTCCAGGCCGGCGATGACAGCACCGCAAACATCCTCGTGATCGTGACCTCGGTCACGTGCGTGGTCATCCTGCTCGCAGCCGGACGGCTGCTGCCGCAGCGCTCCACCGCATCGGTGCGTTAAACATGACCGCCATGACCGCCCTTACCGTCCGCCTGCGCAAGCATTTCATCACGCCCGAGCGCGATTTCATGCTCGATATCGCGTTTCGCTCAACCAGTCAGCGCATCGTGCTGTTCGGGCCGTCGGGCGCAGGCAAAAGCCTGACGCTGCAAACCATTGCCGGCCTGATCAAGCCGGATGAAGGCGAAATCGTCCTGAATGGAACCACGCTGCTGGATACAGCCAACGCAATCGACCTGAGCCCGCAAGCGCGCCGGATCGCGTACCTGTTTCAGGACTATGCACTGTTCCCGCACCTGAACGTGCGCCAGAATATTGCCTTCGGCCTGAAGCGCGGCTGGTGGAATCCGTCGAAACACGTTGCGCACACCGATGTGGACTACTGGTTGAATGCATTCGATCTGACCCAGGTTGCCCGGCAGTTTCCGGCGCAACTGTCGGGTGGGCAAAAGCAACGGGTTGCGTTGGCGCGCGCGCTGGTCCCGCATCCGCAATTGCTGTTGCTCGACGAGCCTTTTTCAGCGCTCGACATGACCTTGCGCCAGCGCATGCGCCAGGAACTGGCCGACCTTCAAAGCCGTCTGGATATTCCAATGGTGCTCATTACGCACGATCCCGACGACGTTGCCATGTTCGGCGATCAGGTCGTGAGTTTGCGCGAAGGCATCGTGCAGCCGGACGATGCGCTCAACACCCTCAATCCGTCACGCCAAGAATCACGCTCGACGCCTTGAACGCCGCGACGGCGGCCTGACCTTGCACGAGGCCCAGCGTCGTCACGCTCTCGTTGGTGATGATTGCGGTGACGGTGGTAGCGTCGTCCAGTGCGAGAGAAACCTCTGCGTTCACCGCACCCGGCGTCACGCTCGACACCTTGCCGCGCAACTGGTTACGCGCCGAGATCCGCATGGGTCCGGAAGACCCTTTGGCGTCATCGACCATCAGCATCACCCACGACGCCTTCACAAGCGCAAACGCCTCAACGCCTTCCTTGAGACCGAGCGAAGCGGTGCTTTCGTGCGTGACCACCGCGACAATGAATTGGCCGCCGGGCAACGCGAGTTCGACTTCATCGTTGACGGAACCGCGCGTGACTTTACTGACCGTGCCAAACAGCTGGTTGCGTGCGCTTGTTTTCATACCGATTCGTCCAATAAGCCGCCAGTCCTGCGCGAAACCTTCAATCGCCGCGCCCGCGCGTTCGAGAAACGCCTGATGCTCCCGTTCGATAACCCGATAGGTATCGATCAGTCTCAGCGCCTGCGCCGTCAGCGTGGTCCCGCCGCCGCCCTTGCCGCCCGTGGCACGGACGACGAGCGTGGTGCCGGCGAGGTTGTTCATGGTGTCGATGGCGTCCCACGCCGCTTTGTAACTCATTCCGACTGCCTTCGCCGCGCCCGTGATCGAACCGGTCTGCTGGATGGCCGCGAGCAACGCGATGCGCGCTGCGCCGCCAAGCGTGACCTCTCCGCTGCGAAGCCAGACTGACCCGCCTACTTCGATAGCATCGTGCGGTGTGCTACGGGATTCTTCGGTCATGGGGCGAGCGCGGGGCGCATGGCAAGAGAGTACGGAAGATTATATCGATGCATTCATTTGATCCGCGGCGGTTTTATCTTGCGCAGGATGCGCTCGCCTTCCATTGCGCTCATTCGTTGCGCGTTGACGGCAAAGCCCTTCGCCAAACCCTTCTGGAAATCGCTGGCTTCTTTCAGATCGGCCAGCCGCTGAGCAGCGACGGCCGCATCGTTGCCATCGCCCAGGACGCTTTGCAGATTCCCCAATGCCTCTTCAACTTCCTTACGGGTTTCCCGGGTCAGCAGCGAGCGGAAAAATTCGAGTGCGTAACGCAGGCGCTTGGCATGTATCCGCACTTTGTGTCGCGTGGGTGCATCGAGCGTGGTGAGATCCGGCGCCCGCTCGATCTTCCGATAATGCTTCGTGATGCGCTTCTGCGCATAAGCGGCGAGCGTCTGGTCCGCGTGCTTCGGGGGCGCTTCGAGCGTGCTGAACCACTCGACAAACGACAACGCGAGAAGAGCGTAGCGCGGGGAATTCATCGCGTCCTGCAGACGCTTGCGGGCCGCGATGCGGTGGGTATCGGCGGCGCTTTGCGTCGGTTTCCACGCGTCCTTATGCTGCGAGTCATCCGATGCCGCGTAGGCGGCAAGCGTAGCGTCGGCGAAGACGTCCCAGTCGCGGGCATCACCCAGCAAGTCGCCGAACCATTTCAGATCGGGTGCGACCCGGGTGGTCCAGGTGCCGTCGATCCATTCGGGGAAAAGCTTGAGCGCCGTCTTCAAGCGGCGCTGCGCCACTCTCAACTGATGCACGTGTTCCACCTCCAGCCCGCCGCGCGATGCAGCGTCGTTGCCGAACCATTGCGCCGCAACCGACTTGCCGATCTCGACGAATGCATCGGTCGGACTGGCGTCTTTCGACAACTTCAGCTTGCCGGCCCTGACCGGCTCACGCGAAGAGCGGTCGATAGCGATCGGCACGATCAGGAACGACAGCGTCTCCGCGATCTCATGGGCGGTCGCGAACAGCGCCTCGCGTGCGTCGGGGGCAGCGGTTAGCGTGAGCATTGCCGGGTGATCCGGGTCAAGCCGCAGCGTGGCGCGCACGTGCACACCGGTATCCATCTCGCCGGGCGTATCCCACTCGACGATCGCCGTCTCGGTGGCCTCGCTCAATGTAAAGCTGGCATCGCCGAGCAGGGTCTTGAGATCAGTTAGCACTGCCTCCGACTTGATCCAGGCGTGCAGCGTGTCAAAAGGCCCCGCCTCGGTTTCAATTCGCCGGATCAGCGGCCAGTCACGGCGCCTTGCCACGAAAATCCGATGGTCATCGTCAGTCTCGATTGCGACTTCCCAATCAACCAGCTTCGTCCTGGCTTTGTGCGATCGCAGCACGAAATCCGTCCGGCGCGCCGTTGCGAACCGGCTCAATCGCGCCAGCGCTTCGGCCGGCGGACCATTCGGCGCATCCAGAGCAACCATCATCAACTCGACGAGTTGCAACATAAGTTCCCCATGATGAGCGGCTGTCCTTGCCGGGCAGCAAGTCGCAAACCACACCTTCAGATCAGACGAATTTCATTGTTTCAAGCGTCATCAAACCGACATAAAGCCTATGCAACCATGAGCAACGCATTTCGCCAGAAGCGACGCCTTGCCGGTATTTCCTTACGCCTGAATTCCCTTCCGTACTCGCGCAGCCTCTAGCCCAAAGGACGTTCCATGCCTGACTTGACTCTTCCCGACAGCAACGACAGCAACGGACCTCGCTCGCTCGGACGCAGGCTGAGCATGCCGATATTCCTCGTCGTGATCGGCGTTGGCATTATCTATTGCGTGACGCATCTGATGCACGACCTGGAGTCGGTCCAACAGTCCTCAATACTGCCTTACGTCCTGCTCGGCGTCGCCTTGATGATCGCGCTTGGGTTCGAATTCGTAAATGGTTTCCACGATACGGCAAACGCCGTCGCCACCGTCATCTATACGAATTCGCTCGCGCCGAACCTCGCCGTCGTCTGGTCGGGCATGTGGAATTTTCTCGGTGTGCTGGTGTCGAGCGGCGCGGTGGCGTTCGGCATCCTGCAACTGCTGCCGGTGGAATTGATCCTGGGCGTCGGGACATCGCAGGGTTTTGCGATGGTCTTCGCTTTGCTGATCGCCGCGATCATCTGGAATCTCGGCACCTGGGCGCTCGGCATTCCTTCATCGAGCTCCCATACGCTGATTGGTTCGGTGATCGGCGTCGGCTTGATGAACCAGATGATGCACGGCCCGTCGGGAACATCGGGCGTCGACTGGGGCCAGGCGCTCGCGGTGGGCAAGTCGCTGCTGTTCTCGCCGGTGGTCGGCTTCATCCTGGCGGGTTTGCTGCTCTACGTGATGAAGCTCGTGGTGCGGGTTCCCGCGCTCTATAAAGAGCCGAAGAAAAACACGCCGCCGCCATTCTGGATTCGCTGCCTGTTGATCCTGACCTGCACGGGCGTGTCGTTCGCGCACGGTTCCAACGATGGCCAGAAAGGCATGGGCCTCATCATGCTGATCCTGATCGGCACCGTGCCGACCGCCTATGCGCTGAACAAGGCCGTCACGCCGGCCGAGACGCAGACCTTCCTGTCGGTCGGCCATCACGCCTCCGAAGTGCTCGGCAAGTACACCAACGGCGCCGCCCCCGTTGCCGACCCGCGCGGTACGGTGCAGCGCTACGTGCAGACCAAGACGGTCGCGCCGGACACGGTTGTCGCGCTCGAGCAGCTCACCGAGATCATCGACGGACAAGTCGGGCCTGCGTCCTCGATGGCGGCCGTGCCGCAAAATATCGTGAATAACGTGCGCAACAATATGTATGTGGCCTCCGAAGCGCTGCGCCTGATGGACAAGCAAAACGCCCCTGCTTTCGCCGCCGATGACGCCGCCGTGCTCAAGAACTTCAAAGGCCAGCTCGACCATGCGACCAAGTTCATTCCGACGTGGGTGAAAGTAGCCGTGGCGGTAGCGCTCGGCTTGGGCACGATGGTCGGCTGGAAGCGGATCGTGGTGACGGTCGGCGAACGGATCGGCAAGACCCATCTGACGTATGGACAAGGGGCATCGGCCGAACTGGTCGCGATGGTGACCATTGGCGCGGCAGACGTCTACGGCTTGCCCGTCAGTACGACCCACGTGCTGTCCTCAGGGGTCGCGGGGACTATGGCTGCGAACGGTTCAGGACTGCAGTGGCGCACCGTGCGCAGCCTCGCGCTTGCCTGGATTTTGACCTTGCCGGTTTCGATTGCGCTGGCCGCAGGATTGTTCTGGGTGTTCCGCGGGCTGTTCTAAGCGGCACATGGAAGCCTGAACGGGCTTTTCCAAACGCGGATTTAAGCCTCCTTCGTATTAAGGCGCGAGTGGTTTTTTCAAACCCCTCGCGTGCTTGCAGAATTTGCCGATAGCCGACGGCTGTTTGTTCCTCTTTCGGCCACCCGCCTTACTCCACATGCTTTTCCCGACGGGCACAGCGCTTGCTGTAAGAAAGCGGTAATCGCGAGGGTATTGGCGCAGCGGACACGTAAAGAAGCAATCCGCCGATACTCACGCCGCATCAAACGCGGCATCGCCATTCACTCTTCAGCAGACTTTAATAATTAAGGGGAAGTGGAATGATCGGAACAATCTTGCTTGTCGTGTTGATCCTGCTGCTGCTCGGCGCTTTCCCCTCATGGCCGCACAGCCGTAGCTGGGGGTATGGCCCAAGTGGGATCCTGGGCGTGGTCGTGATCGTTGTGATCGTGCTGCTGCTCATGGGACGACTATAGATTTAAGTCAATCGCTGCGTCATCCGCCCGCCCCACTATGTGGCGATGATGCAAGATAAACGGCGAACGCCAGGGCGCTCAGGTGCAGCGGCGTTTCGTGAAACTGCTGCAGACTGTTGTGTTACCGCCTGCCAGAAGGAGAACATCCCTTGTGGCGGGCGGTTTTCATTCGCTTCTGAGCGCTCTTCGAAATTGACTGATCAAGGAGTACACATTTCATGGACCTGCATCTGGAAGGCAAACTCGCACTCGTCTCGGGATCGACGAAAGGCATTGGCCTCGCCATTGCCACCGGACTGGCGCGTGAAGGTGCGCGTGTGATCGTGAACGGGCGCAAACAGGCATCCGTCGATGAAGCCCTGGCGAAACTACGTGCCCGGGTGCCCGGCGCGAATGCGGAAGGTTTCGCCGGCGATCTCTCCGACGCCAGCCAGATCGATTCTCTGGTTGCACGCTATCCGGCTGTCGATGTGCTCGTGAACAACCTCGGCATTTTCGATCCAAAGCCGTTCGAGGAAATTCCGGATGACGAATGGTTGCGTTTCTTCGATACCAACGTGATGTCAGGCGTACGGCTGGCGCGCGCTTACCTGCCGAAGATGAAAGCGAAGAACTGGGGTCGCGTGGTGTTCATCAGCAGCGAGAGTGGCATACAGATTCCCGTCGAGATGATTCACTACGGCGTGACGAAGACGGCGCAACTGGGATTGTCGCGTGGGCTAGCCGAACACTGCGCAGGCACCGGCGTGACGGTGAACGCGGTATTGCCCGGTCCGACGCATTCCGACGGTCTCGACGAAATGGCCGCGAAGGGCATGGGCAACAAGTCGTTCGCAGAGTTCGAGAAAGGCTTCTTCGAAACGGCGCGGCCGAGTTCCCTGCTGAAGCGTTTTGCCACGACGGAAGAAGTGGCGAATATGGTGGTGTACGTGTGCTCGGAAGCGTCGTCCGCTACGAATGGCGCTGCGCTGCGGGTGGACGGCGGAGTTGTGCGGTCCGCTTTTTGAACGGTGTACACCGCACTGGATCAACGCCCCGAACTCAGGATCACACGCGCAATACGCGTCCGTCCGGTCCGATCAGCGGCGGCAGGCGCGGCGTTGAGTCCGTCCCTTTGGGCGCCATTTTCGCGTGTCCCGGATTCGCCGGGGCAGGCGTGAGCGCCGGTGGTGCGATGCTGGTTTTATCGGCGACCTGCTTGACGGCTGGGCCGCTCTTGCGCTTTTTCTTTACCTGCGCCGACTGCACGCAGCGCGGTTTGGCCTTCGATTTATGCATTTGCGCTTCGGGCGGATTCCAGACTTCGACGTACCGCTGCGCCGCAGCGGCGGCGAGCGAGCCCAGACCCATGAATCCGGCCAGGACCGCAAGCACGACGTTCGAAGAGAGTGTGGATAAAACAGGTCTCACAGCAAGTGCTCCAGAGTGTTCAGTGCCCACCAGCGCGCAAAAGTATAGCGTCCAGTGAGCGCTGCGAAGTGTCGAGTTCAAGCAACGCGCTGTCCAGCCGTTGCAGCGCCAGCGCGACCGTGCGGCCGTCCGCGTCCAGTTCCGGTTCGCTGCGCGTAGCGTCAAAAGCGGCCGATACTGCGCGCGTAGCCTGCACGTAACGGGCGAGCGCAGCGGCTTCAGCAGAGGAATGACTGTTCATGTTTCGTGTCCATGCAAAAGCATTCACCTGTATGAATATACAGTAATGCCGGGCGACGGAAAAGCATTCGCGCAGCGATGAGCAGTGTGCACGTAAACCCGTCTGGTTTTAAGTTGCACTTAATTGTCGGAAGGCACATTACAAACGCGAGCTTTTATCGCCGCCACCGGCGGCGGCTTTTAAATCAGGGCTTTCACCGCGAGGACACGTCATGGCCGCCAGCGCATCGTTTCAGAACATCAAGTCCACGATGAAAACCGACCACGCCCTGCCGCTGCACGAATGCCGGCTTTCCGAGGCCGTGGAAAGACCGTGGGGCAAGGCGTATCGAATGGTCGAATGGGCGCGTAAGAGTGATCCCTGCAGCCAGTTCAGCGTCGTGCCGGCAGAGTTCACTACATCAGAGATCGCAGAAGTATTGCGCGCGCACGTGTCGGGGCGGCGCTACGGTCCGACGGATTCAGATGGGAACGTCCAGGAATAACGCTTCCCATACCACGCTAAACACTAGCAGCGGCGCTTTTTGGCCCCGCTGCGAACCGACATACACTTGGGCGCGGCTCCCGGTCGCAGTTAAAACTTGATATAGTCCACAAATAGACTAATATACGAATCAAGTTCTTAACGAGACTTATCTATATGCCACGCGCTCAACGCGTTCCGGGCCCCATTGCTACGCCACAGCCGTCGATCGCGGACATGTCCGCGGCAGGTTTGCGTGCATTTTTCAATATCGCGCGCGACTGGGCCCTGTCAGCCGATGAGCAGATCGTTTTGCTCGGTTCTCCGGGGCGGTCTACGTTCTTCAAGTGGAAAGCCACGCCGCAAACGGCGCGTCTTGGGCGCGACACGCTCGAGCGGCTTTCGCTGATTCTCGGCATTTACAAGGCGTTGCAGATCCTGTTGCCACAAGCCGAAGCCGCGGATGGCTGGATCAAGCGCGCGAATACCGCGCCGCCGTTTGGCGGACGACGCGCGCTTGACCGCATGCTCGCGGGCAACGTGAGCGATCTCGTGGCGGTTCGCCAATATCTCGATGCGATGCGAGGCGGTTGGGCGTGAGCGATCTATCCAATCTGCCGCAAGCTGAAAACGACTGGCACGCTGACTGGCCGCACGCTGACCTCAATTGGTCGCCGGCTTATCGCGTGATTCCCACGCGTTTTCCTGCCGTGAACCTGTTCGATCGCGTTGCATCGCCTCAGGATTTCGATGCCCTTTACGCGCTCGAAGCCATGACCAATGACCGCTTGCGCACAGAAGTGGGCGACCTGGATCTGGTGCCGCTCGCCGAGCGTCAGTTCGGCGCCGGTTACGGTCCGATCATGGCAGCCTTCACCCATCTGAACCCGAACGGCAGCCGATTCTCCGATGGCAGCTACGGCGTGTTTTATTGCGCGCGCGACCGGCGCTCGGCCATTGAGGAAACGCGTTATCACTCCGCGTTGTTTCTCGCGGACACGAAACAAGCGCCATTGCGTCAGCAGATGCGGCTCTACACCGTGCTGGCGCAAGGCGATGTCATCGATCTGTGCAAAGGCCGGCTGGAACAAGCTACGCTTGATCCAGCGATTCTTTCGCCATCCAGTTACGTCGCGGGGCAGGCGTTGGGACGGGCTGCGCGGGAAGCGGGTGCGCCGGGCATCGCGTATCCGTCGGTGCGGGATCACGGCGGCGAATGCCTCGCCGCTTTCCGCACTACGTTGCTGCGCGATTGCCATCATGCTGCTTATCTGGAATACGAATGGAATGGCGAGGCCGTGACCAACGTCTTCGAAATGAGCAAGGTCGGTTAGGCCGGGCAATTTAGCTGGGCAACTCAACTGGCTGATTTAGCGGATGGCCACCGCCGTCGATGACCGTACGCGCGCGATCTTCTTGCTCGTGGGGCGCGCGGCTGCCGATGCATTTTTCGGTGTGGAGGCCTCCCCCCGGACGTCCTTCGACGAGTTCTTTAGCGCAGCCGCTTTCGCTTTTCGACTGGACTTGTCGAGCAGTCCGGCGAGCTGCGGATCAGCGCCATTTGCGGGATTCTTGCGACCGCGCGCTGCTTCCCGGGCTCGGCGCTTTGCGTCCTTCTCCAGAAAAATGGCGAGCAAGGTTTCGTCGGTTTTCAGGCCGGATCGGCGGGAGGGTGGCAGTTCGTCGGCGAGTTCACCGGCTTCGAACGCTTCGATCACCGCTGGGTGGACATAGCATTTGCGGCATACGGCCGGTGTGTTGCGCAATATCTTCGATACTTCCTTGATCGTGCCGACCACATGCTTGCGCGCTTCGGTCACGGTTTCCCACGCCAGCTTGCGCAACGCCGCCAGGGCGAACACGCTGCCGGCCCATGTCCGGTAGTCCTTCGCGGTGAAGTCGGTGCCGGTGATGTCGTGGAGGTAGTCGTTGATATCGGAGGAGCTGACGGTGTGGCGTTCGCCGTTCGCGTCGAGGTACTGGAACAGGTCGTGGCCGGGCAGGTCCATGCAGCGTTTTATGATCCTGGCGATGCGCGGGTCGCTCACCGAGACATCGTGTTCGATTCCGCTTTTGCCGCGGAACTGGAAGCGTAGCGTGCCGGATTTGACGCTCAGGTGTTTCTTGCGCAGGGTGGTGAGTCCGTCG
The DNA here is from genome assembly GCF_018449515.1 of Caballeronia sp. dw_19. Taxonomy (GTDB): domain Bacteria; phylum Pseudomonadota; class Gammaproteobacteria; order Burkholderiales; family Burkholderiaceae; genus Caballeronia. The sequence continues at coordinate 911 of NZ_JAAVUQ010000042.1, read as the reverse complement.
GACTTGTTTTCGCGCGCGTATTCTTCGCTGCCTACGCGGATCAGCGTGGTGTCGAGGAGCTTGACCACGGTGGCCAGGACCTTGTCGCGGGGCATGCCTTCGAGGTCGAAGTCCCGGGTTACGCGGGCACGGAGTTTCGGCAATACGGCGCCGAACGCCAGCATGCGTTCGTACTTGGTGGCGTCGCGGGTTTCGCGCCAATGCGGGTGATATCGATATTGTTTGCGGCCGCGGGCATCGCGGCCGGTGGCTTGCAGGTGGCCGCGCGAGTCGGGGCAGATCCAGACGTTGGTGTACGCGGGAGGGATAGCGAGGGCGTTGATGCGTTTGATGTCGGCGTCGTCAGAGAGGGGGTTGCCCTGGGTGTTGAAATAGACGAAGGCGCCGTTTTTCCATGTGCGAGTGTAGCCGGGGCGGGAGTCATCGACGTAGCGCAGACCTGGGGGCAGGTCTTCCGGGCAGCCCTTGATCTCGCTCTGCGGTTGTTGGTCCTGGGGTTGCTGGGGGGATGTCACTGCGTGCCTCGCTGGGGTCTCGTTCGATTAGACGGGATTCGAGCAAGGCCCATACCACTAGGTTTTCGTTCGCACTCGTCAGGTTTGGGGTTGGGTTGGTGGGGTTCTGGGTTAGTTGGTCGGAGTTTATGCCGGGTTGCCAGGGTTCTGGGTTAGCGGTTGGGGTCTAGGGTTTGGTTGGGGTCTAGGGTTAGCGGTTGGGGTCTAGGGTTAGCGGTTGGGGTCTAGGGTTAGCGGTTGGGGTCTAGGGTTAGCGGTTGGGGTCTAGGGTTAGCGGTTGGGGTCTATGCCGGGTTGGTGCTTTCAGCCTTAGTGGTCTGCGAGAGTCGGATTTTCTCTTTATCACTATTAGCCACTGTGCGTGGCGGCACGTCATTTCTTTGTCCAAAGCGACAA
>NZ_JAAVUQ010000041.1 GCF_018449515.1 Caballeronia sp. dw_19 | reverse complement strand
ACAGTGGCTAATAGTGATAAAGAGAAAATCCGACTCTCGCAGACCACTAACACTGAAAGCACCACCCCGGCATAGACCCCGACCACTAACCCCAGAACCAACTACCCAGGCATAAACCCAGAACCACGAGCGCCAGCAGACCTCCCCCTCACGCCAATCCCCCCAACGCTACGCCCGCCGCCCCAAACCTCATACAGAAGGAAACCGCGCCCGCATGAACCCGATATAGTCCTGATCATCCAGGTTGCGGCGCGCCTTGATAAAGCCGCGCGCATCATCGCCGACAAGGTAGCGCAAGCGGTCAGTACCATCGGTCGCCGCACCGTGAATGACGTGCGCCACCTCTTCCGCCGTGATATTGCTCGCCGCCGCGAGATTAGCGAAGGCCTCGCTCGTGCGGCCGACAAAATTGTCGTAGTCCTTCAACGCGTCGCTGCTCGCCGCGCTTTGCGCCGACCGCTCGTTAAACCGCGTGCTCGTCACGCCGCCGTGCGGATCAACAAGCTTCACGCCGATGCCTTGCGACGCCAGTTCATACGACAACGCTTCAGAGAAGCCTTCCAGTGCGAACTTGCTTGCGCAGTAGAGCGAGATCATCGGCAGCGTGAAAATGCCCGCCCCCGACCCGACGTTCACGATCACACCGGACTTGCGCGCCCGGAAATGCGGCAGGACCGCACGCGTGACGTTCATCACGCCGAACACGTTGACGTCGAACTGCGTCTGGATGTCTTCCCGCGACAGCGCCTCGAACAACCCGTATTGACCATAACCGGCGTTGTTGAGCAACACATCGATCGCACCAAAGCGCGCGATGCCGGCATCGACGGCGTGTTGAATACTGTCGACGTCCTGCACATCCAGCTTCTCGACCAGCAGATTGTCCGCCTCAAGCGACGCGTCGGGATGACGCATCGTCGCGACCACGTTCCAGCCCTTCGCGGCAAACAACCCCGTGCTCGCCCGGCCGATACCCGACGACGCGCCGGTAATCAAAATCGTCTTGCTCATGGTTCTGTTTCCCTGACCGTTGATGACATGCGGACAAGGTAACAACCCATGATCGATGCGACAATACGCACAATATCGCACGGGTTAATGCAAGTAATCGAACAATGGAACAATGAACAAGACAGCGTTATCCGAACTGACATCGGTGGCGTCGGTTGCGGCACACCGCAGCTTTCGCGGCGCCGCGAAAGAACTCGGCATGTCGCCGTCGGCGCTGAGTCACGCGGTCGCCGCGCTCGAACAGCGCATGGGCGTGCGCTTGTTTCATCGCACTACGCGCAGCGTGTCGCTGACCGAAGCCGGCGAGCAGTTTCTCGCGCGCATCGGTCCCGCACTGCGCGAAATCTCCGCCGCAATGGATGAGGCCAACACGCATCGCGCAACACTGACGGGCACATTGCGCATCAACGCGTCGGAAGGCGCAGCGCTGCGGTTGATAAACCCTGTCGGCTATGAATTCCTGCGGCGTTATCCCGACATGAAGCTCGACATAGTGACGGACGCGCGGATGGTCGACATCGTCGCGGAAGGTTTCGATGCCGGAGTCCGGCAGATCGGCCACGTGCCGCAAGACATGATCGCCGTGCCTTGCAGTGCGGCGGTGCGCTTCCTGGTGGTGGGCGCGCCGGCGTATTTTTCCGATCGCACCCGGCCGATGGTGCCCGACGACTTGCGCGCGCATGAATGCATTCGCGCCCGCCTGCCGGGCGGCGCGCCTTACAAGTGGACGTTCGGGAAACACGGCGAGCGCATCGATATGGAGGTACCGGGCGCACTGACACTCGACAGCCCGCATCTGATGCTCGACGCCGCGTTTCACGGCGTCGGCCTTGCATGGATGAGCCAGTGGGCGGTGGCCGATCACATCGCCGCCGGCCGCCTCGTCAGCGTGCTCGACGACTGGTCCGAGCGTGCACCCGGGCTTTGTTTGTACTACCCCGGGCACAGGCATGTGCCGGCGGGATTGCGCGCGTTCATCGACCTCATTCGCGAGTGCACGGCGTCCGATCCTGATACGCCTGACTGACTTTCCAGCGCTGGAGTCCCTTACCGCCACCGGGGCGGCCGCTTCAACGAGACTAGCTCATTCCGGCAATCCGACCGCGCCGACAACTCCCCTCCGCCATACCAATTCTGGTATCGCAAATACCAAATAACTGATTGGACCGCCATGAACCCCGGCGCTACGCTTCACTCCGGTACGACCTGAACCAGTTGACCGCGCAAAAACGCATAAGCACGGATAAGCGTGGCAGTACCGAACATAAACACAAACAATCGGAGACAACCATGAGACATGCTCGACGCGCAGCCATTGGTGCGCTGCTTGGTGCTGCGCTATTGCTGGGCGCAAACCTGACCGCCCACGCCGATGACAGCAAGATCACCCTGGGTTTCTCACAGGTCGGCGCGGAAAGCGCCTGGCGCACGGCCAATACCGTTTCTGTCAAAAGCGCGGCTAAAGACGCCGGCATCAATCTGAAATTCTCCGACGCCCAGCAAAAGCAGGAAAACCAGATCAAGGCGATCCGCTCTTATATCGCGCAGAAAGTCGATGTAATCGCGTTCTCCCCGGTCGTGGAATCCGGTTGGGAACCGGTACTCATCGAAGCGAAAAACGCCGGGATCCCGGTGATTCTCACTGACCGCAATATCGATGTTAAAGACACATCGCTGTACGTGACCATGATCGGCTCGGACTTCCTCGAAGAAGGCCGCCGCGCGGGCAGATGGCTCGAAGAGCACTACAAGAACGACGCCGGTCCCATCAACATCGCCGAGTTGCAGGGCACGGTCGGCTCAGCGCCCGCCAACGATCGTCGCGCCGGGCTGCTGGAAGTGATCAAGAACGATCCGAAGTTCAAGGTCATCGCGTCGCAAAGCGGCGACTTCACGCTCGCGGGCGGCAAGCAGGTCATGGAAGCCTTCATCAAGACCTACGGCAAGCAGGTCAACGTGGTCTACGCCCATAACGACGACATGGCGCTCGGGGCAATCCAGGCGATGGAAGAAGCCGGCGTGAAGCCCGGCCGCGATGTGAGCGTGGTCTCGTTCGACGCCACCAAGGGCGGCTTCGAAGCCATGGTCGCGGGCAAGATCAACGTCGACGTGGAATGCAGTCCGCTGCTCGGACCGCAACTCATGACCGCGGTCAAGGAAGTGAAGGCGGGAAAAACCTTGCCCAAGCGCATCGTGACCGATGAAACCATTTTCCCGATGAGCGTTGCAGCGCAGGTCTTGCCACAGCGCAAGTACTGAGCCGCTGCAGTTGCGGAGAAAACATCTGACAAACGCGAGTCCGTCACATAAGGCGCAACAACGGCGGACTCGTTGCGCACTTTCAACCTCCCTTTTCGGCCTTCGTTCATGACCGGCTCGCCCATTCTTGAAACCATTGGCATCTCCAAGTCGTTCCCAGGCGTCAAGGCATTGCAGAACGTGGACTTCAGTTTGTTTCCCGGAGAGATTCATACGCTGATGGGCCAGAACGGCGCCGGCAAATCGACGCTCATCAACGTACTCACCGGCGTCCATGCACACGATGCCGGCGAGATACGGCTTGGCGGCGAAACCGTCAATTTCGCCACCCCGCTTCACGCGGAAGCGGCTGGAATCAGGACGCTTTATCAGGAAGTGAACCTGTGCCCGAATCTGTCCGTCGCTGAAAACGTGTTCGCCGGAAGGCAGCCGAAGAAGCGTGGTGCTATCGACTGGAAGACCATTCATGCACGGGCCGAAGCGGCGCTCGCCGACCTGAACGTCTTCCTCGATGTGACCAAATCACTCGATACCTATCCGATCGCCGTGCAGCAGATGGTGGCGATCGCGCGCGCAGTCTCGGTGGATGCGCGCGTGCTGATCCTCGATGAACCAACGTCAAGCCTTGACGACGGCGAAGTCGCAAGGCTCTTCGATGTGCTGCGCACGCTCAAGAAATCGGGCATGGCGATCCTGTTCGTCACGCACTTTCTTGAGCAAACCTACGCGATATCGGACCGCATCACGGTCATGCGTAATGGCGAACGTGAGGGTGAATATCTCGCCCGCGATTTGCCGGTGGAACTGCTCGTTTCAAAGATGGTGGGCCATGAACGGATGACCGAGCGCCTGAAGCGCGCGGCTGACGAACCGCCCGCGCACAAGGCCGCTGTGCCGCCGTTCTTCGAAATGCGCGGTGTAGGCAGACGCGGCGTCATGAATCCCGTTGATATCGACGTACAGCCCGGCCAGATCCTCGGGCTGGCCGGCTTGCTCGGTTCCGGCCGCACCGAAACCGCCCGGCTCCTGTTCGGCGCGGAGCGGGCGGATGCGGGCACCATGTCTATCGACGGTAAGCCGGTAAAGCTTCGTTCTCCTCGTGATGCAGTACGCCGTGGCATAGGGTATTGCCCCGAAGACCGGAAAAAGGAAGGCATCATCGCGGATCTTTCCATACGAGAAAACATCATTCTCGCGCTGCAAGTGCAACGCGGCTGGTGGCGCGCTATTGGCAAGGCAAAACAACGCCAGATAGCAGATGACTATATCGAGCGGCTGGGCATCAAGGCGCCCGATGCCGAACAGCCCATCGGACTTCTGTCGGGCGGGAACCAGCAGAAGGTCCTGCTCGCGCGCTGGCTTGCGACGGAACCGAAGATGCTGATCCTCGATGAACCCACGCGCGGCATCGACGTCGCGGCGAAATTCGAAATCATGGATCGCGTGCTGGCGCTGTGCGCGAAAGGGCTCGCCATTGTATTCATCTCTTCCGAGGTGAGCGAGGTCGTGCGCGTGAGCCATCGGATTGCAGTGCTGCGCGACCGGCGCAAGGTGGCGGAGGTCGAGGGACACGCGGCGTCGGAAGATCAGGTGTACAGACTCATTGCGGGAGGCAGCCGATGAACCGCATCAAAGCCGCTTTGCAACATCCTCTCGTATGGCCGGCCCTCACGCTCGTGCTGCTGATCCTGCTCGACCTGAGCCAGAACGCGCACTTCCTCTCAATCACGATGCTCGACGGCCACTGGTTCGGCGCGCCTATCGATATCCTCAATCGTGCCGCGCCGCTCGTGCTCGTCTCGCTCGGCATGACGCTCGTGATTGCAACGCGGGGTATCGATATCTCCGTCGGCGCAGTCGTTGCAATCGCCGGCGCGGCAGCCGCCAGCATCCTCGCCGACGATCCCTCGCGGGTCAGTGAAGCACTCGCCGCCGCGCTCGCAGTGGGCGTGCTCGCCGGCATGTGGAATGGCGTGCTGGTGGCGTTCGTCGGCATGCAGCCGATCATCGCGACGCTGATCCTGATGGTGGCCGGCCGCGGCGTCGCGCAGTTGCTCACGGGTGGCCAGATCATCCCGATCGGCGCACCCGGATATCTCATGGTCGGTGGCGGTTATCTGGCCCGCATGCCGTGTTCCGTGTGGGTCGCGGCCGGTGCGATTGCCGCAACCGCGCTACTCATGAATCGCACCGCGCTTGGCATGTTCATCCGTGCGATCGGTATCAATCCAGTGGCGACGAAACTGGTCGGCTTGCGCGCAAGCGCAATCGTGTTCGGGGTCTATACCTTCTCCGGGCTGACGGCGGCTATAGCAGGCATTCTGATCAGCTCCAATGTGCGCAGCGCCGACGGCAACAATGCCGGACTGTTGCTCGAACTCGATGCGATCCTCGCCGTCACGCTCGGCGGCACGTCGCTGCTCGGCGGGAAGTTCAGCCTCGCGGGCACCGTGCTCGGCGCGTTGATCATCCAGACGTTGACCTACACCACGTACTCCATCGGCGTGCCGCCTGAAGCCACGCTCGTCGTGAAGGCAGCGGTGGTGCTGGTAGTAAGCGTGATCCAGTCGGCCACTGCCCGCACGATCATCATGCGGCAACTGAAACGCGCCCTTGCCTACGCCCTGAAAAAGCCCCTTGCCGAGGCAGCAAAATGAGGAACCTTCTCGACCGCCTGGTCGATCCGCGTACATTGCCGATCGTCGTCACCATCGTTTTGTTCATCGCGCTCTTCGGCTTCGGCTCCGTGATGTACACCGGATTCTTCTCGCTGCAAGTGTTGCTCGGCCTGCTCGTCGACAACGCATTCCTGTTGATCGTCGCGATCGGCATGACGTTTGTGATCGTATCGGGCGGCATCGACCTGTCGGTGGGATCGGTCGTCGCACTGACGACCATTCTCTGCGCCGTATTCGCTGAACATCTGCACTGGTCGATATGGGTGATCGTGCCGCTCGTGCTCATGCTGGGCGCGTTGTATGGCGCAGCGATGGGCGCGCTGATCCACTTCTTCAAACTGCAGCCGTTCATTGTCACGCTGGCGGGTATGTTCCTCGCGCGCGGCACGTGTTTCCTGATCACCACGCAGTCGATCACCATTAACGACCCCAGCTTTCACGCGCTGTCGGGCTTTCACATCGATATTCGCGGCGCGTCGCTCACGGCCGGTGGCCTGATCGCCATCGCAACGCTTCTGCTCGCCATCTTCGTCGCGCACTTCACGCGCTTCGGACGCAACGTCTATGCGGTCGGCGGCAACGAACGTTCCGCGTTGCTGATGGGGCTGCCAGTGGCGCGCACGAAGGTCGGCGTGTATGCATTGAGCGGCTTCTGCTCGGCGCTGGGCGGCGTGGTGTTCACGCTGTATGTGCTCTCAGGCTATGGCTTGCAAGGCCAGGGCATGGAACTCGATGCCATCGCCGCCACGGTCATTGGTGGAACCCTGCTCACGGGTGGGGTTGGTTATGTGATCGGATCGGTCTTCGGCGTGGGCATTCTCGGGACCATCCAGACGCTCATTACGTTCGATGGCACGCTGAGTTCGTGGTGGACCCGTATCGTGATAGGAGCCCTCCTGTGTGCGTTCTGCCTGTTGCAGCGTGTGATCGAACGGCATGCGGCGCGGCGCAAATCGGATGGGACGGCATCGGGTGAACGAGCGGGATCGAAGCTAAAGCGGCGAGATGCGGTACGGCAACACGATGCGGCGAACAAAGCCGATCCCGTTGCGCTTGGATCCAGAAGTTAACGCGCCCCCGCCAAAAACACGCGCTGCAGTCGCCGTTCCCGTTGACAGCAGTAAGACATGTAAGACAGCACGACTGCTCTGCATGCTCTATAAAAGGGATAGGTCAGCGCGTCTTGCGAATCACCAAACAGGTCTCGAACGGGAGGCGCGTTCGTGCAAATGAAGCCTTGAAATAGCAAACGAATAGCAAACGGTAAGGAAAAATCGATGTCAGACGCAAAACGCCCGCTGCGCTCCGCCCAATGGTTCGGCACAGCCGACAAGAACGGTTTCATGTACCGAAGCTGGATGAAAAACCAGGGCATTCCTGATCACGAATTCCAGGGCAAACCGATTATCGGCATTTGCAATACGTGGTCGGAACTCACGCCCTGCAACGCGCATTTCAGGAAGCTCGCCGAGCATGTGAAGCGCGGGGTGTTCGAAGCCGGCGGATTCCCGGTCGAATTCCCCGTGTTCTCAAACGGCGAATCGAACCTTCGCCCGACCGCCATGTTCACGCGCAATCTCGCCAGCATGGACGTGGAGGAATCGATCCGGGGCAATCCGGTCGATGCCGTCGTGCTGCTCGTCGGCTGCGATAAAACCACGCCCGCGTTGTTGATGGGCGCAGCGAGCTGCGACGTGCCGGCCATTGCGGTAAGCGGTGGCCCGATGCTCAACGGCAAACATCATGGCCGCGATATCGGCTCGGGCACGGTGGTCTGGCAGCTTAGCGAACAGGTGAAGGCCGGCAAGATCACGCTGCACGAATTCATGTCGGCGGAAGCGGGCATGTCGCGCTCGGCGGGCACGTGCAACACCATGGGCACGGCGTCCACCATGGCCTGCATGGCCGAAGCACTTGGCGTTACGCTACCGCACAATGCGGCCATTCCGGCCGTGGATTCCAGGCGCTACGTGCTCGCGCATATGTCGGGCATGCGCATTGTGGAGATGGCGCTGCAGGATGTCCGGCTCTCGAAACTCCTGACGAAAGAAGCCTTCGAAAACGCGATTCGTGTGAACGCGGCGATTGGTGGATCGACGAATGCAGCGATTCATTTGAAGGCAATCGCGGGGCGCATTGGCGTGAATCTGGAACTCGATGACTGGACGCGCATTGGCCGCGGCACACCTACGCTGGTCGATCTGCAACCATCGGGGCGCTTCCTGATGGAGGAGTTCTATTACGCGGGCGGCTTGCCCGGCGTGATCCGGCGCCTGGGCGAAGCAGGCTTGCTGCCCCATCCCGATGCGCTGACGGCGAACGGCCATTCGTTATGGGAGAACGTGAAAGAAGCGCCTATCTACGACGAAGAAGTCATCCGTCCGCTCGACAAACCGCTCGTTCCTGATGGCGGCCTATGCATCGTGCGCGGCAATCTCGCACCCAATGGCGCGGTGGTCAAACCGTCGGCCGCGACGGCGGCGTTACTCAAGCATCGTGGCCGAGCGGTCGTGTTTGAAAACTTCGATGACTACAAGGCCCGCATCGGAGACCCCGAACTGGATGTGACGGCCGACTCCGTTCTCGTGTTGAAGAACTGTGGGCCGAAGGGCTATCCAGGCATGGCTGAAGTGGGCAACATGGGCTTGCCGCCCAAGTTGCTGGCGCAAGGCGTGACCGACATGGTGCGGATCTCTGACGCACGCATGAGCGGCACGGCCTATGGCACGGTGGTGCTGCACGTTGCGCCCGAAGCGCGTGCCGGCGGTCCGCTGGCGGTGGTGAAGGAAGGCGACTGGATCGAACTGGATTGCCTTGGCGGAACACTGCACCTTGACGTCAGCGATGCGGAACTCACCTCCCGTCTCGCTAATTGGGCCGAAGTGCAAACAGTTGCGATTGCGGATACGAGCGGGTATAGAAAGCTGTATGTCGATCACGTCCTGCAAGCTGACCAAGGCTGCGATTTCGATTTTCTCGTAGGATGCCGAGGTGCCGATGTGCCGCGGCATTCGCATTAATCCCGCACGTTGCGCACTACCGTTACGTACCACATCAACGAAGCTTTCTTTAAGGTCCAACCATGACAGAGCAAGTTGCGATAGGCATTGCCGGCGTCGGCAAGATCGCTCGCGATCAGCATTTACCCGCTATCGCCGGTCATTCCGGGTTCAAGCTCATTGCAGGGGCGAGCCGGAATGCGCGGATCGATGGGGTCCAGAATTATCAGAATGTCGAAGACATGCTGGCGGCGGAGCCGCTTTTGCAAGCCGTGTCGTTGTGTGCGCCGCCGCAAGTCCGTTTCTCCCAGGCGCGCGCGGCGCTTGAAGCGGGCAAGCATGTGATGCTGGAGAAACCGCCGGGTGCGAGCGTGACCGAAGTTACCGTGCTCGCTTCCTTGGCGCAGCAAAATCAATGCACCTTGTTTGCGTCGTGGCATTCCCGTCATGCCCCGGGTGTTGAAACCGCGCGTGCGTGGTTGGCCGGTAAAGAAATTACGGCGGTGAACGTCCTGTGGAAAGAAGATGTACGCCGCTGGCATCCAGGTCAGGAGTGGATCTGGCAACCGGGCGGCCTCGGTGTATTCGACCCGGGTATCAACGCGTTATCCATCATCACGCGTATCTTGCCGCATGCGTTTTTCCTCAAGTCAGCGGAGTTGTTTGTTCCGGCAAACCGGCACAATCCGATTGCCGCGAACCTTGATTTCAGCGACGCGCTTGGCACGCCAATCCGGGCGGAATTCGACTGGCGTTTTGGTCCGGAAGAATTGTGGCAGATTGAAGTGACCACCCGCGATGGTGTGTTGCATCTGGCTCAGGGCGGGAAGTTTTTAAAGATCGATGGGGAGGTGAAGGACATCGGACGGGAAAGGGAATATCCAAGCCTTTATGATCGATTCTTCGAGTTGATCTCGACCGGTTCAAGCGATGTCGATGTCAGTCCGCTTCAGCATGTTGCCGATGCGATGCTGCTTGGCGGCCGGCGTGAGGTTGAGAAATTCGAGGGGTAGGGAGGGGTTTGTTCGCGGGCGGTGGTCAGGGGTCTATGCCGGGGGTGTTGGGTTCTGGGGTAGCGGTCGGGGTCAGTGCCGGGTTGCTGCTTTCGGCCTTAGCAGTCTGCGTGAGTCGGATTTTCTCTTTATCACTGTTAGCCACTGTGCGTGGCGGCACGTCATTTCTTTGTCCAAAGCGACAAAGAAACGAAGCAAAGAAAACGCTTTCAACCACGCTACCCTAAGTGTCCACAGCGTGCAGTTTCTATTCATAGGTGCCCCAAAAGCACGGTGCTCGCCAGAGCGCCGGATGTGTGAACCCCTCCTTCTCGCGAATCCTGACACGAACACGCTTCGCCCCGTACGCTCTCGGGCAAGCACCATTTGCCGCCTCCATACTTTGGGACCCGTCCTGCCAGAGGATTGCTCTGACCGCGTGCAAACGAACTCGCGATTTGCAACTCACCTGGGAGACATACCCTCTCGTTTACCCGTGGCTGGAGCCCCTTAGGTAGCCCGTCTTTATATCGCTACGCGATATTCGCTTAGAAGAAAACAAGCTTTCGGCGCTAACGCGCCCGTGCAATTAAATTGCCGGAAACAAGGTATATTTGCCCGGTAGGTCTGCAGGTAATCCTTGGAGCGGCCTCTACCAGGCCACCAGGGAAAAACGTTCCCTGGAGAAATGGCATGGCAAATTGGACACCGGATCCAACGTTCTATCCCTCCCCGCGGATGGCCATGAAAGCCCCGCACGAAACCATCGCGTACGTCGCAAGCTTCGATCCAACACGACAGGTTCCAGACGCCATCGCCGTTATAGACGTAGACCCCGCGTCGGCCAGCTATTCACAACTGATCAGCAATGTTGCAATGCCCAACACGGGCGACGAACTTCATCATTTCGGCTGGAACGCCTGCAGTTCCTGCTTATGCCCAAATGCACCCCACCCCCACGCCGAACGTCGTTATCTGGTCGTGCCCGGCTTGCGATCGTCAAGAATCCATATCCTCGATACCAAGGCGGACCCGCGCAATCCTAAAATAGTACGCGTGCTGGAACCAAGCGAAGTCGCGGAGAAAGCGGGCTACACGCGCCCCCATACGGTTCACTGCGGACCCGAGGGCATCTACGTGGCCGCATTGGGGAATGCGCAGGGCGAAGCGCCGGGCGGCATTTTCCTGATGGACCATGAAACCTTCGATATTCGCGGTCAATGGGAAATAGATCGTGGTCCTCAGCAACTTTCCTACGATGCCTGGTGGCATCTCGGACACGACACCCTGGTCACAAGCGAATGGGGCTTGCCTGCTACATTCGAAAACGGCCTGGTGCCGGAAATCCTGCTAGGCGGCCAATACGGACACAAGCTGCATTTCTGGGACCTGCATACACGCAAGCATAAACAGGAAATCGATTTCGGCGCGGAAAACCAGCTCGTGTTCGAACTGCGTCCGGCCCACGATCCCACCAAGGCATACGGCTTCGTCAACTCCGTAATCAGCCTGAACGATTTATCCGCGTCGATCTGGACGTGGTATCGCGACGGCGACCGCTGGGCCGTCAAGAAGATCATCGAGATTCCGGCCGAGCCCGCCAACCCCGATCTGTTGCCACCCATGCTGAAAGGCTTCGGCGCAGTACCTCCGCTCGTTACGGACATCGACCTGTCAATGGACGACCGATTTCTCTACGTCGCGTGCTGGGGAACCGGCGACTTGCGGCAATACGACGTGTCCGATCCCTTCGCGCCGAAACTCACCGGGACCGTGAGGATCGGCGGGATCGTATCGCGCGAATCACATCCGAAGGCGGCCGGGCGACCCTTGAACGGCGGACCGCAGATGGTCGAGGTCAGCCGCGACGGCCGCCGCGTGTATTTCACCAACTCGCTATACGGCGCTATCGACGATCAGTTTTATCCCGATGGTCTCAACGGCTGGATGGTGAAACTCGATGCGTCGCCCGAAGGCGGTATTGAATTCGATCCGAGCTTCCTGGTTGAGTGGCCTTCCACGCACCGGCCGCATCAGGTGCGGCTCGAGGGCGGCGATTGCTCGTCGGACTCGTATTGTTATCCGTGAGCCGCGGCTCTCGCGAAGCGCTCACGCCGGGCACATCATGAACATGGCATGGGCGGGGACGGGCCACGTATGGGAGTGGCTCGCCATTGCAGGGCTCGGCGTCTTTCATGGAATCAACCCCGCCATGGGCTGGCTGTTCGCGGTCGCCCTCGGTCTGCATCGGCGTAGCCGGCTGGCCGTCCTGCTCGCGATCCCGCCGATGGCACTGGGCCACGCACTCTCTATCGGTATAGTCGCCGCGCTCGTGCTCACTACAGGGATGGTCGTGGACAGCCATCTTATCCGCATCGCAAGCGGTGTCCTGCTCGTCGCGTGGGCGGTGTATCAGGTTCGCTACGGACACCGGCACCGCGTGCGTGTTGGCATGACAACCGGTTTTGTCGGCCTCGTCCTCTGGTCGTTCCTGATGGCGACCGCGCACGGCGCAGGTCTCATGCTGATTCCAGCGCTGATCCCATTGTGCGGGTCCGTGGCAGGCCAATCATCCGGGCCCTTGCTGGTCTCGCTCGCCGCCGTTGGCCTGCATACGCTGGCCACCTTGCTCGTGACCGGGGCCATCGCGCTGCTGGTGTACGACTGGCTGGGCGTGGGCGTGCTCAGGCGCGGCTGGATCAACTTCGACAGGCTCTGGACCATCGGGCTCGCGGGCACCGGCGTATTGCTGATCGCCACGGCTTAGCAACCGAACGCCGGATTGCTCGCCCGGCTTCGGCAAGCGCCTGTCATTTCTCACTCGTGCGCCAAACCGGGCGACGGCTGCCAAGCGGCGATAATGCGGCTTGCGTAGCGAGCTTGTCTGACAGCCACGATCGGCTACGATTGACGTCCACGGCCTGCGAGACGCGTCTTCACTGCGGGTTTCGCCCGATCCCTATAGAGCATTCGCGCCTTCCCGGAACCACAACCGTTTTGTCACTGAGCGAAAACGACAATGAAAAAAACGCCCGCATATCCAGTAAGCAAAAAAGCTTTCAGTGTCGTTTCAATTCACGCATAGGCACAGGGCAATGGCTCAAAGCTCCTCGAACTGGTTCGTGCGCGCGCGCCTCAAGACGCGGCAGTTGATGCTGCTCGCGGCCATGGAAGAAGAAGGCAATGTCCGCCGCGCCGCCGATGTCCTCGGCATGACACAGCCGGCTGCATCGCGTTTATTGAAGGAGCTGGAGGACGTGCTGGAGGTGCGGCTTTTCGACCGCACGCCTTACGGGATGCACGCTACGCTGTACGGTGAAGTGATGATCCGGCACGCGCGCATGGTGCTCTCGAATCTGAGCCAGGCGCACGACGAGATCTCCGCGTTGCGCGCGGGACTCGTGGGTCAGGTGCAGATTGGCGCAATTGCCGCAGCCACCGCAACCATGGTGCCACTTGCCATCGCGCGCGTGAAGGCGCTTTATCCGCAATTGCAGATCTGGCTGCAGGTTGAGACTTCAGACGTAATGCTGCCGCTGGTTGCAGAGGGCCACCTCGACATCATGATCGGCCGCGTGCTCGAGCGACAGGGTCAGTTCAAGGATGCTGTGCGATACGAGCCTATTGCCGAGGAACCGCTTTGCGTGGTCGTGCGCCCCGGGCATCCGCTCGAACAGGCGACCGGCTTGACCATGCACGACATTGTCAACGCTGGCTGGGTTCTGCATCCTCCCGGTAGCGTGCTGCGGCACAGATTTGATATGGTGTTTTCGCAGATCGGCCTCAGTTCGCCGCAGAATGTGGTGAATACCAACAACATCCTCGCCATCTCCGGCATTTTGCTGCAGAGCGACATGCTCGCTGTGATGCCCGAAGAGGTCGCCCGGCAATACGAGGAATTCGGCACGCTCAAACGGCTGGCTATTAAACTGCCCTGCCGCATGGATGCATTCGGCATTATCACGCGGCAGACGCAATTATTGTCACCGGCGGCAACCGTTGTGCTTCGGGCGCTGCACGATGCCGCGCTCGAAGTGTATGGCGCGCGGCAAGATGCCATCGCTTAAGGCCTCTGCGCAACAAGGCACGCGAGGCCCTTAAGTTATATTGCAGGTCGATCCACCATTCACGGAGTGTTACTCATGATCATCGAAGAGAACAATCAGCTCATGCTGCGGCCACTCGAACGTACCGATCTCCACTTCGTCCACAGCCTGAACAACAACGCAAAGATCATGCGTTACTGGTTCGAAGAACCCTACGAAACGTTCTCTGAGTTGTCCCAGCTATACGATCGCCATGTCCACGATCTGCGTGAACGCCGCTTCGTCGCTGTCGACAAGACGGGCGAGACCGTAGGGCTCGCGGAATTGATCGAGCTTGATTACATCCATAGGCGCGGCGAGTTCCAGATCATCATTGCGCCCGGCGCTCAAGGCCAGGGCTATGCAACAAACGCAACCCTGCTCGCAACGGACTACGCGTTTTCCGTGCTCAATCTGCGCAAGCTTTACCTGATCGTCGATGTGTCGAATCAGTCGGCTATTCACGTCTACGAAAAGTGCGGCTTCAAACAGGAAGCGGAATTGATCGAAGAGTTTTTTGGCAACGGCCGGTATCACAATGCGTATCGCATGTGCATTTTCCAGCACGATTTCCTCAAACAAACGCAGGCAGCCAAGTAAGCGCGGGTTGGCGTCGGCGAGTGGATCAGGTTCACCCGGCCATTGTTTGCCGCGTCGCTGTTGTTGTCAGACGCTACGCTGGCGCTCGTGGTGGTGACAGGGTATTGCGCCGCCGCTTGAGCGCCTTAAGCCGCATGACCCGCGGCCTACACACGCGCAAGCGATTCCGCCCGTTCGTTCGACTGTGCCCGGCGCAACATTTGATGAGTCAGCATGACGTGTTGCCGGGCGAAACCGCGCGTCGTCAGATCCTTCGACACCAACTCCTGCTGCGAGCGACGAATTCGCTTCGTCGTGCCTTCAGGGTCGGCGCCTAGCGCGGCGACAGTCTCGCGCAGGCTTTGTGCATCGTGGACCGGTACGTATGAGACGGCGTCATCGGAGAAATAGTCGGACAGACCGCCTATGCCCGTTGCAACGACCGCCTTGCCGGCCGTCACCGCTTCGAGCAAAACCGTAATGCCCGATGCATGGTGATTGGGATGAAGCGGCACGACGATTACATCGGCCCATTCATAGAGCGCACGTTGCTGCGCCAACCCCGACACCGGCGCGACAACAACGTTATCCGCCCGATCAGAACGCGTGACTTTGCGCTGGGTCGCCAGCCTCGCGTTGAAGCGCGGATCGTTTTCAAACGCGGCCATGAAGGTCTGCCAATCGCGGTCGCGATCGTTACCAATGGCCGCCACGCGCAATGGTTCGTGAGGACGCCACTCGGACACGGGCTGCAAAGGGAAATCGTCGGTACTGACACCGTAGAGCACCACCGTTGCTTCGCGATTCCAGAATTTTTTCGTGAGCGCTGCGTTGTCGTGAGTCAGGGTCGTCAGCAAGCTCGCCTGGCTTAGCAGCCTCTTGAAGATCACGCGTTTTAACACGCCAAGCGATTCCCAGATGTCGAGCAGCCACACGCTTTGTGCAAGCAGAAGCGGCTTACGCGGACCACGTTTGAGCATCAGCAATAACGCCGCCGATAGATACTCGCGCTCCGTATGCGTCCAGATCACGTCCGCTTCAAGCAGCGCTGCGCGATTGCGAAATGTATGAACGAGATCGCAACCGAGAAGCGCTTTCAAGCCGCGTCGAATAGTGCGGAGAGCACGTCCTTCGGGATGATCGTGGGAATACGAAAGGGTCATCGATTCCGACTCGGCGTGGTGATAACCGTACAGGCACCCAACGTTCTCGTCCTTGCGATATATGCTTGGATCGACACCATAGTAGAGGTGAACATGAACGTTAGTCGACTCGTTTGCCACCGTGCTTTTCGCTCCCATATCTCCCCCGATATCAGCGCTTTCCCAAGCGCCTGACGCGCCGAAAGACGCATCGTACCGATGCACGGACACAGAGGGAACGCCCTGAAGCAAGACATTGGCGTTTGAGCGATGGGTAACCCACACAACGCGTTGCATCTGCGCTGCGTGTTCGGCAGCGCTCATAACGCACGCGCGGATTCTGCTATTTAACGCACGCGAACAAGGAGCCAAGGCCAGGGAAGGGAAGTGGCCTGCCCTCAACTAACGAACAAGCGCCTATTTTATTTCCCGTCGATCTGACAACAATTGACAAATACCCAGGCTCTTTCTGCCACTTAAAGCGCGATGCTGCACAAAGCAGGTATTACTCAGTAAGGTTTCCAAGTTCGTTCGTTCGGCTAGCCACATTCACAAGATAGCCTGCTTGTTAAATTCCGCCCGCTTTTACAGATAACAACACCGGGGGCGGTTCATGTCTAATCCAGTTCGTTCGCGAGCGATCTCGCTTGCACCATCACTTCTGCTGATTCCTTTTCTCCTGAGTCCCATTGCGGCGGCAGCAGCATGTGCCGTGAACGGCCTCGATACGGTTTGCGACTCGACATCGCCGAACCCATGGACCACGACCATCGGTACCGGCTATATTCCGGGCAACGACAATCAGACGGTCACTGTCCAGAACGGCGCGAGGATTACCACGCAAGATGCATCGGCAATCAGTCTCGCTAACAACGCGAACATCACCGTGCAGACGGGCGGCACAGTCAGCAATTACGCCGTGAATTCGCACGGCAACTATGGCACGGGCGCCAACACCATCGAGTTCCAGGACAACGGCACGCTGACCGTGCAAGCGGGCGGCAAGGTGCTGTCCAAGGGCACGCAGGACATTGCCGAGGCCGTGAACATACAAGGCCAGGGCAATGTCATCATCAACAACGGCTTGATCCGGGCGATCAACGCCAGCGCCATCTGGTTCCAGAACAAGGTCGGCGGTAACACGATCATCAATAACGAAACCGGCGTGATCCGGTCACCCGGCAGCGTGATCGGTTCGAGCGGCGACGCCCCTATCGATTTCACCAACAAGGGCACGGTTATCGGCGACATCATTTTCTCCGGTGGCGACGACGTCATGCGCATCTACACCGGCTCGTCGGTGCAGGGCAATATCGACGGCGGTGCGGGCAACAACCAGTTATTCCTGAGCGGACTCGGCGTGGACACGCTGACCGGCAACATCGTCAACTTCCAGACGCTCATCAAGACCGACACGGGTACGTGGACCGTCAACGGCATTCCGGTCGACGTGCAAAGTGCTGAAGTTGCGGGTGGTACGCTGATCCTGACGGGCGACAACAGCACGTACACCGGACAGATGCTCGTCGATGCCGCGGGGACGCTTCAAGCCCGGGCACAGAGCCTGCCGGCCGCAATTACCGACAACGGCCTGGTCCGCTTCGCGCAAACCGATGACGGCACGTACGCGGGATTGTTGAGCGGCACGGGTTCGATCGAGAAAACCGGTGCGGGCACGCTGTTCCTCACGCCCACCGCAACCGGCGGCAACACGTATTCCGGCGGCACGCTGATCACGCAAGGCACGCTGAATATCGCAGCGGACAATGCACTGGGCGCGACCACTGGCGGTGTCACGTTCAACGGCGGCACGCTGCAACTGAACAACGACCTCGACCTCGCCGCGACCCGCGCCATCTCGATCGGTGCGAATGGCGGGACGATCGACACGCAGCAATATTCGTCCACGCTCTCACAAGCGGTGACCGGTACCGGCTCGTTGACCAAGCTCGGCAGCGGCATGCTCACGATGAACGGCGTGAGCGCCTATGGCGACACGAACGTGCTGGCGGGTACCCTTGCAGTCGGCGACGCACAGCACAATTCGGCAAGCATCGGCACGGGCACGACGACCGTCGCGGACGGCGCCACGCTTGGCGGTTTCGGTACCGTATTCGGCTCCGTGACGAACTCGGGCACGATCGCGGCGGCGAACGCCTTGCCGGCTTTTTCTGCATCGACGACCGGCACCTTTGCGATCCGCGGTGATCTCACCAATAACGCCACGATCAACCTGGCGGCTGCATCGGGCACGCCGGGCAACGTGCTCAATGTGAGCGGCAACTATGTCGGCAACAACGCGCAGTTGATTGTGAACACTGTCATGAACGCGGGCGGCGCGCCGTCCAACCAGTTCACCGACCAACTGGTCATTGGCGGCAACGCGAGCGGCAGCACGACCGTGACAGTGCGTCCGAGCGGGCTGGGCGCGCTGACGGTGGGCGACGGCATCAAGCTCGTCCAGGTGAACGGCAGCGCCGCTGCCAGTACCTTCCACATGCTTGCGCCGGTTCAGGCGGGGGCGTACCAGTATCTGTTGTATCAAGGCGGCTCGGGGCGCCCCAACGACTTCTATTTGCGCTCGGCGCTTGAGAGCGTGCCGGTGACGCCACCTGTGACGCCGCCGGTTACACCACCTGTGACACCGACGCCACCAACCACGCCGGCCGACTCTGGCCCGGTGGTTACACCGGTGACACCGATCGTGTCCGCGGGCACGCCCAGCTCCCCGCCTGCCGCTCAGCCTTCGGTCATCGCGTATCGCCCGGCCGTGGTCGGCTACACGATGACGCCGTCGCTCAACCTCGACTATGGTTTCACGATCATGGATCGGCTGCATGAACGTGTCGGCGACATCGCGAGTCTCGAGAACGCGCAGGGAACGTATGGCAACGGTGTGTGGGGACGTATCGGCGGCCAAAGCCTGAACGCCAACTCGGGGGACCGTTTCTCCGGCGATGAACGCACGTTCTTCGCGGAGTTCGGCAAGGACTGGACGCTCTCGACGAACCCGGCCGGCGGCAGCACGCATGCAGGCGTCACGGTGACTATTGGCTCGTCGTCCGCAACCTTCGAAGACAGCGCACGCAGTCTCAATCCGGCGCTGACGACCGCTACCGGCTCAGTCGAAACGCAGGCGCAATCGCTCGGTGGCTACTGGACCAAATATCTGAAAGACGGCAGCTACTTCGACGCCGTGGCGCAACTCACCCACTATCGCAACAAGTACGGCGATGTGTATGGCGGCGGCGCTTCGCAGAACGGCGTTGGCACGGGCCTGTCCGGTGAAGTGGGCAAGCCGTTGCTGATAGGATCGACGACAATTGCCATCGAACCGCAAGCCCAGTTGATGTACCAGTACCTGCATCTGAACGGCTTCGACGACGGCATTTCGCCGGTATCGAGCACGTCGAGCAACGCGTTGCGCGGCCGCGTCGGCTTCCGGATCTTCAAGGCGAACCTGACCAATGACACGAAGACGGGAACGGCAACGCCCTACTTCACCGCCGACGTACTGCACGACTTCCTGAACCCGGGCAACACGGCAGTGGATGGGGCGTCGTTCAACAGCGGGCTCTCGAAGACCTGGTATGAAGTCGGCGTGGGTGTCACCACGAGCATGAGCAAGTCGTCGGAGATGTACGCCAACGTCAAATACTCCCGCAACCTTGGTGGCGATTATCGTCAGGGCGTGTTTGGTCAGGTTGGATATCGATATAGCTGGTAAAAGCGATGCGCGCCGGTGTGGGTGACCGGTGCATGAGGTTTGACGTTCAGTTAAGCTCGTGTCAGAAACAGAAAGGCCGCGCCCGGAAACGAGCGCGGCCTTTCTGTTTGAAGGCTTACTCGTATCGACGAACTCTACCGCGAGTAAGGCGATTGATTCGGGCTACTGAGCAGGTCTAGAAGGAAACAATAAACCGGGTTCCGGACGCCAACGTTCTGACGGTAAGTTTCCAATTGTGCGCCACCGCTATTTCTTTGCAGATCGACAGGCCCAGGCCGGCGCCGTCGTGTTGAGCATCGGGCGCGCGCCAAAAACGCTCAAACAGAAATGGCAAATATTCAGGGTTGACACCGGGTCCCTCGTCCTGGACACAGATCGTCTTTTCGTCGACGGAAACAATGACGGACCCATGCGAAGGCGTCGCGTTGATCGCGTTTTCAACAATGTTTTTCAGCAAGATGAAAAGCGCGCTCCTGTCAGCTCGCATTGTTGCGGGAATGACAGGGACATCGACATGCAGTTTCACCTGCTTTTTGTCTGCCTTGCGTGCCAGATAGTCCACGACGTCCTCGGCAACATCGACCTTGTCGACCTCGCTGAATTCAAAGTTCTGCGATTCGCTTACCTCGGCGAGGTGCAAGAGTTGCCGGACCTGCCGCGCCATCAAGTCGATTTCGCGGAACAGCAAATCCTTGTTCTCGACCTCGGGTTGCAACTCGATCTGCCCTCTTATCAAAGTCAGCGGTGTTTGAAGTTCATGAGCAGCCGAGGCGAGAAATTGCTGTTGCACAGCGAAGCCATTTTCGAGGCGCGCGAGCGCATCATTGAACGCGACAAGGATAGGTTTGATCTCACTGGGGACGCCCTTGATGGAAAGCCGCATGCGAAGGTTCCGCGGGGTGATTGAAGCGGCGGAATCCGACGCCACGCGCAGAGGCCGCAGCACGCGGCGAACAGTGAACGTCAAGGTCAGGCCAAAGATGATTGTCGCGATCAGCAAGGTATAGCCCACGATCTTCGGGATCGGCTCGATCCTCTCGCCGAGAACGGCTTTATTGAACGCTACGCTCGCCGCGCTCTGTAGAAAATAAGGGGCTTGCCCGTGCATGATCTCCAGGGTCACCACGTCAAAAGGCTTGCCATTAATGGTCACGCGTTTCATGGCGCCGAGGGCGCTTGTCAAGTCACCGGCATCCCAGGAGGCATTGTTCAGCGCGCCACGCGACGCAAAAAGCACATGTCCCGAAGCGTCGAGCGTACGATACAGCAACTCGGTCGATGCGAAGTCGAAGAGCCACGTCGCGTGCTCGTCGAGGTTTATCGACACCGGGCGCCCCGACTCGTCAAAGCGCAATTGGGAGGCTAACTGGTGCGCGCTTCTTATGCTCTCGCTCACCCGGAATGTATCGGGTGGCAAGTGATTGAAGGCGTACAGCACGATTGTGGCGATGAGGGTAAGACTCACGGCCAACGCCGCCACGCTTGTAACCCATAAGCGCACCGAGAGGCCTTTGATCCAGTAGTTGAGCATGATGATGCTGTCCGTGTAACTTGATCGAATGCGGTGAAGGATGACATTGCGCGATGCGGGCGCGGACCTGATAGTGATCCATCCGTGTGCCGTCAGCCACCGGCAAACGTCAGTACAAACGGTGCCGAAGTGATTAACCGTACCGGTCACTGCGACCGGTAGTCATCTCGCATTGCGTTGGCTTGCCGCTGACGGTTCAGCATCCACTCTTCGGCGTTGCGGCGTAGGCTGACGGTCGGGATGGAAGACGTATCCATGGCCGCGAAACGTCTCTATGAACTCACATGCACCGACTATCAGCTTGATCCGTTCGCGCAGTCGATGAACCCAGACACCAACGTTGGTGCGAGCGCTGGACGCGTCCGAATGCATGCTTTGAGCAATCGCAGCTTTTGAGAAGACTCTCCCTGGTGCTGTTGAAAACAGGGCGAGTATGGCGTATTCATGCTGCGTCAGTGAGACTGGATCATCGAGGTACGTGAGCGAGCGCAGCCCGTAGTCCAGTTTAAACCCGCTGAACAAAAATGGCTTCCGGTATGTAGGGTCCTGAAAATGATGCTGTCCGACCCGTCGCAGAACGGTGCCGATTCTCAGCAACACTTCATGCACATTGAATGGCTTGGATATGAAATCGTCAGCGCCGCACTCGAGCGCGACAATGCGTTCCGTTACGTCATCGCGATTGCCTATCATGATGACCGGTAAGTCATCCTGAGCGATTCGCAGCGCCTGAAGCGCCCGGAGTGCGGGGAGACTACCGCGTTCGGACGAACCGCTGGCCATCAGGATCAGCGCAGGCCGCTCCTCTTCGATCCGGCGAGCCACTTTGCTCGCGTCATATAAGACCGCGACGTCGTAGCCATCGGTCTGCAAGGACGTGCGCAAGACATCGCGACACGTGGGGTCGCTGTCTACTATAAGTATAAGCCGTTTCATTTCTGCCTTTCATCGCGTTGCCCGACGCTCGCCTGCAAAGGGAGGCGGTCCAGTCGCTGGACTGCGAAACCCGCACCCCTGATGTTTGCAAGTCGTGTGGTCGCACCCACCGCAAGCAGCTTCTTTCGCAGCCGGTGAATGGTCACTTCAAGCGCGTTGGGGGTGACCGCGTCGCCCAGACCCCAGCCCGCATGCTCAAGCGCCGAGTGGCGAACGGTCCGGCCCGCGGCCTTCAATAGAACAGACATGATCTGTAATTCAGCGGGCGCAAGCGGGACGGACTGGTTGCCGCACCGCATTGCATGTTGCTGTGGATCGATAGCAATATCAGCGAAGCTTTGAACCAGCGTCGTCATTTCGGCAGGCCTGCGCATCAGCGTTCGTACGCGCGCTACCAGCTCACTCATCTCAAATGGCTTGGTAACGTAGTCGTCCGCGCCAGTCTCGAGCCCTTCTATGCGGTCGTGCAACGCATCCCGAGCGGTCAGCATCAGGCAAGGGGTCATGGTTCCGGCGGCACGCAACGTTCGAAGAAAAAGTAGCCCGTCGCCGTCGGGCAATCCGCGGTCAAAGATCATTACCGAGTAGTCGGCATGGCTCAGGCCATACGCTGCTTCAGAAAGATTGCTGAAGATATCGGTTTCGATTCCAGCACCGGACAACGATTGCCGGATCATGGCCGCCAGGCGGACATGATCTTCGATCAGTGCAATTCGCGACATAGGGCCGGTTCAATTGAATTGATAGAGATAGGCTACCTTGGCCTCAGGAATGAATCGCTTGCCCACGATGGGACTGTCAGTCATTCCGCTGCCCAGGTGCGCGATACCCAGGTCAAGGCTTACGAGCTGCTTGCGCGTTACGCGATAGTCGAACTTGGCGCCGACGGTTTCCTTGTAGGTGGATGTCCCGGTGTATGCAGGTCGTCCGGCTCGCGCCTCCGACGTCCTCACGCCATAATAATAATCAACGTAGTCGCCGCTGAACCAACTGACCGCTGCATGGGGCTCTATAGAGAAGTTACCATAGTCCAGGGTCTTGCCGAACTCGATATCGGCCTTCTGCCCTTTGTTTCCGCTAGTCAGGTACTCACCCGAAAGATCGCCATATTGCGTCTGCCATTTGAGTGCAGGGCCCAGCCAGAATGCAGCGCTCCGGTTTTGCATTCCGTTGAGTATGGGTGCGTCGGAGCCCCTGTAGCCGTCGGCGATCGCGTAATTCCCGCGCAGAGTGAACGCAACGCCGCCCCAGGTCCCGACCTTCAGATCGACCGTTGTGCCAATGGCGTGAATCCATTTATCGTCGAAAAAGAAGAACGGAATAGGCGTTATGTGCGTGCCATATCCTTTGTAGGGTGATTGCTCAAAGGCCGCCCCGCCGCCAAGTCCCCAATGGGTAACGTTCGTGGCATTGCTCAGAACTGTGAAGCCGGTCGTGTCGGCGTAAGGCAGATTCGCGCCAGGACCATCTGCCCAAGCCGCGCCCGAATACATCAGAGCAGATGCAACGGCGAATAGCAGTTGATACTCGCGACGAAGGTGTTTTTTCACAGTGATGCCTTTTATTGGTGTGGTCGTGAGGACGCACTGTAGGACCGGGGCACTTACTGTTCACTTACCCAGCAAACAATTACTTCCATGGAACAGATATCGAAAAATGGGGCACTTCACGTCGCGCGATGCGGCGCTCGGTTGTAGTCATGTGATTTGGAATGGAAGTTCGGCCGACATCAGAAGGATCTGGTGGCAGTGGTTACCTGCACGATCCGAAAGACTGGCAAGCGCCAGGTTTAGCGCTGCGCCATTTTGTGCTGCCCAGCCTCAAGGCGTGACGTATCTATCCGTGCACGATCCACGTTCAACTGCTTCGCTATAAGAAGAGGAATCCTATGCGTATGCTTTTTCTCACAGAAGTCAAAACTCGTCCAGACGTCAGCTGTTCCGAAAGGGACAATGCGCATCCGGTGATGCACCGTCGACCTGACCTCTCACCGGGCAAAGTAACGCTATGCGCATGGCCTCGCAGCCTGCTAGTCGTTGTCTTTCGCAACGACCGCGCCCGCAATCTGATGACGCGCCAGAGACGCCGCGACAAAGCCGGATGCTTTCATGTCCTCGACAAACGTCGACAAGTACGCGGCCGCTTCATCGCCCTTTGCTTTTGGCACCCCCATCGCTTGACGGATCACCATGAAACGTTGATCGAGCATCCGCAATCCACCTGCCTTCGCGGCATCTCTTTCAAGCTGTTGCCTGACGCCGGCGGCCACGTCCAGATGCTGATCCAGGAAACCTTGCACCACTGCGGGTGACGTCGGAATTCGCACAATCTTCGCGCGATGCAATTCGCGCGTGAGGAACAGATCGTACGCACTGTCTTTGCCAACGGCGACAGTCACTCCCGGTTGGTCGACCTGATCGTTGGTGGTAATCGGCGACGCGGCGCGCACCAGGTAAAAGCCTTCGATCAACACATACGGTTTCGTGAAACTGATTTCTTGTCCACGCTTTGGATCAACGGCGAAAAAGCCGACGTCCGCTTTGTCCTGATTGACGTTATCCACAGATGCACCCGCCGACCTGACCACGACCAGTTGCAGCGGCACACCGAGACGCCTGGCGAGCTCAGTGGCGAGATCAACCGATACCCCTGCCGCCTTGCCGGTTGCCGGATCGATACTCGCCAGCACCGGATTCCCGAGATTGATGGATGCGCGCAGCGTGCCGCTTGGCGCAAATACTTTCACCATGGGTTCACTTGCCTGCTTCGCGGATTGTGGAACAGTTGGTGGCGGCGGGATCGCGCCTTGGGACTGCGCGAACGCGGAAACGGATAGGGCGGCGCTAACTGCCAACACTACAGATAGCGTTGCGATGAAACCCGTCCGGCGTTGCATCATCGAAAGCTTCGTCATCTTGGGATGCCTTCTATTTAGCGAACCGGCACCCATTATCTCAGTAGGATCGTTGCTTGATTCCCTAACGATCCGCGTCGTAGGTGACCACCCATAAGTTCTTGTGAAGCGTGGATGTCTCAAACGCACCGGGGGCGTCGCCGCAACCAGACAAATGAATGTCCCTTGCCACCGACGCTGTTAAAAATCCGTGACCGTCGACACTCTTATCTCGCCTCGTCAGCCAGCCCTGGTCAGCCGGAGAACGAAAGCAAGGCCGGTGAAAACGAATCCCACTACACAGACACCGGTCCAGCCGGCCATCGCCCACGCGGCGCCGGAAAGCGCGGCACCCAACGCGCCGCCGACAAAAAATACGCCGACGAACAAACCGTTCAGCCTTCCACGCGCGGCAGGATCCATCAGGTTGATCGCACGCCGGCCCAAGGTCTGGTCAGTGACGACGCCTGCGTCGAGCGCGGCCGCGCCCACGACGAGCATCGCAACCGCCAGCACCGGATGAGCGCTCGCCGAAAACCCTCCCCAGCCCGCGCCCGCTACGCCGATTGCCACAAGCGCAAGGAGCATCGCGAGGTGGCCGGCAAGCAACGTCTTGCGACCCGACCCACGGTCGCCCGCGCGGCCGGCGAGCGGCGTCACGATCGCACCCGCTGCGCCGGCGAGCGCGAACAGGGCAATGCCATTCATATCGAAGCTGAAAGGCGGCTGCACGAGCCGCAAGCCGATCGCCGTCCAGAACGCGCTGAACGCCCCCATCACCAACGCCGCCGATGCAGCGTTCCGTTGCAACACAGGCTCGGTGCGCATCAGCGTCCAAAGCGAGTACAGGAGTGCCGGATAACGCGTCGGGATAGCTGGCATGCGCACAGGCAGTTTCATGTACAGGACGACAGCGAGTAGCGCATCGATCACCGCGGCAAGCCCGTAGAAGGCACGCCAGCCCATCGACCCGGCAATCACGCTCGCAGCCGGACGCGCCAACAGGATGCCGAGCATCAAGCCGCTCATCACGTTGCCGACTGCACGTCCGCGGTGACTGTCAGGCGCCATCGAAGCGGCCATCGGCACCAGCATCTGGATCACGCTGGATGCGGCACCGGCCAGGAATACAGCGGCCAGAAACAATACGCGTGAGTCGGTGAACATCGCGACCGCGAGAAAACCGGCGCCGCATGCCAGTGTGCGCACGATCAACCGCCGGTTCTCCAGCAGGTCGCACAGCGGTACGAGCAACACCAGTCCGACTGCGTAGCCCAGTTGCGGCACCGTGGCTGCGAGGCCGGAGAACTCAGGGGCGAGATGCAAGCTGCGGCTGATCGCACCCGTCAGCGTTTGCGCGGCAAACAGGTTCATCACAATCACGCCGACTGCCGCCGCGAAGAAGGCAGTCAGTGGTCCGGTGAGCCTGTGCGGATTGTCGGCTTCCTGCGTCGCGACGGCACGGGCGGGACCTTCTGCGGATGGATTCATCGAACGGGTTCTCAAAACGGGATCTGAGAAAGCATCCTAGCGAACCCCACACTATGCGACAATTGAAATATGTTGATAATGATTATGCGAGTTAATATGGAAACACCCGTCGGAGCCGCCGTTTGAACACCCGTGATCTACAAGCGTTCGTTGCCGTTGTCGACAGCGGTTCGATGGTGCGCGCTGCAGAAAAACTCCATCTCACGCAACCTGGGTTGACGCGGCGCGTGCAAAACCTTGAAAGCATGCTGGGTGTGGAATTGCTCGATCGCCAAAGCAAGCCGCTCAAGCCGACCGCTGCAGGCAACGAGGTCGTTGCCCTGGCGCGCACCGTGTTGCGCGCGGTGGACAACCTATTGCTGGCGGCCTCTCCCGAAAGCGAGCCGTCCGGCGAGTTGAGAATTGGAATGCCGCCATTTCTGGCCGAAGCAGCACTCGAAAAGCCGGTCGACCTCCTGCGCGGTGCCTTTCCGCGACTTACGCTGCGCGTAACAGCGGGTTGGTCGCCGGCTCTGTTGCAGAGTGTCGAACGGGGCTCGCTCGATGCATCGATCGTGATGATGCCGTCGGGCTTCGCACCACCCGAGACGTTGCGTGCTGCGCGCCTCGCGTTCCTTCCGACCGTGATCGTCGCGGCGCGCGCCCTCGGTCTGCCCGATACGCCGGTGACACTGGCGGATCTGGCGCGTTACGAATGGGTACTCAATCAGGATGGCTGCGGGATGCGCTCGGTGCTAAGACGTGCGATGGAGGCGGCGGGAGTGCCATTCAATGTCGCCGTCGAAGCGTTTGGCTCCGAACTGCAATTGTCCCTGGTAGCGCGTGGACTCGGTATCGGGCTCGTCACGCCGGACTTGCTGGAACGCACGGTGCATCGTCCGGCGCTTCAGGTTATCGACGCCACTGACTTTCGCACGGGAGTCGATGTGTGGTTCATTCACGGTTCCGTCCCCGGCCGGCTCATGCGGGCCATTGATCTGTTGCGCTGTTCGCTCACCGAGGCGCTCACCAAAGGAACAACGGCGATGCAACGGGAAGATACAGACTCCTAAAACAGTTTGGCATCCTGAGTAAAATGGGTTGGCGTTATTGCGCGGATGCCGGACCGGCATGCGTGACGCCACCCTTCCAACGGCCGACTACATACACGCACCTCGGCGATAAGATCAGCAGCGCCCCAGAATTTCAGGTCCGGGAGCGCTTCGCGGAAGCTCGTGCAGCGAGATCTGACCAACGTCCATGTGCCATCTTCAACGAACTCACTGCCGGATGCGCCTGAAAAAGCTACGAATATCGGCTGCAAGGAGTTCAGGTTCTTCCATTGCCGCGAAATGACCACCACGCGGCATGTCGGTCCACTGCGTGACATTGAACGTTCGTTCCAGCCATGCGCGCGGCGGGTGATTAATCTCTTTCGGAAAGTGCGCAAAGCCCACCGGCGGTAATATCCGTTGTCCAGCGGCGAAACGCATGGGCTGCAACCGGTTTTCCCAATACATTTGAATTGCTGTACCAATGCTTTGGGTGTACCAGTAGAGCGATAAGTTGGTGAGCAACTCATCTTTCGAAAATCTACGCTCGATCACCCCGTCGCAGTCGCTCCATGCGCGAAACTTCTCCCCGATCCACGCAGCAAGCCCGGCCGGCGAGTCGTTAAGCGCCGCGGCTAACGTCCGCGGCCTCGTGCCGTGCATATGCGCATAGCCGCCCTCGAGCGCAGCCCACTCACCCTTCTCTCGAAGGAAGTTTTGTTCTGCGACGGTCAGCGGCGAATTAGCGGCGTCGATTGCAGGTTCATACGAGCCCGGCAGAAAGTTGAGATGAATTCCATCGACTACCTGGGAGTGCCGCAAGGCGAGCGCGACCGACACGCCCGCTCCCAAGTCGCCACCTTGAGCACCAAATCGCTCGTACCCAAGACCTTGCATCAGCGATGCCCATAGATCGGCCACCTGAAACGAGGAAGTGCCAGAGGTGGCAGGCGCTGGCGAAAAGGTAAAGCCCGGCAGTGAAGGAATAACGACGTCGAAGGCATCGTTCGGGTCCGCGCCGAATGCAGCCGGGTCGCACAACAGATCAGCCAACGCGTGAAATTCGAAGAACGATCCCGGCCAGCCATGCGTAATGACCAGCGGATAGGGCCGGGGTCCCACACCACGCCGATGAACGAAGTGCACGCGCTGACCATTCACGTCGGCCATGAATTGGGGTTGCTGATTCAGACTGCGTTCAGCCGCCCGCCAATCAAAACTGTCGGCCCAGTACTTCACCAATTCGCGCAGCCATGTGGTGTCTGTGCCTTGTTGCCACGACTCGGATGGCGTCATGGATGCCCACCGGCTCTCGCGCAAGCGCCGGCGCAAGTCGTCGATCTCAACATCGGACACGGAAATCTGAAATGGCTCGATATGCATGACACCGCCGCTAGAACAGTGCAGTCGATTCTCCACGATCTGACTGTGAGGGACAACACGCCTATTGGCGCCGCTAATATCGCCACACGCATTCGCACGGCTTGACACTTATATACTCCGTGGCGTATATATAAAAAATGGAATCAACATTTGCCATCATCGCCGAGCCGAGCCGCCGCGCCATCCTGAGTCTGCTCGCGACTTCCGAGCGGTCCGTGGGTGATATCGAGGAGAAGTTAAACCTCTCGCAGCCCTCGGTTTCAAAGCATCTGCGGGTGCTTCGAGAGGCCGGATTCGTGGAGTCGCGCGTTGACGCGCAGCGGCGTCTATACCGGATAAAACCGGAACCACTGATGGAGATAGACGCCTGGCTCGCGCCGTTCCGCCAATTCTGGTCGGTCCACGTCGACGCACTCGAACGCCACCTTGATCGGATGGATCCTGTACCGCGCAAAAAGGGGAAGAAACGATGAGCAACCGCGACGAATACATGCCAGGACCGGCCGCCGGCGCCGAAGTCCAAAAGGATGGAGAAAAGTGGACACTGATTCTCGTGCGCGAGTTGCGCCATCCGCCGGAGAAAGTGTGGAAAGCGTTGACCGACCCGGCCAGTCTGCGTGAATGGGCGCCGTTCGATGCCGACCGGAGCCTCGCGTCTGTCGGCCCCGTCAAGCTCTCGACAGTCGGAACGCCGACGCCGCACATCTCGGACACGCAGGTGACGCGCGCCGAGGCGCCGAACCTGCTCGAGTACCGCTGGGGCGAAAATGACATGCGATGGCAACTTGAGCCGTTTGGCGACGGCACGCGTCTCACGCTCTGGCACAACATCGATCGTGGCTTCATATCGATGGGTGCAGCCGGCTGGCATATCTGCCTCGATGTACTCGATCGGCTCGTGGCCGACGATCCTATCGGGCGTATCGTCGGTGGCGATGCGATGAAATTCGGTTGGCCGCGCTTGAACACCGAGTATGCGAAGCAATTTGGTATCTGAACCCCAGAGCGCGGAAGGCGACGACGTTCAAGTCCCCGAGCGCAGGAAAAGGCTTTCCCCGAAATATGGAAGAGTCTGGAAATTTAGGATGACATAATGAAAAAATCGGATTCAACCGCGGGTCAACCGGCATCTGAGCTGATTGACAAAAGAATCACCGAGCTTGCCGATTGGCGTGGAGAGACCTTGAGCAGAATGCGCAAGCTCATCAAAGACGCAGACCCGGACATCGTGGAGGAGTGGAAGTGGATGGGCACTCCCGTGTGGTCACACGACGGGATCATCTGCACGGGGGAGTCTTATAAATCTGTAGTGAAATTGACCTTCGCCAAAGGGGCTTCGTTGAAGGACCCGGCCAAGCTCTTCAACTCAAGCCTCGACGGGAACACAAGGCGCGCGATTGACATCCATGAGGGCGAGGAGGTCGACTCGGATGCATTCAAGGCGCTCATCAATGCTGCTATCGCCCTGAATACATCCGGCGCAAAAGCAAGGCCAAAGCGAGCGAAATGAACTACGGGATTCGTTGCCTCCGTGGGCCGGGCAAATGCTCCGCCGGAGCCTCGCCCTGCTGCCCGAATTTGCCATAACGCGCGTTACAGGTGGGGCGCGGTCGCTATTACTCTTGCGCCCCATGCGATTAAAGCGCTTGTTCGCTTTGCGCTTGCGCATTTTTTCGCGGCCGGTTGTCATCTTTACAGCTGTTATTGGCCGGCGGCCGGTGACTTTACGCTCGGCGTCGCCAGCGTGTTGTTGCTGGTGGGAGCGCTGGTACCAGTCGTCAAGCTGTTGTTCGTGCCACTCGGCAGGCCCGAGTTCGGCGCCTTGGCACCCATGCCGCTGTCCGAGTTGGTGGTGCCTGGCGTGCCGTAGCCGCCTGTTGTACCGTTCACGTGGTTCACCTCGTTCGCCGGGCTAGCCGTGCTGCCTGAAGAACCGCCGCCGCTTGAACCTCCACCGCTTGAACCTCCACCCGCCTGTGCATAAGCGCCGCCCGACAACGTGAGTGCGGCAACTGCCGCGATTAATATGCTGGTTGCCTTATTCATGATCCGTCCCTCCTTGATTTGACTGGAATATAGACACAGACGGTCGCCGCCTGCTTGACTATGAACGAGCAGTTACCGTGCCGCGTGCTCCTTGTCCGCACCAAAACGGCGTGCGTCGCAGCCAGCGGCTTTCGTCTGCGCTTAGCAGATCGACCACGCCGTTCAGTCGCGCCGCCGCGTGCGATTTCGACGCCGGCCAGATGCGGGAGACGCCGCGTAACCTGAATTCACGCGAACGAGGTCATGCAGCCAGCATGCATAGTTGAATTTCACGAGATCGTAATAATTGGCGGCTACGGCGGCATGACTGCCCGACACCAAGGACAATGGAAGACTTCTAATCGACCGATTTCCTGAAGCGCTTCCCTTAGTAGTTGAAGCGGAGAGTGCGCGATGTCGGTGCCGATGGTGTCGACGTCTGCACACTCTGCTCACCGACCGATACTGGCCGCACCCAGGCCGCCGTTGATCGGCCCGCGTCGGGCAGACATCGACCCGAAGGGACATTCAGTCTTCTTCTTGAAAGCGGCCCTTCAAGACTGAAATTCAGCGCGAACTACCTTCTACGTGAAGATGGTGCCGAAGGGTACAAGCCGCTGAGCAGCTTGCAATGCCTGATCGACTGCCGCACGTTGCATTTCCAGCGGCTGTTCGAGGTCTATACGCGCGACCAGAATGTCCGCGGTGACGGACTTTGGGAGTCCGGTAAGTCGAACGCCGTCGGGCCAATCTGTACGCAGTTCGAGCAACTTGGCAAGGTTATGCTTGAAAAAGCTGAGCCGGACTATGCCGTCTGTCAGCTTGTGGTCGATCTGAACGTCGTGCTTTGGAAAGTTGCGACCTTTCAGTACGACCCATGTGGAACCGGCACCCCGCCCTTTCACGGGTCTCATGACAAGATCAGGATAGTTCGAACGCACGATTTCCCAATAGGCGTGATGAAACGCGGTATGGGCCGTATGCAGGACGAGTTGATAGCCGCGGCGTGCCTGCTCGATCGCGTGTTCGATTACTTGACGTCGCCATGAAGAACGTCGGTCCGGTTGTTCACTAAACCATGTGGCGATCTCTTCGTACGACACCTTGTACTGGTAGTTACTTTGCGCATTGAGACCTGAGAGATAGCGTTCTGGTGCACAGATCACAGTCACGTATGCATCGCATTTGCCCTGTTGCTGTTCACGCGCAGCGCGAATGTGGTATCGCTGCGCCTGCTCATGCTGTTCGAGAGCAGCCACCTTGTTTTCGATGAATACTGCGACGCGCTGACCGTCGGTGTTGACGCGCAACAGGAGGTCGGTTTCGCCATCCGAATCTGAAACGCTATGCCATGCTCCATCGCCGCGCACTTCCGGCAAGCCCAGTTTTGCGCAGAACCACGAGACAAACGCGTCACTCGCGTGAAATTCTTCCATCAGCAGCAGATCGACATCGCGCTCGGCGACACTCACCAGATAGTGGCCGAAGCCAGACGACGGTTTGTCCTGCAGTTGATCGCTCATGGATCGTTCTCTCGATGACTTCCGGCTTGCTTGCCGGCAGCGTTGAACAACCCGCCTATGCGAGCATTCATCTCATCAAGGATAACCCGCTGTACGGGGCCGTTCCGTTGCCCAACGGACAGAATCTCCGTTTCGGCTTAAGCGTCAAGACTGTTGCCCGATCGAGCCATAAAACAGACGTCGCCAGCTTGTCAACTGACAGCAGCGTCTCTGGCGAGATACGCAGAGACCGCCGCTGTCAGCGCGATGCCGTGCAATTCCTCCGGCGATGCCAGATGCGCGGCGATAATCTCGCGATTATCAAGCCGCAATTCGGGCATACGATCGAGGTGCAGCTCAAAGAAATGGACCCGGTCTCGTCGCCCGTCCCAAATGCCGCAGGCGCTGCCCGCTGGGAGTAATGCGTACGACGAGAGACCAATTTCCTCCTCCATTTCGCGCTGCGCCGCTGCATCAGGCGTCTCACCGGGATGGACACTACCGCCAGGAAAATTCCACTCGGCCCGGTACGATGACTTCAGCAGTAACAGCGCAGGCCCGACGTAGATGGCTACTAGCGCGCCCTCGTGGCGAGGCCGTCGAAGGTGCCACCAGACGCGAGCGAGCTGGAATCCGACGCGAAGCGCCATGCGCCAGACAGCGTCGATGAGCATAGCAGATCGACCTCGCTCAAGCCTCGGCATGAGGTCTTTCCTTTTCGTTCATGTCAGTGGATTCCGGTTCGCCGCGTTCGTGCGGCTTGGGTCACTCAGCGTCTGTCGCAGCACTGCCTGAACCGTAGTTTAGCCAGCCGTTGCGCCCGCGCGGGATAGCGATTGTCAAAAATTCAGGGGCGTGTGTCGATCGGCCGTTCGTGGCCGGACCCGGTCTAGTGCGATGCGGCGCGCTAGGCCAGTTGTTTGCACATATGCTCCTCGTCATAAAAACGATCTCCAACCTTCATCGCGCGTGGCTCCAAGCCGAATGTCTGAAAGCCGTGCGACGCGTAAAGCCTCTTTGCTGGCAGGTTTTCCGCATTAACGCAAAGCATCAACTGAATGGTGTCCCACTCCTTGGACGCATGGACTGTCGCTGCCGACAAAAGCGTTTGCGCGATTCCTCGTCCACGGTATGAAGGGTTGACAAACACGCCCCAAATCGTGGCCTTGTGATTTACCTGACACAGCGGTTCGCGACGGACACCCGTGATGCCGACCAGTACCTCGCCCTCGAACGCACCGAAGACGGCCTGTGTTGGCGTTGATCGAATGCGGGCGGCGATCTCCTCAATCGAGCGTGCCATTTCCTCCTGACGAGTAGGCCATATGGCGGTGGGGGAGTTGTCGACGGCGAGAAGACGTAATGCTTTGAATTGTCCTGCGTCATGTGGATCTAGTAGGCGGGCAGTGACCATGCGATATAAGGGGATAACCAAAGAACGCTTACCGTACTCGATATCAACAACGCCGCGCAAGTTTTGACGGTCAGGTGTTTGGCCCATCCGCATAAGTCAAGTTGTCGACGATCTAGGCGAGGACGACGAAGGGCTGCTTTTGGCCGAATGCGGCTCTGCACGGTTGGTAAAGACGTTCGAACCTTTGAAACGTGCTAGCGATCGATCAAGCCAACGGTCCCCGGCACTACAACGTCGCCCATCGGCGCCTATATAAAATTCCCTACGGACGGTGGCTGAACTGAGTGCGCATTGCCCCCCCCACTCGCATGACCGGTTCCATGCTGTTAGCGCATTTGCGAGTGGTCTCGGGACCAAGGACGCACACGTTGGCCGGTTGCGAACTCCCACGATTCAACGCCTCAGTCATGCACTTCGTACGGTCGGCGAAGATAAATGCGTCCGCATGGGATCCTGCTATGCACGGAACCGCAAATGCGCTTGCGATCAGCGTTTTGCGGCTGGAGCTATAGGAGAAAGATGAAAAGGAGTCGGTCAAGCACAATTTTGGTGCGCACTGATGCACCAACGTCCGAGAGGAAACGGCCAGACGTAGTGAGCCATACAGTTAGCGAATGGACAATTAGCGGCTAACGGGCAAACCGGCTCCCGCCGCTATGCTCGAAACCGCACTCGGTTTAATAGTTTCCGATTTGTTTTCCTGCTTAAATTGAGTGCTTGCTGCGTCCGCGTTTCCTATGCGTAGCGGCGAAAAAAACTTACGAACCCGTCAGAACTCTTTAATCCGCCACACGAGATCAGCCAATGAAGAACGCAACGTCGATCACTCTTTTTAAAGCTGCTTTACTGCTGGTTGCGACGCTGGGCGCCAGCGCCGCATTCGCCGCTGGGACCCTCCACTACGGACTGGAAGCGCAATATCCGCCGTTTGAGTCCAAGTCCGCGTCGGGCGAGTTGCAGGGTCTCGACATCGATATCGGCAACGCCATCTGCTCAGAACTCAAGATGAAGTGCGAGTGGACGGAAAGCTCGTTCGACGGCATCATCCCCGCGCTGCAAGCCCGCAAGTTCGACGTAATCAATTCGGCCATGAACGTCACGGCGAAACGCCGCGAAGTAATTGACTTCACTAACATCATCTACAAGGTGCCTACTCAATTGGTCGCTAAGGCGGGCATTGGCCTGATGCCGACACCGGACTCGCTCAAAGGCAAAAACATTGGCGTATTGCAAGGCTCGACCCAGGAGACCTATGCGAAGGCCAAGTGGGCCAACAACGGCGTAACGGTGACCACCTATCAGGACCAGAACCAGATCTACACTGACCTGAAGTCCGGTCGTATCGACGGCACGCTGGTTCTCGCCGCTGCGGGCCAATCGGGCTTCTTGTCGAAACCGGACGGCGCAGGTTTCAGCTTCGCCGGCGGTCCAGTGAATGATGACGCAATCCTTGGAAGCGGCATTGCGTTCGGAATTCGCAAAGACGACGTCGCGCTAAAGGAACGTCTGAACAAGGCGATCGCCAAGCTGCAGGCGAACGGCACGGTTAAATCGTTAGCGAAAAAGTATCTGGGCGACATCGACGTCTCGCCGAAGTAAGCATTCTCGCGAGGATCCGTCGACGCTAAACGCAATCAGGCTGCTTGACCCGTCTACGGGCGACGCCTTACGGTCAGAAGATCGCCAAGAATTTTTTTGGTCGATTGCAAGGCCGTGAGGCCGCGCTCAATATCTGAAACGTCTCCTCCATGTCTTCACCGATATGGATTACGCCCGCCTCGGTTCGCGGGCGTTTTTCGTTTTTGCGATCGTTGGCGATCGAGCGTTTCGGTCCCTCGATTTTCCGCGAAGCGCTCATTCAACGTTGGTCGAATTCAGCCATCTGACGCCTTACGGTGGGCTAGCCCGGTCGCTATTATTCAGTAGGTGTGCCGCAAGCCGCAGCTAGGAAGAGGTTAGGGAGAAACAAAAAGCCGTTGTCCGTGAGGGCAGCGGCTTTTCTTACGACGAGTGATGAATGAGGGGACGCTTGTTCGCTTTTTGCTTGCGCCTGTTTGTCGTCATTAATTGCCGTTATTGGGCAGCCGGCGACACGGTGCTCGGGGTTGCCAGCGTGTTGTGACTCCCGGGAGCGTTGATGAGGGACGTCGGGCTACTGGTCGTGCTATTCGGCAGGCCCGAGTTCGGCGACCCGGCGGGCTTGCCGCTTTCCGAGTTGGTGGCGCCTGGCGTGCCGTAGCCGCTCGTTGCGTGGGCGGCGGCCGGCGACACGGTGCTCGGGGTCGCCAGCGTGTTGTTGCTCTGTGCATAAGCGCCGCCCGACAGCGCGAGTGCGGCGACGGCCGCGATTAATGTGCTGATTGCCTTGTTCATGATCCGTATCTCCTTGATTAGACTGGAGTATCGACGCTGACGATCGCTCCCTGCCTGACCACGAATTGCGCAATCACCGAATTTCACGAGATCGTGGTAATTGGCAGCTACGCCGGCATGACCGCTCGATACCATGCACAGTGTAAAACATCTAACAAAACGATGTTCTGAAGCGGTCCATTAGTAGTCGAAGCAGCGAATACGCGGTCCCGATGCAGATCGACGATCTGGACGTCTGTCCTGACCGACCAGTGCGGACCACATTCGGTCCGACGATAAAACACCGAAGTCACCCTCCCCAAACCGCCGATCAGTGACGGTTTCCCCGACCGACACATGCCTCGGTACAGCCGCCTGGCAGAGCGTCAAATCACCCATGTCGCATGGCGCGCAAACTATCTGTGTTCTTCGTTCTCCGAACCAATCTGTTCCCGTTCCCTTTGAAGCGATGGAGAGCGTTCAGTTAGCCGGGCGACATCCTCGTCATCAGGAACGCCGGCCTCGGCAAACTCCCGGCGATACGCTGCCGGCGTCGTTTCCTTCGCCGTCTTGAACTGCCAGTTGAAGTTGGAAACATTCGCTGAGCGGGCTATGTCCGGGAACGTCAAACCAGTAGCGAAATGATTCCTCCAACGGTGAGTCCCGCAGCGATCCATCTCCCAGCCGTGTAGAACTCGTTGCGATTCTGTTGCGGCTGGTCGGGACGTTCGAGGCCAAGCGTCCCGTAAGCAAGCGACTTGACCGCCGATACGTTCGACGCTGACCCGTCATCGCTGCTTGCATCCTGACCCGCCATTGCAGCCCCTTCGGGCGAAATCGTGACGGCCGAATCCTGGGTCGTGGCATCTGCCGGGTTGGTCGCTTGCGTTGTTTGTGCTGTTTGCGTTGTTTGTGCCGGGTCGACGTTGTCGTCCGATACAGACCATGGGTCAGTCGCGGGACTCGAAGTCGATATCGTTCGCTCCGAAGTGGGTGACGACGCAATATTGCTTAACTGCATGGCAACTTCCCTCATCCTCTTGGTCGGTCTCTCCAGCTTATCGACTCAAGCGCGCAGATCTTTAGTGTTGGTAAGGATAGGTAAGGTCGGGGCAATGCGTCGTAGAAATACAGGGTGGCTTAAGCCAATACCTGCAACAGCTTCTGTCGCACTACAGCCGTAATGTCAAGCTGGCGGTCATTTTCCAGTATGCCGATTACGCGCTTGAGCGGACCATATGGAAGTTGTAGAGCAATCAGCGAATGGTCGCGCGTCCATGCAACATGCTTAAACAAAGGCACGATGGAAATTCCCACGTTTTGCCTGACCAGATCGATGATGGCCGCCACTGAATTGACCTTGAGAATCTTCTTGGGTTTTATCCGCATACGCCGCAAGGTCTGCTCGACTTTTGCGCCCGTTGGCGAGATCCGGTCGAAGCGAATGAACGGATGACTCTTGAGCAAGGATGCGACGTCTGCGTGTGCCGTCGCAACCCGCCACTATGTTCCCGCTTTTTATGTCGTCTTTGCAGCGCTGGTTTCGCTCGCGCTCGTGGCGTTCACGCGTACCCGGCAAACGGCCTTGGCTGGCGACCGTAGTAACAGGAAACCATTTTCTGCAGCGCAGCAAGGACCCACAGTGGACCTTCAGTCTTCCGATAGCTGATCCTCAAGTCCCCCCATCGCACGCCCTGCGCCAATTCGCTACACTTGAGCGCATCGAGTGCACTGGGAGGGATCTCATTCATGGCGACCCGGAAGACGGCGGGCAAGGCTGGGCAGATCAGGATCGGCATCGGCGGCTGGACCTTCGAGCCGTGGCGCGGCACGTTCTATCCGAAAGGACTCGTGCAAAAGCGCGAGCTCGAATACGCGAGCCGCCAGTTGACCACGATCGAGATCAACGGCACGTTCTACGGCTCGCAGAAGCCCACCACGTTCGCGAAGTGGCACGACGAAACCCCGGATGATTTTGTCTTCTCGCTAAAGGCACCGCGTTTCTCAACGAACAGGCGGGTGCTCGCGGAGGCCGGCGAATCTGTGGAGCGTTTCCTGGCGAGCGGTGTGCTCGAATTGAAGAACAAGCTCGGCCCGATCAATTGGCAATTCGCCCCGACCAAACAATTCGATGCGGACGACTTCGAAGCTTTCCTGAACCTGTTGCCCCATAAAGTTGATGGTCGTGAGATCCGGCATGCGCTCGAAGTGCGGCATGAGAGTTTTCGCGACGAGGCATTTGTTGCTCTCGCGCGAAAACATGGTGTTGCCATCGTCATGGCGGGGGATTCGAAATATCCGCAGATCGCGGATGTAACGGCGAAGTTCGTCTATGCCCGCATCATGGGGACGACCGAGGAGTTTGCGCGCGGCTATGACGACAAAACGCTGGATCTATGGACTGAGCGGGCTCGGGACTGGGCTTCTGGCGGCGCGCCGGAGGGACTTGAAACGGTCAGCAAACCAGCCGCGGTGACTACGCCGCGAGACGTCTATTTGTATGTGATCAGCGGGTTCAAGACGCACAACCCAGCGGCGGGCATTGCCATGATCGAAGGATTAAGCGGTAGTGGCGCTTAGTGGGGGAATTGGGTTTCGTTCGCACTCGGGGTTGGAGGAGGTTTGCTGGGGCTTGAGGGTTAGGGGTAGTGGTTCGGGGTCAGTGCCAGGGTGGTCAGTTCTGGGGTTAGTGGTCGGGGTCCATGCCGGGTTGGTGCTTTCGGCCGTGGTGGTCTGCGAGAGTCGGATTTTCTCTTTATCACTATTAGCCACTGTGCGTGGCGGCACGTCATTTCTTTGTCCAAAGCGACAAAGAAACGAAGCAAAGAAAGCGCTTTTAAAACACGCTACCCTAAGTGTCCACAGCGTGCGGTTTTCATTCATGGGTGCCCCAAAAGCACGGTGCTCGCCAGAGCGAAGGATGTTTGAACCCCTCCTTCTCGCGAATCCTGACATGAACACGCTTCGCCCCGTACGCTCTCGGGCAAGCACAATTGCCGAGGGACCTGCACGGCCTAACGCGTATTTGCTTCTACGGTTCTTCGCGGGTTAGCTGCTTGGTCAGCGCGCTTATTTTCGTGGCTTACGGCCCAGGACATCTTTGCGGCCTCGTTTCTTGGTGGGTCGGCGACGAGGTTCGACGAGCGTACTGATTTGGCGGGAGGTCGTCCGCGGATAGCGCGGGGTGTCCCTTGGGCAGGTTCAATCACTGGTGGCGAAGCGTGTGGGTATCGGTGTTCGGAGAAGGAGGGGTTCACACATCCTTCGCTCTGGCGAGCACCGTGCTTTTGGGGCACCTATGAATAGAAACTGCACGCTGTGGACACTTAGGGTAGCGTGGTTGAAAGCGCTTTCTTTGCTTCGTTTCTTTGTCGCTTTGGACAAAGAAATGACGTGCCGCCACGCACAGTGGCTAATAGTGATAAAGAGAAAATCCGACTCTCGCAGACCACTAAGGCCGAAAGCACCAACCCAGCACTGACCCCCGACCACTAACCCCAGAACCCCCCGGCAATACCACGGCCCTTACCGCTGCAATTTCGATCATCGCCATGCTGTGGGGTTTCGCGTTTAATTCTTTCTTCGGTATCCTTATTTCCTATGCATCAAACAAGGTTCAGAAGCTAAGCCTTTGGTCGCCGAGCACCAGTCGCAATATGGCGTCGTTCGAATTTCGTTGCAACTGTGGTCCAACTTGCTACAGTCGCGGAGTTCAATTGCAAAGAACGTAATCCGACCGCGATGAATTCCCCTGCCCGGCACTATGCGGCGCTCCTCTGCCGCCGCACTTGCAAACACGCGCTGCTCTGCGCGCTGCCGCTCCTCGCTACCGCAGGCACGGCCCATGCGCAAGGCTCAGTCACACTATACGGCACGCTCGACACCAGCATCGAAGTGACTAATCCCGGCAATGGCTGGACACCGCGAATGGATTCCGGCGCGTATCGCGGCTCGCGCATCGGCTTGCGCGGCAGCGAGCCCCTGGGCAATGGCACAAGCGTGATCTTCGACCTGGAGAAC
Organism: Caballeronia sp. dw_19; assembly: GCF_018449515.1. Taxonomy (GTDB): domain Bacteria; phylum Pseudomonadota; class Gammaproteobacteria; order Burkholderiales; family Burkholderiaceae; genus Caballeronia. The sequence goes on along the minus strand of NZ_JAAVUQ010000041.1, from coordinate 28,980 downwards.
GGCTTTGGCTCTGCAGACGGCACCCTGGACACGGCCGGTACCCTGTTCAACCGGCAGGCATGGGTCGGCCTCGACGCACCGTGGGGTGAAACCCGCTTCGGCCGGCAATATTCGCCGCTCTATATCCCGTTCAAGGGCGGACTCGATGCCTTTGGCGCAGGCACCATTGGATCGGGGTTGAACAACTTGTCGAAGATCACGCCCTACACGGATAACGCACTGACCTGGATCTCTCCATCGGTGGCGGGCTTCGACGTCACGGGCATGGCCGCGCTGCGCGACCCAGGTGACGGCAACGGGATCGGCGGGTATTACGTGACGGCCAATTACACGCTCAATGCCCTGCAGTTATCGTATGCACGGCAACAAACCCATGGCGACGCCGGATTGCGCGCGAATCTGGCGGGCGCGTCCTATCTTTTCGGTCCCGTGCGCACCTACGTCGCGCTGTTCAACGGCGACGGCGGCAGTCCACGCTATCACGACGACGGCATTTCGCTGTCAGCCTCCTGGGCCATCTCGCCGCTGGCGCGCGCATCACTGGGCTACGCGCATGCGCGCGATCGCAGCGGCGAGGGCAACAACGCAGACCAGTTCAGCATCGCGTTCGAATACACACTGTCGCGTTCGCTCCTGCTGTATTTCACCGCCGCCGATCTGGAAAATCGTGGCAACGCTACGTTCACCCTGCGCGGCGTCAACGTAACGGGATTGCCGGTCGCCTACCCGGGCGCGCCGGTACGCGGCGTGCAGTTCGGCATGATCGAACGATTTTGAAGCAGATGTTCAGACAAGCTCCGCGCGGCCAAGTATTAAATTCCACTAGTGGGAATCGCCTTGATAGCGCCGCCGTGCTTTTGCCTGACGCGTCGTTACGGCAGCGCTGTCCATGCACAATGCCGACAGAGGCGGCCTCCCATCGTGCACGGGTATCGCGTAATAATTACGGCTGCTCGCCCGTTTTATCGAGGGTGATCCCCAGTTCGGCCGCCATCTGTTCAACCATCGTCCGCAGGCGGACCACCTCCTCACCAAGCCGCTTGTGGTCGGCTTTAAGAATCTCGAACTCGGTGTACGAAACGGAATCGTCAACAGCACCGCCGGCCGACACTTCGCTCACACTCACGCTCACTTCGCCGCATAACAAATGCGCCCAGCGGCTTTCGCGCTCGCCCGGCGTGCGCGGCAACTTCACGACGCGTGGCGGCTCATTCGCGGCGAGTTCATCGAGGAACGCCTCGACCGACGAGATATCGGCGAAACCATGCAAACGCGCGGCATTCAGGCGTAGCTCCGCTGCGGTCTGAGGCCCGCGCAGCATGAGCGTGGTGAGCAACGCGGCGGCCTGGCTCGGGATGCCCAGCACGCGGTTCATGTTGTGCTCGAAGCGCGGCACGCGGCTGCTGCTGCCTTCAAAAACCAGGCTCAAGCGTTTCAGGTCATCGACGGTCGTGAGGACATCGGCGTCGGTGACGTTCATCACCGGGGATCGGGCGGTCTTCTGGTTGCAACCGGATGTGAGTGCATTGACCGACAGCGGATAAGCATCGGGGACCGTGTGCTGCTTTTCGACAAGAACGGCCAACACGCGCGCCTCAAGCGGCGTCAGGGTGCGCATGGGCGGTCGTGAAGGTACATCGGGAGTGGAGTTCATGCTTGACGTCGCTGGATACAGATACGGGTATTCGGACCGGGCGCTAAGCCGGGCGGAGGATGTCTATAGGCGCTTAACCAGCCCTGCGAAGAGCACTATGATATCCGCCCTGCCCTGTCCAGAGAATACGCGGCGATGGATACGCTTATCTTCGATCGATTGAATATTTGCCCGCGCCGGTCACGCACAACAGCAGCAGGCCGCCCATGATGCTGATGTTCTTGTAGAAGTTGATCATGTTGGCCATATACGCGTCGCCGGTCATGGTCCAGAAGCGGTGTCCTATCAGGGCCGTGCCCAGCGTGTACAACGCAAAGAGGAGCGCGAGCGGCCGGGTGTAGAACCCGACCACAATCGCAATGCCGACAAAAAACTCCATGACAATCGCGATGATGGCAGAGAGCGTAGGGAACGGCGCGCCTTCCGTGGCCATGTAACCGACCGTGCCCGAGAACCCCGTCAGCTTGCTCCAACCAAAGATCACGAACAGGATCATGAGCAGTACGCGCGCGATCAGAATCAATTCGTCTTTACGTTGCTCGAACAAGGTGTATCGCATGATGGCTTTCCTTTGGAAGGGCACGACCGTACACGGGCTTGGAACGCCCGATGGGCGCCAGTCGAACATTAGCATCGCTATGTGGCAGTAGGCAAACGGCGGGATTGTTTCGATAAGCTAAGGAAACGGCGGCGAGACGTTGCGGGTCGCCTAACTCACGACCTGCGCCGCGGTTGTAGACCAGGTAGAAATCTCCGGTGGCTTCGACAGCATTTCACCCAGCCTCGCCATATCGCCGCGCTCCGTCCGCCACGCAATGTACGTCTTGAACGCCGCCTCGCTCTCCCACTCTTCGACAAACAGGATCGCGTTAACGCTTTCAGCATTGCGGAACGCGCGAACCGACCGCACGCCTGGCGAAGACGATGTTTCACGCACCAACGCAGGCAGTCCGCCAATAAAATCCGCCGCAAAATCATCCTTCACGTTCATCAGCAAAGTGACCGTGATTGCATCGCAGTTGACGCGCTCGATGCCATCGACAAACTCGCGGATGATACCGGCGACTTCTATCGGCGATTCAAGCGGTGACAAGTGGCCGGTATCAGGCAGCACATGCATGACCGCATGGGGAATGCGCGTGAGCAATTGCGCTTCGAGTATCGCGGTACCGTCGATACGATCAAGCTCGCCGGCAATGACAATGGCCGGTACATCGATCGCGGCGACATCAAGCGAAATATCTTCCAGGCTGGTGGACTGGGGCCACGCCAGCTTCGCCTGAACCGCGCCACGCAGGCTGTCTTCAATCACCCGTTCCCGGTGCTTCGGACTCAACGGTTTGGCGGTCAGCATCTGATCTATCGCCGTGCCGACGGACTCCCGTGACTGGTAAGCGCCTTCCATTGCCGCGCGCGCTTCAGCGGGCAGAACCAGCGGCACGGGTGGAGACGGCGCAACCAGCACAAGCCCCGCAAGTCCCTGCGGGCGGCGCGACGCGAGCAACTGCGCAATCTTGCCGCCCATCGAATGACCGACCAGGACGAACCGGTCCAACTTCATTGCCGCAATCAATTGCTGCACGTCATCGGCAAAGTCAGCGAGCGCGTAGCCAGCGGACGGCGCGTCCGAGTTGCCCCAGCCCCGGAGGTCGGGCGCGATGGTCCTGTATTGCGTCGGCAACGCCGCGATCACGTCATCCCACGTGCGCGACGACCCTCCCCAATAATGTAGAAAAACAACCGGCAGCGTGCCGTTTCCCTGATCCTTGACGTGAATCTGTATACCGTTCGACGTTACTTTCATCGCGCTTCTCCTTGATATCGGTGGCTTGGCCACGCTCGGCCAAACTCACAACGCGATGTTAGATTAGCGCGCAGAACGCGATAATCCCTGCTTTGGTATCATCACTCAATCATCGGGCTATCGAATAAAAATGGACCGCTTCGCAAGCATCGCCGTGTTTGTAGCTGCTATCGATGAAGGCAGTCTCGTGGCCGCCGGCAAACGTTTTGGTTTGTCCGCTTCGATGGCGGGCAAGTATGTCAGCGCGCTGGAAGCCGAGTTGAACGTACGCCTGCTTCACCGCAGCACGCGCAGCCTGAGCCTGACGGACGCCGGGCGCACCTACTACATCCGGTGCCAACGCATTCTCGAAGAGTTCGACGATGCCAACCGGGAAGCCAGCGACGCGCACAGCACAGTACGCGGCACCTTGCGGGTCGCCGCGCCGGTCACGTTCGGTACGCTGCATATGGGCGCGGTCGTCGCGCGCTATCTTGACGACCATCCGCATGTCAGCATTGAAGTCTCGCTCGATGATCGTTACGTCGATCTGCAAAGCGCGGGGATCGACGTCACTATCCGCATTGGCAAGCTGCCCGACTCTGATCTCGTCGCCCGGCGTCTTGCACCTTGCCGCATGGCAATCTGCGCATCGCCGGCGTACCTGAGCCGCGAAGGCACACCTAAGGATCCCGAAGACCTCCGGCGTGCACCTCGTCTGGCGTTCAGTGAAGCGGTATCGGTTCCCGAGTGGATACTGACGGACAAACAGAATCGCGACCATGTGATCGACGGAGCGCTTCGGATGCAGGCCAACAACATGCAGATGCTGCTCTCGGCAGTACTCGCGGGCGTCGGGATTGCGTACGGCCCTACCTTCGTTTTTGGGCAGGATATCAAGGCTGGAAACCTGATCAAGTTGCTGCCCGACTATAGAACCGCCGAGCTGACCATCAACGCGGTTTATCCGACTGCGCGCTATGTGCCGTCGAAGGTTCGTCAGTTCATCGATTATCTCGCCGACGCTTATCGTGACAAACCACCGTGGGATCGCTAAGCGTTGGACCTGGCTACGGCGCGCTGGTGAAGGTCCACAACCGCACAGCCGGGCTCCTGCACTGGTGGCGAACGATATTGCCGCCGCCACGCATTCCGCTATGCGGCAGTGGTTGATACGTGGGAAGTGTCAAACGGACGGAACGATAGCTGCTGAATTCAAAAGCGCATCACGCCCCGACCTTGAGCCTACGAAATCACGCCAGCGCAGTCACCGTAATCTCGACCAGCAAATCAGGCGCGGCCAGCTTGGACTCCACCGTCGCGCGTGTCGGCGCGCAACCCGGTGCAACCCATGCATCCCACACTTCGTTCATGCCCGCGAAGTCGCGGCCAATGTCCGCCAGCCAGACCTGCGCGGATACCAGCCGCGTTTTATCGATACCCGCCTGCGCGAGAAAACCATCGATCTTCGCAAGAACCTGTTGCGTCTGACCTTTCACATCGAGCGTACGGTCATTCGACGTTTGTCCGCCGACGAACACCAGCCCTGCAGCCTTCACAACACGGCTCATTCGTTGATTGGTTTCGATCCTGACGATATCATTCATAAGTATTCCTTGTTAATTTAAAATAACCATCAATCAGCATGGCACAACCCTGTGTTGCGTTCATGGTGCCGCAACGTCCTTGAATCGGTCAATGGCAAACGCATCCAGCGGCAACGACGCTACGCCGTCCAGCACCAACTCGGACACCAGCTTCCCGCATCCCGGCCCAAGCTGAAACCCGCTGCCGCAATACCCGAACGAATAGGTCAGATTGGACGCGCGCCGGCTAGGCGAGATCACCGGCAGCGAGTCGTCGGTGAAGGCTTCCACGCCGGCCCATGCGCGATTGATGCCGAGATTGCGCAAGTGCGGAAACAGATCGACAACCGTGTTCGCGCTCTTCACCAGCCGCGCGAAATCGACTTCGCCGTGACGTCCGGGCAGGTCCGCAATCCCGATCAGCTTGCCGCCAATAACCACCGTGCCGTTATCGAATTGCTTGAACGACAAAGGCCGTCCCGTTGCACCGAGCGTCGCGCGGCAGAACGGTGCAGCCCGATGCGTGACCATCAGCATCAGCCCTTCGGGATGAACCGGCACCGGCTCGCCCACTTGTTGCGAGAGTTCGCCCGCCCATGCCCCGGCCGTCACCACCAGCTTCGCAGCCGAGAACACACCCGATGGCGTATGCGCGAACCAGCGCTCGCCCTTCTGTTCGATCCTTGTCACCGGTGTGCCTTCATGGAACACGGCTCCATGACGCTCTGCTGCCAGCCGAAACGCAGTCGTTGTCCGGAACGGCAACGCGTAACCATCGCGTTCGACCCAGATGCCGCCAGTCACATGCGGCGTGATCGCCGGCTCCAGCTCGAGCAAAGTCTCACGGTCGATTATTTTCTCGTGCGTGAAACCATGCGCTTCAAGCAGCGCCACGCGTTCGCGGCATTCATCGAGTTCGGCTTCGGTCTCCGCGATCTTCAACTGACCTGACGCCACGAAACCCGCGTCGTCACCAATTGTATCGACGATGTTGTGCCATATCTCCCGCGACATCAACGCCAGAGGAATCTCCGGCAATGGCCTGCCTAGCGTGCGCACGCCGCCTGCATTGACGCCCGACGCATGGCGGCCGACATAATCGGCTTCCAGCACGGTCACGCTCACCCCACGGCGGGCAATATGAAATGCGCTGCTCGATCCATGCAGCCCACCGCCAATCACCAGCACATCCGACTCATTGGCTACGGGCTTATTCACCGGCCAGTTCTCCGAGCGTAAGCGGCTTGATCGGCGGACGGATGCGGTAATAGCCCACGGTTTCAGGAGGCACGTTGCGTGCATCGGCGATCACTTCGGTCACGGTCAATCCGCACAGGCGGCCTTGGCATGGACCCATGCCGCATCGGCCGAAGGACTTCGCTTGGTTCGGCCCGAGGCAACCAAGCTTCACGAAACTACGGAGTTCGCCGGCCGTCACCTCCTCGCATCGGCACACGATCACCTCGTCCTTCGGCACACGGTTTTCATCGCGTGGACGATAAAGACTGTCGAGGAAAGGACGAATACGCATGACCTCAGCCAGGCGGCGAAGCAGCGGCGCGGCGCTGCGATTACGCGCGGCGGTATCAATCGCGCCAAGCTGCGCAGCAATCGCCAGCGCCGTCACTTCGCCCTGCGTTTCTGCCGCCTGCGCGCCGCCAATGCCGCCGCCATCGCCCGCCACGAAGATGCCGGGGACATCGAGCTCGCCCCATTGATCGGTTAAGGGTGCGAAGCATAACTGCGCGTCATCCCACTTATGCGATGCCCTGAGCGAGAGCGTGAACTGCGTATTCGGCACCACGCCCTGGTGCAACAGGATCACGTTGGCCTCGATCCGATGCGACACGCCGCGCACCGAAAAATGCAGCGCGCGCGCCCGTTCGGAACCGTCTTCATCGATACCGCTTTCCACCCGAAGGTCATCGGCGGCTTCATGCATCGGAACGCCGGCTTCGCGCAACGTGCGCATCAACTGCAGGCCCTTGCTCAAGTATGGCCACGCGCGCAAGGCGGACAACATGTGCCGCTTCGCGCGCCAGCGATCCTCGTAACGCGTGGTATCAACAAGCGCGCGAATGGGTACACCCGCGCGAACGTACTGCCATCCGAGCAAGTAAAGCAGCGGTCCGCAGCCGACGAGTATCGGCGGTTCAGCCGGCACTTCGCCCGCGCTTTTCAGCAGGATCTGTGCGGCACCGGCGGTCATCACACCGGGTAGGGTCCAACCAGGAATCGGGAAGGGACGCTCCAGCGCGCCGGTCGCGAGCACCACGCGCCGGGCCTCGAAGCTGCTTACCTTGCCGTCCTTGAGGTAGTGCACCGAGCGCTCGCGCGTGACTTGCCAAACTGATGCGTTAGGCACATAACGCGCGCCGGAACGGGCGAACTCGCTCGCCAGCGCCGCACCGGCAGCATAGTCCGCGCCAAGGATGGTGCGGCGTTGCGCGTCGCTGCGTTCGATCGCGCGATAGATCTGTCCGCCCACCGCTTCCTGTTCATCGAGCAGGACCACGGACAGCCCCGCTCTCGCAGCCTGAGTCGCGGCGGCGAGCCCGGCAGGTCCGGCGCCGATCACGGCGACATCGACAGTATTAGCGGCCATGAACGTTCTCCACCGAATTCACATCCGACAGCGGCGGCAGATCGCGTGCGCCCTCTTGTGAATGAATACGCATGCCATCCTGCACCGTGACGAGACAACTCTGCCGGCTCGGCATGCCGTCGATCTCGACCAGGCATTCGAAACACGCGCCCATCATGCAATATGGTGCACGGGGCGCACCGGACACGGGCGTCGCGCGAAATCGCTGGACTCCAGCGGCCAGCAATGCGGCGGCAACCGAGCGTCCGCCCGGCACGCTGAGCGGCTGGTCGTTGAACCAGATCTGGATAGTAGCCTCGGCCTGGGTATCAGTGCCAGTGCCAGTGCCGGGGGCCGGCGAGAGTATTCTGAATAGCGGTTTTGAAGTCATAGTCGGACAAGTCGAAGCAAAGCGGAATGTCGGCGTTCAGGATGCATCGCGAGGAGCGGACAACGGCGACAACAAGCCGGAGCCGATGCAAGCGAGACGTTGAAGCGGCTAGTTAGCATGGCTGGTCGCATGATTCGCGGCGAGAAAACGGCCACCCCGGAATGCGGCAAGTTCATCGGGGATCGGTCCACCCTTGATCCACGGAGCAATGCGCATGGCATGCGCTGCCGCGAGCGTCACGCCGCTGTGGCAGGTCACGACGAACGCGCCCGGATACTGCAGCGACTGCTCATAGATCGGGAAGCCGTCGGGGCTGTAGACACGCAGCGCAGCCCACATGCGTACCAGCCGCACGTTCCTCAACAAGGGGAATGCCCGCACGCCGCGCCGCGCGATGGTCGACAGCACATCGGCGGTGGTGTAGTCGTTGTAGCCGACCTCTTCCATTGAGTCGCCGAACTGCACCGATCCTTCATCGGTCTGGCGTACGTTGATGGTCGGGTAATGCAGGAACGGGGCGACCCGTTCACTGACCAGCACCTGCCCGCGATTCGGTGCAACCGGCGCGTGCAGACCCACCTGGGCGCTGAGCGCGCGGTTGCCAAGACCTGCTGACAAGACAACCTTCGGCGCACGCCACACGGCGTTCTTGCCATGCACGGCGAAGCCGTTCGTCTCGGGAACGATGCGCCCGATGTCTTCGTCATTGATGAGCGTCACGCCGCGCCGCTGCATGGCGTCGTGCAGCGCACGCAGCAGCTTGAGCGGATTCACATGACCATCCATGGGCGTATAACTCGCGCCTATCACCTCAGGTCCTACGGCGGGAAGACGTTCGCGCAACTCCCGAGCGTCGAGCAATTGATAGGGATATTCGCCGCCAAGTTCTGTCTGCAACGTAGACAGGCGCTTCTCGCGCTCGGCCATTTCTTCGTCGGAGAAACACAGGTGGAAACCGCCCGGCTGCTTCAGCGAAACGTCTATACCCGTTTCCTCCAGCAACGCCGCAGCGAGTCCGGGCCACAGCCGCGACGAACTGCGCGACCAGCGTGCGTAGGGCGACAAACCGTAGCCTTTGCCCTGCACCCACACCAGCCCAAAATTGCCGCGCGATGCACGAAAGCCGCCGTCACCCTGGTCCAGCACCGTCACCTTTGCTCCCTCGCGCGCCAGCCCGTAGGCCACCGCGGTTCCTACCAGCCCACCCCCGACCACCAGCACGTCGGGACTGTCGACTGAATGACCTCTCATCGTGTTTCTCCAATCAGGACGCGGTCCAGACCCACCATGCGGTCTAGCACCAGCATCAGTACTATTGTGCCGACGATCAACACGGTCGACACGGAGGCCACCAGTGGATCGATCGTCTGCGCGATCTGGTTGTACATCGCGACGGGCAGCGTGGTCGTGCCGGGTGTCGCGACAAAAATGGTCATGGTGAGTTCGTCGAAACTCTGGATGAACGACAGTACCCAGCCGCCGGCTACGCCGGTACGGATCATCGGCAGCACGACGCGGCGAAAGGCCGTAAAGCGGCTCGCGCCACATGACAGTGCTGCGCGTTCGGCATCGCGATCGAGACCAATAGCCGATGACAACGCCAGCCGCAACGCGTACGGCAACACAATGATCACGTGCGTCGCGCAGAGCGCCCAGAATGAGCCGCCGAGGCCGAGCAAACTCAGGAATCGCAGGAACGCGATGCCGAGCACGACGGCGGGAATCATCATGGGCGAGAGGAAAAAGCCGGTCAGTGCGGCGCGGCCAGGGAAACGATAACGGGCGATAGCCAGCGCCGCCGGCAACGCGAGCGCCACGCCGACCGTGGCCGCCACCAGCGCAAGGCGCACCGAAAGCCAGAAGGCATCGACGATCTGGTCGTTGTCCAGAATTGCCCTGAACCAGCGCAGCGACGCGCCATCGAACGGCAGCGAGATGAAGCCTTTGTCAGTGAATGCAACCGCGATCACGACCACGAGCGGCGCTGCAATGAACGTGAGAAACAGCGCGTTGAACAGCAGGCCCAGGAATCCGTTTTGTTTCATGGCGTCTCCCGGTTCAATCGAAGATGTGCTTGAAACGGCGCTCGGCCAGGCGACTGCAGCCCAGCACGATTGCCACGTTGGCGATCAGCAACAGGACGGCGATTGTCGCCCCGAGAGGCCAGTTCAGCGTACCGAGGAACTCGTCGTACGCGGCGGTCGCGACCACTTTCAGACGCCGTCCACCGATCAACGCGGGTGTCGCGAATGCGGACGCGGACAGCGCGAACACAATGATCGATCCGGACAGCACGCCGGGCAGGATCTGTGGCAGCACTACACGCCGGAACACGCGGAACGGCGAGGCGCCCATGGACCGCCCGGCCCATTCCACCTGCGGGTCCAGCTTCTGCAACGTCGCCCATACCGACATCACCATGAAGGGCACCAGTACATGCGTCAACGCAATCACAACTCCGGTCATGGTGAAGACGAGGCGGATAGGCTCCGACGTGATGTGAAGCGCCTGCAACGCATTGTTCAGTACACCGTTATTTCCGAGCAGGATTTGCCAGCCGAGCGTGCGCACGACGACCGATATCAGCAGCGGACCGAGCACGATCAGCAGGCAGATGGACTGCCACGGCCGCTTCATCCGCGCGAGCACGATGGTCTCGGGCACGCCAAGCAAAATGCAGAGGAAGGTCACCGTGAACGCCATTCCCGCGGTGCGGGCGAAGATTGCGCCGTAGTAGGGATCGGTGATAACTTCGAGGTAGTTGCGCAGCGTGTAGGTCGCGAGCGTGCCCTGGCTGTCGCTGAATACGTGGAAGGACAACACGAGCGTCAACAGCAGCGGCACCAGCAGCAAGCTGCCGAACAACAGCAACGCGGGGGCGGACAGGAGCCACGGGGCCGCACCCGCGCGTTCGTTGTCAAGCGTGGCCATGATGTCCCTCCTTCTGAAGCACGCGCAAGTCGTCGTCCGACCACGCCACACCCACTTCCGTGCCCTCATCCGGCGGCGGTGCGCCGTTGTTCGGCTGGGCCACGCTTAGTTGCCCAAGGCCGGTATCGATCAGCAGAAGCCACTGATTACCGGTGAATACGCGCGTGGTAATGCGGCCGATGGTGCGAACACCCGCTGTATCGATGACCGCGAGATGAACCTTCTCCGGACGGATATACACGTTCACCTCGCCCTGAACATGGCGGCCTTCGTGCGGCACCTTGAGCGTGATGCCCGCTACATCGACTTCAGCGCAGCGCGCGTTGCGGCGCAAAACCGCGCCCGGCAGCAAATTGGTCTTGCCAAGAAACGCCGATGCAAACGGCGTCTCCGGCCGCTCGTACGCTTCGAACGGTGTGCTCAACTGAGCAATCACTCCGCGATGCATCACCGCGATACGATCGCTCATCGTCATGGCTTCGACCTGATCGTGCGTGACGAGAATAGTGGTAATACCCAGTCGCTTTTGTATCGACCGCAATTCGATATGCATTTCCTCACGCAGCTTGGCGTCGAGATTGGACATCGGTTCGTCGAGCAACAATAGTTCGGGACGCATCGCGAGCGCGCGGGCAATCGCAACGCGTTGCCGCTGGCCGCCCGACAACTCTTTCGGATAACGCCCGCCCAGTCCGTTAAGACGCACCAGGTCGAGCGCTTCGGCCACGCGTTCGGCGCGTGCCGCGCGTTTCATGTTGCGCATCTCGAGGCCGAAGCCGACATTGCCGTTCACGGTCATATGCGGAAACAACGCATAGCTCTGGAACACAACGCCCATGCCGCGCTTCTCGGGCCGTTCATGCGTGATGTCGCGGCCGTCGAGGAGGATGGTGCCGGTGGTCGGCGTAACAAAACCCGCGATCATCTGCAAGGTCGTGGTCTTGCCGCAACCGGAGGGACCAAGCAGCGACAGGAACTCACCACGTTCGACGTCAAGGTCGATCTGCTCGATCGCGGTGAAGTCGCCGTAGCGCTTCGAGATGCCTTTGAGGGTCAGAAAGCTCATGTGCGTCCGTGGGTTGAAGTCGGCGGTCGGTGTGTGAGGCTCACCGCTCCACGCTGCGATTCCAGCGTTCGGTCCACTCAGTCCTGTGCTGATTGATCGTCGCCCAGTCCATCGCGACCAGCTTCGAAATCTGCTCGGGACCATACGGCACGCGCGCCGCCACTTCCGGTGTCAGTTGCACGGTCTTGTTGACCGGGCCGAGTCCGATCGCCTGCGCCTGGATCACCTGCACTTGCGGGCTCAACAGGTACTGGATGAACTGCTGCGACAACGCGGGCTGCGCGTTCTCAGCCACCGCGCAAGCGCCAACCTGCAGCGCGACGCCGCCCTCTTTCGGGTAGAAGAACTTCAGCGGGAAACCGGTGTTCTGCAGTGCAACGGCGCGGCCGCTGCCATACGGTGCGAGGATCACGTCGCCGCTTTGCATCAGGCCGTCCATCTCACCCGGCGTCGGCGCCCACGACAACACGTCCGGCGCGACCTGCTTGGTCATCGCTGTGAAACCCGGGTCGATGTTCTTCTCGCCGCCGCCATTCAAACGCGCCAGCATGACAAGCGCATGCAGGCCGTAAGTGTTGGTGATAGGCGGCATGCCGAGCTTGCCCTTCAGGCGCTTGTCGTACAGCACGTTCCAGGAATCCGGCGCGGGCAGGCCCATCTTCTTGAATGCATCGGCGTTATAACCAATGCCCGTCGCGACCATGCCGACACCCACCGACGTGGGGCCAAGATGCGCAAGCGGATACAGGTCCTTCATCACCGGCGCGTCCTCGACCTTCGCGCACAAACCCATCTGCATCGCCTGGTACATCGGGCCGTCATCCATCACCGCGACGTTGATCTGCTGATGCCCTTTTTGCGCTTGCAGTTTCGCGAGCGTGTCGCTGGAATTACCGGCAACGTAGACGATCTTGACGTCGTGCGCTTTCTCGAACGGCGGGATGATTTTCTCGCGATACATGGTCTCGTTCGAGCCACCGACGTTCGCCACGTAGAGCGTGGTTTCAGCGTGCGCCAACAACGATCCCGACAACGCCCCGGCACAGCCGAGCGCGGCCACCAGCGGCCGCAAATACGAACGAGAAGACGGCGAGCAACGGGTTTGCTGCTGTTGTTTCATGTGCGATTCTCCAGACTATGCGGGTCGGACGGTTGAGGAATGTGGCCCCCAAGCGAAATTATTTTGTTCGCCGCAGGGCATATCGTCCAATAAGAATAAAATAACTATCCATACATGGATGATATGGGTCTCACTCAATGAATCTTAAGCATATAGAGGCATTCCGGGCGGTCATGCTGGCAGGCTCCATGACCGCGGCGGCGAAGGAATTGTTCACGTCGCAGCCCAATATCAGCCGCCTGATCACCCAGCTCGAACGCGAAACCGGACTACTGCTGTTCCAGCGCAGCGGCGTGCGGCTGATTCCAACCAGCGAGGGCAATGCGTTTTTTCGCGAAGTGGAGCGCGCGTATGTAGGCTTGCAGGGACTGACCAACGCCGCGGCTCAGATCAAGAACCTGGGGACCGGGAGATTGCGCATTGCAGCCATGCCGTCAGCGGGAATGACGCTGGTGCCGCACGCAATCCAGCGCTTCCAGGCGTTGCATCCGGAGGTCACCATCTCGCTGCACGTGAACACCTCAGGCACCGTCAATCACTGGACGAGTTCGCAGTTCTGCGACCTCGGCGTCGCGATCTATCCCAGCGAGGCGTCCAATTGCGAGGTCGAGTTGTTATCGAAGGTGGCGGCGGTATGCGTGCTGCCTGCGGGACATCGGCTGGCAAAGAAGGCGTCGCTCAAGCCGAAGGATTTTCAGGGGGAGCCGTACATATCGCTGTGTCATGGCGACGGCACGCGCGCGCAGATGGACGAGGTCTTCGAACGCGCCGGCGTTGAACGGGTGCTGGCAATCGAGGCCCAATACGCGGCCATCTGCTGCGAGATGGTTCGCTGCGGCATGGGCGTCACGCTGTCGCATCCTATCGTTGCGCAGGATTTTGCCGGTCCTGGCATCGAGATCCGCCCATTCACGCCGGCGGTCCTGTTTCCTACTTATCTGCTTTTCCCCCCGCATCAGCCGCGGGCTCGTCTGACCATGGAATTCGTCGACATACTGCGAAAGACGCACGACGATCAGTTGGCGGCAATGGGTAAGCCGGAGCGGTTGAAGAGGGCTTGAGAGGGACGTGGTCCTGACGGCTATTGACCCGCCAGCTTATGCGTCGGAATCGACTTGATTGCACTCTCGCAGGCGGGCGCTCCCGTCTCCAGATGGACCACCAGGTCGTAGGTCGTCGAGCGCCGGGTGAGCATCAGGCACGTCGACTCGCCATGAAGCACCCGCGTTGCGTGCCAGCAGTGCGGCCGCATGCAGACACCCTCACCCTGCGGCACCCAAAACGCACGCAGCGACTCCATATCGGGTCGGCCGCCCTCCGTACTCGTTGCAACGATCTGAATGACAGGCGCGGTCAACGGCACGATGGCCTGCTGCGTCAACCAATGGGCTTCGAGGCTTGCGATCGTTTCGTCAGCGTTCGTGTACTTGACCCACAGGACTTCCGTCTCGCCGGTCACGCCAGTATCGAAGAGATGCTCGCGCCAGAAATCCGAGGCCGGACTGGTGTACGCGGGAGCGTGGCCGTCGTTTTTAAGCGGTTTGCCCAGCATCCAGCCATAGGCGTTGAAGGCCTCGGCGCTGAGCGGTTCGATCGTGAGGGAAGGGATAGGAGGATAAGGATCAGTCGGCATTTTTCGGCAAGGCGTCTAGATGTAACGGGGAACGGAGGCTTGACAGTGAAATCGGCGTATCACCCGTGTTGGGGAACAGCGCGAACTCGGGGCCGTTGGCGAGACTGAAATCGCGCACGACCTGCAACGCGAGGCGCGTGATGGATTCGCACAGCAGGCTGTCCGGGCTGCGCCTGAACGTGGCGACGAGCGGGAGCGCTGGAACGCGGTGCGTCACCTGCAGCAATTGCAGCCGGCCCGACTGCAATTCGTCCATGACAAACGCGGTCGGCAGCACGGCTATGCCGAAGCCATCCAGGACGAGACGGATGATCGCGGCCACCGACGAGACACAGTTGATCTGGACGGTGGTCTCGCCGCTGGCCGAGAACAACTCGGTGAGGAACCCATGCGGCGCCGAGTGCCGCGCAAAACTGACGATGGGAAACGCGGCCAGTTCGGCCTCCGAAAGCGCTTCAGCCGATAGATTCAGTGAAGGGCTCGCCACCCATCGCATGGGGAGTGTCCCGAGCGGAATGTTGACGGCGTCGCTGCCGGTAACGTTCGTGGTCGTCAACGCGACATCGACGTTGCCGTTGACGAGATGCCCGGAAAGATTGGCCGTGGTGTCCGACGTGAGTTCGATCGTCAGGTTCGGGTACGCCTCCCGTACCCGCTTCAGCAGATTCGGCAGCCATGTATGCACGACCGACTCGATCACACCCAGCCTCAGCAGCCCCGCGACTTTGGAGCGGTCACTGACGCTCGCGAGCATGTCGCGGTTCAGCTTCAGGATTTGCTCCGCGAACGCAAGCGCCTTGGTGCCTTCCTGCGTGAGCGTCACATCGCGTGGGCCCCGGTCGAACAGACGTACGCCGAACTCCTGCTCCAGGGCAGATATTCGGCTGGAGATGGCGGCCTGGGTCGCGTGCAGGTGCTCGGCCGTCATCCGGAAGTTGCGCAACTTGGCGAGCCATACAAACGTTTCGAGAAAGCGGACATTCATGGCGCACCCCGGCTGTTGCGTTGAGTGGCGAAGCGGCGGGTATCGACCGAATCAATCCCGTCAGTTTATCGCTGGAAGAATTCCCGCGTGACAAGAAAAAGTGACCACGTGGGCCCACATTTACTTGTTGGACATCGCAGCGCCCTTCTTCAAGACTGTCATTCATTGAATTCAACGGGTGAAAGGTCTTGATGAAGACACTTGACTGCAGGATCGATGGCGGCGCGAGTATCGAGGTTATCGAGGTAACGGTGAGCGGTCTGGTCATCGCCGGCTGGGCGGGACGCGATGCGCGCGACGTCGAGCACCATATCCGGGAACTGGAAGCGCTGGGCGTCAAACGTCCTGCGTCGGTGCCAACGTTCTACAGGGTCGCGTCGGCGTTGCTGACGACCGAGGACGCAATCGATGTCGTGGGCACGCACTCATCCGGCGAGGTCGAAGTCGTGCTGATCCAGACCGCGAACGATGGCTTGCTCGTCGGCATAGGGTCCGACCACACCGACCGGCGGGTGGAAAGCTACGACGTTGCCGTATCGAAGCAGATGTGTGCCAAGCCGGTAAGCGCCGCGCTCTGGCGTTACTCCGATGTCGCCTCGCACTGGGATTCGCTGATCGCCCGCAGTTGGCGGATCGACGGTGATGCCGACTCCGTGCTGTACCAGGAGGGCACGCTCGCTCGCTTGCTGCATCCGGACGCGCTGATTGAACGAGGTTTCGGTGCGGGCGCCATGCCGCCCGGATCGGCGATGTTTTGCGGCACGCAAGCCGTGCTCGGTGAACTAAGCGCAGGCGAGGGCTACGAGCTCGAACTACATGATCCGGTGCTGGGACGGAGCCTCCGGCATCGCTACATGGTCGACGCATTGGCCCATGTCGAATGAGAGCGATGACCGGGCGCCAGGCTCGGCCGACTCATGCCATTCAGCGAGGCATTAGATTTGTTTATTGCCGGCCAACAGAATTAGTCGCTGGACGGGGCAAATTGGCGTTTGAATACTGAGCCTCATTCGCCGCCCGTGTTGCCGGTCGCGTTCGATGAACACATCTGCCTCCGCTCACTCTCCAAGCCCCAAGGATCCGCTCGTGACTCCCTCTTCCGCCCCGCTTCCTTTCTCGCGTCCCGCCTGCTCCGCCCTCGCCGCAGCGGTCTTTCTGGTTGTCGGGGGACCGAGCTATGCAGCCGATCCGGCCATCGTCCTGATCGGCCACGCTGCGCCCCTGACCGGGCAGCTTTCCCATATGGGCAAGGACAGCGAAAATGCTGCCCGGCTGGCGATCGACGAGATCAATGCCCAGCACCCGGTGATCGGCGGCAAGCCAGTCAGATTCCAGCTCGACTCCCAGGACGATGCCGCCGACCCTCGCACTGGCACGCAGGTCGCGCAGAAGCTGGTGGATGACGGTGTGGTGGCCGTCGTGGGCGACATCAATTCGGGCGTCTCGATCCCTGCATCGAAGATCTACAGCGAAGCAGGCATTGTGCAGATCTCGCAAGGTTCGACCAACCCCACGTACACGTTGCAGGGATACAAGACCACGTTTCGCGTAGTCGCTACCGACGCGCTTCAGGGACCCGCGCTCGCCCATTACGCGCTCGACTCGCTGCATGCGAAGCGCATTGCGATCATCGACGACTCGACCGCCTACGGTCAGGGTCTCGCCGATGAATTCGAAAAAGCCGCGAAAGCGAACGGCAGCACGATCGTCACGCGCGAAGCGACCAACGACAAGGCAACCGATTTCCGCGCGATCCTGACGAAGATAAAGGGCTTGCGTCCCGACGTCATCATGTACGGCGGCTCGGACGCCACCGCCGGGCCGTTGGCCAAGCAAGCGGGCAATCTCGGGATCACAGCGAAGGTGCTCGGCGGCGACGGTGCATGCACGGAGAAGATGATCGATCTGGCCGGCGACGCGATCGGCAACGTGACCTGTTCGGAGGCGGGTCTGGCACTGTCGAAGATGCCCAAGGGACAGGACTTCGAAAAGCGCTATACGGCACGTTTCAATACGCCGATCGACGCGTACGCGCCGTTCACCTATGACGCCGTCTACGTGATCTACAACGCGATGAAACGCGCCGACTCGGCCGAACGCACCAAGGTGCTTGCCGCGATGCCATCGACTCAGTATGACGGCGTGATCGGCCGCATTGCGTTCGATCCGCATGGTGATCTCAAGGACGCCGCCATCACGATCTATCAGTTCAAGGACAAGAAGAAGACCGTAATGGATGTCATCAAGATGTGAGGATTGTTGCGGGCGGCAAGGCCGATCCTGCTACGCGACGCGCTCAGCGCGCCGCTCGGCGAACCGGCGTTGTCGATGTTCATGACGCGTCGTGTGCGAGGATCAGTCCAGCAACCTGGCCTGATCCTCGCACGGATAAGCCGAGAGCAATTCGCCACGAACCGTTTCATAGCCTGGGCGACATAGACGCGATGCACGATCGCGTCCGCCGGAATCAGGTCGCGTGTCACAAAACCGCTGGTGCGGTCCATGAAGATACGGCGCAGATCGGCGTCGGACAGCGCGGGGTCGTCGGCAGTAAAGTAGGCGTTGACCTTACGGGTTGAAAAGTAGGTTTTTTGGCGAGCGCACGACCCTCGTTGCGCGCCCGCTCCAGCGCCTGCGGGCGCAGGAAGTCGTGCAGCTCGGCGCGGCAGCCAGCCACCAGTTCGTTCAGGCGGGGCTGTCCGGGTCATGCAGGGGATAGCGGCCGGTGTTGACGATATCGCCGAGATCCAGGCATTCGGCATCGGCAAGTGAAACGGAGAGACCAAGGCAGGCTCCAAATCGATATTTTGGCGAGTGGATTTACGAGTCGACTTCAACAACAATCTGCGAACACAATCTGCAAACAGCGGCCCGATCTTTTGGCGGCCAATTTCTTTTGGAAAGCGAGTATTTCCGATGGATTCCATTAGCGAGCCCGATTGGTCCAAGATCGCTTCACTCGATGCGGAACTCGTGCGTGCGTTTGTAGTAGTGGCTGAAAGCGGGGGTTTTACAGCGGCGGCGCGCCAGCTTCATCGAACGCAATCGACCATCAGCCTGCGTATCCGGACGCTTGAGGAACGGCTTGGCGCGCACCTGTTCATGCGCAATAGCCGTCATTTCGCGCTCTCAAGCGATGGCGAGAATTTCCTGATCCACGCACGGCGGATATTGCAGGTACAAAACGAGGCGATTGCGTCGCTGACGCGCGGCAGCCGCGGCAATGTGATTCGTTTCGGGCTGCCGGAAGATTATGCGGAGCTATGGCTACCGGAATTGCTGCGGGCGTTTTATGCATTGCGCCCCGGCGCGCGGCCGCATATTCATTGCCGGACGTCGCTGGAATTGCTGGAGCGGCTGGGTGCCGGCGAACTCGATCTGGCGCTGGTCGTGCGGCATGGCGAGCGTGCCGGGGGAAAACCCCTGGCGCGTCAGGAACTGGTATGGGCAGCACATCGCGATTTTGTGCTGTGCGCGGATGCGCCGGTGCCGCTCGCTCTCTTCGACGAAAGTTGTACTTATCGGCAACGGGGATTGCAGGCGCTGACCGCGATCGGGCGTGATTATCAACTCGTATATACGAGCCAGAGTCCGACGGGAATCCGCATTGCGGTGAATCACGGTGCGGCTGTGACGATCATCGATCGCCGGACGCTGCCCGCGTGCTGGCGCACGTTCGGCGACACGGACGGTCTGCCGGCGCTGCCGCCGGCCGAACTGGAGCTTCATGTTGCACCGACCATGCGTAACGAAGCCACGCGCGACCTGAGCGCGTTGATCGAGATGCTGGTGTCGGAGCATAGCGGCGTGATGGCTTGAGGCGACGGGTGGTCAGTGCAGGATGTGCGACTGGTCTCTTGCGGTCCTGACGTGAGCGGTTATATTCCTTGTTCATTTCTGGTCACGCTGCACGCGGCGTGCCCTGCCTTATCCACGCTCACATGCTTTCACCATGCCCCATTCCACCTTTGTCCTGGAAACCGATCGCCTTGTCCTGCGTCCACCGCAACAAACCGATTTCGAGGACATCTACGCCATGTGGTCGGACCTCGCGGTCGTGCGCCATGTCACCGGCGTCGCCTTCACGAAGGAAGAAGCATGGGCACGTCTTCTTCGAAGCGCAGGGCACTGGTCATTGATGGGATTCGGCTACTGGGTAGTCAGCGAGAAGCTCAGCGGCAAGTTCATCGGCGAGGTCGGCTTTGGGCAATACAAGCGCGGTATCGACCCGGCATTCGATGAAGCGCCAGAGATTGGATGGATGTTGACGTCAGAGTCGCAAGGACAGGGGTATGGAACTGAAGCGGTACGTGCCGCATTGCAGTGGGCGGATACACGGTGGCCCGAAGCAGAGATTGTCTGCATCATCTCACCGGAAAATGCGGCCTCGCTTGCACTCGCCAGGAAATGTTCATTCGCGCAAAGTCGCACGACCACTTACAAGGGCAAGCCAACCGTTGTATTTCAGCGCGAGGCGTCGTTGCGTGAAAGTTAAAGCGCTTCCATTCTCTGTTTACCCAGGTATAGGAAACCGTAATCAGATCGGCGAATCGATCTCGTGTCCAACGGCATCGAGGGAATGAACAGGGAACGTGCCAAGGGTTCACTCAAGCATCATTCGCTTTGCGTCGTACCTTGTAGTACTTATGACCGGCGAGCGCCTTAGCTAACACTACGGCTTCGAAATACTTACATTCGCGCTTACGGATCGCGCTTCGTCACTCCGATGAGGACAACGCTATTGACGTGGCGGGTCCGCTTATCGAGAATCCAGGCAACACCTAAAGAAAACAAAAACTGCCGGGACTAAGATGCGCCCTTGTTTCTATTCAGTGGTAAGCGCTCTGATCGTGCTTGGTCTTGCCGCCGGTCCGTCCGCCGCCTTGTCCCAGGAAACCGGCACGGCGCCGGCTGACACCTCAGCCGCGCCCGTCGACACGCAGGCGTCGCCCGACGCGTCCGCTTCATCGGCTGCCGGAACACTCGTACGCGCGGACGCGGTGCCCCCCTCTGCTCAGGCCAATCAGGCCAATCAGGCCAATCAGGCCAACGCCCACGCCGCATCGGATGCGGTCCTCAACCCTGCTCGCCGCAACCGCGCAAGCGCCGCGCGAACAGCGGCAGCCAGTGACGCTGCCAGCGAAACGAAAACGGACACCCTGATACCGGTCCCGCCGGAAACCACGTCCGTCACGCAACATTCAATCAGGCTCGATGGCCGCAAGATCGACTACACGGCCACTGCCGGCAATCTGCTTCTGCGCAACAACGCGGGCCAGGCTGAGGCCAGCGTCTTTTATGTCGCCTACACCGCGAATACGAAAAGCACCGCCACCCGTCCGATCACGTTTCTTTTTAACGGCGGCCCGGGTGCGGGCAGCGTCTTCCTTTTGATGGGATCGTTCGGACCCAAGCGTGCACATACGTCGAGTCCGGCCATCACGGCACCGGCGCCTTACGTGCTCTCGGACAATCCGGACAGTCTCCTCGACACCACCGATCTGGTCTTCATCGATGCCCCCGGCGCAGGCTTCTCAAGGATCGTAGGCCACGCAACCGGGAAGCGCTTCTGGGGAGTCGATGAAGACCTGGACGCGTTCGAACACTTTATCGAGCGCTACCTGAGCGTGAACCAGCGCTGGAATTCACCGAAGTACTTGCTTGGCGAATCGTATGGAACGGCGCGCGCCGCCATGCTTGCGTATCGTTTGAGCCAGAGCAACATTGCATTGAACGGAGTCGTGTTGATGTCCTCCATCCTCAACTCGGGTGCGCACGCGCCGGGGACGGATCTGGAGGCCGAGAGCTACTTGCCGAGCTATGCGGCCATTGCCTGGTATCACGACAAGATCGTACCCAAGCCACCGAGCTTGCCGGCGTTCGTCGACGAGGTCCGCGCGTTCGCTTCCGGTCCGTACGCGCAAGCGTTAGCCGCGGGTGACTCGCTGCCCGATTCGGAGCGTGACGCAATCGCCGCACGTGTGGCGCATTACACGGGACTCGATGTGAATTACGTCAAGCAGACGCGGCTGCAAATCTGGCCGTCGCGGTTTCGCAAGGAACTCCTGAGAAGCGAATCGCGTACCGTGGGTCGCTACGATGCGCGATTCGAAGGCCTTGACTACGACGATGCCTCCGAGCATCCCGACTATGATCCGTCGGTCACCAGCGTATCGAGCGCCTTCGATGCGGCCTTGCACGAGCATCTCGCGCAAGACCTCCATTTCGACGCGAAAGATACGTACCGCGTATTCAACGACGAAGCGTTGCGCCAATGGAACTGGAAACATCGCGAATGGTGGGGGGAGCAACTTACGCTACCGTATGCGGCCGGCGACCTCGCTGAAGCGATACGGCAAAATCCCCGCCTGCGCGTGCTGTCGCTCAACGGCTACTTCGATCTGGCAACGCCGTTCTTCCAGACCGAATACGATCTGGCGCATATGGGACTGGACCCATCGCTACGATCGAATGTTCAGCTCGCGTATTATCCGACGGGCCACATGATCTATCTCGACGATGCAGCCCTGCATTCGCTCAAGGGCGATCTCGTGCGTTTTTATAATGCCGCCACGGCGGACACAAACAAGCCCGCATCACAGTAAATAGGTAGCAAGCGGGCTCATTCGCATTCCTGATGAATGGCCGATAGGGTCGCTCAAAGCAACGGCAATCCCGCGTGGCGCTTGACCTCTCGTAGTGACAGCGTGGACTCGACTGCCGTCACGCCTGGCAACGTCCGCAGTACGTCACGGAGGAACGTGCCATAGTCCTCCAGATCTCGCGCGACGATCTCCAGCAAATAATCAGCGCTGCCGGAAATGTTGTGGCACGAAACAATGCGCGGTATGGCCTGGATTTCGCGCTCGAATCGGTCGGCCAGTTGCCGGTCGTGCACGCCGAAGCGCACCAGCGTAAATGCGACCAGACCTAGCTTTAATGCGGATTTGGACAGGATCGCCCGATACCCTTCAATGTAACCTTCCGCTTCGAGTCGCTTGAGGCGCCGAGCGCACGGCGTTTCGCTAAGGCCAACTGCGTCGGCGAGGCTCGCGTTGGTCGCACGGCCATCGGCCTGGATCGCTATCAGGATTGCGCGATCTATCTTGTCAAGTTCCATCCGTTCCATTCCTATCCTCCATGGAGGATAGGAATGTTAGTGCATTCCGCTAAACCCTACGGCCTCCCTGCCGGAAATACCTAATTCGTGAATATAGTCTGATGTAATGAAAACGCGCTCCATCCTAAGCGGGACGGTTCGTCAGGCCCGGCGGCAACTCGCCAATCTGCCGGAACAAGCCCAGCCAGTCTTCAATGTGCCACGTCTTGGCAATGCGGTCATCGCGGAGTTCATGGAAAGAATGAATCGCGAAATCGACCGCCTTGGACGTAGCCGGAATGCCCATGAACGGTCCCGACTGCGTACCCGTGATCTTTGCACGCACGCCGACCATGGCGTCGTGGATCAGGACATCGAGCAGGATGATTTTCATATCGGGGAGCGCATGCCGCAGATCTGCAAGCATGGGTGCTATCTCCTCCACGCCGATCGGTTGTCCCGATGCCCCCGCAACATACTGCCAGTCGGAAGTGACGGCCGTGCGCAGAAGCGGTATATCCGCAAGCTCGATAGCGCGATAAAAACGCGTGATGACATCCCTCGTGGCGGCGTGCCCTACATCGTTCGATACAGTCATGTTCCATCCTCTCGGGCGCTGATGAGACGCGCATAGGCAAGCAGTCGGCCCGCTCCCTTATGCTGCATTCCATCTGCATGGGAGAGGGTTTTAGCAATGATAAGCCACTTGGCAGACTACGCCCGACTACGGAACACGACGCCTTTTCACGCGGGAAAATCTGTCGACCGTGACAGCGCCTCCCAGGCCAGAAGCTCCTGCTCGACAAACGCGTTCTTCTCACGAACCCGCGTCAAGGCGTCCGTGCCCAACTGAAGCCGCAGCGGCGGATTCGCGGCGGACACCAGCGCCAGCAAGGCCTGCGCGAGCCGCTTGGGGTCTCCTGGCTGTTGATGGTTGTATGCCCTCGCCGACACGCGAACCTTGCCGGCGGTTTCAGCGTAGTCCGCGATCACATTCTTCACTTCCATCACAGACGAAGAATCGAGAAAGTCCGTTCGAAAATAACCCGGTTCGACGACCGTGACATGAATGCCGAGCGGCGAAAGTTCTGCGTGGAGCGCTTCTGAAAGCCCCTCTACTGCAAACTTGGTCGAACCGTACACGCCGAAACCCGCACCGACCCGATAGCCGCCAAGCGACGACATGTTGATCACATGCCCCGAATGCTGGCTGCGCATTTGCGGCAGCACGGCGCGCGTGACGTTAAGCAAACCCATCACGTTGGTGTCAAAAATACTGCGGACCTCTTCGGCACTGCTCTCTTCAACCGCGCCTGCCAAGCCATAACCGGCGTTGTTGACAAGCACGTCGATGCGGCCGAAATGCTCGACCGCCATCTTGACGGCTTGATGAGCCGCCGACTCGCTGGTGACATCGAGGTCGACAGCCAATAGGCCGGGCTGCGAGCCAAGTGCGTCGGTGACGGCACTCGATTTGCGCGCCGTGGCAACCACGGCGTCACCTTGAGCAAGCGCCGCTGCGGTGATCTCGGCGCCCAATCCGCGCGATGCGCCGGTGATCATCCAGACGCGCTTGAAGCTGGTTTGCAGGGTCATTTTAAATCTCGCTGGTAGGAACGGCGACCGGAAATCCGGCTGCCATGACGCGAATCCTACGCATCCGATTCAGCTTGAAAAAGCGTATCGAGGTACATTCGCTATGAACCAAAAGTTCATAATGGAGCGGTGCATGGACAAGGATCTTCTGGACGGCGTGGCCATGTTCCTGGCGGTGGCCGAGCATAAGAGTTTCACGACCGCGGCCGCTCGCCTGCAGGTTTCACCCACGGCGGTAAGCAAATCGATCCGGTTGCTGGAGCGGCGTCACGGCGTGTCGCTCTTTCAGCGCACCACCCGGAGAGTCGCGTTGACCGAGGCAGGGGTATCGCTGTTCGAGCGCCTGCGTCCGGCTGTTGAAGATATCGACGGTGCGTTTGAAGCGCTCAATAGCTTTCGCGACAACGCCTCCGGTACCTTACGCGTCACGATGACCCGTTCTGCCTGCACGCTGCTGATCGAGCCAATGATCGAACAATTTCGCCTGGCCCATCCCGACGTGCATCTGGACCTGACGCTCGATGAAGGCGCCGTGGATCTGGTGGAAAGTGGCTTCGATGCCGGCATTCGCCTGGGCGAAGCGCTCGCGAAAGACATGGTGGCTTTGCGGCTCACGCCGGACGCTGTCTGGTCGGTTGTCGGCAGCCCCGCATATTTCGCAAGGGCAGGACGTCCACGAACGCCGCAAGACCTGATGGATCACGAAGGCATTCAGTATCGTTTCGTTAAATCAGGCGTCGTCCACCGATGGGACTTTCAGGTCGATGGCCGTAAGGTCATGATCGACATCGGCAGCCGTCTGACGGTCAATGATCGAGGCGCCTTGATTAAATTTGCTCGCATGGGCCTGGGGCTCGCGTACGTCGCGGATTTCGAAGCCAGGCGTGAACTGGCCGCGGGCGAACTCGAACAAGTGTTGCTGCCCTTTACTCCTCCTGGCGACGGCCTGTATTTGTATTTCCCGGTCCGCACTCAGTCGCAGGCAAAGCTAAGGGCATTGATTGATGCACTGAAGCCTAAGCGCTCAACCAAAGGCTAAGCGCCAAGGTTTATTTGGCCGCCTGATACCCATCCGTCAACGTATTCAAAAACGCGACCACGTCCTTGATTTCCGCCTCATCCAAAGCAGGCTTTTCACCGGGCTTGCAATCGAATGGAGCGTCGGTATTGAGATTCGCCCAATAGCGCTTAGGCAAGTCGTCGAACTTCTGGACCTTGCCATGAACAGTCGGATAAAACTTCTCTGGGTTCGTATCGCGTTGAGCATAGAAGCGCACGGCTTCGTCGAGTGAATGATAGATCCCGTTATGGAAAAAGACCTTGCGTGTGGCCACATTGCGCAATGACGGTGTTCTGAAGATGCCGCAATACTCCGACTGGCCCTTAAGGTCGTGGCGTTCCGGACCGCACGCCCCGAGGTCGAAATACTTAGGGTCCTTATTGATAGGCAACGCCCGATTGCGCGGCACACCCAGCGCAATCAAACCAAAGTCGCTGAACTGCGGCGGCGAGCCATCTTTCGCGCGCTGGCTGATATGACATGCGGCGCAATTGCCTTTCTTTTCGTCGTTGAATAATTCGAGCCCGCGCATTTCCGCTTCGTTCAGCTTCGCCTTGCCCGCAAGAAATGCATCGAACTTGCTGGTGTACGAATAGAACTTCTGCGGCGTCTGCTCAAATGCTTCAAGCGAGCGCAGGATAGCGTCGAAGGCTTTCTCGTCGTTGTCGAAAATGGTGGTGCCGAATGCTTCGCGCAGTTCTCCCGCATAGGGCGCGGCCTTCACCGCGGTCACCACCTGCGCCGGCGTGCTGCCCATTTCAAATGACGATGTCAGCGGAATCCGCGCCTGGTCCGCACCATGATCGACCCTCCCGTCCCAGGTCAAACCACCGGTGGGACCGGCGTCGACACTTTCGTCGCCTTCGTCGTCGGAATCGTGGAAATGCTGCGTGAATTGCGGCACCGATTGCAAATAACGCAGCGACGGCACCGCGCGAAATCCCGGCCGCCGCAAGTCGCTGCCGCCCAGTTGCACCGACAACGCATTGGGTGGTCCGAACGCATGATCCGGACTATGGCACGAAGCGCAAGCAAGCTTTCCCGAGCCGGATAACGACGGGTCGAGGAACATCTTTTCTCCCACCGACGTCATCTGCTTAACCTGCGCGAAAACCTGCGCGCGAGTTTTCGCTTCGCCTGCACTGTAAGGCTCGGCTTGCGAAGCCGTTGAAGCTGCGTGCGAATCGCAGCCGGTCAGTACAACGGCTGAAACACAAAATGCGGCCAAGGGCAGCAAGAGGGAAGCGATAGATGGCATGTGCATAAGGCCTTGGAAGGAAGCCGAAGCCTATGACCTTTATGTGTCACATCAATGACATGACAAATTGCATTCGAATATCTAACTCAATCCGACATATTATTACTTAATGAAAGCTATATTAAATGTTCATGTCAAATGGCGTTGGGACACTGCGGCACCGGCAAAAATCGCTTAACGGCTTAAACAGCGCTTGGCGTGAAGCAGACGGTACATAGGCGATTCCCTCGCCGGTCCCCCAACGACAGAGATCTATCGATGAATAAGAAACACGTCCTCGCCGTGCCACTCACGGCGTCGATCGCACTCGGCTTGTACGCGTGCGGCGGCAATGACGACAACCATGCCGACCTCAGCTCGGTGAAGAACATTGTCGTGATTTATGCGGAAAACCGCAGCTTCGACAACCTCTACGGCAACTTCCCGGGCGCTAACGGCTTGCAGAACGTCACCGCAGCGAGCGCGCAGCAGCTCGACCGCGACGGCAGCGTGCTGACCACGTTGCCGCCCATCTGGAACGGCCTGACAGCCACGGGCGTGACGCCTGCCGTGACGCAGGCCATGACGGCGAACTTGCCGAACTCGCCTTTTGCTATCGACGATCCGGCTGGCTTCAACACGCCTTTGTCGCTGACAACACGCGACCTGTATCACCGTTTCTATGAAAACCAGATGCAGATCAATGGCGGCAAGAACGACAAGTTCGCCGCGTGGGCCGACTCGGGCGGTTTTGTCATGGGTCACTACAACACCAACGCCGACAAGCTGCCGCTTTACAAGATCGCCCAGCAATACACGCTCGCCGACAACTTCTTCATGGGCGCGTTCGGCGGGTCATTCCTGAACCACCAGTGGCTTGCCTGCGCGTGCACGCCGGTCTATCCGAATGCTGACAAGAGCGTGGCGGCAGGATCAATTTCATCGGTGAACGCTGACGGGGTATCGTTGAAACTGACGGCAGCCTCGCCCGCTTCCGCTATCACGGGCATCCCCAAGTTCGATAACTCGGGCAACCTGACGCCGGACTTCTACGCCGTCAATACGATGCAGCCCCCGTATCAGCCGAGCGGCAATACACCGCCGGCGGGTGGCGACGCAACGCTCGCCGACCCGAGCGTTGCGACCACGCTGCCGCCGCAAACGCAGACGCATATTGGTGACTTGTTGAATACGGCGAACGTTTCGTGGGCCTGGTACGGCGGTTCGTGGGGCGCGGCATTGGCGGACCGTTCGAAGATCAGCGGCTCGACAAATTCAGTGCCGAATTTCCAGACGCATCACCAGCCGTTCAACTATTTTGCCGACCTGGCCCCGGGTACGACGAACCGCGCTCAGCACTTGCTGGATGGCGGCACGGACGGCACGGCGTTCATCTCGGCGATCGATGCGGGCACGCTGCCCTCGGTCGCGTTCTATAAACCGCAGGGCAACTTGAACGAGCACGCGGGTTATACGGACGTCGCATCGGGCGATGCGCACATCGCGAATGTGATTCAACATTTGCAGGCGAGCCCGCAGTGGAAGAACATGGTCGTGGTCGTGACATACGATGAAAATGGCGGGTTCTGGGATCACGTCTCGCCGCCCAAGGGTGACCGCTGGGGTCCGGGTACGCGCATTCCGGCGCTGGTGATTTCGCCTTACGCGAAGAAGGGTTTCGTCGATCACACGCAATACGATACGACGTCGATTCTGCGTTTGATTACCACGCGGTATTCGTTGCCGAAGCTGCCGGGCTTGACGGCACGCGATGCGGCGATGGTCGCGGCGGGCGGCAAGCCAATGGGCGATCTGACGGCAGCGCTGCAGTTCTGAAGTTGAGGTTTTGCGTGGCTTGATGATTGCCAGGTTGTTGAAGCGCGATGGGGTGTCGGGCCGTCGTGCTTTTTTTTGGGGGGGCGGGGTTGATGGTGGGGGGGGCTGGGTTGGTCGGTTCCGGGGTTAGCGGTCGGGGTCAGTGCCGGGTTGGTCGGTTCTGGGGTCAGCGGTCGGAGTCAATGCCGGGTTGCTGCTTTCGGCCGTGGTGGTCTGCGTGACTCGGATTTTCTCTTTATCACTATTAGCCACTGTGCGTGGCGGCACGTCATTTCTTTGTCCAAAGCGACAAAGAAACGAAGCAAAGAAAACGCTTTCAACACGCTACCCTAAGTGTCCACAGCGTGCAGTTTTCATTCATGGGTGCCCCAAAAGCACGGTGCTCGCCAGAGCGAAGGATGTGTGAACCCCTCCTTCTC
>NZ_JAAVUQ010000040.1 GCF_018449515.1 Caballeronia sp. dw_19 | reverse complement strand
AAACCGACCACCCCGGCATAAACCCCGACCACTTAACCGCCTAAACCCAACCCCGCCCCAAGCCCCACCCGCGCCAGCAAACCCTCCCGCCCTATTCTCCAAACCCCACACATGGCGTAGCATCCGCCCATTCCTCCGACAAACATAAACAACGAGACATGGCCCTGATCGCGCGCAATCTGCTTGGCATCGCCGTACTGCTGCTCATCGCTTTCATCTTCTCCACCAATCGCCGCGGCATTCGCCTGCGCACCGTCGTGCCCGCGTTGCTGGCGCAAGTCGGCATCGGCGCGTTCATCCTGTTCGTGCCCTTCGGCAAAAGCGTGCTCTCCGCTGCGGCAGCAGGAGTCAACCACGTACTCGCCTACGGCAACGCAGGCATCGAATTCCTGTTCGGCGGTCTCGTTCAATCGAAGATGTTCGAACTCTTCGGCAACGGCGGTTTCGTCTTCGCCGTTCGCGTGCTGCCCGCCATCATCTTCGTGACCGCATTGATCTCGGTGCTCTATTACCTCGGCATCATGCGCTGGATCGTGATCGTGCTCGGCACGATCTTCCAGAAGCTGCTCGGGGTGTCGAAGATCGAATCGTTCTCAGCCGTCACCACCATCTTCCTCGGTCAAAGCGAAATGCCGGCAGTCGTAAAGCCGTTCGTGCGCGACATGACCAACGCGGAACTGTTCGCCGTGATGTCGAGCGGCATGGCGGCAGTCGCCGGTTCAGTGCTCGCGGGATATGCGGGCCTTGGCGTGAAGGTCGAATACCTGCTCGCGGCGTCGTTCATGGCTGTGCCGGGCGGACTGCTGTTCGCCAAGATCATCCACCCCACGAGCGAAGCCAGCCGCGTCACGCTCGAGAACCTCAGCTTCGACGAAAAACGCCCGGCAAACGTGATCGAAGCGGCCAGTTCCGGTGCAACCGTCGGCCTGAAGATCGCGGTCATGGTCGGCGCCATGCTGATTGCGTTCGTCGGCCTGATCGCGTTGCTCAACGGGATTGTGGGTGGCATCGGCGGCTGGTTCGGCGACCCCAATGTATCGATGCAATCCGTGCTCGGCGCCGTGTTCTCGCCGCTCGCGTATCTGATCGGCGTGCCCTGGGATCAGGCCGCGCTCGCGGGCAACTTCCTCGGTCAGAAACTCATTCTCAACGAGTTCGTGGCCTACGCGTCGCTGTCTCCGTATTTGAAGGACTCCGCCAGCGTCGCCGCGGCTGGATTGCAGGTGCTCGATCCGCGTACCATAGCGATCTTGTCTTTCGCGCTGTGCGGCTTCGCGAACTTCTCGTCGATCGCCGTGCTCACCGGCGGCTTCAGCGCGGTTGCGCCGGAACGCCGCGCGGAAGTGGCACGCTACGGCCTGCGCGTCGTGCTCGCCGCCACACTCTCGAACCTGATGAGCGCGACGATCGCAGGCATGTTCCTGACGCTGAACTAAGGAGAAAATCATGACAATGGACGAGTTGCTCGAGCGCGCGAAGAACGCGCGCGAACGCGCTTACGCACCCTATTCAAGGTTCAAGGTCGGCGCAGCCTTGCTCACAAAAGATGGCAGTGTTTTCGATGGCTGCAATGTCGAGAATGCATCGTATGGATTGTGCAATTGTGCGGAACGTACGGCGTTTTTCAGCGCGATTGCCGCAGGTTATGCGCGTGATCAATTTGCAGCGCTCGCCGTGATCGGGGACACGGACGGGCCCATTGCGCCCTGCGGCGCGTGCCGTCAGGTGATCATTGAACTGGGCGGCCCCGAGTTGAGCATTCGCCTCGGCAATCTCAATGGCGCGATCCGCGACACTACCGCCCGCGAACAACTGCCCGACGCGTTCTACCTATGACAATCCACAAGGTCATCTACGACACCGATCCGGGTGTCGACGACGCCATGGCGCTCGTGTTCCAGGCGCTGCATCCCGAGATCGAACTGCTTGGCATCACGAGCGTGTTCGGCAACGCGACCATAGAAACGACCACGGCTAACGCGCTCTACCTGCGCTCGCGTTTTGCACCCGGCGTGCCAGTAGCGCGCGGCGCGGCGGCGCCGTTGCATCGCGTGCCACCTGCGCCGCTCGGCTGGATTCACGGCGACAACGGTCTTGGCAATATCGAACTGGGCCAGCCCGCCGATACAACGCTCGACGCGCGCCCCGCGCATCAGTTCATGATCGATACGGTTCGCGCGTTTCCCGGTGAAGTGACGCTGATCGCGGTCGGTCCTTTGACGAATCTGGCGCACGCGCTGAAAGCCGACCCGGGTATTGCCGGGCTGGTGAAGCAGGTTGTCATCATGGGCGGCGCGTTCGGTACGGCCGGCGTGCTTGGCAACGTGTCGCCAGCAGCCGAAGCCAACATCCTGTGCGACCCCGATGCAGCGGATCTCGTGCTCGGCGCGGCGTGGCCGGTCACGCTCGTCGGTCTCGACGTCACGCAAAACACGATCATGCCGAACCAATGGCTTGCATCGATTCGCGATGGTGCAGGCGAGGCCGGCCGTTTTGTGTGGGACGTATCGCGGCATTACGCGCAGTTCCACCAGGACAGCGCCGGACTCGAAGGCATCTATGTCCACGATTCATCGGCTGTGGCGTACGTGCTGGCTCCGCATCTCTATACGGTGCGCAAGGGTCCCGTGCGTGTGCTCACCAGCGGTATCGCGACCGGTCAGACGATACAGAAACCGTCGACCATGCGCGTGCCCGCGCCGGACTGGGATGACCGTCCGGCGCAGTCGGTCTGCATTGGCGTGGACGCAGCCGGAATGCTCGAGTTGTATAAAAACACCTTGTTCAAGGCACTTTAGCCGCCCAGTCTTGCGCCTAGCCACGCGCGCAAGGCCTCGACTTCTTCGCCGCAGACAGAATGCTGCATCGGGTAGGTATGCCATTCCAGCTTGCAACCATGCGCGAGCGCGAAGTCGCGGCCTTGAATAGCCAACTCGATCGGCAGCACAGGGTCTTGCGTGCCATGTGCGGCGAAGATAGGCGTGTCGCGATTCGCTTCGCTGAACGCCGCATCAATCAAACCAGGCGACGGCACGTAACCGGACAGCACGATCAGTCCCGCGAGCTTCTCGGGATGCGTGAGCCCCGCCGTGTAGGTCATTGCTCCGCCTTGCGAAAAGCCCGCCAGGAAGATCTTCGAAGTCGGAATGCCGCGCTCGTTCTCACGCGTGATCAGTTCGCGAATCCGTTCGCACGACGCCTTCAGGCCAGCTTCGTCGACCCGGCGGTTCACGCCTTCGAACGACAAAATGTCGTACCACGCCCGCATCACATAACCGTTGTTGCCGGTAACCGGCATTTCGGTGGCGTTCGGAAAGACGAAACGCACAGCGGGCAGATCGCCCAGGCGCAGCTCGGGCACCAGCGGGATGAAGTCGTTGGCATCGGCGCCCAGGCCGTGCATCAGGATCACGGCGAACTCGGGATTCGGCGCGGTTTCCACGTCGATGGTGGTGAGCAAAGCGGTCATTGACTGGACTCCGGTTTCAGATGGTTTTAGATAATAGGGACGAGAACAAGGATGATGCCGAAAAGCGAAACGAGCCATACAAGCGAGCGCAGAAATGGAACTCCAGCCGCATACAAGGGCAGGTAGACCACGCGCGCGACGATGTACAACCACGCGCCCCACAACGTCAGCGTGCCTTCGCGGCCGGCCATATGCGCGATCAGGATAGCGATGGCGAATACGGGCAAGGTCTCGAACAGGTTGTTCTGGGCACGCATCAAACGGCCAGTCACCTTGCCGACGGGCGGTCCCGGCTGGTCACGCGGTCCGCCGTTATGTCCCAGGCCCGTTTCTCGGCTGCGCACCACCGACGGCAGCAGCACCTGGATAAGGGCAAGGACAAGTGTCCAGGCGAGTATATGAAGTTCGGTTGTCATGGGAAATGTCAGTTTGATTGGGGAGCGATGTGCGAAGCCGGAATCATCATGCCATCATTGATACACCGCGTAGCCTTGGGACTT
The DNA here is from genome assembly GCF_018449515.1 of Caballeronia sp. dw_19. Lineage (GTDB taxonomy): Bacteria > Pseudomonadota > Gammaproteobacteria > Burkholderiales > Burkholderiaceae > Caballeronia. Next base: position 68,957 of record NZ_JAAVUQ010000040.1, on the reverse strand, counting down.
CACTCATGCAAACACTTCCGGTGCGCCTTATGCCCGGCGACGACCTGCGTGTTGCGCTTGAAACAATCGCGCGGGACCAGGCCATTGGCGCCGCGTTCGTGATGCAGGGCATCGGCAGCCTGAGCGTGGCGAACCTGCGTTACGCGGGCATCGACCAGCCGACCCGGCTCACCGGTGACCTCGAAATCCTGACGCTGGCCGGCTCACTTTCAGCCGACGGCGCGCATCTTCACATGGCGGTCTCGAATGCCGAAGGCCGCGTGGTCGGCGGCCATGTATCGGCGGGATGCATAGTGCGGACGACGGCGGAAATCCTGATCGTTTGTTTGGACGGCGTCCGCTTCTCACGCGATCTGGATCCGCGTACCGGCTTTCCCGAACTATCGATACACCCTCAGGACTGATGCCGCGACGGCCCTGGCCTCGGCCTATACCGGTGCGTCGATTCGATGCTCAAGATACACGCCACCAGCCTGACTGTTCCCAGCGTAAAGCCTGCCAGCACATCGCTTGCGAAATGGGGTATCCGGAATAACGTGCGGAAACGGGTCCCACTTCCAAGTTCCGGATACCCACATCGTTACGCTGTCACCGGCACTCAACAGCCCTCCGAAGAGGGCTGTTTTTTTGCTTTTTTCAATAGCTTATAGTGCAGCAAGTGCAGAATAAATGATTGCTTATAGGCTATCATATGGAAATTATTTGATGCATCATAGGGCAGCAAAAAACTGGTTATAGCTGCACTCTGAGCTATCATTTCAAGGTTTTTAGTTAGCCTATAGGCAAACAAATGAATTCGAGAATGAACCAGCTCAGGCTTGAACAAGTTCAGACATCGGCCGAAGCGTATGCCGATTTGGCGAAGCGCCGTGCGCCGCCTCGGGGCTGGTTGAAGCTCATTCGAGAATCATTGGGGCTGACTGAGCGGCAACAGGCCGAGCGCCTGGGTATCTCTGCGCCGACTTTGCACAAGTCAGAGCAAGCGGAAGCGGATGAACGAATCACGCTTGGGCAATTGCGCAAGCTGGCAGAGGGGCTGGACTGCGAGCTGGTCTATGCTTTGGTGCCCCGGAAGCCACTCACGCAAGTGGTCGCGGAACGGGCGCGCGCCATTGCGCTGCAAGAGGTCGGCGGGGTAGCGCACACCATGAGTTTGGAGGACCAGCGCCCGACTACGGCCCGCCTTCGCAAACAGGTTGAGCAGCGAGCCGAAGAGTTGCTTCGGGGTCGATGGTCGGCACTATGGCGATAGATTTTGATGAACAGGAGGGGCAAACGCCTCTCGACCCCGACGAAATCGCCGGACTAAAACCAACGCACCTGACCACAAAGGGTGAGCTTAACGACTGGGAGCAGGAGAACATCCTGGCGTCGGTGACATGGCTTCGCCGTGCCCGTCAGCCAGACGTGCTCAGTGAGGATTTCTGCCGCACCCTGCACAAAAAAATGTTCGATAAGACCTGGGCCTGGGCCGGCACATTCCGGAAGTCCGATAAAAACATCGGATGTGATTGGACACAGGTGAGTGTCAAGCTGCGAAATCTTTTCGACAATGTGCGCTACTGGATTGAGAATAAAATCTTCCCGCCGGATGAAATAGCGGCCCGATTTCACCGTGAGCTGGTCTGGATTCACCCCTTTCCAAACGGCAATGGCCGACACTCACGGATGATGGCTGATGCACTTTTGCGCAGCATGAGAGAGCCTCATTTTCCGTGGGGTGGTGGAGGCACGCTCGTCAATGCCGACAACGCTCGCGCGCTATATCTAACTGCACTGCGTGCCGCGGACAAAGGTGACTACACGTTGCTGCTTGCCTTCGTTCGCAGCACGGCTTAAGTTCAACGAGCGAATGTCATTGAAGAACGCGCTCGCGGGTAGAGGCCGCGGAGGTACATCAGAAAGCCGCTGGTTTTCGAAACAATCAAGGCAAGTGGACGGGCAGCGTAATGACGCGGCTGAATCCCCTTTCCCGTCACCCTAATTTCCGGCTTTGGTCAGCCGTGGGGACCTGAACCGAGACCTCACAGTAGAACCCGTTTCCACACCTTATTCCGAATACCCACGACATGTACGCGCAGGAACACGCGGCTGCTTGCGGTCGTGACAACAATAAGCTGTGGCGTTGTACAAGCTACCCTGCACCCCATACCACGACCATTGCAAGAACGAGAGACGCCACGAACAACATCAGTGCATGGTCACCGGCCACGTGCGATTCCTCAAACAAGCGGGTGTACCGCACTTCGATCTATTTCATAAAAGCGTCGCTAATGGAGTCTTGAGCGACTCGCTATCCAGGTCGAGTTCGTGCTGCATGATGGGTTCAAACGATGCGCTCGCCTGATTGAAATCCCAGCGCGCAACAATCGCACGGCGTGCGCCCGTATGCGACGCATCGTAGTCAATCACGTTCACCGAATTGGGCACGTTCCCGCGCACGCGCGAAGACAACGAGGTTCCCGCTTGCACGGCCCACATCGGATGCGGCAAGTCCTTGTTCGCAACATGCAGCGGCACCACATACGGAAGATGGATATGACCGCCCAGGATCAGATCCACGCCCGCTTGCGACCAGCGTTCAATCGCATGTTCGCGGCCGTGCAACAGGTTCCTGATGTCTTTGGCACGCGCAGCCACAACAGGCTGATGTGTAACGACAACCCGCAGTTGCCGTGCCGTCGCTTGTTCGAATCGGCGGACCACGCGCTCCACTTGCTGAGCCGATACTTCGCCATCCTTACGACGATACGCCCGCGTAGTATTCACGCCAATTACCAACAGTTCCGCCGATTCGAAGACAGGTTCGAGATCGTCTCCAAACACGCGCTGATAATTGGCATAGGGGTGTGCAACGCGCGCGAATATGTTGAACAGCGGAATGTCATGATTGCCCGGCACGACAACAAAAGGCGTTGCACCGAACGGTTCGACGAACGCCTGCGCGGCACTGAATTGCGCACGCCTGGCACGTTGCGTAATGTCGCCGGACATGACAACGAGATCGGGCTGCAACGTATTGGCAAGACGCAGCAACGCCGCCACGGCCGGTGGCTGTTCGGTGCCAAAGTGCGGATCTGAAATCTGAAGCAGCAGGGTCATAAGCGATTGGCATTGGCCACGCCGGCCTCGGGCTTGAGCAGAATAGCGGCTCCGGGGCGACGCGAAATTCGAGCGGCGTGGTGATCGAGTTTATCTTGCCATCGGTCGCAACTTTCACAGGCCGTTGACGTTTAGAGGGATCGGACGCGTCGACGTCAGGTCCGAGCGATCAGGCCCATGCGGAGCACCTGACAACTATACAATTAGCTTGCGAATAGATTGAACGAACGGCTTTGACGGAAGGAACGTGAGGTAGCAAGATGACAAGAACTGCGCGAGCACAAAAAACCCCGCACATGGCGGGGCGAGAAAGAGCGTAGTCGGGCCGGCTAAATCCAGTGGAATCCTCGTGCCATCAGGCCTGCAAGTCCTACGGCCACGGCAATGATGGCCCCAAACAGGAGGCGAAAGTCAGTCGTGCGGATACCGTTGATGTCTCCGCGGATCGCACGTACGTCGTCCTTCAGGTCCTTGATGTCCCGTTGGATAAATTCCTGCCCTGCTTCCAGCTTCGCGATTCGAGGTTCCATGCCGCCATCATCGCCGCCGCCGCCTAAATCGTCAATACTGACTGGCTGTTTGGGTCCCGCGTTGCTGCCGGTCCATTCTAAAATCTTATTTCGACTCATATTGATGACGTCCATGCTGGATTCTGCGCAATCCAAAATCCCACCTTATTGGCGCTGTAAAACCGCATGTAACCACAATGGGTACATTCCATTGCAATCACGTTGAGTGGCTCCAGTCGCGCTTTTGCGTCCCATCCGTAAGTGCCGAACCACTGGTAGGTTGGCCCGCCTTCTGCTAGTAGACCGATGGCCCAGTTCGGCTGGCTGCACGAGTTACACACGTTATTTACATCGTGAGCTACCAGGTAGCGCAGAAAATCAGCGTAGCGGGGCGCTCTTGGTAATCCGTATTGGGTTTGAGGCATTGCTCAGGCCGCCGATTTTTTATTGCTGGCGCTGCCCGGTAGCGGCGTCGCCTCGGGCAAGTCCAACCACAGTCTGATCCGACTGCATTCAGCAAGCATTACGGGACCGCCGGTTTTCATCGCACGCTGCAGATCGGCACGGCAAGCCGCGCCGCCAATGTTTTGATCGCACGCCGACATGTCCGGCATCGCCCTTCGTGCGACGTACATAGCCGCCAGCGCCGTTCCGCTCTTATCGTCGCCGGGCGACTTCCCGCCGTCAGCGAACCAAGTTGCCAACTTTTCGCGCCGCTCTCTGTCGAGCCTCGCCGCATACCGGTTGGCCGGCGTGCAGTCGCGGAGCATGGATTGGATGGTCATGCCAGCGCCGGTGCATACGAGCGTTACGCTCGCGCTCCGCTTATACGAACGAGGCTGCATCGGTCGCCCCCTCATCGTCGTGGTGGGCCTGGACCAGCGAAAAATCATCAGTTCCGGGAAGCGACAGGTAGGCGGAGTCGGAAAAGTCCTTGTTGATCGACTTGATTCGCCCACCGATCAACAGAAGCTTGCGTTTGTATTTGGCGTCAGCGGCGACCCCGTTGTCGCTATATTCCCGCGCCAACTGCAACGAGGACACGGAGTAGTCGATGCCGAGGCTCGGCAACCCGATATTGGACTCTCCACCGTTGAGCGCGTCCGCTATGTCATCCGATAGCAGCGCTTGGGCAAAGGCCACGCCGCGCTGGTTGATCACGGGCTTAGGGTCTGCGCCGCGCGAAATTCCAGCCGGCGCAGACCCGGACGTCGAGTTCATGTTGCCTGGGCCAGGCTTATGCTTTCCGCCGATCGCACCGGTAGCTATCACGACTGCGCCAGCGATCAGGGACCACTTTAATGTCTTATTCATTCACACCCTCGCTTGTAGGGCGGCGTATGCCGCTCTTGATGATGGCAAGCGTGTTGTGGAGGGTGGAATCAGATGATTCTTAAATGATGAAATACCCACGCAGCGGCAACAAATAAAACACAGCGCGGCGTCTTCACGCCGCGCTGCATCCTCCCGGGCAAGCTACATGTGCTCGCCTCGTATATACCCCTCGAGTTGATGAATCGTGAGTTGCTGCTCGGAGATAATATTCGCCACCAGATCGCCGATTGAAATCATGCCCACCAGCTTTTCGCCATCGATCACCGGCAAATGCCGCATGCGGCGCTCGGTCATCAAGGCCATGCAGTCGTCCGTGGTCTGGTCGGGACGCACGAAACGCACTTGCGAGGTCATGATCTCGCGCACGGGAGTTTGTCGCGAGACACGATCCATCAGCACCACTTTGCGGGCATAGTCACGCTCGGTCATGATGCCGACGATCGCTTCACCGTGGGTCACGATCAACGCGCCAATGTGCTTCTCCGCCATCATCGCAATGGCCTCGTAGACCGATGCCGTATCGGCGATCGTGAAGATGGTGTGATCGGATTTCGAATTAAGAACTTGTGCGACTGTTGCCATCGAACGCCTCCGTTGAACCGCGCGCCGCCCGCCGGATAGCGGGCGTTCCACATGGTTGGATAGCCGGCGTTTAGAGCGCGGCACGTCGGCTGACACTCCCCAGCCACCGCGTTGAATCATTCGCCGTACATCCAGCGCCTTACATCCAGATTACCCAGCCCATTCAAAAAGTATAGGCCAGACACCTGCCGCGTGAACGCTGGAAAACACTGCTTTTTATGCGTCCAAGGGTCTATCCCGATACTGCCGCGTGCGCGACTTGCCCTGCATGAAACGTTCCCGCGACAGCAGGCCGAAAAGTGCTTCAGTTTCCCCACTCCGCGCCGCTAATCAAGAACCGGCTAATTAGAAGCCCGGCATAAATCAATCAGGAGAACCACCTTGAGCAGTTCACAACACGACATCGAACAGCGGGTTCGGCTCGCCGGCAACAACATGTTCGAACTGCTCCTGTTTCGCCTGGGCGAAGCGCCGGACTCCGAACAACGCGAGCTATATGGCATCAATGTGTTCAAGGTGCGCGAGATCCTCGCCATGCCGCCTATCACCGTGGTCGCCGGCGCAAACCCGGAGATTCTTGGCGTAGCCGATATCCGCGGCCAGATCATCCCCGTGATCGATCTGGCGCAGGTCACGGGCTGCCAGCCGAAGAACGGTCTCAAGATCCTGCTGGTCACCGAATTCGCACGCACGACGCAAGGTTTTGCCGTCGAGGAAGTCGATGACATCGTGCGGCTGGAATGGAATCAGGTTTTGTCTGCGGAATCGCATTCGGGCGGACGGACGGTGACCAGCTTCGCGCGCCTCGACGGCAACGTGGACGGCTCGCGACTCGCGCAAGTGCTGGATGTCGAACAGATTCTGCGCGACGTGCTGCCGTCGACGGAAGTGGAGATCAATGAATCAAGCACTGGCCGGCTGGTCCTGAAACCGGGTACCAAAGTGCTCGCCGCCGACGACTCCGGCGTCGCGCGCAGCCTGATCGAACAAAGCCTGACCGCGATGGGCGTGTCGTTCATCATGACCAAGAGCGGCCAGGAAGCGTGGAACGTGCTGGAAGACTTGCAGAGCAAGGCGGAAAAGCATGGCCGTTGCGCCGCGGACGAAATTGCGCTCGTCCTGACCGACCTCGAAATGCCGGAAATGGACGGATTCACGCTGACACGCCGTATCAAAGCAAACGCCGGCATGCAGGCCATTCCGGTCGTGATCCACTCCTCGCTGTCCGGGTCGGCGAACGAGGAGCATGTGCGCAAAGTAGGCGCGAACGCTTATGTGGCCAAGTTTGCCGCGGGAGAACTGGCGGCGGTGATGCGCGATGCGCTCAAAATGACAGGCACCTGAAACGGTCGCTCTTCACGCACAAACACAAACGCCCGCAGAACTTTCGTTCAGCGGGCGTTTGTGCGTTTCTGTACTACATGGCCATCAGGCTTGGCGCGATCACGGCGGCGCGAGTAGCGCCGGCCGTGCACGTAGGAGCCCGGAGATTATTGACCGGAGAAAACAGGTTGCGCGTTGTTCGTACGATCGCGGCTCGAGCCCGATTGCGACACCGACGTGCGTGCGCCACCGTAGCCGTTCGCATCAGCGTTGTTTTGAGCAGCGATGGTTTGCAAGTTCATGCCTTGTTGCGAAGCCGGAGCACCCACCGACGGCCGATACGAAGGTGCCGGGCCGTAGCCGCTGGCAAACGCCGGAACTGCGATAGAAGCCGTAACGGCGACGAGTAACGATGCGAGAAGATTCTTTTTCATGCTGAGCTCCGATATACGTTGGACTTCGACTGGTTCAGAAGGCGTCGCAGCGGTCAAACTTATTTCGGTAGCTGCTTCGTCAATGAAATGCAGTGTATACCCCTACTATCGGCTTTTTATCCCCATAAAGTTCAATACACTTTTCGGGATAAACCAATAATGGGAGGACGTCCAGATCGGGGAAAATCGCTGCGGGCGAGCCTGTAAAAGGCTCACCCGGAAGTCGCGGTAAGCAGGATTTTTAGAGGGCCTGACCCGACGAAATCAAAAAAATTCGAATCGGACGCTCATCGCCCCACTGAATTCTCGGGGAATGTTCAGTGAACCTGGACCAGCCGGCTGATCAGGCTGACCAGGACACCGGGCGCGTTGCCCTTCTGGCAATAGCCGTCGAACCCCGCGTGGAGGCCTTTCGAGCGCACGTAATCCTCGCCGAGCGCCGTAAAGGCGATGATCCCGGCGTTCCGGGTGGGGGAAATCCGGCGCAGCACGCGCGCGGTCGCAAAACCGTCGTGCTCCGGCATGCTGATGTCGAGCACCACAATGTGCGGCACCCAGCCGTCAATAGCCTGCAGCGCGTCAACGCCGCTCAACACATACCGCGCATCACAACCATCCGCGCTCAGCGCCGCAGCGAGGCCCTCGGCGCTGGCGGCGTTGTCGTCGACAACCAGAATGCGCCAACGGCCGGCGTCCGCGTCGACATTCCGGTCGGTCCATAACACGCAGCTTGGGGTAGAAGAGACTGAAACCATGACCGCTCAGATTTATGCATGTGCAGCAAACGCAGCATTTTCCGCGCCATCTTGCTTATTTGCTGCAAGCGGTTTATGTCGACGTGATGAAAAAACCGCCAGATCGCTTGTCCGATAAAGCCGGATGCGCTTAAAACCGGCGGCGCGCCGGCTTCGCAGGGCGACGCCGGCGCGGCTTCAGGATTTTGTTTTGGCCTTTTTGCTGGAAGATTCGTCGGTGGAGCGTAGTTTTGCGTTCGCCGATACCAACAGGTTTGCATCGACCTGACGCACTGCGTGTTCGAGACCGTCCAGCGCGTCGCGCAAACTGCGTTTTTGAGCCTTGTTCAGCGGCTGCGGCCCCGATTCCTCCACCAGCTTCGCTTCCTTTTCCAGCCGCTTGAGCAATTTGGCTCCCAGACGGCTGTCGATGGCCTGCTCGCCCAGCAATTCGACGATGCTCGTCGCGAGCCGCGTCAGTCCGTCTGCCGTGGTTTGCGTAGGTTCGTCCTGCTCGACGCGATCTTCCATTTGTGTTTCCCCGATGAAGCTTAAAGGGTCGGGCTGCGCCCGACGGCCCTCTTGCACCGCGCGAGTCTACCCATAGGGCGTGACAACCATAAGTACTTTCTGTGTCACGCGGCATTTGCCCAACAATAACGCAAATCGAGGCGGACGTTGCTTGATTCGAATTGCATGGCAGGGACAATCGAAATCCGCAGTCCCTTCCAATTGCCATTGCTGATGACCGACTCACCATGACTACCGCCCTACCCTACGCCTCGGATTTCTCCGGCATCGTGTGCGGCTTTCGTTTCGCCCCGGACACGGCGGGCCTGGCTATCGACTCCGCCGGTGCGCTCGAGTGGCTGGCGCAATCCAGCGCCGAACGCGCTTCGAACGACTTCGTCTGGCTGCACTTCGACCTCGCGAACAGCGCAAGCGAACGCTGGATGCGCACGCAGCTCGAGCTGCCGGACGCCTTCTTCGAGAACCTGCGCGACGGCTCGCATTCCACGCGGATAGAACATCAGGAGGGCGCGCTGCTCGCCGTCATCAACGACGTGATGTTCAACTTCGACGTAACACCCTCCGAAATCGCAACGTTATGGGTCTACACGCGCGAAAAGCTGCTCATCACCGCGCGGCTGAAACCGCTGCGTTCCATCGATACACTGCGGGAATCGGTACGCAACGGCGAGGTCTTCCGGTCGACGGCCGAACTGCTCATTCATCTGTTGCGCGACCAGGCCGATCTGCTGGTACAAATCGTCCGGCGCACGAGCATTGACATCGACCAGATAGAAGACCGGTTTCTTTCCATGCGGTCCCCCGCTACCCGCTCCGAACTCGGCGCGTCGCGACGCGTGCTCGTCAGGTTGCAGCGTTTGCTCGCGCCTGAACCGGGATCGATTTTCCGGCTGCTGGCACGGCCGCCGCGCTGGCTGCAAAATCTCGACCTTCAGGATCTTCGCGATGCCACCGAGGAATTTTCGCTGGTGTTGGGCGATCTTGCGGGGCTGGTAGAACGCATCAAGCTGCTGCAGGAAGAGATCGCCGCGCGCACGGACGAGCAAAGCAACCGCACGCTTTTCACGCTGACGCTGGTTACCGTGCTGGCGCTGCCGATCAACATAGTCGCGGGGATTTTCGGCATGAATGTTGGCGGAGTGCCGCTGGCCGACAACAAACACGGGTTCTGGCTGATGGTGGCGATCGTTGCGACCTTCACCGTGCTGGCGGGATGGTGGGCCTTTTACCGGCGGCGAGGCCGCTAGCATGCCGGCAGTCAGTCGATGCAATCGATGATCGAAGAGACTGCCGGCCGAGCTTCGATCAGAACCCCAGGTCGCTCAAGCCAGGATGATCGTCGGGACGGCGGCCGAGCGGCCAGTGATATTTGCGCTCGGACTCCTTGATCGGCAAGTCGTTGATACACGCGTGCCGATGCGTCATCAAGCCAGCTTCGTTGAACTCCCAGTTCTCATTGCCGTAGCTCCGGAACCGGTTTTTGGAATCATCGTGCCATTCGTAAGCAAAGCGCACCGCAATCCGTGATTCGGTGAACGCCCACAATTCCTTGATCAACCGATAGTCCAGTTCACGCGCCCATTTGCGCGCCAGGAACGCCTCCACCTCAGCACGTCCCGACACAAACTCTGCGCGGTTGCGCCAGCGTGTGTCTTCGCTATAGGCGAGGGCAACCCGCTTCGGGTCGCGGGAATTCCAGCCGTCTTCCGCGAGACGGACCTTTTGCCGGGCGGTGTCGGCATCGAATGGCGGGAACGGCGGTTTGCTTTCCATGGCGTTTCCTTTTGATCGTGGGGAGTTGATCGGCGAATGATGTAATGTCGATTGTGTTGTCGGTCGACAGCATGATCTGCCAGTAGACAGGTCTGTCTACACCCTCACTCTAGCGCAAGGAGACAGACCTGTCTACAATGACTCACCATGAACAACTATTCATCAAATACAGAGCTTTTGGCCGAGCTGTCACCGGCCGAGCGCATTCTTGTCACCGCCCACGCGCTGTTCTATCGGGATGGCATTCGCGCGACCGGCATCGATCGTGTGATCGCGGAATCGGGCGTCGCGAAGAAGACGTTTTATCGCTACTATCCGGCGAAAAACGATCTGATCGTTGCATTCCTGGAGTATAGGCATCGCAACTGGATGACCTGGTTCGAAGACGCCGTGAAGCGTCACGGCGCAGACGCGGATGCGCTGGTGCCGGCGCTGGCAGAATGGTTCGAGAGCGATGTGTATCGCGGCTGTGCGTTCATTAACGCGGTGGTGGAAGTGGGCGGGACCCTGCCCGAAGCGGTCGATATTTCACGACGTCACAAGCTGGACATGGCCGCGGTCATCAGGACGCTCTTGCCGGCATCGTCGAGAATGGCGAAGGCCGACGCGCGTGCATTGGCCATGGCGGTGGATGGCGCCATAGTCGGTGCGCAATTTGAAGAATCGCCTGACGTAGCGTTGAAGTCGCTGGCGCGCGTGGTGAAAGCGATCACCGATACCGCCAGGATGTAGCGCAACGGTGGCGGTGGAGAGTTCACGCCGCGGGCATAAAACAAGGCCGGTCCAAAACGCGAGTTTGGACCGGCCTTGTTAATTTGACTCGCGGATACGTCCGCTACGGCAGCGGGGCGCAAGTAAGACCGCGAGTAAGCGCTTAGTGGCCGTTGCTCAGCACGATCTGCGCTATCACGCCGGTCGCGATCGCGGCAAGCACGTAATCGCCGTTCACGCCCACCCAGTGGTAACCGCGCGGGGGCTGACGCAATCCATAACCGCGATAATCGTCGACCACATATTGGCGATCACGATAGTCGCTCGGCAAGCGGTCCCCGTTGTGCCAATCACGCGGGCCTTCTGCACGCGGGCCGCCAGGACCGGCACGTCCCGGGCCATTGTCAGCATGCATGGGCACGGGCGGACGGCCGTTGTTGTGGTTCTGGGCACCAGGGCCGCCTTGAGGGCCGTGGTTTTGACTTTGGTTCTGATAACCGCCGCCGTTGTGGCCTTGCATAGCGGGGCTACCCGGACGCTCTTGCGGTCGATCTTGATTACCCGGGCCGCCGGGGCCGCTTTGGGCAAAGCGCCGTAGCTGTCAGGCCCAAGCTTGCAAACAGTACTGCAACAGTAATATGACTTTTCTTCACGAACACCTCGTTCAACGTTGTAAGTACACAGCTAGTATGGCCTACGCAAGTCGCATTCCCCGGCAATGCGGCGAAACTTGACACCTTACGTAATCCATACAAATCAGAATCGCTCCGCACGCAAGGCTCTCGCTGAATGGCCCCACTATCGAACCCATTAAAACGTTCAATGAAGCGCACACAGCGTTTCTGCCGCATCGCGATATCGGGCAAAGCCTTATTGCATAAAGCGTTGTTGCGATTATTCGCGCTAACAAGACAGTGTATTCACCTTAAGGGTATTTATCCGGGCAGGCTGATTGCGTAAGTTCGACCCTGAACCATGCCAGGAACGAACCATGACAGCGTTAGCGAGAAGCGCGGACCCGTGGCTGCAAACGGTCCGCTCATTGACAGCGACCCACAACCGCGCGGCAGCTCCTGCCCCGCAGCAAAAGGCCGCGCACCCGTTTCTAGAGCGGCTCACGCGTGCGTGGGAGCGTGATCATCCGCGGGTTGTCTCGGCGTCGCCGGAATCGCCACGGCCGTTCCCCGAGGCTGTGGTGCGCGTGATCGAGCGGCCGAGCAGCGCGACGGCGATCGTGTACTGGTCCGACGCGGCAACCTGCCACTATGGTTACCAGGGATGGCGCGTGACCACGGCCACGTCTGACGGCGCCTGCGCATTGACCGGCGCGCTCATTCATCGAGGCGATTCGGTGTACCGGCCGTCACAGCGCGACCCGAAACCACAGAACGCATCGGCGATGATTCTTGCGGCTTCCATGCCACAGGGCGAGACCAGCGACGCCGATTTGCAGGACCAGCACGCCTGAACGCGTCGCGGAGCCCGGTTAAATGGCACGAAAGCACGACTGCATCATGCGGTTGTGCTTTTCGCTATGTGAAACACGTGCACCGGACACGCCGGTTCTGAGAAACAGCTTTAACTGTTTCCCTCGACGGTAATACACACGCGGATAAATGCAGTACCGGGCTGGTTCGTACTGTCTGCCTGACACGTTTATCGACCGCTCCGGTGTGTTCCTGCCTCCCCGCAAACGCTTGCGTCATTTGCAAGTTTCAAGCCCAAACTCGCGGCTGCACGCTGATAGTGCAGCCATCGTTTCATAAGCCAGAAGTACGAATCCCGTAACGCAACGCCATTAAACTGTAGAGCCGCGCTTTCATTGCAGGGTGCGCAACACGGCCAGAGGCAAGCGGTCCGCCGCCGTTACAGTCGTGCACCGAAAAGCGTCAAGAGTCGTAAATCTGTCATGGCAGTTCCGTAGGATCGCAGTCTCCCGCCGCTCCATCACTGCAAGGAGTTCATCGTGAAGAGTTATCAAGCGCAGCGCGTCGAAGCCAGAGACACTATTCGTTCAGGTGACACAGCTTACGAATCGCCGGTACGCCGCGAATCGCAGGAAGCACGTGCACAAGCGGATCAGGACGTCTATGGTGATTCACTCGACATACCGCTGAATCACGGCGGCATGATGGATGCCGTCCGCGACGCAGTCAGGGCCAATCTATAATAGAAGCACGAAAAAGCGGCGCCTCAGAAATGAGAGCGCCGCTTTTTTTTGTTCTGCTTTTACGTTGTTCTCAGGTATGGGTTGTATGCAGTGTGTGGCATGCACCGGCATGCGCTCAGCGCTTCGCCCCTACCGCCGGACCCAACCTTCCGATCACGGCCTCGTGCTGCGGATACGCTTTTGTCAAAGCGGTTACATCGGCAAGTTCGAACTCGCTGAACTCGAAACCCGGTGCTACCGTGCAGCCCACCAGCGCGAACGCCGCCGGGTCACATAACTCCGCCGCAAACCACTGCCCCGCCGGAACGACCGCCTGGAATACAGCGTCGTCATGCGTCAGTGCGTTACCCAGGCGATGCGTGAGCAACTGCCCCGCGGTATCGATGACATGAACGTTGATTGGCTCTCCTGCATAAAAGTGCCACACCTCGTCCGAGCGGATTCGATGCCACGCCGAATGCGCGCCATCGCAAAGCATGTAGTAGATCGCCGTCGATGCGGAGCGCGTCTCGCCGGGCGCAACATCACGCGTGAGCTCGCGCGCTACCCTGTCCGCGCCGCGAAATGTCTCGCGAAAATACCCGCCCTCAGGGTGCGGCTGGAGCCCGAACCGTTCGATCAGCACGTCACGCATCAGCCACGCTCCCTATGATTTCAGCCTGTAACCCGTCTTGAAGATCCATGCGACCACGCCGATAAACACCGCGAGGAACACCAGCGTCATGATAAGGCTGATCTCGACGCCGACATCGGCGGTGCCGTAGAAACTCCAGCGAAACCCGCTGATCAGGTACACCACCGGATTGAACAACGCGACGGCTTTCCAGAACGGCGGCAGGATATCGATGGAATAAAAACTCCCGCCCAGGAAAGTCAGCGGCGTGATGATCAGCAGCGGAATCACCTGCAGCTTCTCGAACCCGTCCGCCCAGATGCCAATGATGAATCCCAGCAAGCTGAACGTCACCGCCGTCAGCAGCAGGAATACGATCATCCAGAACGGGTGATCGACGTGCAACGGCACGAACAGCCGCGCGGTCGCAAGAATGATGAGGCCAAGGATGATCGACTTGGTGGCGGCCGCGCCAACGTAGCTCAGCACGATCTCCATATACGAAACCGGCGCCGACAGCAGTTCGTAGATAGTCCCCGTAAACCTGGGGAAATAGATGCCGAACGACGCGTTGGACACGCTCTGCGTGAGCAACGACAACATGACGAGCCCCGGCACGATGAACGCGCCGTAACTCACGCCGTTCACTTCGGGAATGCGTGAACCGATCGCGGCGCCGAACACGACGAAATAGAGCGAGGTGGAAATCACCGGCGAGATGATACTGCCCATGATGGTGCGCCAGGTGCGCGCCATTTCGAATAGATAGATTGCGCGGACTGCATGAATATTCATTTTTTCTCTCCGACCAGGCTCACGAAAATATCTTCCAGCGAGCTTTGCGTCGTTTGCAGGTCCTTGAACTTGACGCCGTTATCGGCGAGGTCTTTCAGCAGCGCAATGATGCGGCCCGGTTCATCCTGCGCGTCGTAGGTGTAGGTCAGCTCACTCCCGTCGGCCGACAGGTGGAGCCGGTAATCACTCAGGCCGGCGGGAATGTGCTCGATCTCGTCTTCCAGCTGCAGCGCGAGTTTCTTCTGGCCGAGCTTGCGCATCAGTTCGGCTTTTTCCTCGACCAGGATGATCTCACCGCCGTTGATCACACCAATCCGGTCAGCCATTTCCTCGGCTTCGTCAATGTAGTGCGTCGTCAGGATGATCGTCACGCCGCTCGCCTTCAGGCCGCGCACGAGATTCCACATATCGCGGCGCAGTTCGACGTCAACGCCTGCGGTCGGCTCGTCCAGGAACAGGATTTCCGGTTCGTGCGAGAGCGCCTTGGCAATCAGCACCCGGCGTTTCATGCCGCCGGACAGCGTGACCAGCTTGTTGTCCTTCTTGTCCCAGAGCGACAGCGACTTCAGCACCTTTTCTATGTGCGCCGGATTCGGCGGCTTGCCGAACAGACCGCGGCTGAATGAAACGGTCGCCCAGACGGACTCGAAGGCGTCGGTGGTCAACTCCTGCGGCACGAGGCCGATCATCGCGCGGGAGGCGCGGTAGTCGGAGATAATGCCGTGACCGTTGACCCGGATCGTGCCTTCCGTGGCGTTCACGATGCCGCACACAATGCTGATCAGGGTAGTTTTACCGGCGCCGTTCGGCCCCAGCAATGCGAAGATTTCGCCGCGGCGGATATTCAGCGTGACGTTTTTCAGCGCCTTGAAGCCAGACGCATAGCTCTTCGACAGATTCGAAATTTCGATGATGTTTTGCATGGCCGTGAAGATATCAGAAAGCGGAATATCGTTCGCAGATGACCGGGATTAGATCTGAGGCCGCGTGGTCGTCTAGCCACGAAAAACGCCGGGAACGTGGTTTGCGGCAATATCCCAGGAAGACCCCGGAGGCTCGCATGACCGATCCAGATCCTTTTGACTTGCAGCGTTTTATCGACGCGCAGGATCCGCTGTTCCAGACGGTGACGGCCGAGCTCGAGGCCGGCAAGAAACGCACGCACTGGATGTGGTTCGTGTTTCCGCAGATCCAGGGACTGGGTCATAGCGAAATGGCGCGCCGCTACGCGATTTCATCGGTGGACGAGGCGCGGGCCTACCTCGCTCATCCCGTGCTCGGCGAGCGGCTGCTGATTCTCACGCAAATCGTGAATGCGCTCGACGGGCGCTCGGTGGAGCAAATTTTCGGTTACCCCGACGACCTGAAATTCCATTCGTCGATGACCCTCTTCGCCCACGCCGCCACCGACAAGATGCCGTTCGAACTGGCGCTGAATACCTATTTCGGCGGAGAGCCGGACGCGGGTACGGTCGCGCGCCTGAGGTAAGCGGGAAATCCGCTCCAGCGGGTTTCTTCCGACGAAACGTTACAATTCACGTCGACGCATATTCGCCGCCCGCCGGTCCCACAAGGACCCGTGACGGCTTGCGTCACCGGCCGCATTTATCGACAGCACCGTCGGTCAAGCCTGGAACACCCTTCTTTTCGTTTCGTTGCTTCGTGACTGATCGCCCGCGCCTGATGCCCCAGCGCTCCGGGCGACGCCCCTATCAATCAGCCAGGATCGTCTCTCCATGCTTTCGCGCGTCACCCGCTTGTTCCCTCTTTGGGCCGTTCTCATTTCGGTCGTCGCGTACTTTTCGCCGGCAACGTTCACAGGCATTGCGCCGCACGTCACCACGCTACTCACCATCATCATGTTCGCGATGGGCGTAACGCTTTCGTTCGCCGACTTCCGGCGCGTTTTCACCCGGCCGGCGCCGGTTATAGCGGGGATCGGTTTGCATTACCTGGTGATGCCGCTCGCGGCCTGGGGCATCGCCAAATTGCTGCGCATGCCGCCCGACCTGACCGCAGGCATGGTGCTGGTGGGCAGCGTTGCCAGTGGCACGGCGTCGAATGTGATGATCTATCTCGCGCGCGGCGACGTGGCGCTGTCCGTTACCATCAGTGCCCTGTCCACGCTGGTCGGCGTGTTCGCCACACCGCTGCTGACGCGCCTTTACGTGGATGCGTCGATTGCCGTCGATGTCCACGGCATGCTCATGAGCATTCTCCAGATCGTCGCATTGCCTATCGTCGCCGGGCTGATCATCAATCAGTTGTTCAACAAGACCGTGCGAGCAATCGAGCCCGCGTTGCCGATCATTTCGATGATCGCAATCCTGCTGATTATCTCGGCCGTGGTGGCGGGGACGCAGAAAAGTATTGCGTCGGTCGGCTTGCTGGTGATGTTGGGCGTGATCCTGCATAACGGTATCGGCTTGCTTGGCGGATATTGGGGCGGCCGTCTGCTGGGTTTCGATGAAGCCGTGTGCCGCACGCTGGCAATCGAAGTCGGCATGCAAAACTCGGGACTCGCTGCCACGCTGGGCAAGCTGTATTTCACGCCGATCGCAGCGCTCCCGGGTGCGCTGTTTTCGGTTTGGCACAACTTGTCGGGATCCTTGCTGGCAGGGTACTGGGCCGGGCGGCCGGCGAAAGGATCGACGCGTGATCTTGAAGCGATGGCGTTGGCGAAAGGTTCGCGGCTGGAGAGCTGAGTTTGCTTAGGGGCGATGCGTCGCCTCCTTCGCTGTATTTCAATTACCCCTCCTGCAGCCCCGTCACCACCTCATCCGTGGACCGCACGCGCCCCATGCGCGTGAAAATTTCCCGCGTCGCAAACGTGTGTGCATCGGCTGTCAGCGACGTCATGGCGTCCTCCGCGAACACCAGTTCATAACCGCGATCAAACGCGGCACGCGCCGTCGACTCCACGCCGAAATTCGTCGCGATGCCGCTCATGACGATCGTTCGAATACCCTTGCGGCGCAGTTGCTGTTCGAGATCCGTGCCATAAAACGCGCCCCATTGACGCTTGGTCACGACGACGTCACCGCTCTGCACGCCCAGATCCGGCGACAACTCCGATGCATTCGCGGGCGGCGGCGGCGAACCCGGCGGACGCGTCAGCGGCGCGTCGGCGGGAAGGCTCAGCAATGCCGTTACATCCACGCGCACCCAGACGATCGTGCCGCCCTTCGCACGCAATGCATTGGCAAGTTGCACGGTCTTGCTGAGCACGTCGGCGGCGGAATGCGGCGCGAGCTGACGCGCGAGATTGCTGGTTTGCAGATCGATCGAGATAAGCGCGGTGAGTTCAGGATTCAAATCGAGACTTGGCATAGTGGCTTCCATTGTAGACACGCGTGACAGAAGGTAACGCGTAAAATATGAGTGCATCCTCATATTTTACGCGAATTTCAAATTCGCTCACATGCCAGGGGCTCGGAGGACCACGTTCGCCGCACAACGCGGCGCTAAGCATCCTCGCCTGCACCGCGTCGTTTCAACTTATATTAGTAGGTGACCCAAGACCCGCTAGAAGGGGAACGATCATGGAACGCGACGATTTCATCGAAATGCTCGCGCGCGGGGGTTTTCAGACCACCGTGCTGGTGGAGCGCGAAGCCGGCGCGTCTCTTGACGACCACGCGCATGCGTTCGAAGCCAAGGCGCTGATTCTCGAAGGTGAATTGACGCTGAGCATCGACAATAAAGACACGCGTTATCGACCAGGCGACGTGTTCCATTTGAGGGCAAACGAAACGCATAGTGAGCGTTACGGTCCCGAAGGCGTCTGCTATCTGGTGGGCAGGAAATAGTAGGACGGCCGGATGAACACCGGCCATTCTTTCATTACAAACGAGCGAAGCTGGAGAACACATGAGCTTCGCCGCATAGCATGATCACTCCTTCAAGGCCGAACCAAACGGCATGCCGGCTATGGTGGATGCATGCTTCTCCTTGTGAGCCTGCCGCATTGGCTTGAGCACAAAGAGCGCCAGCAGCGCCGACGCCGCAGCCATTCCCGAAGCCAGCATGAAGACCGCGTGCCAACTGCCGGTCGCGGCCGTAATCACGCTGCTGAACGGCACGAGCAAGGCCGCCGTCCCCTTCGCCGTGTAGAGCAGGCCGGCATTGGTGGCTGCAAATTTTGGCCCGAACGTATCGCCGCAAGTCGCGGGAAAGAGGCTGTAGATTTCACCCCAGGCGAAGAAGACAATACCCGTCAGTACGACGAACGCCACCGGACTCTGTCCATATTTCGACAGCAGCAAAATACCGACCGCCTCAATCGCAAACGCCATGAACATCGTGTTCTCGCGGCCGGTGCGATCCGAGATCCAGCCGAAGAAAGGCCGCGTCAAGCCGTTGAGAACGCGGTCGATCGTCAGCGCAAATGTAAGCGCGGGCAACGTCAGGCCAAGCAGCGAGACAGGCGAGTCATGCAGGCCGAAGTCCTTCGCAATCGGACCAAGCTGTGCGGTCGCCATCAAGCCGCCGGCCGCCATCATCACGAACATCAGGTACATCACCCAAAAGATCGGAGAGCTTACGACCTGCCTCGGCGTCGCGTTATAAACATCGCTCTTCAAGGCACTCTTGACCGATGCAAGCAGGCTTGCGGGCGGCGCATACAGCGCCATCCCGAGCAGGAACACCACCAGTCCCTGACCGAGGCCGAACCACAGGAAGGTGGCTTCGTAGCCGCTGCTCTTGATCATGTGCGCGATCGGCACGACAGTTGCGGCCGATCCCGCACCGAAGCCGGCGGCGGTGATACCGGCTGCCAGACCACGGCGAGTAGGGAACCATTTCAGCGCATTGCCAACGCACGTGCCATACACGGCCCCCGCGCCAACGCCACCCACGGCCGCCGCGAAATACAGCAACGGCAACGACGAAGCCACCGAGTTGAGCGCCCAGGCGATCGCACAAAGCAACCCACCGGCGACGACAACCGGACGCGGACCGTACTTGTCGACGAGATAACCTTCGATAGGAACCAGCCAGGTTTCCGTCACCACGAAGATCGTGAACGCTACTTGAATCGCCGCTCGACCCCAGTGATGCTTTTCATCGATTGGATTCACAAACAAGGTCCAGCCGTACTGCATATTCGCGATCATGGCCATGCAGATCACGCCAAACACGAGCTGCATCCACGGCGACGCTAGCCGCGACGTACCTTCCTGGCGGTTCGTTTCCATCACTGTCTCCTTGGCATTCGCTGCCTTGTATTCGGGACGCCGAATGGACGTCTCCGTCATCGCCTGTCCTTCGTTTCGATGGCGATGGAATACACAATATGTAATATATCAAGTAAGTACAATGAAAGAATTGACAGGGTTTTTACCAGATCGGGTTAATACTGAAAGAAATATGAAAGTATTTTTCCGATTGTTCCGTGCGATAAAAAAAGGCCCGCAGGCAAACCTGGCGGGCCGAGACGTGGTACGCGACATGGCAGTCCGCAACACGTACGACAGTTATAGTGGAAAGTTAAATGTAATGTAAGAGATTTATTCACAGAGTGCCCGTCGGCGGAGGACGCGCTCATGCGACTCGGCACTATCTACGCATTGAACAGCTTGCTGCGCGCCGCGCTCATGATCGACGATATGGCGGGATGGCTGATCCGCCGTTCAATGGAGATGGCGAAGAACTCTTCAACAATTGTTTCGATGTGTCCAACCGCAATCAAGCCGTGCTCTCGTTTAAGTTGTGCCGCCAGCACCGTCGGTGCAAACAGCACACCCCTTCCCTCGCGGCCAAAAGCGAGCGTCAGCGCGCTGTCGTCGAACTCTCCTACAATGCGCGGCGAGATCGTGCGCGACGTCAGCCAGTGATCGAGTTTCCTTCGGACTGCTGACTCAGTGCCGGGCAACAGCACCGGCATGTCGCTCAACGATGTGGGAAAAGCCTTTGCTGCGCGTGCCGCCAAGGATTTGGATGCGAAGCAACTCAGCGTCGAACGGCCGAGCGAATGGTTGAACGCCTTGACGTTCACATCGGGCGGGATAGGGGCGTCGGCAATGATCAGGTCCAGCTTATGCACGGCTAATTGCGAAAGCAGCGCATGCAGCTTGCCTTCGTGACAGATCAACCGCAGTGAGTCCGACAGGTTCAATGCCGGCTCGAGTAGACGATAAGCCACCGTCTTCGGAACTGAATCCGCCACGCCCACGCGCAGTTGCGCCCGCGCGGCTTCCTTCTCCTGCCTGACCGCGCTTTCCAGCTCGGCGCCGAGCGAGAAGATCTCATCGGCGTAATCGAGTGCAAGCCGGCCCGCATCGGTCAGTTCAAGGTTGCGGCCGCTCTTTTTAAAGAGCTTTTTATTGAGCGCGTCCTCAAGCAGTTTGATCTGGCCACTCAGCGTCTGAGGCGTGATGTGCAACTGCGTGCCGGCACGCGCAATGCCGCCCGCATGCGCCGCGGCCCAGAAATAATACAAATGCTTGAAGTTCATTCATGCCTCCATGGCGATGCTGGAATACATCGGTTTTCTCGAAGTATTAACGCCAAAAATACGAATTTTACATTACGCTTTCATCCGCTACATTGAGGCTTCGTTAGGGTTTTGATGAAGGAGCCAAGGTAATGAAATGTCCAGTGTGCAAGACGCCGGATCTGCTGATGGCGGACCGCCAGGGAATCGAAGTCGATTATTGCCCGACGTGTCGTGGTGTGTGGCTGGATCGCGGTGAGCTCGACAAACTGATCGGGCGCGCCGCTGACGAATCTGTCCCGCAAGCGCAAGCGGCAGCGGCAAGTACCCCGGTCGCGCGCCGGCATGACGAAGGTCGTCATTACAACGACCACGATCGCCGCCACGGTTACGGCGACGATGAGTATCGCGACCGGCGTTATCCGTACAAAAAGAAGAAGTCGCTTCTCGGCGACCTGTTCGACTTCGGCTGACAACGTCGGCTAAAAAGCGCGGATATGCGCCCAACACGAGTAACAGCTCAAACCTATTTCTTAATCGAGGCACATGATGGCAACAGTCGCACAATTGCTGAGTTCAAAAACAGATCAGTCCTTTCACACGATCGAGGCGTCGGCGAGTGTCTTCGACGCCATCAAGCTGATGGCGCATAAACAAATTGGGGCCCTGGTGGTCACGTCCGGAGACCACATCACCGGCATCGTGACAGAGCGCGACTATGCCCGGAAAATCGTGCTGCACGACCGGTTGTCAAAAGAGACGCCCGTGGGCGATGTCATGTCGAAAGCCATCCGATACGTTCGCCTTAATCAAACGACAGACGAATGCATGACGATCATGACTGAAAACCGCATACGTCATCTTCCGGTGATCGACGGCGGCCTGCTGATCGGCATGGTATCAATCGGCGATCTCGTCAGGAACCTGATCGTCGAGCAACAATTCACGATCCACCAATTGGAACACTACATTCGCGGCAACAGCCATGCAGCAGGGTTAGAGGTCGAAACGCGCTAGACATGGGCTGCGGTTTATGAGGAAAATCCTGTCGGACTGAAGCGAAATCGAATCAATCTCCTGGCGAGGAGCCGTTGCGTGAGACGCGAAAGCGCCCCTACGGCCCTCGTCTGAATTTTCATTGAAAAACTGAGGCAACGATTGAAACAAACGGCTTCTGGTAAATCACGCACTGACCGGCTGTGATGTAATCAGTTTGCTGCAAGACGTATGCGCATGGGTTGTGCATCGCTACGGGCAGGTGAGAAAAGCGCCGCGCGGTCGAACGCAATGCGCGCAGGCGGTGGTCAAGCGATACTGTCATGACAGGGCGGCTCGTCCGGCCAGCGGCAGCTCGCGTTCTCTGACATAATGGCGTTTCGCCGTTTGCCACTTTTCGCCACCAAACGCCTTGCATTGCCACGTACGCCGACACCATGCCGGCACCCTTCCCGCGGTCCTGATGCAGCCTTTCATCGTCTTGCTCGTCCTGTTCTCCGCGCTGCTGCACGCCACCTGGAACGCCTTCCTGCACACCAGCGGCGACCGTGTATGGCAGTTCGGCATGATGTCTTTCCCCTACCTCGTGTGTTCGGCGATCGTGTTGCTGTTCGTGCCCGCGCCGGCGCGCGCAAGCTGGCCGTACATCGCGGCATCGGCGGCTTTGCAACTCGGTTATTGCGTGGCGTTGGCGAAGGCCTACAAGGCGGGTGACTTCGGGCAAATTTATCCCATTGCGCGCGGCCTCTCGCCGCTGCTGGTGTTCGCTGGCGCGTTCGTCTTCGCGGGCGAACATCTTCGGCCGCTCGCGCTGGCGGGCGTCGCGCTCGTATCGATCGGTATCATTTCTCTGGCATTCCGCAAGCGCCGTTTCGCCACTGCAAGTGTGCCGGCCGCGCTCGTGACGGGCGCGTTCATCTCCGCTTACACAATCGTGGACGGCATCGGCGTGCGCGTAGCCGGTAGCGGCTTCGGATATATCGCGTGGGCGTACATCCTCTTCAACCTGCCCCTCGCCGCGATGGCTTTTTATCGATACGGCGGCCCGCGCCGCCTGTTCCTCGACGACCCGCGACGCTCGCTGCAAGCCTTAAGCGGCGGAGCGATCGCAATGGTCGCGTACACCATTGTGATCATTGCCTTTCGCTATCTGCCCATTGCGATGGTCTCAGCGTTGCGCGAGCTTAGTTCGATCTTCGCCGTTCTGATCGGCTGGCTGTTCATGCGAGAAAAGCTGACCGCGCGGCGCGTGCTGGCGTGCGCACTCGTCACGGCAGGCGCGGTTTTGATCCGCATTTAAATGGTGAAGTGCGGATTTTCAACCACGTCCACACATTATTTTGCCGTGGGCGTGACCTCCACTGCCGTGGCTGAAATTAATACGGCGTGAACGGTGTCGCCCGGCTTCAATTTATATGCGGCTATTTCAGAACTTAAATCGAACGTCTCTGTATGCCATGGGCCACGCAGGGTGATTGTTTTATTCTTGCTATTGACACTCTGCACTGTTGCGACAATCTCGGTTTCGTGGACTGCGCCGAAACCCTGAGAACCGGATGCGGGCGCATAAACCTCGGTATCGACACGTTTTCGCAATTCATCGCCCTTCGCTGAGGCTTTCGTTGCCCTGATCAGCATCGCATCCCTGACCTGCACATCCACACGATCGCCAATCTTCAAGGCATCGAAGTTCGTCACCTCCTTGCCGACCGCCACCGGCAGCACCCGGCCCTTCGCGCCTTTTAGCGTCAAGGTCCTGGCACCCGCGTCGATACCGACAATCTGCGCGTGAAGCTGCTTTGGCGGGGCATTCAGCGCGGATTGAATTGCGGCACTGGAAAGTTGCTGATCGGTTTGCGCGCCAACCTGCGCTGTCACCGTTAATAAGGCAAACGATAAAGCCACAGTCCATTTTGCGGTCATGCAGTTTCTCCGGGCGAAGGAAAATTAAATCGCGCACCGAATCGAATGATTAATTCTATTTAGGAGCGCCAGCGCATTAATTTGCGAGCGCTATTTATACCGCGCACACCGGAGTTCTGTCCACGAAACCGCATTAATTACTGATTATCAAGTAATCGGGTGAGGCATTTAATAGATCGGATTAATTTTAATTTTTATCACAATCACTTCAATTCAACAGGAATTCCATGCAAAACCGGCGTCCTTTTCAGGACACCGGGCAAAACCTGAATCTTTGAAGCTGACTGGTAATCAGGACTTAGCAGACTGCGGAAATACCTCACTCCGAAGTCACCCAAAAGGTCAGTTCAAACGTTGTTAGTAAAGCCCCCAACTGAGAGAAGACGATGCGCGGCGCCGATACCTTCACCGAGAACCTATTCACCTTGCGTAAGCTGGAGGACTTTGTTCCAGCAGATCATCCGCTGCGCTCGATTCGCAAGATGGCCAACGCAGCGTTGGCCAAGATGGATCGCTTGTTTGCCGGCATGTACGAGGCTGATATCAAAGGTGGGCGGCCCAGCATTGCGCCGGAGAAGTTGCTGCGCGCGATGCTGTTGCAAGTGCTCTATAGCGTTCGCTCGGAGCGCCAGTTGATGGAGCAGGTTCAATATAACCTGCTGTTTCGTTGGTTCATCGGGCTGTCGATGGACGATGCCGTGTGGGTGCCCACGGTATTCACCAAGAACCGCGAGCGGCTGATCAAACATGACGCAATCATCGAGTTCTTCAACGAGGTCGTGGGCATTGCCGAGAAGAAGTGCTGGCTTTCCGGTGAGCACTTCAGCGTCGATGGCACGTTAATTCAAGCATGGGCCGGCCATAAAAGCTTTGTACGTAAAGACGATGATCAGGACAGCGAAGACGGTGGGAACTTCAAGGGCGAGACGCGTAGCAACGAGACGCATGAATCGAAGAGCGACCCGGATTCGCGGCTGTATCGTAAGGGCAAAACGGCAAGCGAGCTACGCTACATGGGCCACACGTTGAGCGACAACCGCCATGGGCTGATCGCCAGCGCCTTGGTGACGCTCGCTGATGGCTATGCCGAGCGCGAAGCGGCCAAAGTAATGATCAACGATGCCCGCCAGGCGCTGGGCGATCCAACGCGCGAGATCACGCTGGGGGCAGACAAAGGCTATGACGCCGCAGAGTTCATCAAGGCTTGCCAGGAAATGAACATCACGCCTCACGTGGCGCAAAACAAGTCAGGCCGCCAGTCGGCAGTGCCCGAGTCAATCGCCGGGAGTGCGGGCTATGCGGTGTCACAGCAAAAGCGCAAGCTCATCGAACAGGGTTTCGGCTGGGCCAAGAGCATCGGCGGTATGCGCCACGTGATGGTGCGCGGCTTGAAGAAGGTCGATCAGATGTTCGTGCTGACGATGGCCGCGTACAACCTCGTGCGCATGCGCACCTTGGGACAACTCCGTCCGTTGCAGGCGCAGTGAACCAAAAATGCGCAAGAGAACGTCATAAACAGGTCCGAAAACCGAAATTAACCGGTCCATATTCCAAACTATGAGCATCCCCCGCTGAAAATTCTGATCACGCTCATGGCTCAGTAAAGTCGGCCTGTATTTCCGCAGCCTGTTAGGCAGGACGCGCGCCACTCACGTTCACCAAACGCAAACGGGTAATTTCAGACGGGGCGCCAATGCGTATTGGCGGTCCCCAATACCCCGTGCCGCGGCTGGTATACACCCACAAGTCGTTGAGCTTTTCGAGTCCGGCAACGAAAGGCTGCTGTAACCGGACGAAGAAATTCCAGGGCAGAAACTGACCGCCATGCGTGTGGCCGGACAATTGCAGCGTAAACCCTGCCTTCGATGCCGCCGGTGCGCTACGAGGCTGATGGGCCAGCAGCAGACGAAACGCGATGTCGGCTGGTGCGCCGAACATGGCTTTAGCCGGATCGCTTTTGTGGGCCGGGTCGAAACTGCCCGCGCCGTAGTCGGTCACGCCGGCCACGACTGCACGCGCACCGTCGTGATCAACAATCACGTGTTCGTTAAGCAGCACTTTCAGCCCAAGGCGGCGGAATTCAGCAATCCACTTGTCCGCGCCGGCGTAATACTCGTGATTGCCGGTGACCAGGAACGCGCCATGCCGCGCCTTCAGGTCGGAAAGTGGCCGCGTATGCGCGGCAAGATGCGGCACCGAACCATCGACCACGTCGCCTGTTACCGCGATTAGGTCTGGCGACAACGCATTGACCGCAGCCACGATCTTTTCGACGTAATGACGCTTGATGGTCGGGCCCACGTGGATATCGCTGATCTGCACGATGGTGAAGCCATTCAACGCGGGAGCCAGGTTCTCAATAGGCACATCGACGTTCTTCACCCCGGCACGCCGCCGCGCGCTGTAGATGCCGAACAGGGTCACCAGCACGGCGAGCAGCGGCACGCCAAGCGCGCTCCAGGCGATGAAACCAGGCCAGCCGCTCGTATCCTTTTGCACGCTGCTGATCAGGTGCAGGACCAGCAATACGATATCGCGGAGAAAAGTCAGCCCCAACAGTGAGGAGAAGAACCCCATGGTGAGCAGGCCGATCCACGCCAGACGATCGGACAGCGGTTGCTGACTGATATTACGCGCAGCCATGCCGAGCGGAATCAGCAAGCAGGAAGCTACGAGTGCGAGCACTGCGAGCCATCGCAGCGGCGCGCCAACGGGTGCAACCGGAATCAGGCGCACGCCGATATATACGTGAAACAGAATCCCGATACCGATGACGCGGATAAAAAACGCGGAACGTCGCATAGACCGCCTGGTGGAAGATAAAGCCGGTAGGTTGAACCGAGATTGAGACCGGCGACCCGCTACGTCGATACGTTTGACCGTCTGAGCGTCCGTCAACAAGCCCGGCCCGAAGCGGCATCCGATTCTACCGGTTCAGCAAAAAATCTGCCGGTGCGTAGCCGCTGCCAAAAGGCTCGCAACGTGCATGCCATAAAGGATTCGCAAGGCTCGCACTTCGTGAACACAGCGGCAAGCATGACAAGCCACTGCATGGAACCGCAAAAGAATCTGCGCTTTGCCAGGAACCCCACGCGGACGAATTGAAGTGCCGCGAATTCGACGCATTGGAAAAAAATAACCCGCTTTCAGCGGGTTATTTTCATGCGATCACAGTACGTCCAAAGCTTGGCGTTCAGGGCGCAGAAGCTGCCTTGGCTTTCTCAGCCGCCGACTTTTTCTCCGCATTCTGGATATTTTGCGGATAGTTGGTCTGGTCACCGCCTGGCTGGTAGCCGTTCTTTTCCAGATCCTTCAGTTCGGCGTTCTTCTTGGCGCGGGCGGCCTTGCGGGCAGCCTTGCGTTGCGCCTTCTGCACCTGCTTAGGTGTGGAAGCACCCGTGTCGGTAGTGGCGGTTTGCGCCATCGCGACGGGGGCGGTCAACCCGGCAATTGATACTGATACGACGAGAGCCATTGCAGCCATGCGGATTCGGTACATAACGAGATTCTCCACGAAAAGCGGTTTTTTTGGTGCGGCAGCGCCATGGGCGTCCACCGCGTTTGTCGTGCTGGACCTGCATGCTTCGCTACGTGCCAGATATTCCCACACTTACGACCTTGTTCGCGAGCCATCGGACACGCGTGGATATCTTAACCAACTCTTTGTAAAAACGTGTAGCACATCCGTAAGAACTAAATCACAAAACCCCTGTTTTTTTCGATACCGGTCATGCCGTTACGTCAAAAACCGAACGAAGTCGTCGACCTCTTCGCGTCTGCTGACGAGCGCATTCTCAGGTTGCGACAGATCTGCGTAACCGATGCTCATGCCGCACACCACGATCTCGTTGTCAGGCAGTGCCAGATGTTCCGCGATGATCCGGTGATAGCGGTTGAACGCGGCCTGCGGACAAGTATCCAGCCCGAACGCGCGCGCCATCAGCATGACGCTCTGCAGGAACATGCCGTAGTCGAGCCATGAACCCTGCTCCATGCTGCGATCCGTGACGAAAATCACGCCGACCGGCGCGCCGAAGAATTCGAAATTGCGGCCAAGCTGGGCCTTCATGCGGGTTTTATCCTCGCGCGTTATTCCGAGCAGCGAGTACAACGACCAGCCGAGTTCGCGCCTTCTGTCGATAAACGGCGAGGTCCACTTGCGCGGGTAGTAAGCGAATTCTTCCTCGTGCAGCTTGTCCGCCTCGGGATCGTTGTACACGGCAAGGATCTTTCGCGAGAGCGCATCGCGCGCATCGCCGGTCAGCACATAAGCCTTCCACGGCTGTGTATTGCTGCCCGACGGCGCACGCCGGGCATGATCAAAGATCTGGCGCAGGGTGGTTTCGTCGACCACGTCAGGCAGGAACGCGCGAATGGAGCGGCGCGACATCAGCGCCTGCATCACGGTCACAGTGCCGGTTGCATCGTCGTTATTCATTAAAGCCCTCGTCTCGGGATTACATGCCTTAAGCGCACTGTGCCTGCGCCCAAGCGTTCGCCGGTTACTTTATCGCGAGCACGCCGAACGCGCCCGGCGTGCTTGCCTGAAGCACGTGTTCGCCAGTTCGACGACTTCATCGGCGCTGCCGTTCAGCACCGCGCGCAGCATGTAGAGGTCCTTTTCGATGGTCGAGTTGACCGAGACAAAGTTGTCGTTGCGGGAGATCTTGTGGGGATCGTCCACATAGCTGACAGGATAACTTTCGATGGAAGGGTTATCGTTGGGCAACGCCCTTTAAACAAGAGGCAGGCTACGCGCAATGCTTAAAAAAAATCCATCCGGCTTGCGCCGAATGGATTTTTTAGCGATAACGCATGGTCGCGGAGGTACCTTGATTGCCGCGTTACCGCGCTTCCGTAGAAGCTCGAAATCAACCGGTTTTACCCGGGCGATTCGCCGTTCGTCATCCAGCGGGGATCTGAATCACCAACGAAGTACAGATGATGAAGTTTCGACGAATTGCCGGCTATCGGAGGAATCCGACTGCTTCAGTTAAGCGCTTTTCCTGAACCCAGCGAATTCGGGTTCGAGAGATCGACCAGCACACGCGTACCCGGAACAACCGTGGCGGCAGCCGCTGGCGAATTTGCCTGCACCGTCAGTACGTCGCCTTGCGTGTCCTTGAGCGTCATCAACCCGCCGTCGACGCGCGCCACGCTGGCCACGACCCGGCTACCGTCCGGCGAAGGCACGGCCGCCAACGATGATGCATCAAGCACTGTCAGCCTGACCGCGCGCTGTGCCGAACCTACCACGTTCGTGCCGGCTTTCAGTTTGTCGAGGTTCGGCACGTTGTTGCCGACCTGGAACGCTTCCGTGCCGCCCTGCGCGTTAATGACCGTGACTTGGTGCGTAACCATGTCCACCGACTGTACCCGCCCGCCAACACGCACTGACGTGGTGCCGTCGATAGTCGTGGCAAACGCGCCCGCCGTTACCATTACCATTGACGATGCGGCCGCGATCAATGCTGACTTGATTGACCAAAGGGACTTAGTTGACTTCGATTTCATGTTGTTACTCCTGCCGGACAAATAAGGTTCCGCTCGTGCGCTGCCCGATCTAATCGCACAAACTATTTAAATAAAGTGAACCCAGTTTGTTTTTCGAGATGGGACCTGTCAATCAATCCCACTTCTTTTTAGGTATCCTCCTATTTCAAGATCGGAGTTTGATCTGCGTACCAAAACACTCAATTTCGGAGCTTGTTGGAAGTCGTCAGGCCTGAAGGTCGTACACTGTTGCAATCATGCTCCGCGTACTTATTTAGGATGACGCAGTCCATTACAATAGGCACCTGCAATCTTTGCCCGGCATCGGGCGCTGGGGAAATACCATGTCTCTTCTCGACGTGGACACTATCGATTACGTCGGCGTGAACATTTTGTTCAAGCGCGTGTACGTCGGCATTTTCGACGACCTCGACTGGGACGACGAAGCAACGCATTTTGCGCTGCTGACCAAAAAAATCGATCGTTACACGCAGTACATCCGTTCTGGCCAGTTACTCGCGGCTTACCCTCGGGTGCGGGGTTATCCCGTGATTATTGAATACGTCGCCATGCGACCGATGACCCGCTCCGCCGAGGTTTTTTGGAAGACGCGCGAGACGCTTATCCGCGCGAGCGGTTTTGACGTCCGGTGCCGTACCGTTGACGTGCGGCATGCGCTGGCCGCAGATGCCGGGGCGAAGGTGAGCGACGCTGAAGTTGCTGCTGACACGCGGCTGGAATCGGTTGTCAACGCGCTCGATCTCGCTACGCGGCCAGCTCCTGAAGAGAAGCAGCGCGAAGACATCGTGCATACCGGGCGGCGTGCAGTGCTGGTGATGCGCAAGAAAACGTCCTCGGGGCGATGAGAACGTCCGAGCGGACCTGGTAAGCGCCGTCGGGCGGCACGCCAGATTGCGACAAAATGGTGACAATCAATCGAAAAAAGGCGAAGCCCAATTGGGCTTCGCCTTTTTTTCCATGTTCTGCGGTAAATTCGGGCCGGCGCAGCAATGTTCGCCGCGTTCCTGTGCATCCTTCCCAGGCCTTCAGCGGTCCGTCGGTCCCGCGAACCTGAACCGGCTTTTTACGTAGCAACCGTGGTTCATACGCCGGTTTCGTCCTGGCGCATGAATCGGGCATTTCATTCGCCGCCCATATTCGTCGGCAAGCGCCGTTTATGGGAAATGGCGACGGGACGCTTTGAGTCCGCGTCCCGCGGAGCGCCCGTGCGTGCCGCGCCCGCAGTAAATGCTTTGCCGGTGTCTTCCTGGATGGTCGAAATCGAGTGCTTGTAGACCGCCTGGATACCGGCGGCTGAACTCAGCATGACCAGATACTGGTCGAACGATTCGATGTGGCCAACCAGCCGTACCCCGTTCACGAGAAAAATTGCGACACGCTTGCGCTCTTTGCGGGCGGCGTTAAGCACGTCGCTCTGACTTTGCTGCTGGGGTTCTGTAGCCATTCTCTTTCGACCTGACGTTAGTATTTCAGACTGTTCCGGCAGATATCCGCCGGAATCTTGATGCATTACACAGTGCGCAGCCGCGGGACTCACATTGAGTCCCGGAGAAACAGCTTGCGCTGACCGAATGCTACCGTTTCTCGCCGCTCGGTAACACCATGATGCCAGATGGCGGCGCCGCGCACCGTTTGCTCCCATTCGAGCAACGCCGCTCCCGGGAGTTCAAATTTCGCACGAAAAATCAGTTTCCGAATATTCGCAAGCCCGATAAAAACACCGGCACTCATGTATCCGATACTAACCCACTGGAATATCGAGTGGGCGTGGCCGTTGAAGACGAACAAGATCAAAACCGGACAAACTATCGCCGGCCGGCGCCGCGCAGCGCAACGGGCAACGTCGGGCAACTTCCAAATGATCGCTGAGAAATCCTGCAGGCTGAGCTGCATCGAACATGCGGTCGACCGGAGCGCGCGTTCCCGGGCAATCCGCCATTCGAACGGCGCAAGAGGTTAAAAAAGGCCGTCACGCCCGGTTTCCCGAGTCGCAACAGCCTTTTGCGTTCGCCACCGGCTAACACGGGTGGTGCCTGGATTCCAGCGTCCGGCGTTATTGAGCGGGGGTTACCGGCTTCTTCTTGTGCTTGAAGAGATGGGGCTTGCCTCTCGAACTTCCCGGCGTGGAGCTATTGTCACCCCCGGTGGTCGGACCGGCCGTTGCAGCGCCATGCGCGTTGCCGCCGCCTGAACCACCGTTGCCGTTGCCCTGCGCCGCGGCCATGCCGGACGCGCCAAGCAAGACTGCGGATACGCAAATCAGGTTAAGCAATTTCATCGTCAATCTCCAAAGAGCACGATTCAGCATTCGATTGCCGGCCACCCGGATCCATGTTCGATGACCGACCGGCAGACAACGGGTCGAATGTAATGTAATGCACGCACCGCTTCAAGAATTGTTTCCATTAAACCGGTATACGCCCTTCTGTAGCGCTACGCGCGTCGACGCGTGTCCTTCAAGCCGGCGGCCCTGGCAACAAGGGCATCAGTTGCCCTGCGACGCTGTCCAGGATCTCCTTCGACAAAGCCGGGTCAGAGACCGCTCTCGCCAACCCGATCGCGCCGAGACAGGCGCTCAACTGCAGCATTGCGCGGGCGCGGCGCTCGGCCGGGTCCGCGATATCGAGCAAACCCTCGGAGAATGCGAGATTGTGCTTGACCCTTTCAGTGAATACCTCACGCGTGGCGTCATTGCTGCGCCCGACATCACCCAGCAGCGCGCCCAGCGCACAGCCTTGGCCAGGGGCATCCCGATGCGCCTCGCTCAGGTAATCGCGTACCGCCTGCGCGAGGTTTTCTGCACGTCCTTCCCATACGTCCAGGCTTTTGAATGCAACCTCGAGCGCTTCGGTCACGAGTTCGTCGCGCGATTCAAAATGCTTGTAGAAACCGCCGACTGTCATGCCGGCTTCCTTCATGACGTCGGCAACGCCAATGCCGTCCAGCCCAAGTTCCCGGAAGCGTCGTGCCGCCACATCGACGATTCGCTGATGCGTAGCCGCCTTCTCTGCCTGTGAATGTCCCATGACCTTCGTTTGTCCTGTGATGGGGTGACTATAGGCACCCTACAGGCACCCCCGGGACATCAATCTTAATGCAGAACCGGAATGGCACAGGCGCGCTCCGGCTCGACGCAGTATTCGTTGCCGCTTGCCTGTTCGCGCCATTTTCCACCATACGATGGAATCATATTCAGGCATGCGAAACAAATTGGCGAAAAGAAACGTTTGTTTCCCGATGACGCCTCAGCCAGACAGCGTCATCCGTTCTTCATGCCTTGAAAAAACGGTTCTCGGGCCTCGGCAATCCAAGATTCTCTCGCAGGGTGACGCCTTCATATTCACGTCGAAAGATATCCCTCGCCTGCAGTTCGGGCACGACCTTGTCGACGAAATCGTCGAGTCCGCCCGGCAGATAGGGGAACATCACGTTGAAACCATCCGATCCGTCCTCCACGAGCCATTGCTCCATCTGGTCCGCAATCATCCTGGGCGTGCCGACCATTTCAAGCCCCGAATAACCGCCGACCCGCTGCGCAAGCTG
This sequence comes from Caballeronia sp. dw_19, assembly GCF_018449515.1. Lineage (GTDB taxonomy): Bacteria > Pseudomonadota > Gammaproteobacteria > Burkholderiales > Burkholderiaceae > Caballeronia. The sequence continues at coordinate 35,933 of NZ_JAAVUQ010000040.1, read as the reverse complement.
GCGGATCGTGAGATTGTCGCGGCTAGCCCAGTCGATCACGCGCTCGCGGGCACTTTTGCTGGCGTTGGTTTCAGGTATCTCGGGCAACGGCCCGTCGGGATCGAAGCCTGAGACATCGTGACCAAGCATGATCGAGAGCGAGGCGATGCCACTGTCGTAATGAACAAGGCTATCGAGGCGCGCCCGCTTTTCTAGTGCTTCGTCCAACGAGTCACCGACCACAACGAACGCCGCTGGCAGAATCTTGAGATGCTCGGGATTTCGCCCAAGTTTCGCCATGCGTCCTTTGATATCGGCGTAAAACCGCTGACCGTCTGCTAGCGTGGTCTGCGCGGTAAATACCGCTTCCGCCGTCTCGGCCGCGATCTGCCGCCCCGCTTCCGACGACCCCGCCTGCACGATGACCGGCCAGCCCTGCACGGGTCGCGCAATATTGAGCGGCCCACGCACCGACAGGTTCTCGCCCTTGTGGTTCAGCACATGCATCTTGGCGGGGTCGAAGAACATGCCGCTTTCGACGTCGCGAATGAAGGCGTCGTCAGCCCAGCTATCCCAGAGACCGGTCACGACATCGAAGAACTCCCGGCCCCGCCGATATCGCTCGCCGTGCTCCACATGTTCTTCCAGACCGAAGTTGAGCGCTGCGTCCGGGTTGGCCGTGGTGACCAGGTTCCAGCCAGCGCGCCCACCGCTCAAGTGGTCGAGCGAGGCAAAGCGGCGCGCGACGTGGTAAGGCTCGTCGAACGTGGTGGACGCTGTCGCGATCAGGCCGATGCGCTCGGTCACCGCCGCAAGCGCCGACAACAATGTCAGCGGCTCGAACGATGTGGCTGTGTGACTTCGCCTCAACGCCTGGCTAGACATGTTGAGCACGGCTAGATGGTCTGCCATGAAGAAGGCGTCGAAACGACCACGCTCCAGCGTCTGCGCAAAACGCTTGAGATGGGCAAAATTGAAGTTGGCGTCCGGGAATGCACCGGGGTAGCGCCAGGCTCCAGTGTGAATGGTGGCCGGGCGCATGAAAGCGCCGAGCCGCAAGCGGCGTTGGGGGGTCATGGGATTCCGTTCCAGCGTTGATAGGAGTGCCTCGACGGCCAAGGCAAACGCTGCGCTCGTGACGTCATCGATAAAATACGTCGAATGGCAAAAGCGTGCACGAACGGCTATCGATCAAGGACGGCTTGGTCAGTCTTTTGTCTTTGGGCAAGCGTGTGGCGTCGCCGATGCATGCGGCCGCGCGGGCGACGCCGCATGCCTGTGTCAGCCGGCCGGTTGCACGTCGAACTTGTCTACCCGATCCGTATAGAAAGCCAGATGGTCCTTGATCTGTGCGACCGCGGGATAGGTGTCTTCATAGGTCCATACCGCGTTCACGGAACGTTCGCCACCCAGCGGGATGCTGTAGTACGAGCAGTCCCCTTTGTACGGGCAATAGGTCGCGTGGTCGGTGCGCTGCAACAGCGACATGTCGATGTCCTTACGCGGAATGTACTGAACCGCCGGATACGACGCTTCGCGCAACGTCAGTGCCTCGCGGGTATCTGCAATGACACGCCCGCCGATCGTGACGGTGATCCGCGCCGGGTTGGGCTCGATCGTGATGGGGTGATCGGGGCCGGGAATCCTGACTGTTTTGGTCTGCATGGCTTCGTGCTCCTTGAAGCAAGGGTGAACGGACTCAGCGAAGTGAGATAGTCGTTACCTACGAATACTGCAGGGTATCGGAAAGCGCGTTTTCTTGCCGTGCACCCGCATGTTTGCGCGTCGGTACTACCGCCTTGGCAGATCGGCCGCCAGGACAGGATGCTTGCGTCAAGAAACAGATAAGCCGCAGCGGCGGAAACACGCGCGGAACAGTCAGCCAACAGAAATGATGTTGAAAGAATTGTTTGGCTTGCCGAGCCTCACGCTGCTTGCCGGGTCGAACCATGACGAGCCGCATGAAAGCAATGCAGCACGGCCTATAAATAACCCTTGCCGTCTACATAGGCCTTGCGCCAGCGTGTAATCGTCACGCGCTCGAATAAACCGGCAAGCGCGAACGGGTCGTTCGCGATGAAACGTTCGACTTCCTCACGCGTCTCGAGGTCGACTACATACAAGCCGCCGCCCGCGTTACTGCCGTCGTCCTGGAGTTTCGCGCCGCACGCAAGCAACAGTGCCTTGTTCGCTTCGAGATAGGCCAGGTGCACGTCGCGCTCTTGAATGCGCACCGATGCGTGACCGGGCTTGTCCCACGTTTCGATAATGAACGCCATGACACTCCTTTTATCGAACTCGGTTCTAGTTCTGCGCGATAGCCGACGGATGCTGCGCAAGCGGCGTGACCTGGATCGCCATGTAAGGAAAGAGCGGCAGCGAGCTAAGCAACGTATGGAGCTCGTCGTTGGACCCGACGTCGAGGACGCTGTAGTTCGCGTACTGCCCCGCCACGCGCCACAAGTGACGCCACTTTCCTTCGTGCTGCAGTTTTTGCGAGAACGCTTTCTCGTCGGCCTTCAGGCTATCGATGAGCTCGGTGTCGGCATCGAGGGGAATCTGTACCACCATATGAACCAGGAACAACATGATCGGACCTCCGGAAGATGATTGAACCGCCTAGCCCCACGAAAGAATCGCGACGGTATAAACAATACCGATCCAGAACATCATGATGACGGTATAACCCATGATGTCCTTCAGCTTGAGCTTCGACAACGCGAGCGCCGGCAGGATCCAGAACGGCTGGATCAGGTCGTTCCAGGCGTTGCCGAGCATGACCGCAGTGGCCGTATGCCCCACGGACGCGCCAATCGCCTTCGCCGCCTCGATCATGAACGGCCCCTGGATGACCCAGTGACCGCCGCCTGAAGGTGCGAAGAAATTGATGAAGAACGAGCTGATGAGGCCCCAGAACGGCAACGTATGCGGCGTCGCGATCTTGACGAAGAACTCCGAAAACGTGTTGACCAGTCCCGACGACGCCATGATCGCCATGATGCCCGCGTAAAACGGATATTGCAGGATGATGCCGCTGATCGTGCGGATGCCTTCGTTGAGTTTCTCGACGTAACGGATCGGCGTGCCCAGCAAGATGATGCCGAGAAACAGGATGATGAAGTTGATGAGGTTCAGATCCATCGTGCCGCCGCCGTGGAAATACAGCACCACGTAGACCACGCCGATCAATCCAATCAAGCCGCTCAGCAACCGGCTGTTGTTCAGGCGGCTGGCGAACGTGTGTTCGTCGCCGGCGTCGGCGGGAGCAGCCGCTTGGGCTGCTCGCGTGCGCTCTTCGAGCGTGCGGTCGATCTCGGTCACAGGCTGGCCCGGCTTCGGATGCAGCCACGCATTGAGCAAGGGCAGCGTGATCAGCACGACCAGGCTGGTCACGAGCATGGTCGGAGAAAAGATGGTTTCCGAGAGCGGAATCACGCCCATCTGCGCTTCCATCGGGTGACCTTTGGTTGAGATGAGCACGGGAATGCTTGCCGATAATCCGAGACCGTAAAGCGTGAAACCGCTATAGGCCGACGCAATGATCAAAGGGTAATGCACGCCCTTCACACTGAGCGCCAGCTTGCGCGCGACAATGCCGCCGATCACCAGCCCGAAGCCCCAGTTGAGATAACTGCCGATGCCGCCCACCAGCGTGGCAACAATGATCGCCATACGCGGATCATGCACCCGCATCACGATGCGATCGAGGAATCGCTCAGTCAGCGGTGCGGTCGCGAGCACGTAACCCATCGCCAGAATCACGGCCATTTGCGTGGTGAATGCGAGCAGCGTCCAGAAGCCCTTGCCCCAGCTTGTTGTCAGCGCCACGATGCCCTGGCCCTGCACCAATACGGCAAGGACCATGGTGAGAAGGGTCAGCCCGATCGCAAATACAAACGGATCGGGCAAATACTTGCGCATCAGTTCAGTGAAGAATCCCGTTATTTTCTGCATTGCAATGTCTCTATCGTATTATTTAGTTAAGCAAAATTTTTAGTCACGTTCTCGCCGCAAAGAGGCCGGTAGCCCGGCTCTCAGGAATCGTTGCCTGAAGCCGCCAACCGCCGGTGGCGGGCCAGCGCCATCAATGCGCGGTCGCGCCATGCCACGCGTTCTTCCCATTGTTCAAGCGGCACCGCTGCGCGCCTTGCCGCAGCCACCTTCTCGACCAGCTCCGGTGTCCACGGATCGTGTTGGCCGCGTTCCGCGCCCATCCGTTCGTATGCTGGCCCCATCTTCTGCGCGTGCGAACTGATGCCGCCGCGCGTATTCAGGTCCACCGTTTCGAATGGTCCGATCACGGACCACCGCAAGCCGAGGCCGTCACGCATGACCGTGTCGATGTCCTCGACGGTCGCAACGCCGTCGCGCACGAGGCAATACGCTTCGCGCAGCACGGCTCCCTGCAGCCGGTTGAAGACGAACCCCTCGACTTCTTTCGATACCAGCACGGGTCGCAGGCCGGCATCGCGGAAAAGCTGAAGCGTACGTGTTGTGACGTCAGGCGCGGTAAAAGGCGCGGGCACAATCTCGATCACGGGAATCAAGTAGGGTGGATTGCCCGGATGCGCAATCAGACAACGATGCCTGCCGGCCAAGTCATCAACAAAGCTTGATGCCGTCAAAGCCGATGAAGCACTGGCGAAGATCGCCTTCGCGGGCGCGGCAGCATCGAGTTGCGCAAACAGCGCGCGCTTGATGTCCACCCGCTCGGGTGCGCACTCCTGCACGAAATCCGCGTCGGCAACCGCTATTTCTATGGACGCTGCCATCTGGACCCGCGCCGCCACGGTGTCGGCGGCTTCGTCGAGCAATCCAAAACGCGCTAGTTCATTCAGGCGCTGCCCGATCTCTCCCGGTGCAGCATCGCGGCGCGACACCTCTGGATCGAACAGGCGAACGGGCCATCCCGCGCGCGCAAACACCACGGCGAACGCAACGCCAATGCTCCCCGCCCCCACGATCGCCACACGCCGGATATCAGCCGTGCTCATCTCAGACTCCCGCCACGCCGACCGTCATTCCGCCACATACATAGAGCACCTGGCCGGTGACAAAACCGCTGCGGGCATCGAGGAAATAGGACACGGCATGCGCGATATCTTCCGGCGTGCCCACGCGTTTCACCGGCACGCTTTCCACAATCGCCCGCGTACGGGGACTGTCCGGCGGGTTCGCGCGATCGAAGAGCTCAGTGCGGATCGGGCCAGGGCCAATCGCGTTCGCCGTGATGCCATGACGGCCGAGTTCGAGGGCCCATACGCGTGTCATGCCGATCAACGCGGCCTTGGTCGCCGAGTATGCAGTGCGTAGTTCCTTGCCCAGCGCCGCGCGCGAAGACATGTTCACGATACGGCCAAAACCCGCGGCCTGCATGCCCGGCAGCAGCGCCTGCATGCACTGCATGGCGCAACGCACGTTCAGGGACCACGCGAGCTCGAGTTCTTCGAGACTTTGCTCACCTGCGCCGGCCGGTACCACCACGCCGACATTGTTGACCAACCGCGTGATCGGGCCTCCCGCGAGCGCCTGATCGAGTGCCTTCGCGGTTGCTTCGGTATCCGAAAGATCAGCGATAAACCCGCTGCCCACCCGGTCAATCACAACGGCTTCGAAGCCGTCTGCTTCACAGCGTTCGGCGCAGGCCGCACCGATTCCGGCCGCGCCGCCGGTAATCAAAACTCGTTCTCGTGTCATATCGTGTGCTTTATGAAATCAGACGGTTGCGATCGGCGTCACGGGCGAACCCATTGCGCCCGGCAGACGCAGCGGCGGCGCCGTGAGCATGAAGTGTGAACGAGCGTTGGCACGCAACCATGCCGCCAGATCGCGCAAATACCAGAGCTCGCCGAGCGGTAAGCCGAGCTTGAACAAACAATGATGATGCAGCGGCATCAGCGGATAGTGACCTTCCGCCGGACGCGCCGGATAACGTTCGACCGCATAGTTATCCGCCACCAGCGCGGCAATGCCCGAATCGGTCAGCCACTGCAACAGCCGCTGGTCGCGGCCGTCGAGTGCGCAGCACTGACTGTTGAGCACGGCTTCATCGGGATGACGGTTCATTTCCAGCACCAGTTCAGCGAACCCGGTGCGCAGCAGCAGCATATCGCCGCGATCGATCTGTACCTTGTCTGCGTCAATGGCGAACATCAGGTCGTCGTAACCCACGGTACGATGCTCGCGCCCGTAATGCGCCACGAGATCGACAAGAACGCCGCGTCCCTGCATGCCCTTCACTGCGAGATTTTCGATACCGAGCGCTTCTGCGTGGCTATGTTCGTTACCACAGACGTGCGGCGCAAACGCGTCGTCGCGACGGTATTCCATTGGCCCGACTATGTCCGTGTTCGCCTTGTAGCCGTTGTAGTAGACGCTTTCCGCCACGCCGTCGCCGTCGGCGTCGAAGAGCGCGCCCACATGCGCAAGCGAGTCCCATTGGGTGGAATATTGCAGGCTCATCAGAACTTGATCGTCGCTGACCACGTCGGTCGCCTGCTCCTCCAGGCGCGCGAACGGAAAGTTCACATAGGACAGGCCATCCTTGGTCGTGGGCCGCAAAACCGGAGGATGGCGACGCACATTCAGCTTGCTGTCGCCCGGATAATCGAGCGGCAGCGACAGGCAGAAACTCAGGCCCGCACGAATCTCGCGCGCACCTTTCAGCACTTGTTCCGTGGTGATCAGGTTCGGTCGTCCGAGTTGATCGTCGGGGCCGAAATCGCCCCAGTTTGAACCGTCAGGCCGGTTCTTCCAGCGCCTCTGATCCTGCATGTTCTTCTCCTTGCACGACGTCTTGAGCCGTCGGCGCGACCAACATCATCACAGCCGCTAGCCGATCAACGTCTGCGGTATCCGGTCGAAAATATCGAGGAGCGCCGTGACCGCGTGCTCCTGGTTCTTCAGCAAGCGCGCCTTCGGGCCGCCGATAACAAGCGCGAACGCTTCGCCGTGGATCGAGAATCCCTTCGCCAGGCCTGCAACGTCCTCGACGTTCTCCCCGGTCGAACGATGCCAGCCAAGCGTCACGCCCTGTTCCACTTCAACCTCCAGCGCCGCGCGATCGATCACCGAACCGTCCGTCGATGCGCTCAGCGGCTCGCAATTGTCAAGCAGGCGCCGGCGTGCATCCACCGGCAACGCGCCGAGCAGCGCCTTGCCTGCCGCGCTGGCGTGGACGTACATGAAGCCGCCAGGTTCGTCGCTGTAGCGAATCTTCTGGCGTGATTCCATGACGTCGAGATAGACAACCCGAGTGCCCGCGAGCGTCGCGAGCGCAGCTGTTTCGCCCGTCGCGTCACGCAACGCTGTCAGCAACGGCTGGAACAGCAGCGTCAGCGGGTCCTCGCTGCAAATGTCGCGAGCGACATGCAACAAGCGCTGCGTCGGGTAATAACCCGCTTTTACGCCCGGCGCGTAGAGATAACCCTTCGCCACCATCGTCTGCAAAAGCGCATGACAACTCGACAAAGGGATTTCGGTTCGACGCGCAATCTCGCTGTAGATCATCGGCTGCCGGACTTCGGCAAACAGGTTGATCACGTCAAAGACGCGCACTGCAGTTTTCACATCCATGACAACATTATCGGTATATCGATAACTTCAACGCAAGAGGTTTGGGGTATACACCTATGAATGTGCCCCTGCTCACCGCCTTCTGGTCTGAACAATTCCTGACGAAGCCTGAAGAAATCAGCCGCCGACTATCACGAGAAACAGATTGCCTCTTTCATTGTGCGGGCGATTGTTAAATAGATAGCTATCCTTATAAATATCCTCGTTCTGGATTTGATCATCGACTCCCCGGGCATTCGTTTTCTTTCCAGGATCGAAATACGACGACCGGTGAGAACCTGCAGGATGCGAGCGGTGAGCCTATCCGGGAGCAATAAAAAGCGGCGAAGCCTTCATACAAGGCTTCGCCGCTTTCGAACCGTCTGAACTGAACACGTCGATCAGCGTGGTTTGGACATCGTCACACTGAATCTCCGTGCACTCTAAAGCTGCCGCGCGATCACCATGCGCTGCACTTCGCTCGTGCCTTCGTAGATCTGCGTGATGCGAGCATCGCGATAATGACGCTCGACCGGATAGTCTTCCAGATACCCATAACCGCCGTGAATCTGGATAGCCTGCGAGCAAACCCGCTCCGCCATCTCCGACGCAAACAGCTTCGCCTGCGACGCTTCGCTCAGGCACGGCAAACCTTCGGTGCGCATGCGCGCGGCGTGCAACACAAGCAGACGCGCCGCGTTCAGGCTGGTCTGCATATCGGCGAGAAGGTTGGCTACCGACTGATGCTCCTTGATCGGCTTGCCGAACTGCACGCGCTCATGCGAATAAGTGCGCGCTGCGTCGAAGGCCGCGCGCGCAATGCCCACTGCCTGCGCCGCGATACCAATTCGCCCACCCTCCAGATTAGCCAACGCGATCTTCAACCCTTCGCCGCGCGCCCCCAGCAAGTTGGCCGCAGGAATCGTACAGTCCTCGAGTGAAATCGGGCAGGTGTCCGAGGCGCGGATGCCCATCTTGTGCTCGGGCCGCCCGACGTTGAATCCCGGTGTATTCGTCGGTACGATGAATGCCGACAAACCCTTTTTCCCAAGCTCCGGATCGGTAACGGCGAACACGATCGCCATGCCCGCGCGCGCGCCGTTCGTCGTGAACTGCTTCGCGCCGGAAAGCACCCACTGGCCGTCGCGTTCGATAGCGCGCGTCTTCAAATTATTAGCCTCCGATCCGGCTTGCGGCTCGGTCAGGCAAAACGCGCCGATCATCTCGCCGGTTGCCAGTTTCGGCAGATATTCAGCTTTTTGCGCTTCAGTGCCGAACGCCAGAATCGGTCCGCAGCCGACAGAATTGTGCACGGCCATCAGCGTGGAACACGAGGCACAACCCGCCGCGATTTCTTCGATAGCCAACGCATACGCCACGTAATCAGTGAACGTACCGCCCCACTCCGCGGGCACGATCATGCCAAGCAAGCCGAGCTCGCCGAGTTGCCGCACGACGTCGTCCGGCAAGGCGGCATCGCGGTCCCACTGGCCCGCGTGCGGCGCCAGCACTTCGGTGGCGAAATCGCGCGCGGCGTCACGGATCATGCGTTGGTCATCGGTCAGGAAGCTGTCGATCATGATGGTCTGGCTCGTGTGAAATACAGGGGAACGCACTGGGCTTACACTGCTGCGCTTAGGCGTGAAGCGAATGGCAAATTGCCTCACGCCAGATTCTAGGCGCGACGCGCCCGTCTGCCGATGCCTGAAACGATCAAGCTTCCTGAGCGAATGCGCCACCTAGTGACTACCCCAACGACTACCCCAACACCGAAAAACCCGCATGTTCAACGGCCCCGGCCGGCCGTGACCGCGGCTCCGCCCGCTCCCAGGACGCCGCGTGGCCAAGGCAACGAACGCGGGACCATAGCGGGAGATTTCGTCGAAGAAGCACTGCGGTGCGCCGAGCGTCGTGGCGTGGCACGCGTCGCGTTACTGGAGCGAGCGGGCATCAACCCCGCCACGCTCGCGGCACCGCTCGCCCGCGTATCGGCGGCGCAATACGGCCGCTTGTGGAGCGCCGTCGCAGATGTGCTCGACGATGAATTCTTCGGCCAGGACAGCCATCCGATGCGCCGTGGCAGCTTCGCGCTGCTTTGTCATGCGGCGCTGGGTTCGCGCGACGCTGGGCAGGCGCTGACCCGCATCGCGGGTTTCCTGCGGCTGGTGCTGGACGACCTGCGATGCGAAATCGACACCGGCCCCACGCGCGTAAGAATTCGCCTCGTCGACACCGGTATTGAAACCCGCTCACCCCGCCCGATGTTCGCTTACGCAACCGCGTTCATCATGATCTATGGTTTGTTGTGCTGGCTGGCCGGCCGTCGCATTCCGGTGCTGGCCGCGCATCTGCGCTGCCCGGAACCGGCGGCAGCCGCCGAATACCGGCTGATGTTCTGCGACGCAATGTTCTTCGACCAGCCCGCGTCGTATGTCGATCTCGCGCCGGACTGCGTCATGTTGCCAGTTGTTCAGACGGCCGCCACGCTGAAGGTTTTCCTGCGCGAGGCGCCGGCCAATTTCATCGTGAAATATCGCAATCCCGATTCGCTCGCCGCGCGGATTCGCCGCAAATTGCGGTCGGCGCCGCCCATCGACTGGCCGGATAGCGAAGGCATTGCGGCGGCGCTGAACATGGCCGAAGCCACGTTGAGACGCCGCCTGAAACAAGAGGGCGAGACCTATCAGTCGATCCGCGATGCGTTGCGGCGCGATCTCGCCATCGCGCGGCTTGCCGACACGACGCAGACTATCGGGGAAATCGCGCATGCGCTCGGGTTCGCAGAACCCAGCGCATTTCATCGCGCATTCAGGAAGTGGACGGGGGTGCGGCCGGCGGCGTATCGCGGCATGCGTACCGGCGTCGACGCCAGTGCATGACAACGCACACACCGTCGCGCTGCTATAGTGAAATCTGCCGGTCCATTGAAGGAGCGTTGCCATGCCGCAAGCGAAAACACCACCGCACAGCAAGCCGGAAGCGCCGGTAGACGCAAATCATCGCGAGGCCGCCCTGGACGAAGCGCTGGACGAGAGTTTTCCCGCAAGTGATCCGGTCGCGATCTCGGTCGACCATGAACCTGCGCCCGAGCCGAAGCCTCGCAACGATCACGACAGCCACGGCAAGCGGACGCGTTAGCCGCTCTAGTCGTCCAGACCGGTCAGTAGCAGGGCCAGCTTCTCCACATGCTGCATCAGCATTGCCCGGTGTTTGTCGATCTGCTCGATCCGTCCGGCAAGATCGGCCTTCACCGGGTCGTCCAGTTTTCCCGACACGCGCAAATCCTCCGCCTTCGCATTGATGCCATCGAGCTGGACCATCGAAAGCTGTCGCTCCACGCGCCGCAGGTCGGCCAATAACAGGTCGCGGTTGCGCCGGAACATCTGGTCCCGCCGATGCGTCTCCACTTGCTGGAGCGCCTGGTCGGCGATGCGCCGGGTCGCCTCCATCTGAGAGAGGAGCGGCTCCGGCCCACGCAGGACGGGCCGCTTGGGCGCCGGGTGCGCATTGCCGCGAAAAACGGCAGCGGGCGTTTCCTCATCCATTGCGCGCTGGGTCTCGGGCGGAATGTCGCGCCGGTCGCGGCGCTCGTCCAGCCAGCGCGGCGGCAAGCCGGTGACGGTTTCCACCCCGCGCACGAACTCCTCACTGAAATCACGCCTTCCGGCCAGGATCAGTTTCATGTACGACGGGGAAAAACTCATCATGCGGGCAATCCTCGCGCCGCCAGCCGGCGAGCCTGCAAGCACATTCAGGTTGGCTTGCCACACGAGGTACAGCGTTTCATCGAAATCTTCCATGGGCTAGTCTCCAAGCAGACGGACTCGCAAACGCCGCGCAGCGGGTCACATGCGCTTGACGCTTAGGTCCTGGCGAGCCCGTCATCACGGCGACGAGCCGGATCGTGATCAGGGGCGTCGCCTAGGTGGGCATCTGACCGCAATCTTACCGTTATCTCAATAATGCGCGTTTTGTCTATGCAGGCGGTAAAAACCCGCAGAATCGACACAAAACGCGTGGTTTAAGGGCAACCCCGCGTGAAAAGAAGTGCGCGGAATTGAGGACTCAGGAAGCGGAAGCTAGATCCACTCAGTCTGCTCAACACTCGGCATCGTGCGATGTCGGAGCGGCTTGTGAAAAATATCTCTCACACGAATAAATGACAATTATGCGTGTGACAGATAATTGCCGAATATCTGCCACACAAATAATTGACAAATATCTGCCAAACGAATAAATTGCGTTTATTCGTGTGAGAGATAATTGTCATGCAACAGACCATCGCAACGCCTTATCAGATGGGTCAGATTCTCGCGGCTGGCCGCCGGCGCGCGGGCCTCACCCAAGCCGAAGCGGCCGCGAGGCTTGGCATCAGCCAAAGTCGCATATCAACGCTCGAGACCGATTCCGGCGCGCTGACACTCAATCAGTTGCTGACGCTTTTTGGTGCATACGAGCTGCAACTCCTCGTTCTGGACAAGGATTCCTCCGCTCCACCCTCCCCCGCGCCTGCGCTGGAGTGGTAATGGCAGGACGCAAGCCACATTCCCGAGCACTCTCGGTATGGGTCAACGGCGTACGGATGGGCATCTGGCGCATCCCCACTCGCGGCCCGATGGAACTCGCCTATGACCCCGCGTGGGCCGCCTCCGACATTGGCCGCCCCCTTTCGCTGTCGCTCCCCATCCCGCTCGATAACGCCCCGCTCAAAGGCGAGCGCGTACTTAACTACTTCGACAACCTGCTGCCGGACAGCGAAGCCATTCGAAAGCGAATCGGCCAGCGATTCCGGACGGATACGCTGGATGCATTTGATCTGTTGCAGGCCATTGGCCGGGACTGCGTCGGCGCGGTCCAGCTTTTGGGCATCGACGAGCAGCCCACCGGTGTCGAACAGATCGATGGCACCCCGCTCAGTGAAGGGGAAATCGAGACACTCCTGAACCAGACTGCGGGCAGCGGCACCTTTGGCCCCCAGGACGACGAAGACGACTTCCGGATTTCCCTCGCCGGCGCGCAGGAAAAGACGGCGCTTCTCTGGCACGAGGGCCAGTGGATGAAACCCCACGGCGCCACGCCTACCACGCATATCCTGAAGCTTCCACTCGGCCTGGTGGGCAACCGGCGCGCGGACCTCACCACATCGGTGGAAAACGAATGGCTGTGCATGCATCTCCTGCAGGCCTACGGCGTACCGGTCGCTGAAACGGAGATCAAGACCTTCGGCAAGCAACGCGTGCTGTGCGTAAAACGCTTCGACCGCCAGATGCACTCAAGCGGCAAGTGGATCTTGAGGTTGCCGCAAGAGGACTTTTGCCAGGTGATGGGGCTGCCCTCGCACAAGAAGTATGAGAACGAAGGCGGCCCGGGCGTGATCGATCTGGCGCAAGTGCTCCAGCAGTCCGAGACGGCTAGGAAGGACGTTGAAACGCTGCTGACCACGCAGATCCTCTTCTGGCTGCTGGCGGCCCCGGACGGGCACGCGAAGAACTTCAGCATCCGGCTTCTCGCGGGCGGACGGTATCGACTGACTCCGCTTTATGACGTCATGTCCATCTGGCCGGTCGAGGGGAAGGGAGCGAACCAGTGGTCGTGGTTCAGGGCCCGGCTTGCCATGGCTGTGTCGGGCAAGAACCGCCACTACGCTTTTCGCGATATCCAGCGCCGCCACTTCAACGCAATGGCGCCGCGATGCTCGTATGGACAGGATGCGGAGCCGATCATCGAGCGGCTGATTGCACAGACGCCCGGTGTTATCGAGCGTGTGTCGGCTGAGCTGCCGCAGGGTTTTCCGGCCAAGGTCGCGGACCGTATCTTCGAGGGACTGCGCAGGACCGTGGCCGCACTCGACGCGATGCCAGCCAGGTTAGTTGCCTGAGCGTTCCAACGAAGCCCACCGCACATCGGTGAACAAGTTTTTGTCAGAAAACGAATTGAGCGAAATTTCGCAAAACCTTTTTCAGCTTTGAATTCCCATTGGATCAACGGTTTGCAGCCAATGGGAAGCATGAAACGTTCAGAACGAACCTTACAATTTTCAAAATTGAAAGAATTTATTCATTACCCTAAGTAACCGAAAACAGTGCCCTGGCACCGTGTTGCGGCTCTCCATTCATGCGGCCCCTGAGCCGAAGTCTTTGCCATAATTGCGGACGCCTGGTTTTTCTGGAGAACCGCATGAACCCGCAGTCCCATCAAACGCAGCACACGCTCGATGCCGCCCTGGCATCGAAATTCGCCCGGCTCGCACTTGGCCACCTCACCCGCGAATACCCGAACAAGCTCGACCACGTGATGGGCAGCGCCGCCGATGCACAAGGCCCGCGCGCCCTCCATCCGATCTTCTACGGCAGCTTCGACTGGCACTCGTGCGTGCACGGATACTGGTTGATCGCGCGGCTCGTCGACCGCTTCCCCGCGTTACCGGAAGCACCGGAAATTCGCGCGTTGATCGACTCGCATTTCACCGCTACCAACGTCGCCGCCGAAGTCGCGTACTTGCAGCGTCCGGAGGCACGTGGTTTCGAGCGTCCGTACGGCTGGGCGTGGCTGCTCTCGCTTGCTGGCCAGCTTCACTCGATGCAGTCAGCAGAAGGCCAACGCTGGTCCGTGGCATTGGCGCCGCTTGCGCACGCGTTTGTCGAACGTTTCACGGAGTACCTGCCGAAATTGACGTATCCGCTGCGGGTGGGCACGCATTTCAATACGGCGTTCGCGCTGACGCTGGCTATCGGTTACGCACGTCAGGTGGGTGACACGGCGTTCGAAACGCTGATCGCCGATACCGCGCGCCGCTGGTATCTGAACGATGCGGGTTGTCAGGCGTGGGAACCGGGCGGCGATGAGTTTTTATCGTCGTCGCTGATGGAGGCTGAATTGATGCACCGAGTGTTGCCCGCAGCCGAATTCGCCGGCTGGTTCGACCGCTTCCTGCCCCGGTTGGATGCGAGCGAACCCGCGACGTTGTTCGTGCCGGCCACCGTGACCGATCGCAGCGACGGCAAGCTCGCCCACCTCGACGGCCTGAATCTCAGCCGCGCGTGGTGCCAGCGTTCACTCGCACGTGGGCTGCCGGCGGGCGACGTGCGTATCGGCTTGCTTGACGCCACAGCGAACGCTCACCTTGCAGAAGGCCTGGCGCATGTGGCGGGTGACTACATGGGCGAGCACTGGCTCGCGACGTTTGCGTTGCTGGCGCTGGAGGCCTGACCGGTTCGACGCCTAGCGTCGCTCCGGCCTGCGATCTCACCCGCGCGGCTGAAACGCGATCACGCTCATGCCGGCCAGCGCGATCGCGACGCCGGCAAGATCCCAGCTTGTCGGGCGAATCCGTTCGACGATCCATAGCCACATGATCGCCACGGCGATATACACGCCGCCGTACGCGGCATACACGCGGCCGGCGGCGCTGGCATGCAGGGTAAGCAACCATGCGAAGAGTGCGAGCGCCAGCGCACCGGGGATAAGAAGCCAGGGCGAACCGCCCTCCTTCAACCATCGGTAAGGGAAATAGCAGCCCACTATCTCGGCGATGGCGGTCACGACATACAGCAGGAACGTCTTCATGGTTTCGTGTGCACGAGGGATTGACCGGTGGTTTCTATAAGCGGTTCTATCAACGTCCGCTCAATTGCCATTCTCACCAAGCGCAGCCAGCCCGGCGAGCAACGCCTGATGAAACGCGCGCGGGTCCTGCATCTGTGGCGCATGCCCCAACTCCGCAAACTCGACCAGCTTCGCACCGGGAATCGCCTCCACCGCGCGTTTAGCCAGCTCCGGATAACGCCCGAGCGTCGGCCGGATCTCCGGCGGCGCGAGATCCTTGCCAATCGCGGTTGTGTCCTTATCGCCGATCAGCAATAACGTCGGCGTCCTGATCTGCCCGAATTCATACACGACCGGCTGCGTGTAAATCATGTCGTAGAGCAAGGCCGAATTCCAGGCGACCACGTCCTTGCCCGGCCCGCGATACATTCCCGCCAGCATCTGCACCCACGGCTCGTAGCGTGCGTCCCAGTGACCCGCGTAATACGTGGCTTGCTCGTATTTGCGAATGCTGTCTGCGCTGGTCTTCAACTCGCGCGCGTACCAGTCATCGATCGAAATGGACGGCACGCCCTTCGCCTTCCAGTCCTCCAGCCCGATCGGATTCACCAGCACAAGCTGCTCGGTCTCTTGCGGATACATCAGCGCATATCGCACCGCAATCATGCCGCCCGTGGAATGCGCGACGAGCGTCGCTTTCTTCACGCCAAGCGCCGCAAGCAACGCGTGCGTATTGCGCGCCAGCTGCTGGAACGTGTACTGATACCGCACCGGCTTGGTCGATTTGCAAAAGCCGATCTGGTCCGGCGCAATCACGCGGTACCCCGCGTCGGTGAGCACGTCGATGCTCTCCTTCCACGTCGCCGCGCAAAAGTTCTTGCCGTGCAGGAGGACGACGGTCCGTCCGTTAGGACGCTTGGGCGCGACGTCCATATACGCCATGCGTACGATTTGCCGCTGCGATGAAATCGCGAACCGGCCGACCGGATATGGATAGTCGAAGCCCTGGAGTTCGGGGCCGTACGCAGGCCCGTCGTTGTCGGACGGTGCCGGAGATGAAGCGACCGATGGCGAGGACGCGGGCTCATCGGCGAAAGCGGGCGATGCAATCGATACGGCTAAAGCTAAAACTAAAACAGCACAAAGCATGCGGCTAATCGAAGTCATGGGCGCGGAAGCTCGCAAATGGAAAACAAGGGAAAAATCAGCAAAGTCGGATGGGACCGTCGCGGCCCCACGATGCACGCATGCGCGCGGCGACGGCGGGGGAATTTTATCGCGTGCGCGTTTTGCGTGTCTTGGCCGCCGACAGCATGGATACCGTCGATACCACCGATCTCATCGTCGCGTGATGGTCCCCAGCGCCTTATACTCCCGCCTCGACGAAACCCAACTCCCGCACGCCGCATGAAAATCCGCTTCACGCTTTTTGCACCGTATGTTGCACCATTACTGGCCGCGCTCGGCGCTACCTTGTCCCTCAACGCCTTCGCGGCCAACGACTGTTCCCAGTTCAGCCCCGGTGGCCGCGCGCCCATTGTCGCCAATGCGAAGATGCGCGTCTCGACGCAGCAACTCTGTTACTCCGACTTCGCTGTCCTGCATTCCGGCGTGACACACGGGCCGTTGTGGTCGGCGGAACACTTGACGGCGGAGCACATGGACGATGCCCGCGACAACACCCGGACCAACCGTTTTTTCGTCGATAAAAAACTGCCGCCCGGCAACAGCGCCACGCTCTCGGACTACAAGAAGAGCGGCTACGATCGCGGCCACATGAGCCCGGCCGGTGATCGCTGGAATAAGCAAAGCATGGCGGAATCGTTTTCGCTCGCGAACGTCGTCCCGCAAAATCCATCGAACAACCGGCGCATCTGGTCGCGCATAGAACAGTCCGTGCGACGGCTGGTAGAGCAATCCGGCGATGCCTACGTGGTCACGGGGCCCCTGTTTTCCGGACGGCAGTTGCAGACTATTGGTGAGTCGCATGTGCTCGTGCCCACGCAATTGTATAAGGTAGTGTATCTACCGGGCCGCGACCTGGCGTTCGCCGTGGTGGTCGACAACACGCCGACGAACGAATACACGGTCAAGACGGTCCATGAACTTGAAGCCATGAGCGGGCTGCAATTTCCAGGCATTCCGGACACGCTGAAAGACCAACGCATTGGAGGACTGAAAGGTGTTTAAGCCATTTGCCAACGATACCGATACGCTCAACATCAACGGCGACGCACTCGTGATAGCCAACGACACCGCGCGCCTCTCCATTTCCGGCGACCTGGAAATTGCACGCGACAAGACCGGCTTGAGCACGGCGCTCGCGCTGCAAAAGGCGGTGAACGCTATCGTCGATGCCTTGCAGAATGACGCAGGCTTACCCGTGAAACTCGCCGATGAACCGCCAAAGCCAGCGGGCAAGACGGATAATCCGTTCATCTGAGTGTTAAGAAAATTGGCCGGAGACGTATCTTGAGCGAATGCCACATTGCACCGAGTCCGCTGGGCCACCTCGCGTATCGCGCGGAGGACGACTACCTGACGGGATTGTTCTTCGTCGGCCAGAAGCACTTCCCCGCCGGTCTCATCGATACGGGAACGCCGAAGTCACGCGCGATCATGGCGGCGAAGGAACAGGTCGCCGAGTACTTCGCCGGTGAGCGCACGGTGTTTTCCGTACCGTTGCGGCTCAATGGCACCGAGTTCCAGCAGCGTGTATGGGCGGCATTGCAAGAGATCCCGTTCGGCACCTCCTGGACCTATGGAGATCTTGCGCGCCGGATGGGCGTGGCCGCGGGGGCGTCGCGAGCCGTGGGCGGAGCGAACGGGCGCAATCCCGTGGGGATCATCGTGCCGTGTCATCGCGTGATAGGCGCCGATGGAGAGCTGACCGGCTACGCGGGCGGCGTCGAGCGCAAGCAACATCTGCTGACCCTTGAAGGCGGCCCGGGACGCGCGCAACTCACCTTGTTCTGAAACGCAACCGATAGATCGAATATGGGCATCAAAAAAACCCCCGCAGGCGCAACGCGCCTGCGGGGGTTTTACGCTTCTGGACGCCTGGAAACAGCGTCCGGGGCGTTGAAACAGCTACACCGATTATTGCTGCGTGCTGACGCGAATTTCGACGCGGCGATTCTTTGCACGGCCAGCGACGGTCGAGTTCGATGCGACCGGATTCGCCGCGCCAAACCCTTGCGCCGTGTAGTTTTGCGAACGCAGGCCATGGCTCTTCAAATACTGCATCACCGATTCCGCACGGCGTTGCGACAACTGACGGTTATGCGTTGCCGAACCCGTCGAATCCGTGTAGCCCGCCACTGCGACCTGGCGCAACGTCACGCCCTGGGCAGCAGACACGAACTCGTCGAGCGTGTTGCTCGCCTTCTCCGTCAGCGTGGCGCTGTCGGTAGCGAAATTCGCGTCGCCGCTCAAATCGATCTGGCGGGGCATTTCCGGCGCGGCCTGCGGCACCGGAGCCGGTGCGACTTCCGGCTGCGCGGGCGCGCCGCACTGGAACGTCAGGATACGCGGATCGGCCGCGTCTTCAGACGGGGCGGCACGCAGGCGTTCCATGGTTTCGAGCTTGTACGCGGGCTTGTCGCCGCAAATTTCTGCGCCTGCTTCACGCATGCTGCCACGCCTTCGAACAACCCATGACATTCAACGCGATAAACCTGCGCGCCATTGGCCGTCTGGATCTCGTTGGCGTTGAAAGTCGGGCCCGAAGCAGTAGAGCAGCCAGCGAGCGCGCCGATTGACAACAGACCTGCAGCGATTAGTTTATTGGACATCTTGTTTACCATTCTTAAATTGACGTGTGACTGAAATATCGAGACAAATGCGTACTGG
Source organism: Caballeronia sp. dw_19 (assembly GCF_018449515.1). Classification (GTDB taxonomy): domain Bacteria; phylum Pseudomonadota; class Gammaproteobacteria; order Burkholderiales; family Burkholderiaceae; genus Caballeronia. The sequence continues at coordinate 17,003 of NZ_JAAVUQ010000040.1, read as the reverse complement.
ATGGGCCATCAGACAGTTACCCGATTTTCACAGCCACCTTATTCGCCTCAAGCCTTCGACCTGGATCTTGAAAATGATCTGGAATCCGAAATCGCGCGGCATGTTAGCACGCAGAAACTAGCATTCCTAACTGGATAATTCCTAATTAATGAAACACTTTCGAGCGATTTCGGAAACAACCCATAAACGTGAACAATCAGAAAACTTTTGACGCGTCATTACTGCGCGGGGAATGAAAAGCGGCCGCGAATGCGGCCGCTTTTTCACAGTTTGAAATGCGCTGCGAGCAATCGAAGCGCAGGCGTAAAAGGCAAGATAAGGAAGCCTGATCCGTCAGGCGCGCTTCACTTTGGCAACGGCATCAGGTCGACATCCGACTGGCGTTGAAGATCCTGAACCTTGGTTTGCAATGCACGCAATTGCGCTTGCGCGGCATCCTGTTGCGCGCGCAGCGAACGGATCGCTTCCTGTTGCTCCGCCTGCCGATCGGCGACCTGGCTTTGCTGCGCCCGGGCGACATCAAGGTCCGCCTGCAGACGATTCGCGCGCCCTTGTTGAACCGCGATCAGCCGGTCAGCAAAGTTCTTTTCGGCTTCGAGCTTGGTCCGGCGGATCTCGGTATCGGCGAGCGCCGCGCTGTTCTTGGCAAAGTCCGCATATATTGTTTCCGCACGCGAATCCACTTGAGTCTTGACCACGCGCCAGAATTTCTTTTGCTGAAACAATGCAATATAAAACGTCATTTCATCGGGGTAAAACAGCATGCTCGCGCCATAGCTGCCGTTATACGTGGTGCGCAATTCCGTCACCTTTCCGTCGCGAATCATTTGCTGCAGTTCCGCGATGTTGCCATTCACTGTTGCCTGCGGTTCGTCGGCCGCGCCGTTGGTCAGAAGACTGCGGCGCGCGCTTGAGTCCCCGAGTGCATCGGCCGCCGGGGCACTGCCTTGCATGGGCGCTGTGGGCCCGGCAGCACACGCTGCGCCGCACAGGACGAACCATGCCAAGACCAGTGCCCCGCCTCTCGTTGTAGTGTTGGAGTTCATGGAATTTCCGGGTTGAACGCAATTAAGAATGCGAAAGCACCGGAATTATGGCAGATAGAAAAGCTAAAGCGGAAAATGCATGAAGAGGCTTTTTAAAGTCTCATCATCGCCTGAAAACACTTACCGGTTTGAAACGATTCATGAAGCGATTCATGTAACGGGGCATTGCATAAGCATTGCGGAATTCCTGCCGTGTTTTATATATCGTGACGCAGGCGCGCGTGCTCCTGACCGGCCGTTCGAGCGTGCTGGTCGCCGGCTGAACTGATGGGCGAGAAGATGCGCGCATCGACCGGGTGTGTCGGCACTGCGGAAAAGATTCCTCGATCCGCTTTGAAAGCGAACGGCGCGCCCGAGTAGATGCGTGGATCGACGGACCTTGCCGCCATGCTCGGCGAGACCTGGAACAAAACACCCAACGCAACCAGGCTGGCAGTCGTGAAAACTGAACGGAATGAATGTGAATGAAATGAACAGACATGCAAGGACATGAGAAAGACTCGCGCAAAAAATGCCTGCGCGCGAACAACCGCTGAACCGCGTACTCGTGACAGGCGTGAGACAGGAGAGGAATTCGCGTGTGCTGATAACAGCGCTCGCGACCAGCCAAGATGAGACCATCTCCGTGCCGTCCGAACCATGAGCAAGTTCCGAATTTCTCCTATACGGCCTTGATCGTTTCAATTCTCCGCAGGTCAGTTGATTCAGCGCAAAACCATCGGCAACAAGACCGGCATCACGAATGCCGTGAACAATCCGTTCAAGCCCATGCCGAGGCCGGCGAATGCGCCCGTTTCGTCGCTGATCTGGAAAACGCGCGCTGTCCCTATGCCATGCGATGCCACGCCAGGCGCAAACCCTCGCACATCGGGCTCTTCGATACGTAAAACGTCGAGGCTCGTGCGTGCCGATAGCACCCCGAACACGCCAGTGCAAATCACCAGCCGGTGGCGCGACACAACTCGACAAACGCGACCGGGCGCGAAAAGTGCGCGCAATCAGGCTGATGCGGCAGGGCTGATGCCGCGCGGGCTCGGATCAAGCTCTCAACTCCCGATTCCGGTCGATTTAATCCGGTCGATTCAATCGACGCCTCCATGAAAATTTACAAAATCCGACATCGCCCGCCATCTCGGCGATAATCCGTTTCTACGCGACATACGAACGAGCCGAGCGACGGCACACGAGATCTCCATGACCGACCAAGCCACTCCATCCAGCCCAACCGATTCCGACCGGAACACCGTGACAACCGGCGTGCCCGGCCTTGACGACATACTCGGCGGCGGCCTGATCAAGGGCGGGTTGTATCTGATCGAAGGCATGGCAGGAGCGGGCAAGACCATCTTGTCCACGCAGATCGGTTTTCATCGCGTGGCCGAGGGTGACCCGGTGCTGTACATCACGCTGATCGCGGAGTCGCATTCGAAGCTGCTGTCGCATCTGAAAGGGCTGTCGTTCTACGACGCCGACGCTATCTCGGACAAAATGCTGTTCGTGTCCGGCTACCACGAACTGATGCGCGACGGCCTGAACGGTTTCCTCGCGTTGATCGCGTCGACCATCAAGACAAGCCGCCCACGTTTCATGGTGATCGACGGTTTTCGCAGCGCCCGCGAATTCAGTTCCACCGAGCTGGAGTTGTCGCAGTTCATCCACGAATTGAGCGCGTTCGTGACGGCCGCGGGCTGCACCACGCTGATCCTCGCGCCGCTGTCGGGCAACGAGCCGCATCCGGAACATACGCTCGTGGACGGCCTGGTCGAACTCAACCGTTTCGCCACCGGCATGCGGCGCGCGCGCGAAGTGGAAGTGCATAAATTGCGCGGCCGCGATCATCTGCTGGGACGCCACTTCTTCAAGATCACCGCCGACGGCCTCGTCACGTTCCCACGCCTGGAAGCACGCGCGAAGCTGCTTGAAGGAGCGCCGGACCTGAAGTCGAAGCTGGCGTTCGGCTTCCCCGACTTCGACGCCATGCTCGGCGGCGGCGTGGTGAACGGCTCGACTACGACGCTGATCGGGCCATCGGGGATCGGCAAGACGCTGCTGTCGCTGAAATTTCTGGAAGCCGGCGTAGCTAACGGCGAGCGCTGCGTGTATTTCGGCTTTTACGAGTCGCCGGAGCGGCTGGTCGCCAAGGCGGAATCCGTGTCCATCCATCTTGCCGATGCAGTCGCCGACGGCCGCCTGATCGTCGAATGGCGGCCGTCGGTGGAACTCGCCATCGACGAACTGGCGGCCGAGCTGATTGCGGTGGTGAAGCGTGCGGGCGCGTCGCGGCTGGTGGTGGACGGGATTGAGGGATTCCACGATTCGGCGAACCGCATGGAGCGTTTCGGGCTGTTCCTGAACGCATTGACGCACCGGCTGCGCCAGGAAAGCATCACGACGCTGCTCACCGAGGAGCTGCCGCTTTATGCCGATATGGCGCATGGGGGCTCGATCCGCGCGTCGGCGATGACGGAGAACATCGTGTTGATGCGATATGTGGAGACAACCACCTCGCTGTACCGGATCATCTCTGTTATCAAGCAGCGCGAAAGTGCCCACGATTCGTCCATTCGCCGCTTCGTCATCGATGAAAATGGCTTGCGTCTCACGGATGGTTTCATCGGCAAAACCACGTTGTTATCGGCGCGCGGCACGATCCCGTTCACGCCATCCGACCCGGACTCCGGCACGCGGACATGAAAAAGATCCTCGTCGTAGACGATGAATTTGACCTGCTGACCACTTGGCGGCTTGTGCTTCAGATGGAAGGATACGAGGTCAGTACGGCGTCAAACGGCTTGTTGGCGCTCGAGTCCGCGCGTGCCAATCCTCCCGACCTGATCATCACGGACTGGATGATGCCGACCATGGACGGCGTCGCGTTATGTCACGCACTCGCCGCCGACGATACCCTCGCGCAGATTCCCGTCGTGCTATCCAGCGCCGCCGCGCGCACGCCGGCGGTCACGCACCCGCACCTCGAATTCCATCGGAAGCCGCTTTCCATCGATGAACTCGTCGACATCGTCGCGCGGCTGATCGGCACGGCCTGAGGGCAATCCGCGTAGGAAGGTATGACGCCTGGGCACGATCCCTGCTCAATCAAAACGCTCCGGTTAGCCGGATTCTTCATAAACCGCTTCAACTAGAACGGGAGGCACCATGGTGCAGGATCAGGTAGAAGGCGCGGCGCAAACCGTCGTGGGCAAGGTGCAGGATGCGGTCGGCGGTTTGACCGGCGACACCGCGACGCAGGCTGAAGGCAAAGCGCGCCAGGTGCTCGGCAAGATTCAGCTTAACTACGGCGAAACCATCGACCAAGTCCGTGAGGCGGTCATCGCGAAGCCGATCAATGGCGTGCTGGTAGCAGGTGCAATCGGATTCGTGCTCGGCGCGATCTGGGCACGGCAACGGTAAGTTGGGCGCCATAGGTTGGGTGAAAAACGGCTGGCCGTGCTGAAAAGTGCGGCCGGTTTTTTTGTGTCCTGACCGGCTCATTTTCAGACCAGCTCCAGGGATCGGGCGCGGTTCCGCTATTTCGGCGACTTGTCGTCCTTGTCATTGGTTGCGGGCATGGGATCGACCGGCGCCTGTTTCGAAACCCCTTCCGGCTCTGAACTGTGCGATCCGAACCCACCGCTGCCACTCGCTTCGGGTGTGTTGCCGCTGCCGAGCGGGACTTCGGCAGTCTGCTTTGGGTCCTGCGTGAGATTGCGGCCGTCAGGCTCGCCGGGCTCTGCTTTCGCGCTCGATGGCCTCGTTGCCTGGTGTGTGTCACCACCAGTGCCGGAGTCCTCAAGCGGTTTGCTGTTATCGAGGTCGCGTTGCGTAGTGGCCGGTTGTGTCGTGGTCATTGTGTGCTCCTGTCCTGATGGTTTGAGGTCCCATCAGTCGAGCAACAGACGTTCCTTGTAATGCTTCTCTAGATTTTTACCCGCTCCGAGCGACCGGAATATCAAAGCACAGCTACCGCGCGGAACGCGAATCCGCATTGCGGCGGTTTTGTCGCGTCACCCAATCCGCCAGCAGATTCGGCACGCGCGGCAACGCGTGCGGCCAGTGCACGGCTTCCTTCGCCAGTTGCGCGACGAGGCCATGCGAACTGAACTGATCCAGCGCCAGACGCATGATCACTTTGCGCGCGATCGGCCACACGTCGATATCCGGAGCAATCCGCCGCGCCATTTCCTCGATGCTCTGCGCCGAGCGCGCAAGCAACGCCGCCCGGGACGCGATGCCCGTATGGGCGTCGCCAAAGGCGTGTTCCAGCGGTCCTTTGCCCAGTGCGGTAAAAAGATCGGCGGCTGTCCGATGCCGATGGGCATCGCCGGCAAAACGCTCCGCCTCCCGCCGATACGTCGCTTCCACACGCACCGCATGCTGCGTCTCGTGTTCGTCGGGCCGGCCATGCCGCATGTGTTCACGCGCAGCCGCCTTGTGATCGCCGTGCAACAACGCGTTCGACCCGGCAACGAGGAAACTGCGCTCGTGCGCGGCGAAAAACGTGAGGGGCGAATCTCCGTCAAGCACGAGCGCCCCAAAGGTTTCCGGTTCGATGCTGACCGCGGCACCCGCCGCTTCCAGACCGGCATGGAACACGCCCTCGCTGAGCGCCGTCTCGAAAAAAACCTCGATCCACGTGGCAATCAATTGGGCCGGGTCCAGGCCGTGGGCGCGCAGCGCATCGGCGTCCGAAAGCGGCACGCTGCGCACGGCGCGCGTGACGAGCGCCGTGTCGCTGCAAAAATCCCAGAGTACTTCGGGCACGACGACGCGCGAGTCGTTGTTCACCTCACGCAACCGGTAGCGGAGAAAGCTTTGATCGGCGGCGCGCTGGCGCAAATCGAGCATCCCGGTCACCGACTCCGTCAGGCGTGCGATCAGCGCGCCCACGTTCTGCTCCCGAACCTCACGTGAAAAACGCCCGGCCAAACGCGCCGCCGAGTTCGCCACATCCAGGTCTTGCACCAGTTCGGCGCGTGTATCGATACGGATCAACGTGACGCGGACAGCTACCGGCGGTGCGCTCGCGTTGATGCGAGGAGGCGCATCCAGCATGATCAGCGCACGATGCGTCTGCTGCGCTATTCCACAGCGTTCAGGCTTGGCGTCCACATCGATCAACGCGGCAGCCCGTCCGGGCGGCAACGCAGACTCCAGGGCCCGGCGCAGCGGCGCGTCTTTCAGCGGCGCCTTGAGGGTATCCAGTTCGGCGAGCGCGACGCGCACCGCCGTCTCGGCCAACCCCGGATGTTGCGCCAGCAGGCCCGACGCCATGGTCAGCACACCGGAGAGGTTCTGCAGCACCGGCACCCGCTGGACCAGACTGGTGGCGCCACGGCTACGCACGCCGGCGGCGAACGAGCGCAAGACGCGATGGATAGGGGCATCGGCGGCGGACTTTGCGCGGCTTTCCCGCACGAACAGCGTCGCGAGGCGCCAGATTGCACGCACGCGCTGCGTCATGGGTTCACCCGGCACATGCTCGAATAGCTGATTTTTCGCTCCTTGGGTGAGGTGGATAGAGTGGAAGGCAGGGGTGCCCGCGTAAGTAAAACCTCAAGAGAACAATCCTTGCGTAATTCACGTTGGTCGCGCAAGCGTTTGAAGATTTCTCATGGATAACACTCAGGCTACCGGCGGCTTGAACAACATCACACAAGATAGAACAGAACAGGCTGGCGCGTCGAACGCAGGCTGGGCGATCTGCTGCATTCATCGGCGAGCTGCTTGCAAGCCAGCACGGTCCAAAGCTAACTCTCCAGCATGCGGCTCAAGCGGCCATTCATCACGGACAACGCTAAACAGAACACATTGATTATCTAAACGTTTTAAACACGGCTTCCTGGCACATTATCAATTCACGGCACTGTTTCAAATTTCGATATTTAATCAGCAGTTTTTCACACGGGCCTCATCACACCCGAGGACGACCCCATTCCATGGATTGCGCCGCGTTTCACAATATGTGCACTAATATGCCGATCGGGCTTAAATCACGACATATACAGCCGCGCGTTAAAATCCGTGAAGACCGCTTCGTGCGGCCTTTTTCAACCGCGAATGCATATCCCCGCCGGCGTAGCAGCCGCCACTCGACCCATGGCGATTCCTGCACCATTTCTCGAGATGCGTCAAAATGCGACGGCGTGGGATAACCGGTTTGATTCTTCTGGTCATTAGGCGAAATACCTGCGAAAACATGCAAACGTTTTAATTGTTTCCATTTTGAAGAACCTTCATGGCATCTGTGAATAATTTACGCACTTTCAAAATCCAGATATCGGTTTCTTTTCTCGAACCCGGCTTGAGGATTATCAAATAGAGTATCCGACCGTGAGCGCAGGCAGTTTAAAAACTGCAACGCATAAAAAATCTATTTCGACGCAGTAAACGTTACTGCCAATCGGACCGGAAATTTTCTCGTTTCGATGGAAGCTACAGGCTCCCGAATAAGCAAAATTGACCGAAATTATCGGATCGTCCGAAATGGTATCTATTCAGACGCATTGTTTCCTTCTCCTGCCTGCCTCTGCGCGATAGCGTCGAACCTAGCAACGGTTCTCGATAAATCTCACTGTCGTGATTGGCACGTTGCATGCTTACTTGGACGCATGAAACAGTTTTTTGTCATTTTTTGTCCACTTTTGATTATCACTATGCTAACTACTCCAGTGATCGAAACACACCTTAATGCCTTCCATGAGGTCATTGCGGAATGCACCGACCTCAAAAGCCGTGTTGAGACGGAGCGAGTGGCGGTATCGGCAATTACAGCCGCGATTGTCAATGCAAGTGAAACCCTCGCCAGGCGAGGTTACATGACGCCGCAAAAGGTGGAAGGACTAACCCTCTCGATAGAAGAGAACGCGCTCGACCTGAAAGCGGCGCTCGATGAAGTCGATGCCTCCCTTCTCACGGCCATCGGTCCCGTCGAGAAATTCGCCGCCGTGACCGAACGTATGAGGACGGCCCAGAGGGTAGCGCTTCCGGTCCACGTCACGACGGCAGCGGGTCAATCAGAAGGCGTGGAGACACTGATGTTCGATTCAATGGCGGCCCGGCATTCCGCCTTGTGCGAGCATTTATTGGAAAGCGTGCGGGAACTGGCCAACAAAGCCACGTACCGGCTCGACGACCTGCGGGAAAAGATCGACCGGCTGCAGTCGTCCTATGGAGAAATGACTGCGGCGATGGCATCCTGAAGCGCCGCCCGGCGTTGCTTGCGGACGTTACATCGGCAAGAACAGGCGTATGACCGGGGAGTGGAGGCCGGACCCTCCATGCGCCGACGAAGGCGCCCCGCTCAAGCGCCTTTCCCGGCACCGCCACGCAAAAGCCGGCTGAGATGGCTCGGCGCCCCCTCGGCCGGGAGCAAGCTCGCTGCCGCGCCTGTTCGCCGGCGAACGCCCGGCGGAAATGGAGGATTCCGCATTGCACCGTAGCGTGCTATCGTTTTCATGCCGGAATCAGAACGTCCGGCACACGTCAATCATCTTCGTGAGCTCCGCCATGAACGATGTACGCCACAATCTCAGCCCGACCGACCGCGTGGAATTGCTCTGCTGGCTTACCTGCGGAAGCCTCGGCGCTTATTATCTGAACGGCTCCTGGCCCACTGCGGCTTTTCACGTACAAGCGGCTCACAAGTGGCTGGACAGGCATAAGCGCCAGGCTGAATGGCTCGCCATCGCGAAGCTGTCAGCCATTGCAGCCGATCTCGCCCAGCGCCACTCGGAACTCGTGGATGCCGACTGGGCCCGCGATGCCGTGGAAGAGATTCTGGACAGCGACGACCTCAATTATCAATCGGAGCTGGTGTTGCGCGTCCTCGATGAATGCAAGCGCGCGCTCGCCGACAGACGGCCAGCCGACTGACCCGGAAAAATCCAAGGGCCTTCGTTGATCGAGAATCATCGATTTGACGAAAGCCCCTTCCTTGAAGCGCTTTGCTGCGCCGGCTTCAATGCGCGAGCTTTATTGCATCGGCTTCAGGCCTCGTGCGCATGCCGATCCGGATTGCCGTCGACGAATCTCCCGATCCGACATATAGCCCGTTGGAAAATACGGGTGCCGGGGCACCGCCGAGAGACACAGCCGCCGCGCCGCCCGATACCGCCGCCAAGATCTTCGCTGCCTGACCACCCCAGCGATTCGACTGGATCGAGCCGTCGTTCGCCACGAAGGTCCCGTGCCCATTCAAATTGCTGAAGTACGTGATACCAGCGTCGATAATGCCGACCAGCGTAACGCTGCTCTGCGCGTAAGCGCAGGGGACCGACATCGCCGATACGGCCAGTACTGCGGCGCTGCGACATCCTGGTCGCTGAAGACCTGCCGAAAACCGCGACTGATAAAATCCAGAGATTTAAATCACGCGAGCCGGCCCTTGATGCCTGAATGTCCCTCTCCGCCCTCTCCATTGCCCGGCTGCGAGTCATGGACCGATTAGACCAGCACATCCCTGCAATCGGCCTGGCCGATCTGCCCGCAACGGGCGATCGGGAATCGCTTCGTCTCGAGTATCAATGGTTGAATGCCGGCCAGCCCGATGCTCCTGTCGCCGTCTTCTTGCACGAAGGGCTCGGCTCCATTTCCATGTGGAAGGACTGGCCGCAGAAGCTATGCGAACAACTGGGGTTGCGTGGCCTCGTCTATTCGCGACCGGGTTATGGCGGCTCGACCCCACGCGCACCGGACGTTAAATGGCCGGTCGATTTCATGCAACGGCAGGCTCATGACGTCCTGCCCGCATTGCTCGACGTCCTCGGCATAGACAGCGCCGAACGCACCCGGATGTGGGTCATCGGCCATAGCGACGGCGGTTCTATCGCGTTGCTTTATGCGGCGGCTTTCCCTGACGCGCTGGGTGGCGTGATTGCGATTGCGCCGCATGTATTCGTTGAAGATGTGTCGGTCAAGGCGATCTCGGAGGCAACCGCCCTGTACACGCAAGGCGATTTGCGCGCCAGGCTGTCGCGTTATCACGCCGATGTCGATTCAGCTTTCTACGGATGGAACGATATCTGGCTGAATCCCGAATTCAGGCACTGGAACATCACGGACCGGCTGTCTTCCATCCGGTGCCCTCTGCTCGCCGTACAAGGACACGACGACGAGTACGCAACCATGGCGCAGATCGACGCCATCGGGTCGCATGTGCCGCAGGCACAGCTCGCCAAGCTCCCGGCTTGCGGACATTCTCCACACCGTCAGTGCCCCGCCATGCTCGATGCCGCGATCGCGGCCTTCGTCAAAAGTATCAGGAGTAGCTGAAGCTCCGGCACGAACCAGGACCGCCGAAGAACACGTGAAGGACACGATGTGCCGGCTTGGGAAAACCGAAATCTCGATACAATCGGTCACCCTCTACACGCTTCGTTTCCTTTCAAAACGCATGACTGGTTCCTCGCTGCTCAAACCGAAGGTTTCACCCAGTCTGCGTTGGCTCACCCTGTGGGGACCCGGCCTGCTCGTCATGCTCGCCGACTGCGACGCCGGTAATGTGGTGACAGCGGCGCAGAGCGGCGCGCAATGGGGCCCTCAGCTACTACTGGTCTTGCTGGCACTCATCCCCCTGCTTTACATGGTCCAGGAACTCACCGTGCGGCTGGGTATCTTTACCGGGATGGGTCATGGAGAGCTGGTTCGCGCGAACTTCGGTCCTGGTTGGGCATGGGTCTCGGCCGTCGGGTTAGGCATCGCCGTGCTCGGCTCGCTGGTGACCGAGTTCACCGGGGTCGCCGGCATAGGAGAGATGGTCGGCGTCTCGCGGTCCGTCACGTTGCCGCTCGCCGCCGCGTTCCTGGTGGGCATTGTGTTCACCGGCTCGCATAAACGCGTGGACAAGTTCGCCATCGTCATTGGCGCTTTCGAACTGTCCTTCTTTGCGGTCGCCTGGCACGCCCACCCGGACATCCCCGGCATGTTTCGCCAGATGACCCAGCTTCCGCTCTCCGATCATCATTACGGTTATCTCGCGGCTGCATTGATTGGCGCGACCTTCAATCCCTGGATGATCTTCTATCAGCAGGCCGCCGTGGCCGATAAAAAGCTGGGCGCCCGGGACTATTCCGCGGCCCGAATCGAAACTGCAGCCGGTGCGGTTCTCACGCAGTTGCTCACAGCAGCGGTACTGGTCGCGGTCGCGGCAACGCTGTCGAGAGACGGTCAGCGACACGCTTTTCAAAGCGTGGGAGAAATCAGCGATGTCCTCGCGACAGCAGTGGGACCGCACGTCGGACGTTTTCTGTTTGGCGCGGGTGTCCTCGGGGCATCGATGGTGGCGGCCATTGTCTGCTCGCTGTCGCTCGCGTGGGGGCTGGGCGAGGTGGCGGGATACAAGCGCTCACTTGAAGACCGGCCCGGGAGTGCGCCCTGGTTCTATGGGGTCTATGTGGCCTCGGTCGTTGGCAGCGCGACCGTCGTGTGGCTTGCGCCCAACCTCATTTCGCTGAACGTGGCCGCCCAGGTGGTCAACGCGCTGATGTTGCCGCTGGTAGTGGGTTTGCTGATCGCGCTCAGCGTGACCGCGCTGCCACCTCAGCACCGGCCTCGCGGCGTTTACCTATGGCTTGTATGCGGCATTGCCACGCTGGTGTCCGCGGCCGGCGTACTCGGGGCTGGCCTGAGCTTTTTCTCGCGATAAGCATCCGCGTCAATCCCGTACTGCTTGCAACGCCACATACCTCTGTGGCATGGACGTCGGTATTGAATGCCAGATCACGTCTTTGCATTCCGTCAAAACGACCATCTGAAAAAATTCACCGTCGTTCATCGGGTAATCACTCGAAATATTTTTGATCGCGCACGCATCCGTCTCGCGGTCAGCGTGCGTATCCACCCGTACGTGACATGAGAGGCGCCGGACCAGCTCTGCTGCTCCGCGTCGTGCTTCGTCACGCGTTCGTGATTCACGTTTGACACAGGCAGCTCGCCTGGCGCCTCGTCGTCTGCTGTCCGCTGCTCTTTCCGTCTCGGGCTTTCATCGGACGCAGTCGCCGTATTGGTTAGTTCACAGAACGGTTCAAGGAGATATCATGTCAGAAGATTCAAAGGTCATGGATGTGCTCGTGCAGCGCGCCGACAAGCTGGCAAGACGCAGACAGTTCTTTAGAAGCGCAGGGGGCGTCGGGCTTGGACTTATCGGCGGTACGATCCTTGGCGCATGTGGCGGCGGCTCCTCGGGTGCATCGGCGCAAAGTAGCGGCCCGACCGATCCGGAAATACTCAACTTCGCACTGAACCTCGAATATCTCGAAGCAACCTTCTATGCGTACGCGACTACCGGCGCGGGCCTGCCAGCGAGCCTGGTGAGCGGTGCGGGCACGCCTGGAACGGTCATCCCGGGCCATGCAGTGACCTTCTCCGACCCGGTGGTCCAGGCGTATGCAAACGAGATCGCCAAAGACGAACTCGAACATGTCACGTTCCTGCGCACGGCGCTCGGTGCGTCGGCGGTTGCCATGCCGGCCCTCGACGTCGGCTATCAAAGTCCGAACGGGGCGTTCTCCAAAGCGGCGCAAGCGGCCGGGCTGGTTCCCGCGGGCACGGCCTTCGACCCTTATCTGAACGACGAGACCTTCCTGCTCGCCGCCTTCATTTTTGAAGACGTCGGCGTGACGGCCTATAAAGGCGCCGCGCCGCTGATCACGAACAAGACCTATCTGGAAGCAGCCGCCGGCATTCTGGCAGCGGAGGCGTATCACGCCGGTCTTGTGCGCACGGTGCTTTATTCAAAAGGTATTGCTAACCCGGCGCTCGGCCTTATTGCGTCGGCTAATGCAATCTCCGCTGCACGCGACGCGCTCGACAACGTGGGCAACGATGACCAAGGCATTTCCGGAGCAATGGCAGGCAGCTCGAACATCGTGCCGCTTGATTCCAATGGCCTCGCGTTCAGCCGCAATTACCCGAATGTCCTGAACATCGTCTACCTGACGAATGCGGCGGTCACGCAGGGCGGATTCTTCCCGGCGGGTGTCAACGGCGATCTGCACATGAGCGCCTGACCGTAGGCAGGAACATCCCCGGCCTCACCGCGCTGATTTCCACCACAAGTGGTGGAAATCAGCGCGTTTTTATATGCCTTGACGATTGAAATGAAGGCTCCGGATAATGAAGCATAACTAAATTTTTTAAATCGACACGGCACGAACCAAACCATGCACTGAGTAAAACCAAGCGACCCTTGCCATCGCACTACGGCAGCGTGAACGCTGATATCACCGCCAGGCCGGCAAAACCGCATTCACTCCATTATCCAGGCATCCGTAAGGGAAACGAAATTTCCCGTTGCGCCTCAGCCTTCAAACAGCCGACAAGCACCCTCATGCACACACGCATTAAGCAGACGCTGACCCGACTCCACGCACTCCGTTGCGGCGCTCACATGCGCGTGATCCTTGACAGACGATCGTTTTAACCGCAGCCCGCCCGGCAAAAATGGACAAGTTACGCCTCCGAGGTTGTGCCTGAAACACGGTTTGTAGTAGTGTCGGGCCGTCCAGAAAGAACGGTCGAAATTACCCGGACAAATCATGTCCGGACAAGTCGCGCGCACGCTGTCGCTTAGCCGCATTCCTTAACGATCAAAGCTTACAGTTCATGTTTTTATCATGGCCTGGCCGCATGCCAATGCCTTCTTATTTACGTATGCGTATGCATTGGTGAATCAATGCATGACGGCATTCAAGGCTCGAAGCTCAAAGAGCACGTCGTCATGTTTCAAGCATCGCTGTTCGGAGAATATATGGACTTCGGATTCAACCTGAACCGCACGGCTAACGCGTCTGCCTGGCGGCTCTTGCCTAATCGATGGGACTTCGTCGCCTTCCCCCTGATCATCTGCCTGATTGCGATGGCGGCTATCGGCTTCCATCAGACCATGGCTCCTATCGCCACGCTTAAGGCCCAGGCGATCTCGCTCGCGCCATCGAACCTGCCTGAATACGCGCTGCGCACGACCTTGCGTATGCTCGCCGCCATGATCGCTTCGCTGGTCTTCACGCTTATCTACGGCACCCTCGCGGCCAAGAGCCGCCGGGCGGAAAAAGTGCTGGTTCCGATCCTGGACATCCTTCAGTCGGTTCCGGTCCTGGGCTATATCTCGTTCACGGTCACGTTCTTCATCGCGCTGTTTCCGACGCGCGTGGCGGGTGCCGAATGCGCGGCGATCTTCGCGATCTTCACGAGCCAGGCGTGGAACATGACGTTCAGTTTCTACCAGTCGTTGCGCACGACGCCGCGAGACCTGGAGGAAGTCGCTCGCAGCTTCCACCTGACCGCATGGCAACGATTCTGGAAACTGGAAGTTCCCTTCTCGATGCCAGGCCTCATCTGGAACATGATGATGTCGATGTCAGGCGGCTGGTTCTTCGTGGTTGCCTCTGAAGCAATCACGGTTGGCAACAATACGATTACGCTGCCGGGCATAGGTGCGTACCTCGCGCAGGCGATCACCGAAAAGGACATGGGCGCGGTAGGCTGGGTCATCCTCACGATGACCGTCGTGATCCTGGGCTACGACCAGCTGCTGTTTCGTCCGCTCGTTGCCTGGGCCGACAAGTTCCGCATGGAAACAACCAGTTCCGGTGTCGCCCCGGAGTCGTGGGTGCTTGGCCTGGTTCGACGCACACATCTGATTCACCGCTTGCTCGTGCCGGCCGGCTGGGTCTTCGCCACCGCCGCCCGCGTCCCGCTGCGCATGCCCTCGTTCGATCGCGCGAATTTGCGTGTGACGAAGCGCCGGGCGCCGTCGCGCTTCGGCGACATCATCTGGAGCGTCGTGGTTATCGCGGTCACGCTTTATGTGGTCTGGCGCGTGGTCAGCTACGTGCGCACCGGCGTGGATCTCGATGAAGTCGGCCACGTGCTGGTCCTCGGCCTGATCACGTTGCTACGTGTGGCGATCCTCATCGCGATATCGTCGGTGATCTGGGTCCCGCTTGGCGTGATGATTGGATTGCGTCCCGCGCTCGCCGAGAAAGTGCAGCCGCTCGCACAATTCCTGGCGGCGTTTCCGGCGAACCTGTTGTTTCCCATCTTCGTGATCGTGATTGTCCGCTTTCACCTGAACCCCGATATCTGGTTGTCGCCGCTCATCGTGCTCGGTACGCAGTGGTACATCCTGTTCAACGTGATCGCGGGCGCGACGGCTTACCCGAACGATTACCGCGAGGTGGCGGCCAACTTCCGGATTCGCGGCTGGCAATGGTGGCGCCAGGCCATGCTGCCGGGCATCTTCCCGTATTACGTGACGGGTGCGATCACCGCTTCAGGCGGTGCGTGGAACGCCAGTATCGTCGCCGAGTTCGTGCAGTGGGGCGACACCAAGGTGGCCGCGCATGGCCTCGGCGCTTACATCGCGCAGACCACCGCCGCGGGCGACTATCCGAAGATCATCCTGGGCATCGCCGTCATGTCGTTGTTCGTCACGCTTTTCAACCGCCTGCTGTGGCGCCCCATGTTCACCTTTGCCGAAGCCAGGCTTCGAGTCGATTGAGGATCCATTCCATGCCAAATTCAGACTTCAACGTGGCCTCCCCCGCTACGCCGACAAGCCCTGCTCCCCGTGCGGCCCAAGAGATCCTGAGCGTCAAGGGCGTGTCCCGGGGTTTCAAGAAAAGCCAGGGCGACCTGCTCGTGCTCGACGACGTCAATCTCTCCTTGCGCGAGGGTGAAATCGTCGGCTTGCTCGGGCGTTCGGGCTCGGGCAAGTCGACGCTATTGCGGATCATTGCGGGCTTGATCGAGCCGACCACCGGCGACGTCACTTATAAAGGCAAGCCGCTCGAAGGTCCCGCCGACGGCGTCGCGATGGTGTTCCAGACCTTCGCGCTGTTCCCGTGGCTGACAGTGCTTCAGAACGTGGAAGCGGGACTGGAGGCGCAGGGAGTGGGCGCTGCGCCTCGACGTGCGAGAGCGCTTGCCGCAATCGATCTGATCGGGCTGGACGGTTTCGAGAACGCTTATCCGCGTGAACTCTCGGGCGGGATGCGTCAGAGGGTGGGATTTGCACGCGCGTTGGTAGTGGACCCCACGTTGTTGCTGATGGATGAGCCCTTCTCCGCGCTCGACGTGTTGACGGCCGAGAACTTGCGTACCGACCTGCTTGACCTCTGGACGCAGGGCAAGATGCCGATCAAGTCGGTGCTGATCGTGACGCATAACATTGAAGAAGCGGTGTTCATGTGCGATCGGATCATGGTGTTGTCGTCGAATCCGGGCAGGGTGATCGCCGAGATCCAGGTGCCGTTCAAGCATCCTCGCAATCGGCTGGACACGGCGTTCAGATCCCTCGTCGATGAGATCTACGCCAAGATGACCGCGCGGCAATCCGGCGAGGCGACCAAGCAGACGCTTGAGTTCGGCAGCCGGTTACCGCATGTGTCGACCAACCTGCTGGCCGGCCTGATTGAAACGCTCGCGGCGGCGCCGTATAACGGGCGCGCGGACATGCCGGTGATCGCGCGTTCGCTGCACCTGGAAGTTGATGACCTGTTCCCGATCGCGGAAATGTTGCAGCACCTGGGTTTCGCCGAACTGCGCGAAGGGGATATTTATCTGACGCCTTCGGCTCATGTGTTCGCCGACCTGGGCACTCATGAACGCAAGATGATGTTCGCCGAGCATTTGTTGAAGCACGTGCCGCTGGCCGCGCGCATCAAGAAGGTGTTGAACGAGCGACCGGGACATCGGGCTCCGCGGGTGCGCTTTGAACAGGAGCTGGAGGATTTCCTGACCGATGGCGCCGCGGAAGATACGCTGGATTCGGTGATCAATTGGGGGCGTTATGGCGAGGTGTTTTCGTACAACGACCAGACCGAGCTGTTCAGCCTGGAAGACGTGGAGACGTGATTGGGGGGCAGGGGGGGCGCTCGCGCCGGTGGACGGGGTTTGGGGGGCTGGTGCGGGGGGGCTTGGTTGTCAGGGTTTGTGGTCAGGGGTTAGTGCTTTCGGCGT